>JBJENX010000047.1:0-69699 GCA_051880415.1 Lachnospiraceae bacterium | reverse complement strand
TTGCAGCATGTACTTATGGAGTATTTTCTTCTACAATTGATGGCTCGATGGAATATATTATTCCTGCTATGGATACAGAATATATCATTTGCGAGTCTGTGGAGATTCGTCAGGGTAAACATGTGTCCCTTTATGAAGCAAATATCTACGATGATAAGGGGCAGCTGGTGGATAAGGCCAGGTTTTCGTTCTACATGATGAATCGTCCGGTTACAGAATAATATAGAAATTGATAGAAAAGGAGTATAATGATGTTATTGACGAAAATTCATAGAAGAAAATGATATCAGGGAAAGGAAAAATATTATGGAAAAGATTTGGAAGGAACTTTATGAAAATGCAAAATTAGCGCTTAATGCAAGAAGAATATCTGAATATGTTACAGCGGGGGAAGTTAGTGCTGCTATTCTTTCAAAGTCGGGAAACATATATACAGGTGTTTGTATTGATACTTGTTCAACTCTTGGCATATGTGCAGAACGTAATGCAATATTTAATATGATAACAAATGGAGAACAGGAGATAGACAAAGTTCTGGCAATACTACCGGATGGGAATACAGGTGCACCATGCGGGGCTTGTAGGGAATTGATGGTTCAATTAATGCCGGAGTCCTACAAAGATATTGAAATCATGTTGGATTATGAAAATGAAAAAATTGTTAAATTAGGTGAGATTACGCCTGAATGGTGGATATAAAAAGCTATGAGGAAGGATACCGGGGGGATTTAGGAAAAACTTAACCGAATTATAGAGGTGATTGGAAATGGAAGAAAACAAAAAGAGAAACAAAGTTATTATAATTCTCATCCTGATATTTGCCGGGATGTTTATCATAGGTTATTTTGGATTTTATCGTCCGCTTGTCCATTATTGTGAAACACATACATGGGCTACCGTTGCTGCCAATTGTTCCGGTTATAATGAAATCATTGGTGGGAATGTTGAATTCCATAATACGGAAGAAGTATTAAAGGGAGATTATTTTGATACGGAGTTTGCACTTTTATACATAGAAGAAGTAACCCATGAAGGAACGGTTGATTTTACTGTTTATAGTGGATGCCTGTATGATGCTGATGGAAATGCTGTAGCTTCCGATACCTTATATCTGAATCAGGAAAAGAAATATTATAGTGATAAAGGGAAATGTTGTTCAATATGTGTGACATCCAATCGATATGAATAGAAAAAAGAATATCCAATAATAAGAATAGGAAACGGAAATAGATATTTCCAAATCGGGAAAAATAGGGTATACTTTTACAGGTATATATAAATGTGTTCATGATAGGATAGATGAATATATGAACCATCAGTACAATATGCCTGAAGGCATGGAAGATAGAAAGGAATGAAAGTGATGAAAACATTAGAGGGAAAATTAGTAGCAAATGACATGAAAATTGGTATAGTTGCTGCAAGATTTAATGAATTTATTGTGTCTAAATTAATTGGAGGAGCTATGGATGGATTAACCCGCCATGATGTTCCGGAGGATAATATTACATTAGCATGGGTACCGGGTGCCTTTGAAATTCCGGTTGCAGCAAAGAAAATGGCCGAGTCCGGAAAATATGATGCAGTCATCTGTCTTGGCACTGTGATTCGTGGAGCTACCAGTCATTATGATTATGTATGTAATGAGGTATCAAAGGGAATTGCCCAGGTTTCCATGAATACCGGTGTTCCGGTTATGTTTGGTATTGTTACTACCGAAAACATTGAACAGGCAATTGAACGTGCCGGTACAAAGGCAGGAAATAAAGGTTATGATTGTGCACTGGGTGCCATTGAAATGGTAAACTTATTAAAGCAGATGTAAATAGAAAGCAGGATGAACCATGGGTGCATTGTTATTTTTTGATATTGACGGAACATTAATTACATTGGATTCTATACATGAATTTCCTGAAAGTACCAAAAAGGCATTACTGGAAGCTAAGAAAAATGGTCATAAAATATTTATAAATACAGGACGGGTTAAAACTGCAATTGACAGGAAGTTATTGGAATTTCCTTTTGACGGATTTGTTTGTGGTTGTGGAACATATATCGAATATGAAGGGAAAACATTGTTTCATACACAGATTGAAAAAGGGTTGTGTGAGACTTATGCAAAGCAAATTCATGAATGGAACTTAGGAACTGTATATGAAGGAAAAAATCAGTTATTTATTGATGGTGATCATGGACCGGGCTCTTTTTTAGAGTTTATTTACGATTATTTTGGACATAATTCCAACATGCCGATTGAAGATTATACCCACCCTGCTCTTATCTATGACAAATTTACCACTTCCAAATTACCGGGTAGTGATATGGATTCCTTTATGGAATGTTTCGGAAAGGAATTCCATTTGATTCCCCATGGTGAAGCTGTGGTGGAGGCGGTGCCTTTGGGTTGCTCAAAGGCCACGGGAATTGAATTTTTGCAAAAACACCTAAAGGCTGACAAAGAGGAATGCTATGCCTTTGGAGATTCCATTAATGATATGGAAATGTTACAATATGTACCACATCCTGTCAGTATGGGTAATGGTGTAAATGAAGTAAAGGAAGTAGCAGAGTATATTACAAGTGATGTGGATGATGACGGTATTGCTAATGCTTTGAAATATTATGGACTGATATAATTGCCTAATCCAGTAATTTTAGAAAGGAACCGGGATATGTTTCGTTTGCAGGACAGACAATTACATATTATGCTGTTATTAATTATAATAACAGGTGGCTTGTTCTTTTTTCTGTTTGGTATTAAGGATAGTCCCAGACTTGAAGGTGGTCAGTCGGTTCAGCAGTTAGACGATTTTTCCGACGGCTGGCTGTATCAGAAAAAGGATAATACGGAGATTGTCAGTTTCCCTTTATCCTTTGATGCAAAGGACGGGGATTCTTTTCTGTTTTATCACCGTGTGCCTGATATGACAAATGAGAATGTATATTTGGTGTTTAAGACAAAGAGTCAGCCGGTACAGGTAAAGATAGATGATTTTGTTATCTATGAAAGTGATATGCAGGATAACAGACTTGAGTCCTATCATGTAGTCCCCATATTACCGGAATACCATAATAGAAGTATTGTCCTGGTTTTTAACAGAGAAAATCAGACATCCTTAGAGGTTCCTAAAATATATGCAGGAAATAAATTGCAATTATATGGACAGATTGCAAGGGATAATATGAGAGAGATTATTTGGGGACTTTTGCTTATCTTGGTATGTATCTGTATGTTGGTAACATATGGTTTCATTAAGAACACGGATGTGGCAAAAAATGGATTGCTATATGGTAGTCTGCAGGGATTGGTTATTGGTTTGTTAAGTATTTTACAAGGCTCCTTTTTACCCATAATAACCGGCTGGAATTATGGAATATATATGGTAAAAATATGTCTGATTGTTATACTTGCAATGCTTCATTTGTTGGTATGCCGTTGTTTTACCTATAAAAAGAGGGTTATATCTTTATTGGATATAGGGTCCTTGCTATATCTTATATATTTTATCAGCATTATGGTTTTTCAGTTTTTTGGTTTGGTTCGTCTGGATACTGTATATACTGTGAGTAAATGGTTATATGTAGTGACTGTGATTGGATGCACAGTGGCATTTTGCGTTACGGTTGTTGATTATAACAGGCAGGAAAGTAAGCCTGTTTTATATGCAAATATTACTTTGCTTGCTGGTATCATAATTCAGGTTGTTATGACTGTTGTAGGCAGGGATATCTCATTTAATGATATTTTCCTTCCTGTTGGTATTACTGTTTATGAGTTGTTTATTCTTGTTGTTGGATTAAAGAAAGCATTATATGTAAAACCTAAAGAAATAGAACTTCCTTACAGTGAAGAAGAGGTTCGTAAGAATATAATTGAGCAGATTAATCCCAATTTGTTGTTTGCGTCTCTACATACACTACAGAGCCTGATTAAGAGTGGTTCGTCAAATAGTGTAAAAATGATATATTATTTTTCTGTTTATTTGAGAAATAATTTAAAAGCGATGGAAAGTCAGGGAAGTACCATTCCCTTTTCTGAGGAGTTAGAACATATACTGGCATATTTGCAGCTGCAAAAAACCAGAAATGGAAACCTGAAGTTTGCAATTGAATGTAAAGTGACTGATTTTCAAATCCCAAGACACAGTATTGAGCCTTTGGTTGAAAACGCAGTGAAGCATGGTATTTCTGCAAAAAACAATGCGGGAAATATTGTAGTAAGAACTTATATGCGAGCAGAGGGATATGCAATTCAGATAATTGATGATGGAATTGGCTTTGATAAAAAGAAATTAAAGAATAAAAGTAATACATCCGTTCTTCGATTATTTTCTACACTGGAAAATGCATGTAAAGCACAGACAGAGATTATTTCCCATGAGGGAAAGGGTACGGTTATTACAATTATCTTACCAATGTTGGACAATGATTTAATGGAAACCGGTGAAGAAGATATAAATGTATATTAGAATTGGAGGAAATAGGGCAGAAGTGTTCTTTAGATTTGGAGGTTTTTATGGAGACGAATAATTCTGAAGTAGAGAATAATAATGAAAAAATAACAGTGGCAGATCGATTTCTGATTGCAATGTTTTCTCCAAAAGAATACGGAAAAATATTAAAGGAAAAAACAAATAAAGTAGTTTGGTTTACAATTCTTTTGATTTTTCTGTGTACTATGATTCGTTATGTGATTCCTACCGTTGCATTAATTGCGGGGATGGGTGGAATGAAGGATATAATCATAAACGAGGTTCCGGAATTTTCTTTGGAAAATGGTGAGTTTACATTGGAAAAACGGATAGAAAAAGATGATGAATTAAGTGGAGTCTATGTCCTTATAGATACGGATGTAAAGAAGTTTACCAATGATGATGTACCTAAAGGGGTAGTAGAGGCGGTGCTTATCAGTAAGACCAATATGCTTGTATATAATGAATATACAGGATTTACAGGGGAAACCCAGGAAGCATTGTTTTCGGAATGGAAAGATATAACAATTACAAACAAAACTATTATTGATAATGTGGGATTTGTATACTTTGGCATTGTAACTATGCTTATCGTGATGTATTTCTTTGAATTGAGTAAATACTTAATGATGGGATTGTTTTACTCATTATTTATGTTGGTTTATGTCAAAATGTTTATGCTGCCTACATCATTTGGTCAGGTATTTAAAACCTCTGTTTATGCACAGGCAATTGGTACTCTTGTTTATGCAATTACCTGTTGTATTGGAAATGCTACGCTGATGTTTGCCGGAAATGTTTTTGAAATATTAATTACCTTCTCGATTATGAGAAAAGTAATATTTCCTATAAAGAGGATACCAGATTCTGTATAGATTCTTTATCCATTTTGCTAAGAGTAGAGTTATGGTATGTGTTTTCCTGTGTAACTTCTTTTCCAAACCACAGCGGTGGAAGATAAGCTTGTGCGGATTCTTCGTCCGGAAACTCTACTTCAGCAATGTAAAGTCCCTCAAAATCACCATGGAAAATATCCAGCTCTATGGTAAGCCGGTTTTCTTCGGGAATGACATAACGGGTTTTGGTAATGATGTTTCCCTCTGTTTTGGAAAGCAGTTTTTCATAGGCATCTTTTGGTATGGATACCTCTATTTCTTCCCTTTTCATTAATCCCTGTCCTTTATAGGTTAGAATATAGTCGTTATTTTTCTTTCGGATTCTAAGTACAGGCTCTGTTATAATGTATGCCTGTTCCAGTTCGTTTTTTTTATATTGTTCCAGATTATCCGGTAAAGCTTCCTTTGAAACTAAAAACTTTCTTTCTATTTCCATAAAGCAATGACTCCATTTCTAAAATAAAAATCAGTGTAGGTTCTTGGGTAACCATAACACAGATTTCTAAAAATGTCTATGACTGACGTTATATCTTCTATATGGTTGACTTTGTTTGCATAGTTTGATATAAGAATTATAAATATTGCATATTTTATTATGCGAAAGTCTAAGTTGTACAACGTATTTTAGGAGGAAACCATGAAGAAAGCATATTTATTTTTTGCCACAGGATTTGAAGAGGTGGAAGCATTGACAGTTGTAGATATTTTAAGAAGAGGCGGCGTGGACTGTAAGACAGTATCCGTTACCGGTGATTATGACGTAACCAGTTCCCACAATGTTACTGTACGTGCGGATCTTGTATTCGAGCATCAGGATTTAAATGATGGAGATATGATTATTTTACCGGGAGGGATTCCCGGCACACCAAATCTTAAGGCACACACTGGTTTGGAAGCATTAATCCGCCGTTATGATTCGGAAGGTAAATACCTTGCAGCAGTATGTGCAGCACCTACTGTTTATGGTGAAATGGGTCTTTTAAAGGGAAAAGATGCAACCTGTTATCCGGGAATGGAAGACGGGCTTTTATCTGCAAATAAAAAGACAGATAAAGTTGTATGTGATGGTCAGTTTATTACAAGCAGGGGCATGGGAACCTGTGTGGACTTTGGATTAACCTTACTTGAAAAATTAACAGATAAAGAAACTGCGGATGCCATTGGCAGAAAAATTGTTTATTATACGGAATAATATTAACTGTAGTTAAATTGTAGTAATATAATATGGAATGATTAAAACCGGATTGTGTAAATTGCAATCCGGTTTTATAGATTGTTCCAAAACATATTTAATTCTTCTCTTACATTATCTAATGTTACAACCTTGTAATCTGTCCACTCTGCAGGAAAAGTATCTACTACCTGTTTTGTTATAAAACGGTCGTCTAGTAAAAGAATCACACCTTTGTCTTCCATAGTCCGGATGACACGTCCTGCTGCCTGCTGTACCTTATTCATTCCGGGATACAGATAGGCATATTCGAAACCGTTAGATTGTCTGCGATTAAAATACTGCTGCTGGATTTCTCTTTCGTTACATACCATTGGAAGACCGGTTCCGATGATTGCGGTTCCAATCAGATATTCACCAACCAAATCAATCCCTTCAGAGAAAATACCCCCTAAAATACAAAATCCAAGTACAGGTTTGTCGCAATTTTTGAAACGGTTAAGAAAGTCTTCCCGTTCACTTTCTGATAAATTAGCAGTTTGTTTGATTACATCTATGTCAGAGAGATATCCGTTTGCAAAAGCTGCATTATATACATCCTCAAGCATTTTATAGGAAGGGAAAAAAGCCATGTATTTTCCCGGTCTGCTATGTGCAAGTATATCCAGATATTGTGCCATTTTCCTGTACTGGATAGGCCCTCGTAACCGGTATTTGCTGCTTACATCAACACCTGTAAAAAGTCCTCTGTGTTCCTTTGGAAAAGGGGATGGGATGTAGATGGCGTAATCCTTTTCATCATTGTGCAGTAATTCCTTATAATAATTAATTGGCAGCATGGTTGCAGAAAAGAATATGGTAGCATTTCCTTTATCAATACATTCTGTCAAATTTGTTGCAGGATGAATACAGTATAGCTTTATCATAAATGAAGTATCACTGATTTGTTCCCCATAGATTTCATAGCTGTCATCAAGTACTTCATAGATATTTAAAAACTGATTCAGTTTAAAATAAAAATCCAGAATATCATTTTTATATGGTCGGAGATTTTCAATTTCATTTATCTCCTCCATGAAGGCTTCCATTTGTCCGTGGAGTCTTAATATTTTAATATAAAAATCTTCTAAATCCTGAATCAAAATGTAGCCTTTTTCTGTTTCGGCACAGGCTTTTTTGTATTGAAGCATTTCGCTATTGCATTTAGATAAGAGATTTCCAAGCTTTTTGTTATATGGCATAAGTAATTTTCTGACGGCTAGAAAGTCTTCTTTATAAAGTGCTGCACTATACATGGAAGAGGCCCGTTCTACCAGATTGTGAGCTTCGTCTACAAGAAACAAATATTGTCCCTTATTTCCCTCTCCAAAATAACGGCGGAGCTTTACCCTTTTATCGAATACATAATTATAATCGCATATGATTCCGTCTACAAAGAGACTAACATCCAGACTTAATTCAAAAGGGCATACCATGTGTTTGTTGGCATATTCAGTCAATACCTCTCTGGTAATGTCTGCTTCGTTAATAAGGCAGTCATACATGGCGTCATTTATACGGTCATAATGTCCGGCTGCATAAGGACAGTGCTCAGGGTCACATATGGCTTCATCCCAGGGACAGATTTTTTCTTTTGCGGTAATTAACACACTTCGAAAATGAAGTCCCTTTTTTCTTAAAGTATTAAGACTGTCAAGGGCAACGCTTCTGGCAATTGTTTTGGCGGTAAGATAAAATATTTTTTCACCGTATCCTTCTTCCATGGATTTAATAGCCGGGTAAAGTGCTGCCATGGTTTTTCCAATACCTGTTGGTGCCTGAACGAATAAGTTGGTTTTTTCCCTGATGGATAAATAGACGGTACCCGCCATATCCTTTTGTCCCTTTCTATAGGCATAAGGAAACTTAAGAGATTTTATTGTATCATTTCTTAAACGCATATTGTCTGCTTCAAACTGGGTCCATTTACAGTATTCTTCTGTAAGTTCGCGGAACCATTTCTGTAATTCCTCAAAGGAATAGTCGTATTGAAAACACTTGATTTCTTCTGTATCCAGATTGCAGTAGGTCATTTGAACCGTAATGGAGGAAAGCTCGTTAGAATGGGCATATATATAGGCATAACACATGGCCTGTGCCTTATGGACATATATGGGCTCTTCCAATAAATCCAATTTTTTATATACACCTTTAATCTCATCAATGGTAACATGACCGCTTTTCGTTTCAATGCCATCGGCACGTCCTTCGATGGTAAGTATAAAATCCGGTTTTATAATATCTATTGCTAAAGGTACTTCGGCTTCATAGTCTATTCCCATTTTACTTTGTATTTTCCGATGTATTCTACTGCCTTCGGCCATGGCATCTTTTGAGAAGGTACCATCCTTTCCGGTAATATCTCCGCTTCTGAAGATAAACTCTACCAGACTCCGTACAGAAATTTTGGGGTTGTACATAAATCCATTTCTCCATTTTTTGCGTTTATATAGAAGATATGGTATAATAAAAAATTGATATCGTCAATATGTTGTAGATGAGGAGAGAACATGAGAAAATTATTTGTTAGTGACTTAGATGGAACTTTGTTAAATAAAGATGCAGAGCTTAGCGAGTATACCGTTGATACCATTAATAAAGCCATTGAAAAGGGACTGGATTTTACCATATCAACAGCCAGGACACCTACTACTGCCTTAAAAATTATTGATAAATTAAATCTTCGTTTGCCGGTTATGATGATGAATGGTGTTTTGATATATGATATGACGGCAAAGAGGTATATAAAAAAAGAAGTTCTTAGTGAATCGGTAGTAATGGTTCTGCTTGGATTGATTAAGGTAAGAGGTTTGAATTGTTTCTTGTACGGATTAACTGATCATGAACTCTTTGCATATTATGATAGTGTAGATTCCACATCTTTAAACTATTTCAGAAATGAGCGGATTATGAAATACAATAAGAAATTTACGGAAGTGGAAGATTTAAGCCTTGTTAAGAATAAGGATATTATATATTGTGTCCTTCGGGAAACAAAAGATAAACTAAAAGGTCTTTATCGGGATTTATCTGTGGTAAAAGGTGTAAGAGCTTCATTATACCCTGATATATATAATGAAGAATATTATATGCTGGAAATATATAGTGATAAAGCATCAAAGAAGGAAGCGGTAGATTATATTCGCCAAAAGGGTCAATTTGAAAGTGTCATAGGTTTTGGAGATAATCTGAATGACAAAGGATTATATGATGCCAGTGACTGTTTTTATGCGGTTGCCAATGCACATCCTGAGATATTGAATATGGCAGATGCTGTCATATTGTCAAATGAAGAAAATGGTGTTGCAAAGTATATGGAACAATTGATGCAGCAGGAGGAAATATGATGGAAAATATAACAGTAAAGGATATTGTAAATATGACCGGTGGTGTGCTTTTATGTGGAGATGAAAACACACCGGTTTTGGATATTTGCATTAATTCCAAAGAAATCAAAGAAGGGGATTTGTTTGTGCCCATTATTGGAGAGAGAGTAGATGCACATCGTTTTATTGAGTCAGCTCTTGATAAGGGTGCAGCGACCTTAACTTCTCATCATGATGGTGTTGTAATATCGGAAAAACCGTATATTCGTGTAGACAATACGGTGGATGCATTACAAAAGATAGGCGCAGCCATCAGACAGAAATATGCAACACTACCTGTTGTTGCAGTAACCGGCAGTGTAGGGAAAACCACCACAAGAGAAATGATAACAAAAGCACTTTCTGCCGGAAGGAAGACATTTCATACAGAGAAAAATTTGAATTCACAAATAGGTGTCCCGATTACTTTATCCCGAATGAGCAGTAAGGATGAGATTGCAGTACTTGAATTGGGAATTAGTGAAGAAGGACAGATGGATATTTTATCGGAAATGGTAGAGCCTGATATGGCGGTGGTAACCACCATAGGAGTTGCCCATATTGAATTTATGAAAACCAGAGAAAATATTCGTCATCAAAAACTGTCTGTAACCCATTATATGAAAGAGGGCGGCACACTTTTTCTAAATGGTGATGATGATTTGTTAAAAGATGCGGTAAAAACAGAGAATCTAAATTGCAGAACGCTATTTTATGGAACCTGTGACTGGTGTGATTATTATGCAAAGGACATTGAATACCATGGCAGTGAAGAGGGAGAAACAGAATCCTATACTACATTTATATGTGTACACGGGGACAAGGAGATTCCTGTTAAATTAAACACTTTGGGAAAACATAATGTTGGTAATTGTGTGGTGGCTCTTGCAGTTGCAAATGAGAATGGAATTTCTATGGAGGCGGCAGCAAAAGAATTTGAGGATTTTGAAGGCCAGCGTCAGAGAATATTACATTTAGATAACAAATTTACCATGATTGATGATACTTATAATGCAAGTCCTGATTCCATGAAAGCAAGTATTAATGTTTTGTGTGATATGCCATGCTCCGGAAGACGGGTGGCTGTATTGGGAGATATGTTTGAGCTGGGTGAAAATGCAGTGCAATATCACAAAGAAATCGGACAATTTTTATTAGATAAGAATCTGGACGAAGTGGTTGTGCTTGGAGAATTATCTCAGAATATTAAGAAGGTATTAGAAGAGGCAGAAAGTGATATTAAAGTATATACCTTTTCTGACAACCCGGAGGCTGCCATTTATCTTATGGCAACTCTCCGCCCTGAGGATGTTGTTTTATTAAAAGCGTCCAATGGAATGAACTTAAAGGAGATCGTTAATATTTTATTGTCTGAGTAAAAATATACAATTGTTTCAAAGAAAGAGAATGGTTTGGTCTTTTTTGTTTGTGCAATTTGTCACGAAAAAACCTACTTTTCCTTGTTTGGTTGTCAATAAGATAGAAAAATCACGAAAGAGTTGCAAAACCCTATTATTTGGAGTAATATTTGCAATGTAATCAAGCAACATAAGTTTTTTACATACATACATTTATTGAAAGTGGAGGATATTATTATGGCAACTACGAAGAAGACCGCTGATCAGGTTAAGGCAGCTATGGCTAAGGTTGAAGCAGCTAAGAAGGCTGAAGCAGCTAAAGCAGAGACAAAGACTGTAGAGAAGAAGACAACAACAAAGGCAGCAGCAGAGAAGAAAGCACCTGCTAAGACAACAGCAAAGGCAGCAGAGAAGAAAGCACCTGCTAAGACAGCAACAAAGGCAGCAGAGAAGAAAGCGCCTGCTAAGACAACAGCAAAGGCAGCAGAGAAGAAAGCACCTGCTAAGACAACAGCAAAGGCAGCAGAGAAGAAGGCACCTGCTAAGAAGACAGCTGCTAAGACAACTACTAAGGTTACCGAGACTGTTTTCATCCAGTCTTGTGGATATGAAGTAACAACTGCTGATATTATAGCTAAGGTTGTTGCTGCAACAGGTAAGAAGGTTAAAGAGCTTAATATTTATGTTAAGCCTGAAGAAGGAATGATATATTACACAGCCGATGGTGAGCAGGGTAGTGTAGCTCTTTAATTAAGTTTCTTACAATTCATTATTTTAGGTAAATAAGGGCATCGGATTGAGCATGACTCGGTTCGGTGTCTTTTTTTATGTAAAATTATTTTATGATAAGAATGATTGTGATATAATATATTGTAGTCATGTTTGTAAAGGAGTGGGAATAATATGAAATTAGGTTTTATTGGCTGTGGAAATATGGCAACAGCAATTATGAATGGAATTCTTTCAAATGGAGTTGCGATGGCATCAGATATTATTGGTTCTGATTTATCCCCTGTTAGCAGAGACAGGATAAAGGATGCCTTAAATATAAGTGTAACGGATGATAACATTAAGGTGGCCCGGGAGTCAGATGTTTTATTTTTATCGGTGAAACCACAGTTTTATGAGACTGTTATTTCACAAGTAAAGGATGTTGTGGATGATTCAAAGCTGATTATCACAATTGCACCCGGAAAGACATTGGAGTGGTTATCAAAACAGTTTGGGAAACCGTTAAAAATAGTTCGTTGTATGCCCAATACACCTGCACTTGTTGGGGAAGGAATTACAGCGGCATGTCCCAATGAATATATTACGGAAGATGCTCTTTGTTTGGTTAAAAAAATATTAACAAGCTTCGGAAAATGTGAAGTGGTACCTGAACATCTTATGGATGTTGTTACATCTGTAAGTGGTAGTTCTCCTGCATATGTATTCATGTTTATTGAGGCAATGGCTGATGCGGCTGTTGCTGATGGAATGCCAAGATCACAGGCATATGAATTTGCGGCACAGGCAGTTTTAGGTAGTGCCAAGATGGTATTAGAGACCGGAAAGCATCCCGGTGAACTTAAGGATATGGTATGCTCTCCCGGGGGAACAACCATTGAAGCAGTTCGTGTTCTTGAAGACAAGGGGATGAGAAGTGCTGTATTTGAGGCTATGAAGGCTTGTACAAGGAAATCAAAAGGAATGTAAAAATGGCCCACAGAGGCCTTAGATAGAGGAGGGAGTCATATGAAGTATGAAATCGTAGGAAAAACAGTTCCGGCAGTGGAGGTGACATTGGACCGGGGAGAAAGCATGTATACCCAGAGTGGTGGTATGGTATGGCAGACAGAAGGAATTGAGATGAAGACAAATACAAAAGGTGGTCTTGCAAAGGGCATCGGACGTATGCTTGCCGGTGAGTCATTATTTATGGCTACATATTCATCTAACAGAGATGGTGCAAAGATTGCATTTGGTTCCACAGTTCCCGGAGATGTGATTCCGGTTAATTTAACAGGAACACCGGGTATTATTGCGCAAAAGCGTGCCTTTTTGTGTGCCCAGGAGGGGGTTAACGTAAGTATTACACTATCAAAAAAATTCTCTGCCGGCCTGTTTGGTGGTGAAGGATTTATTTTACAGGATATATCCGGAAACGGCTATGCATTTTTGGAGGTTGATGGAGATCAGGTAGTGAAACAGCTTGCACCGGGTGAGGTTATTAAAGTTGATACCGGTAATGTTGTTGCTTTTGATAAGACTGTAAGCTATGAGGTGGAGACAGTAAAGGGGCTTGGTAATATTTTCTTCGGTGGAGAAGGTTTATTTATCACAAAGCTTACCGGACCGGGGCGTGTTGTGTTACAAACCCAGAACTTTAATGATTTTGCAAGCCGTGTGATTGCAATGATGCCTTCTAAAGGATGATTGTATGAATCATATAGCATATGAAAACAGAGGTCATATCATTATGATATGGCCTCTGTTTCTTTGCTTTGATATTTACTTCAATATAGCTTTTAATATCTTTAATTCTCGCCCTGAAGAGCTGCATAACCCTCTTCACCGGTACGAACCTTGATTACATTTTCAACATCATATACGAAGATTTTTCCATCACCGATGTTACCGGTATATAATGCTTTCTTTGCTGCTTTTACAACAGAGGCTACAGGAACCTTACTTACAATAACTTCAACCTTTACTTTAGGAAGCAAAGACATTTCCATTTCAACACCACGATAGTACTTTGTTGCACCCTTTTGAGCACCACATCCAAGTACCTGGGTTACGGTAATACCGGTTACACCTGCAGCATTTAATGCAGCTTTAAGCTCTTCAAATTTACTCTGTTTACATATAATATCAACCTTTGACAGTTTTACGTCAGAAGCAACAGGTGCTGTGTTTTCTACAACCTGAACAGGAACAGCATCATCCACAGATACACCGGCACCGGTAATAGATTCGCCGATATCCTCCGGTGTAAATGGAGCCAAATCACTCTCCATAGCAGCACCGCTGATACGGTCGCCATATGTTAAGAATCCTGCGTAAGCTGTCTCCAAACCGTGTTCTGTTGCATCCAAACCAAGAATTTCTTCTTCAGGGGTAACACGTAAACCAAAGATTGCCTTAATAATCGTAAATGTAATGAACATTGTAACTGTAGTCCAGGCAGCTGTTGCCAATAAACCAATTGCCTGAATTCCTAACAGCTTAAATCCGCCGCCGTAGAATAAACCAAGCATTGGAGCACCTGTACTGTCCGCAAGACTGTAAGTAGGAGCTGTATCTGTTGCAAATAATCCAACAGCAAGTGTACCCCAGATACCATTCATCATGTGAACGGCAACAGCACCAACCGGATCGTCAACTCTGATTATATAATCACAGAACCAAACGCCAAATACAACCAAAACACCGGATACGGCACCGATAATAATTGCACCTGTTGCATCGGCTACATCACAAGGAGCTGTTATAGCTACCAAACCTGCAAGGGATGCATTTAAACACATTGATACATCAGGTTTGCCATATTTAATCCATGTAAAAATCATACATACAACAGTTGCAACTGCAGGTGCAATTGTTGTTGTTACAAAGATTGCTCCTAACTGTGGAACAGAAGTTGCTGCGGCACCGTTAAATCCATACCAGCCAAGCCAGAGAATAAATACACCTAATGCACCAAGTGCAAGATTATGTCCAGGGAAAGCACCAACTTTAATCTTACCATCTTTATCCTTTGTAAATTTACCAATTCTTGGTCCTAAAATAGCAGCACCGATTAAAGCAGCAATACCACCAACCATATGAATACAGTTAGAACCTGCAAAATCGTGGAATCCCATCTGGGCTAACCAGCCACCGCCCCATGTCCAGTGTGCTTCAATAGGATATACAACTGCTGAAATGACTGCAGAATATATACAGTAAGATAAGAATTTTGTTCTTTCAGCCATTGCACCTGATACAATGGTAGCTGTTGTAGCACAGAATACTAAGTTAAACACAAAGTTTGACCAGTCAAATTCGGCATAATTGGTAAGAATATCAAAATTTGGTTTTCCCATAAAACCAAATAACATATCTTCCCCTAAAAATAAACCGAAACCAATCAGAATAAACATTACGGTACCGATACAAAAGTCCATTAAGTTCTTCATAATAATGTTACCGGTATTTTTTGCCCTGGTGAAACCTGCCTCAACCATTGCAAAACCGGCCTGCATCCAGAAAACTAATGCGGCACCGATTAAAAACCAGACACCAAATACTTGTTCGCTTATGGCACTCATGATATCATTTACTTCCATAATGAACACCTCCTTAAATAAATTATAAAATAAAAAGACCTCTGTACATTCTTAAAGCCTCTCTTATCTTTAGAATGAATTAGACGTCTTTGTCTCGTGTGGGAAATACTTCCCTTATGTAATTATAAGAATATATGGGCTTCTTCTTAACTGCGATGGCCATCTCTAGTAACATAAGAAGAATTCCATAAAAAAAAGATGCTACGCCTATTTGCGAAGCACCGTTGCTCTTAACACGTTCTATTATACTTACGAAAAAACAATTGTCAATACTTAAAATTAAATTTTTTTTGTGAAATGTAATATAAATATATAAGAACAAAGAGTTTGCTTAAAAATATTAAGTTATTACAAGGGTTTTATATTATCTGTTGACGAAGGTAATCGGATTTTGATAGCATAATAATAACTCATATTAGGTGCTTGTAAGGAGGATGACAGTAGTGAGTACGGCACATATTAGGCAGCCTGTGATACGTCAGAAACAATTTTGTTATAAAGAACTGCCGATAAAAACAAAAAGAAACTGTTATTTTTATGAATTTTATGGAAATCAGGATTTTGTTTTGATTCCTAATGGTGATTACTACTTCTTATTGGATGCAGAGACTCATAAACGGGTTTTGTTTCATGGAAGTGAATTGTTAAATACATTATGTTTTATGAGGAAGAATGGTCACAGATATATTGGTTTTTGCCTTTCTTATGAATATAATCCGGACTGTGAACAGGAAAAAGTTAATGACGCATTGGAAGAAATGAGTATATGTAAAACCATGGAAGAGGCAGTAAGGTTATGTGAAAAATTATTACAGGATATGATTTTATCTAAATCGAAGCATCCCTTATTAATATATGGGGTAAAAAGGATGAGAGAAACGAAAGGCTGTGTTGCCGTTGAGTCTGTTTCCATGGATAAAGGATATACAACGAGACAGGTAGAGAGAATCTTTAAAAAATATTATGCTTGCAGCCCTAAAACAATGAATAGATATATACGGCTTTTTAATGCTCTGGATATGATTGAAGATAATCAATCCCTTAGTTTTTCTGAGATTTCTGAAATGCTTGGTTATTCTGACCCATCTCACTTTCAAAGGGAGTTTAAATTCTTTACAGGTTTAAGTCCAGGCAGATTTTCTGATATTTATTTTAATCGTAAAAATATATAAATATTTTTGATAAATATCGTATTGGGTAAAATATACATTAGTATTTTTTCTGCAAATTTGATACAATATACAGGATTGGAATAATACCCACGGGTAAATGAAATATTGTTATTATTGAGTTAAAATAAAATATGAAACAGATGCGGAGGATAATATATGTCAGATCAAAATGATACATACGAAGATGAATATGAAAAGTATTGCTATCTTTGTAGAAGACCGGAATCTCAGACCGGTAAACTTATTTACATGCCAAATGATATTAATATTTGTCAGGACTGTATGCAGAAAACCTTTGATAGTTTTTCGGGAGGCGGTATGCAGTTTATGGATTTATCAAATATGCCCAATATGAACATGAATCAGTTCATGCCATTTGATGATATTCCAAAGTCTCAAAAGATTAAGAAGAAAAAACCGAAAGAAGATGCCAAAAAGAATAAAGAAAAGAAGGAGGAACCGGAGCTTACATTAAGTACCATTCCGGCACCTCACGAAATGAAGGCCAAGCTGGATGAATATGTAATTGGTCAGGAATATGCCAAAAAGGTAATTTCTGTTGCGGTATATAATCACTATAAAAGGGTTCTAACAGATACCATGGATGATATTGAGATAGAAAAATCCAATATGTTAATGGTTGGACCAACGGGTGCCGGTAAGACTTATCTGGTAAAAACCATTGCAAGAATTCTGAATGTGCCTCTTGCCATTACAGATGCCACAACCCTTACAGAGGCGGGTTATATCGGTGATGATGTGGAAAGTGTTTTGTCAAAGTTATTGGCGGCAGCAGATAATGATGTGGAGAAAGCGGAACGTGGAATTGTCTTTATTGATGAGATTGACAAGATTGCAAAGAAGAAAAATAATAATTCCCGTGATGTAAGTGGTGAAGCAGTTCAACAGGGCCTTTTAAAGATATTAGAGGGTGCTGATGTGGAAGTGCCGGTAGGAGCAGGAAGTAAAAATGCCATGGTTCCTCTTACAACCATTAACACAAGAAATATTTTATTTATCTGCGGTGGTGCATTTCCTGATATCGAGGATATTATTAAGGCAAGGCTTAATAAACAGTCTTCTATTGGATTTCAGGCAGACCTTAAGGATAAATACGATAATGACTGTAATATTTTGCAAAAGGTTACTGTTGAGGATTTAAGAGATTTTGGTATGATTCCGGAATTTCTGGGCCGGTTGCCGGTTCTTTATGCATTAGAGAGTTTAGATGAAGAAATGTTGGTTAAAATATTAAAAGAACCAAAGAATGCAATATTAAAGCAGTATCAAAAGCTCCTTGCCCTGGATGGAGTAGATCTTCGTTTTGATGAGGAGGCTTATCATGCAATTGCAAAGAAAGCCATGGAAAAGAAAACCGGTGCAAGAGCACTTCGTGCAATAATTGAGGAATTTATGTTGGATATTATGTATCAGATTCCGAGAGATGATAATATTGGAAGAGTAACCATTACCGGAGACTATATCAATAAAACAGGGGGACCGCTTTTAGAGATGCGTGGGGTACTTGCGTTAGAGGATTAGAAACATTTTGGGGTAGAAAGGAAATTCATTATGGAACGGAAAAATGCATGGAAAGAATATGACAAAAAAGAGGTAAAGGAGTTAGAGAAACTATGTAAAGAATATAGAACATTTTTGGATAAGGGCAAGACGGAGCGTGAGTGCGTAAAGCAGGTGGTTGCCATGGCAAAGGCTTCCGGTTATGTGGATTTATCAGAGGTTGTAAAATCCGGTAAGAAATTAAAGACCGGAGATAAGGTATATGCTGTTAATATGAAAAAGGCAATCGCTTTATTCCAGATAGGAAGAAAACCACTTGTAGAGGGTCTTAATATATTAGGTGCACATATTGATTCTCCAAGGATGGACGTGAAACAAAATCCTTTATATGAAGATACAGAGCTTGCTTATTTGGACACTCATTATTATGGTGGAATAAAGAAGTATCAATGGGTTACATTACCACTTGCAATTCATGGAGTGGTTGCCAAAAAGGACGGAACGGTTGTGGATATCGTAATTGGAGAAGATGAGAAGGACCCTGTATTTTGCGTAACAGATTTATTGATTCATCTGGCTTCAGAGCAGATGGATAAGAAGGCGGCCAAGGTAGTAGAAGGAGAGCAGCTTGATATACTGATTGGCAGTCGTCCTCTTGATAAGGAGGAAAAAGAGCCGGTTAAAAAAATGGTTCTTTCTATTCTTAAGAAAAAATATGGCATGGAGGAAGAAGATTTCTTATCTGCTGAACTGGAGATTGTTCCTGCCGGTAAAGCAAAGGACGCAGGCCTTGATGAGTCCATGGTAATGGGATATGGACAGGATGACAGAGTATGTGCCTACACTTCTGCAAAGGCAATGTTTGATATGGATGAAGTAGAACGAACAGCCTGTTGTCTGTTGGTAGATAAGGAGGAGATTGGTTCTGTTGGAGCAACTGGAATGCAGTCAAAGTTCTTTGAAAATATTGTAGCAGAGCTTATGGATGTGTGTGGTGAATATTCAGAGCTGAAACTTAAAAAATGTCTGGCAAATTCCTTTATGTTATCTTCCGATGTATCCGCAGCTTACGATCCCTTGTATGCAAGTGCCTTTGAGAAGAAGAACTGTGCATACTTTGGTCGGGGCGTTGTATTTAACAAGTTTACCGGTTCCCGTGGTAAATCGGGTTCTAATGATGCCAATGCAGAATACATGGGTAAGCTTCGAAAAATTATGGATGACAACAATGTGGCATTCCAGACAGCAGAGCTTGGTAAAGTAGATATTGGTGGTGGCGGAACCATTGCATATATTCTTTCTTTATATGGAATGAATGTGATTGACAGTGGTGTGGCAGTGCTTAATATGCATGCACCTTGGGAGATTACAAGTAAAGCAGATGTTTATGAAGCATATAAGTCATATAAGGCATTTTTGAAGGATGCCTAGGGTTTTATATAATATATGATTTTTGAGTTGAAACGTAGGATTTTTCCGTGTATATGAATAGAATAGTAAAAAACGGTTTGGTAGAACTATGACCTGTGAAGATATGATATACAGTAATGATTATGCGGATTTTATGATTAATTATCTGGATGGTAACGAAAACAGGAATATGCTTAGTCAGGATGGTTGTATCAATTCTATTACGGACAGGATTGCAATATATCATCGCCCAAAGGGACCGGAATATCTTACGAATCTTGAAACAGTACCCTATGCATTTATTCCTAAATTATATGGATTAATGGACTCCTCTAATATGGAGGCAGTAGGTGTTACAGCAGTTCAAAGTAAAAATGGACTTGGTTTGAGTGGAAAAAATGTGATGATTGGTATAATTGATACGGGAATCGATTATACCAATTCTTTGTTTTGGAATGAGGTAAATGGTAGGAAAATAAGCCGTATAGAGGCAATATGGGACCAGTCTGAAAAAAGGTTGGAAAAAAGTGATTCGACTGTTGTGCCTTATTATGGCAGGGTATATGAAAAGGAGCGGATTACGGAAGCACTAAATACTGACCGGCCGGAGGAACTGGTTCCGTCAACAGATGAAAATGGACATGGTACATTTTTGGCGGGAATTGCGGCGGGTAATTTGGATATCAGTAATGATTTTGTTGGTGCTGCACCTGAGGCGGAAATTGCTGTTGTAAAGCTTAAGGAAGCAAAGCCTTATCTTAGAGAGTTTTTTGGAATTGAGGATGGTGTTTTGGCATATCAGGAAACGGATATTATATATGCCATTCACTATTTACTGTCTTTAGCCAAAGCCAGAAATATGCCAATATCTATTTTGATTGGGGTGGGAAGCAGTAATGGAGGACATTCCGGGGATACTTTTTTAGAACGTTATTTGGATGCTGTGCTGGAGAATATAGGTGTAATGGTTAGTGTTCCGGCAGGGAATGAGGGTAACGAGAAACTGCATTTTAAAGGATTGCTGGAACCCTTAGATGAATATCAGCTGGTAGAATTAAATGTTGCTTCCGGCCAGAAGGCTGTTGTTTTGGAATTGTGGGGAAAACGTCCTACTACTTTTGGATTAGGAATTGTATCGCCACAGGGTGACAGGATAGATAGGATACCTCCACGGTTTGGTCAGGAAGAACAGTTTAAGTTGCCTATTGCTGGTTCTTCTGTGTATGTGGCTTATCAGTTTGTAGAGGTATATTCCGGAGATGAGTTGATTTTTGTGAGGATTGATAATCCAACTCCCGGGATATGGTGGTTTCTTGTTTATGCGGATGAAGGGCTAAGGAGGGAATATGACATATGGTTACCCCTGCGGCAATTCCAAAAAGAGGATACGTATTTTCTGAGACCGGAGCCGGAAAATACCATTACCAATCCGGGTAATTCAAATTTAACTATGACCTTGTCTGCGTATAATCATTTAAATGGAAGTGTATATGTGAAAGCAGGCAGAGGATTTAACAGTTTAGGGCAGGTTGTCCCTGATCTTGTGGCTCCGGGAGTGGATGTTTCCGGTCCGGGTTTAAGGAATAACTATGTTAGAAAGTCAGGCACTTCTGTAGCAGCGGCCCATAGCGCAGGTATGATTGCATTATTTTTACAATGGAATCTGGAGAATCCGGAGGTTGGTTATTTCTATGCAGGACAGATTCAAAGTCTTTTTTTAAAAAATGCCGCAAGAACATCGGATCTGATATATCCAAATCCAATTGTAGGATATGGATATATGAATATAGAAAATGTGTTTAATGATTTCCGTGTTGTAGGAAACTAAAAAAGAAGTCCTTACTAAGAAATATTATCTCAGTAGGGACTTCCTTTTGATGAAAAAGCATATTGGTTAGAAATATGAGAGAGAAAATTATTTTTCTGTCAGCATATTTAAGATTTCATTGCTTCTTGTAATGAACTTGGTCATTGCGTCTGCCTCAAGAGGCTTATGTGCAATTAAGGCCAAATCATATAATTGTTCACATACAAGTGTTGTATTCTCGCCTTCCGGATTATCTAATATATATTTTACAAGGTTGTTGTTTGCATTTAATACAAGAGTCAACTGATCTCCTCCAAACATGTTTGGATCCATGCCCGGCATAGCATATGCCCGCATCATATCCTGCATTCTTCTGGTTTCTTCCGGCATGGTAATCATGGAAGAGACTGCTGCATTCTTTAGCTTCTCGACCTTTACGATAAGTTTATCGTTGTCTAATGCCTTTTTGAAAACTTCAGTAAGCTTATCTGTAGTTTCTTTTAACTCTTCTTCAGGGATATCCTCTTTAAAGGTGTTTGTTACATCGGAATCAATTCTTGTAAATTTCACGCCTTCATTTTTCTGCTCCACATGTGAGATATACGGATTGTCAATATTGTGGGTGAGTTTTACAACATTGATTTCCTGCTCCCTGAACATATTGATATACTGTGACTGAAGCTGTTCGTCATCTGTGTAGTAAACAATGTTCTCATGTTTTTCTTTTGCAGCTTCAAGATATTCAGAAAGTGTGAGATATTTTCCGTCAATATCCTTATACAGGATATAATCCTTCATTTTTTCATCAAACTTATCGTCTTTAAGTCCTCCAAATTTGATGAAGGGACTTAAATCATCCCAATATTTTTCATAGGATTCACGCTCTGTCTTAAACATACCTGAAAGCTTATCAGCAACTTTTTTGGTAATATAATCAGATATTTTCTTAACAAAACCGTCATTTTGTAAAGCGCTTCTTGATACATTAAGTGGAAGATCAGGACAATCGATAACACCCTTTAACAACATTAAAAACTCAGGAATTACTTCTTTGATGTTATCGGCAATAAATACCTGATTGTTATACAGCTTAATGGTTCCCTCTAATGTATCATATTCGGTATTAAATTTAGGGAAGTATAAGATACCCTTTAAATTAAACGGATAGTCCATATTCAGATGAATCCAGAATAAAGGCTCTTTAAAGTCTAAAAAGACTTTACGGTAAAACTCTTTATATTCTTCTTCGGTACAGTCATTTGGATGCTTTGCCCAAAGTGGATTGGTATCGTTAATAGGTGTTTCCTTAGGTTCTTTGGTTTCCTCTTTTGTTTCGTCATTTTCGTTATTCGTTGTATCTTCACTATCTTCTACAACCTGGGATTCGATTTCGCTTTCATCCTCTTCCTTGGCAGCGTCGGCATTAGTAAAGTAGATTTCCTCCGGCATAAATGAACAGTACTTTTCCAATACTTCCTTGACACGATATTCATTTGCAAACTCATAGCTGTCCTCGTTTAAGTAAAGTGTAATTTCTGTACCGTGAATCTCTCTGTCGCCTGTACTCATAGTGTAATCTGTTCCACCGTCACATTCCCAGAAAACAGGTTCCGCATCTTCTTTATATGAAAGGGTATTGATTGTAACCTTGTCCGCAACCATAAATGTTGAATAAAAACCTAAACCGAAATGACCGATGATCTGGTCATCAGAGGCTTTGTCTTTGTATTTTTCAAGGAAGTCAGTAGCACCTGAAAATGCAATCTGGTTAATATATTCATTTACTTCTTCGGCAGTCATACCAATACCGTTATCAATAAAGGTTAATGTTTTGTCCTGTGGGCTTGCAATCACATCAATACGGTATTTCAAATCAGAAATTTCTTCAAATTCTCCGATTAATGCAAGTTTGCGAAGCTTTGTTACGGCATCACATGCATTAGATACAACTTCTCTTATAAAGATATCGTGATCGGAGTACAACCACTTCTTTATAATTGGAAATATGTTTTCACTATTAATTGATAAACTTCCTTTTTTCTTTCTTGCCATAATATAACATCTCCTTTTTATTTATTAGATGCAAATCAAATAATTCGTATGGATATACGGAGGATTTGCAATAATATGTATGATTGTAAAAATGTGACATTTTTATCCTTAGCAGTATAAGTATGGTAAGTAATAAAATCACAATAGATATGATAGTATAATCTGATATAAAAGTCAAGAAAAAATTAGCACTCGATTTTAATGAGTGCTAACAAATATAGATAAAAGAAGATGCTTCACATTTTTGACTTGAAGAAATCACAAAAAGTTGCATTTGATAAAAAAGGGCGGAAAGTGTTGAAAAAACAGGAAAAAACCAGAATTGTTTAATTCTGGTTTTCATAAGTTATGGATTTCGATTTTAATAATGTGGTTATTTTTTGAGTTAAAATATCTTCTAAAGACTTGTCTAGTGAAAAAATTTTATAGGAAATTCCGCAAATCACATTTAATTTTTGGTGTTGAAAAATGATATTTATATACATCCCATCGATATCATTGGGGGTAAAGGTGCTATTTTGGGATATCATATCTTTTATCTGGGAATCGGATAACCGGAGTACAATTTTCATCATGCCCGGAGTTTTTTTCCCTTTTATAATATGAAAGATTTTGTCCCGTGCCAAAGACCAGGGAAGATAAACAGCATCCTTAATTTGAAAATTTTCTAATTCATCTTCTGTATAAAAGGAGGTGTCTAATAGTCCGTTAATGGAATAATCCATATCCATATGTATTTGTGCTGATACAAAATCATAAGAGTCCAATTCCCCCGGTTGGAAGAGAAACTGCATAAAAGGTTTGATATCAAGTATATGAAATGCCTGCATACTATTCTCCTGTCTAATAATTATCTAAAATGTATATCTGTGGGATAATAAGCAAATTATAGCAATATATGGTAGGAAAAGCAATGAATGAGATGTGAAATAATTCGGGCTTATTCTTGTAAGGCGTGGATTCATGTTTTATAATAAGACAGGTTAAGCAATAACCTACCTTATTATATGGAGAAAGGAAGCGGATAATATGGAACAATTAAAAAGTCTTTTGTGTGAAGGTGTAACACCATCCCATGTAATCGCATATATGAAACAGGAATTGTTAAAGAATCATTATACTGAGTTAAATTTAGAAGAGGATTGGATATTAGAAGAAAATAAAAAATATTATGTCAACTTATATGGTACGAATGGGTTAGCTTTTTGTGTTGGAAAGGGGCTGGATAAAAGACTATCATTTCGTATAGGAATGGCCCACAGCGATTATCCATGTTTTCAGTTAAAACCTGAGTTTGATATCCATGTGAAAAATGGTATTCATGGTGTTACAAAGTGGAATGTAGAAATATATGGAGGCATGTATCAAAAATCATGGCTGGACAGGCCTCTTGGTGTGGCAGGAAAGGTTATTGTAAAAGGAGAGAATCCATTTAACCCTAAGACATTACTGTATCGAAGTGATAAAGCTCTTGCAATTATTCCAAGCCTTGCCATTCATATGGATCGGGAATTGAACAAGAAAGGAGCCCTGGATACTGCAAAAGAATTAGTTCCTATTGCTTCACTGTCTGATGAGGGGGATTTGATAAAGGAGATTGCAATAAGTCTAAAGATAGAGAAAGAGGATATTATTGATTACGATCTCTTCCTATATAATATGCAGCAGCCTGAATTGGTTGGATTGGATCAATCCATGTTATCAGCACCAAGGCTGGATAATCTTACCTCTGTAGGTGCGCTGTTATCTGCATTTTGTGACATGTCAGATGATAGTGTGTCTGTTCCTGCCAACACGGTTGATGTTATGGTGGTTTTCGATAATGAAGAGGTTGGAAGCTTATCGAAGCAGGGAGCTGACAGCCAGTTGCTGTCCATGGTATTAAACAGAATCGGAAATGCATTAATTAAAGATTTCTCTTTGGATAATGTGATAAAAAATGCATTTGTGCTGTCTGTTGATGTGGCCCATGCGCATCATCCGAATTATGAAGAGAAGAGTGATGCTACCAATAAAGCTTATCTTGGTTCCGGTTTTGCAATAAAAAGAAGTGTGGGACAAAAATATGGAACAACTGCAGAAACAGCAGCAGTTATAAAACAGCTATGTGATAGGGAACATATCCCATATACAATAGCGATTAACAAAACAGGAATTGCAGGCGGCAGTACATTAGGGCCCATTGTAACCTCACATTTACCATTTCCCTGTGGGGATATCGGGATGCCAATTCTTGCCATGCATTCCGCTACGGAACTGGGTGCGGTATCAGATTATGATGCATTAAAGCGAGTCATTGGTGCATTTTTTGAATATAAATAATACCCTCATTTAAATTGTTTATTATGAATGAATATGCATATTTTACATCATAATACTTCATATAGCATATTGATAATGAGGTGTATGACAATGAAAGCATATGTAAATAAGGAGACGTGTATCGCCTGTGGTCTTTGTGTTGCTACCTGTCCGGAAATATTTTCCTTTGATGAGGACGGCATGGCTGAGGCAGTAGGACAAATCAGTGACGAGTTGTATGTTTCGGCGGAATCTGCCAGAAATGCATGTCCGGTGGAGGCGATTGATATAAAAGAAGAATAATTATATACCTAAGAGATATAAGATCATAAGACGGATATGATACCTCCTAAGCAGACAAGGGAAATACCCCAAATCTCCTTAGGAGATATTTTTACAATTTATATATTAAAAGTATTCACTTAATTTCTTTTCATAATGCTGTAATATGACGTATAGTAATATTGCAATAACACATAGAATTAAAATAGATAAGAGCACATTACTCATTTTAAATACCTGGGAACCATACATGATTAAATAGCCCAAGCCTTCTCTGGCAGCAAGAAATTCGCCAATGATAACACCTACAAGACATAATCCGATATTTACTTTCATGATACTGATGATATTGGGAACGTTGCTGGGTAGTACAACCAGACGAAGGCATTGAAATCTTGTTCCCTTCAAGGTTTTAATCAGTTTGATTTTATCAGTATCTACATTAACAAAGCCGGTGTAGATATTAAGGATACTGCCAAAAATTGCAACGGAACAGGCACATACAATAATGGTTCCTTTGTTTGCACCAAGCCAGACGATAAGTACAGGTGCAAGTGCAGATTTGGGTAAGGAGTTTAATACAACTAAATAAGGTTCCAGAATTTTTGAAATCGTTTCATTCCACCAAAAAAGAGTTGCGATTAAGAGGCTGCCCACAATTACAATAAGAAAGCTTAATAGTGTTTCAAATAAACTGATGCCGATATGATAAATTAATGATCCGTCTTTTATCATGGTTACCAGGGTGGTAAACAGTTTTGACGGGGAACAAAAGATAAAATCATTAATGATATGGTATTTTGCGGTTATCTCCCATGCAAAGAGAAAAATAAGTAATAACAGTATCTGACAAATTTTTATAAAGAGCTTTTTCTTTTTTATGGATGAAAGGTATTCTTCCTGCTCTTTTGAGATATTCTTTTTTTCTGTGTGTTTATCCGAATTCATTGTTTTCATTATGAACGACCTCCCATATTTGATTGTAATAATTGTTAAATTCCGGTGCATTTCGAGAGGTTTTCGGTGTTCTGTTATCTATACTTAGCTTGATTGGAATATCAGCTATAATCGTTCCGGGTCTTTTTGATAATACAATAACTCTGTCAGCCATGGAAATTGCTTCTTCTAAGTCATGGGTTACCAAAAGGGTACTGATTCCTTTTTCTTTTATAATGGAGCCGATATCATCTGATACATTAAGCCGTGTTTGATAGTCTAAAGCAGAAAAAGGTTCATCTAACAGTAAAATATCAGGAGACAATGCAAGGGTTCTGATTAAAGCTGCTCTTTGCCTCATTCCTCCGGACAACTGTCTGGGATAAGCATTGCGAAAGTCCCATAGGCCATAAGTTTTTAGTAATTCTTCAATAATGGTAAGATGCTGTTTGTCAAGTTTGTGCTGGATTTCAAGACCTAAGGTCAAATTTTTATAAATTGTTCTCCATTCTAATAAATGATCTTTTTGTAGCATATATCCAATATTCATATCGGAAGAAGCGATGGGTTTCCCATTCATTTCTATTTGACCGGAAGTAAGTGGAAGTAATCCCGCAATAAGATTTAGGAGTGTAGTTTTTCCACAGCCACTTGGTCCCACAAATGAAATAAATTCATTTTTGTAGAGTTTAAATGAAATATCCTTCAATGAATGGGTTTCACAAGATATTGTATGGTAAATGTAATTTACGGAAAAAAATTCTAGTAGTGGTATTTGCATTTTGATCACTTCCTTTCGGTCTTTAATATATAATATTCATTTAGGAAAAAATTGCCAAACTATTGTAAAATCAAGGCTTGACGAAAAAAATATCTTTACTTATAATAACCTATGCTTAGAAAAATTGGTGGTTATTCTATGTTTTTGAATAAGATGAACCGATAAGAATATACTAATCTCAAGTTAATTATGAGGTGAAAATATGGCGAAGATTACAAGAGCAGAGCTTGCCAGAAGAAAGCGGGTTAATCTGTACAAAAAAGTAATTATATATGGTTTTTTGGTTATGACCATTCTTCCGATTTTTTCAAGTCTTTTCCTTTTTTATAAACTGGACAAGCTGGAAAAAAAGCTTGATTACGCATTAAGTGAGGATGGTGGGGATTATTTAACCTATCGTTCAAGTAAAGAGGCCTTGCTTAATAATCCCAATGCTGAAAGTGGAATCTTTGATCCTGACACAAGATTAAATCTTGCAAATGCAGATGTTACTTCCCGTAAGGCGGAAAACACAGAGGATGCAAATGGTAATGATGCAAATCAGGGTGCTTCTGCAACAGCAGAAGATGCTTCAGAGGAAGCAACACCGGAAAATGTAAAGAGAGTTTATTTGACCTTTGATGA
Organism: Lachnospiraceae bacterium; assembly: GCA_051880415.1. Taxonomy (GTDB): domain Bacteria; phylum Bacillota; class Clostridia; order Lachnospirales; family Lachnospiraceae; genus CAG-590. Next base: position 41,199 of record JBJENX010000047.1, on the reverse strand, counting down.
TGGTCCTTCCATATATACAGGACAGATTCTTGATATACTTGCAGCAAATAACGTAAAGGCCACCTTCTTTGTAATTGGTCGTGATGAGGAATATTACGATTATTATAAAAGAATAGTAGATGAAGGACATACCATTGGGTTACATTCCTATACCCATGTGTATCAGGATTTTTATGCATCCGAGGAATCCTTCGCAAATGAGATTACGCAGCTCAATGATTTGATATATGATGTAACCGGAACCCGTAGTAAAATTTTCCGTTTTCCGGGTGGAAGTTCCAATAGTGTATCTCCTTTGCCGGTTGGAGTGTATGTTTCTTATCTGAATGATAATGGCATATCTTATTATGACTGGAATGCTTTAAGTGGAGATGCCGTTACATCAGGATTGTCACCGGAACAGTTAGTTAACAATATTATGAATGATGTTGAGAAGAATCAGGATTCAATTGTACTGATGCATGATCTTCAGACAACCCATGCAACAGTGGAGTCCCTTCAGTTACTTATTGATACTTTAAAGACGGAAGGATATGAGATTCTTCCTATTGATGAAAATACACCTTTGATTCAGCATGTTCCATGTGATTCGGTGGATTGAATTAGTTAATGATTAATATGCGTAAGATAAGAGTTTTCAATATATATCTTTATTGGAAACTCTTTTTTATTGGTATGAAAAAGAGTATAATATGAATGTTAATAAATGATAAAAATGATATGACATTGGAAGAGGTTTATGATAAATGAATTACGAGACGGCAAAAAGTCATATGGATGAAATTCAAAAAAAGGGAAGTATTTTAGGATTAAAACCAATTAAACTATTATTGGAAAGATTACAGAATCCTCAGAATAAACTTGCTGTAATTCATGTGACCGGTACAAATGGAAAGGGCAGTGTATGTGCCTTTTTGGAGCAATTGTATATGGGGGAGGAAAAAAAGGTAGGACGGTATATTTCTCCTACATTAAACTGTTATTTAGAGCGGTATCAAATAAACGGGAAAAGTATGTCCCGGGAGGAATTTGCATATTATTTTTCAAAGGTTTATCCTCATATAGAAGCTATGAGAGAAAATGGTGAGGATACCCCCACGGCTTTTGAAATTGAAACGGTAATTGCATTTTTATTTTTTCTGGAAAAGGGAGTAGATATTGTGATTCTTGAAACCGGAATGGGCGGAAGGGAAGACGCAACGAATGTTGTGGAAAATCCCCTGTGTACGGTTTTTGTCTCCATTGGAATGGACCACATGCAGTTTTTAGGAGATACGGTAGAAAAAATTGCGTACGAGAAGGCTGGGATTATGCGAAAAGACTGTCCGGTTATTTGTTATCCTAATCCTTTGAATATAAATCATGTATTAATGAAGGAATATGAAAAAATAAATGGTGGTTTACATAATGTATCAGAGTTTCATGTAATAAACAAGGAGGATGTCCGTATTTTAGAGGAGACTCTTAATGGCAGCAGGTTTATGTACAAAGGAGAGGAATATTCTATATCCTTAGCCGGAAGATATCAGATATATAATGCCATTACTGCCATTGAAACAAAATATGTTTTAGATGGATATATGAATAAGGATTTTTTATCTAAGGTTAGCTGGGCAGGCCGTTTTGAAAAAATAAGCGATAAACCGTTATTTATAAGGGATGGTGCCCATAATATGGATGGTGTAAAAGCCCTTAAAGAAAGTATTGAAAAGCATTTTACAAACAGGGAAATAATCTTTATAATAGGAGTATTAAAGGATAAAGAATACGAGAAAATGATGGCTTTGCTTTGCCCTATGGCAAAAAAAGTGTATACAATAACTGCACCGGGAGAAAGAGGTCTGCCGGCTGATGTTTTGGCCGGTTGTGTAAAACCCTATTGTAATGACGTAAGCGTATGTAATAATGTGGAAGAAGCAATTCTTAAAGCCGGGGAGTTTGCTATGTCACACAGAGAAAATGAGGAAGAAAGCGTCGTTATTGCATGGGGGTCTTTGTCATATATTGGGCAGATACATTAATAATAAAGCAGGATGATTTATGGAACGAATTGACAGGATTATGGCGCATCCTTTGTTTGTGTCAAATCAAAAGGGAATTGAAGAATTAGAGCAGGAACGGATCTTTTGCAGACATGGAATGAATCACTGTCTGGATGTTGCACGTATTTTATATATTAAAGTATTGGAACAGAATTTAGCCATTCCAAAAGATATCATTTATGCAACGGCTCTTTTGCATGATATTGGAAGATGTGTGGAATATGAAGCCGGCACCTCTCATCATAAGGTGGGAGGAGAATTAGCCAACCGGATATTATCCGAATGTGGTTATTCATATGAAGAATGTAAGCAGATTACGGAAGCAATTACCGCTCATAAAGAAAAAAGAAATGACAGTATATTATGTAAACTTCTTTATGAGGCAGATAAACTAAGTAGAAACTGTTTTGACTGTCCAGCCATAGAGGATTGTTACTGGCCCCGGGACAGGAAAAATAAAGTGATTACTTATTGATATGAAAGGTTAAGTTTGTATGAAGATAGGAAATGTAGAGTTTGATTTGGAACATCATTTTTATATGATGGGAATCTTAAATGTAACACCTGATTCTTTCTCCGATGGAGGAAAATATAATGCTTTGGATGAGGCACTTTTTCATGCTGAGGAATTGATAAAAGATGGTACGGATATATTGGATGTGGGAGGGGAATCTACAAGACCAAACCATATTAAGATATCATCTAAGGAAGAAATCGAAAGGGTATGTCCTGTTATAGAGGCGATAAAAGAAAGGTTTGATGTTCCTGTTTCTTTGGATACCTATAAAAGTGATGTTGCGGCTGCAGGAATTTCTTCAGGTGCGGATTTGTTAAATGATATCTGGGGACTAAAATGGGATGGAACCATGGCTTCAGTGATTGCAAAAGCCGGTATTCCCTGTTGTCTTATGCATAATCGAAAAAATACGGATTACGGGAATTTTGTTGAGGATGTTTTGAAAGATTTGCAACAAAGCGTGGATATGGCTTTGGAGGCAGGTATTTTGGGAGATAATATTATTCTTGACCCGGGAATTGGATTTGCAAAGGATTTACAACAGAATCTTTTGATGATGAAGCATTTAAACCGTCTGAATGAATTGGGGTATCCCATTCTTCTTGGAACCTCCAGAAAATCCATGATTGGGCTTACCTTAGATTTGCCTGTGACTGAACGGGAGGAAGGAACTCTGTCTACATCGATTATTGGATTATATGCAGGCTGTTCTATTTTCAGAGTCCATGATGTGAAAACCAATTTACGGGGGCTTAAGATGGCAGAAGCCATAAAAAATGCATAAATCCGGAGACATTTTAAATATTTTACATGTATTATACATAATGATAACTTGAATTATACAAACAAAGAATATAATCGGGAGAGTGTGTATGGATTACATATCAATTAAAGGCTTGGAAACCTTTGGATATCACGGTGTATTTGAAGAAGAAGCCTTTCTTGGACAAAAATTTATCATTGATGCAACCCTGTTTCTGGATGTGAGAGAAGCGGGAAAACAGGATGACCTTACGAAATCCATTGATTATGGAGAAGCCTGTAATGTAATAAAGAAAATTGTTGAAGTGGAGCGGTACCAGCTAATTGAAGCGTTGGCAGAAGAGATTGCCAAACGGCTGTTGATTTCATTTACACAGTTAAAGCAGGTTGAGATAACCGTGAAAAAGCCATGGGCACCGGTACTCATTTCCATGGATACGGTATCAGTTACCATTAAACGTGGATGGCATAGGGTGTATTTATCCATAGGGTCTAATATGGGAGATAAGGAAGGCTATTTAGATTATGCAATTGATCAGATTAATGGTCTTTGTGATGCAAAGGTTGTTACTGCATCAGATTATATTGTAACAAAGCCCTACGGAGATGTTTTGCAGGATGATTTTTTAAATGGGGCATTAGAAATCCAGACTCTCATGACACCAGGTGAGCTGCTTGCAACAATTCATGAAATTGAAAAGGGCGCCCATCGGGAGCGAATTGTTCACTGGGGACCGAGAACCCTGGATATTGATATTTTATTTTATGATAATGAGATTATTATGGAAGAGAATCTGACGATTCCCCATGTTGAGATTCCCAAAAGGGAATTTGTATTGCAGCCTCTTTCACAAATTGCACCATATTATGTGCATCCGGTATATAAAAAATCGGTTGTTGAAATGCTGTCTGAGATAAAAGAATAATGATAGAACATACACGCGAGGAATAAAGATGATACAGGATTTAAGTATAACAAGAGAAGAGATTGATAAAGTTGATAAGGAAATTGTGAAGTTAATTGAAAAAAGAATGGATTTGGCTTTAGAGGTTGCAAAGTATAAGATATCAACAGGAAAACCAATCTATGACAGGGAAAGAGAGCTGGAAAAACTGGAGAAATTAGGTTCTCTTGCAAGCACGGAGTTTAATGCGAAAAGTGTGCAGGAGCTTTTCTTACAAATTATGTCGGTTTCCAGACGTTATCAATATAGTGTGATTGGCGATCAGGAAAATGAGATTGGCAGTCAGTTTCGTAAGATTGAGCAGTTCTCTTATTCAGACAATACGAAGGCGGTTTATGCCGGTGTTCCGGGTGCCTTTGCGGAGTCTGCACTGGTGGCATACTTTGGGGAAGATATTATAGCCCAAAATGTTAAGGAATTTTCTGATGTTGCAAGCTTTGTTGCAGAGGGAAAGGCAGACTATGGTGTGCTTCCTATTGAGAATTCTTCTGCAGGGTTTGTAAATGGAATTTATGATTTACTGGAACGTTATCAGTTAAACATTGTTGGAGAACAAAAGATTTTAATTAATCAATGTCTGTTAGGCTTGCCGGGAACGGATTTATCCAATGTTCACACTGTATTTTCACATCCTCAGGGACTGATGCAGGCAAGACAGTATCTGGAAAATACAGACTGGAAACAAACAAGTATGAGTAATACGGCATTGGCAGCACAAAAAGTGCATGATGATGGGGATATGACACAGGTTGCCATTGCCAGCGAGAGAGCTGCTAAGTTGTATGGTTTAGAGGTATTAAACCCGCAGTTAAATGTTTCGGACCAGAATACAACCCGGTTTGTAATCGTATCCAACAAAAGAGAATATGAGAAGGCTGCAAATAAAGTAAGTATTTCTTTCTCTTTATCCCATGAGTGTGGAACTTTATATAATATACTGGCACACTTTATTTTTAATAATATTAATATGACCAGCATTGAATCTGTTCCTATGTTAGACAGACAATGGGAGTATTGTTTCTTTGTTGATTTTGAAGGCAGTTTGGAAGATAATAATGTAAAAAATGCATTAAAGGGCATTAAAGCAGAGACAGAGAATTTTAAAATTCTGGGATGCTATGTGGAAAAATAGAAAAACAGAATGTAGTGTTACCTGGAGATATTTGTAGATAGGAGGGGTGGCTAGTGGCATATAAAACCTTTGCGGCAATTGACGTGGGTTCAACGGATGTAACAATGAAAATATATGAGATTACGGCAAAGAAGGGATACAGACAGCTTGACTGCGTAAGTTCTATTCTGGAGCTGGGAGTAGATACCTATAAGGATGGTTACATATCTCAGGAATCCATTGACCGGTTAACAGACATTTTAAGAGGATTTACCAGGAAGATGAAGGAATATGGAACAACCGAATACTGTGCTTATGCAACCAGTGCGGTTCGGGAAGCCAAGAATAATGTTATGGTTTTGGATGTACTTAAGCTTCGGACGGGAATAGAAATAAAAATTCTCAGTAATTCTGAGCACCGTTTTCTTATGTATAAAGGTGTAGCCGTTGGGGCAGAGAATTTTGAAAAAATCGTAGAGAAAAATACGGCTATTGTTGATATTGGAGCGGGAAATATCCAGATTTCCTTGTTGAATAACGGAAAACTTACTGCAACACAAAATATTCCTATTGGTGCGTTACGTGTACGTGAGCGTTTGAAAACATTTCGAATTGACCGTACCCATTTAGAGCATGCCATGGAGGAATTTATATCAAATGAGATTGATACATTCAGACATTATTATTTAGGTGGGAAGGAAATAAAAAATGTCATTGCAATAGGAGATGAGATTGACGGACTGATTTCTTTGGTTCCCGAGCTTAATATAACAGATCATTTAGATGAAGATCAGTTAAATGTAATTTTTAGTAAGCTTTTATCTACGAATCCTATGGATATGGCAATGGAGTATAAAATACCTTATGAAAGAGCCACCCTGCTTCTGCCGGCGGCAATGATATATGGTACTTTTTTGCGTCAGGCTAAGGCAGATATGATATGGACACCAAGGGTAGACCTTTGTGATGGCATGATTGTAGAAAAAATGGAAAAGATAAAGAAATTATCCTTTGACCGTAATTTTGAAGATGATATCCGTTCCATGGTAAACCAGATTGCAAAAAAATTCCGTTGTGATAATGAACATAATTATAACGTGGTTGCTATTGCCTGTCAGATTTTTGATAAGATTAAAAAAGTCCATGGATTAGGAAGAAAAGAACGGCTTCAGTTGGAAATTGCTGCTATGCTCCATGACTGTGGTAAATTTATTAATATGAATAATGCCAGTAATAATTCCTATGACATTATCATGTCCACTGAGATTATGGGTATCTCCCATAAGGAACGGGAGGAAATTGCAAATATTATTAAATATAATTCCGTAGACTTGCCGGATTACCGTGAGATTCGCAGCGAACTAGGGGATGCAGATTACATGAAGGTGGCAAAGCTTGCGGCAATTTTAAAAATTGCCAATGCAATGGACCGGTCCCACAAACAGAAAGGAAATGCTTATATTATTTCCTTAAAGGATAAACAACTGGTAATAACCATTGATACTTTATATGATCTGGCACTTGAGCGTGGTTTGTTTGATGACAAGGCAGATTTCTTTTCAAATGTATATGGTATAACACCGGTATTAAAACAGAAAGGAGCAAAGATATAATGGCAGAGAAAAGTAAATATTTAAAACCGGAATATTTGGAAAATCGTGAGCTTTCATGGTTACAGTTTAATAAACGGATTTTGAATGAAGCAGTAGATAAAAATAATCCATTGTTTGAACGGATGAAATTTCTAAGTATTACAGCATCCAATCTGGATGAATTTTTTATGGTACGTATTGCTTCCCTGATGGATATGATTCATGCCGGTTATAAAAAGACGGATATTGCAGGAATGACCGCAAAAGAGCAGTTAGATGCAATTATACCGGAAGCAAAGGAGTTTATGAAGGAACAATACAAGATATGGAATCGCTCATTACTTCCTGTTCTTTCTAAATCCGGACTTCATTTCGTAAAAAGCCATGAGGATTTAAATGATAAGCAAGGTAAATTTGTTGATGAATATTTCATGAGAAATGTGTACCCTGTATTAACACCTATGGCAGTGGATTCATCAAGACCATTTCCTCTTATTCAAAACAAGTCGCTAAATATTGGTGCCTTAATTAAAGATAAAAAAAATGAAGAGGTTGTAGATATTGCTACGGTTCAGGTGCCTAATGTGTTGCCGAGAATTGTGCAGATACCTTCAGAGGAAGAAGGAACTACCATTATTTTGCTGGAGGAGATTATTGAACGTAATCTGGATAAGCTGTTTCTTAACTATACGATTTTGTCTGCACATCCTTATCGTGTAATGCGTAATGCAGATTTATCAATTGATGAGGATGAAGCTGCAGATTTGTTAAAAGAGATTGAAAAGCAGCTTAAAAAACGTCAGTGGGGTGAGGTTATCCGTCTGGAAGTGGCAGATACCATGGATAAGCGTCTGGAGAAAAAACTGGCAGAGCAGTTAAATGTGGATTCTAATTATGTATATAAGATTAAAGGCCCCCTGGATCTTACTTTCCTTATGAAGGCTTATGGGCTGGAGGGATTTGAAGAATATAAGGTTCCTAAATTTATACCACAGCCGGTTCCCGGTGTAGATAAGGATAGGGGAATTTTTGAGCAGATCAGAGAGCATGATATACTGTTACATCACCCATATTATGAATTTACTCCTGTAGTAGATTTTATTTCCCAGGCAGCCAAGGACCCTGATGTACTTGCCATTAAGCAGACACTTTACCGTGTAAGTGGTAATTCTCCTATTGTTGCATCTCTTGCCAAGGCGGCGGAAAATGGTAAACAGGTTACGGTGCTTGTGGAGTTAAAGGCAAGATTTGACGAGGAGAATAACATAGGCTGGGCAAGAATGCTTGAGAAGGCAGGCTGTCATGTAATCTATGGTTTGGTTGGTCTTAAGACCCATTCTAAGATTGCTTTGGTTGTTAGAAGAGAAGAGGATGGTATTCGCCGGTATGTACATTTGGGTACAGGTAATTACAATGATGTAACGGCAAAGCTCTATACGGATATGGGACTGCTTACCTGTAACGATGCAATTGGAGAGGATGCTACGGCTGTATTTAATATGTTGTCTGGTTATTCAGAGCCTCCGGCATGGAATAAATTAATGGTTGCACCAATCTGGTTAAAGGACCGTTTTATTGCATTAATTACCAGAGAAACGGAAAATGCAAAGAAGGGTAAGCCTGCAAGGATTGTTGCAAAAATGAATGCACTTTGTGACCCTGTTATTATTGAGGCTTTATATAAGGCCAGTACAGCGGGAGTAAAGATTGATTTGATTGTCCGAGGAATCTGCTGCTTAAAGGTTGGCATTCCCGGTGTTTCCGAAAATATAAAGGTCCGTTCCATTGTAGGTGATTTTTTGGAGCATGCCAGAATATTCTATTTCTACAATGATGGTGATGAGGATGTATATATGGGTAGTGCGGACTGGATGCCCCGTAACCTGGATAAACGTGTAGAGATTACATTTCCTGTAGAGGATGAGAAATTAAAGCAGGATGTAATTGGTATTTTGAAACTCCAGCTTGCAGATACCCTGAAAGCCCACGAATTACTTCCTGACAGTCGGGAGTATGCAAAGAAAGACCTTCGGGGACAGGAGAGGATATGTGCCCAGGATGAATTCCGACGTCTGGCATTGGAAAGTGCATATGCAGATGAGGAAAATGAAGTAATACGGCACATTTTTGAACCTGCCATGGCGGAAGAGTAAGAACTTTATAAAAAAACATAAAATATCCTTGACTTGCATAAGTATGTATGGTAGGATATTCAAGGTTGTGAAAGCAGCAGACAACAAAGCAGAGTATCCACTCTCACCTTAGCGCAGGGGCGACTCGGGTTAAATATTAGAGATTATACAATATAATTGTATTTTTAGGTTCTAATAGAAGTGGATAGGTATGCTATTCACTTCTTTTTATTTCATTTATTGTAGGAGGTACAAAACCATTAACGAGTTAATGATTAATGAGCAGATCCGTGATAAAGAAGTTCGTTTGATCGGAACTGAAGGCGAGCAGTTAGGAATTATGTCATCAAAGGATGCAATGAAGTTGGCAAAGGAAGCAGAACTTGATCTTGTAAAGATCGCTCCAAATGCACAACCACCGGTTTGTAAGATTATCGATTACGGAAAATACCGTTACGAACTTGCAAGAAAAGAAAAGGAAGCAAAGAAAAAACAGAAAACTATTGACGTAAAAGAAGTTCGGTTATCACCTAATATTGACACCAATGACCTGAATACAAAGATGAATCAGGCAAGAAAGTTTTTGGAAAAAGGTGACAAGGTTAAGGTTACATTACGATTCCGTGGTAGAGAGCTTGCCCATGTAAATCAGTCGAAGGTTATTTTGGACGATTTCGCAAAGGCTTTAGAGGATGTTGCAAATATTGATAAGCCGGCTAAGTTTGAAGGACGTAGTATGATTATGTTCTTAACAAAAAAATAAAAAGATATATTGTAGGATGTTTGCCAATAGATGTAGACATGCCAATTATATATAAGAGAATAAGCGACATTTAAGGAGGAAATAAAAATGCCAAAATTAAAAACTAACAGAGCAGCAGCTAAGCGTTTTAAGAAGACAGGAAGCGGAAGCTTAAAGAGAAACAAAGCTTATAAGAGCCATATCTTAACAAAGAAGACTGCTAAGAAGAAGAGAAATCTTAGAAAGTCAGCAATGATGGACAAGACAAACGAGAAGGTAATGAAGAAGATTTTACCTTATCTGTAAGATTGATTATATTAGGAGGATTAAAGAAATGGCAAGAGTGAAAGGCGGTTTAAACGCAAAGAAGAAACATAACAGAACATTAAAGCTTGCAAAAGGTTATAAGGGTGCAAGATCAAAACAGTATAGAATTGCTAAGCAGTCAGTAATGAGAGCACTTACTTCTTCATATGCTGGTCGTAAGCAGAGAAAGAGACAGTTCAGACGTCTCTGGATTGCCCGTATTAATGCAGCTGCAAGAATGAATGGTTTATCATACAGCAGATTTATGTATGGATTAAAGTTAGCAGGTGTTGATATGAACAGAAAGATGCTTGCTGAGCTTGCAGTTTCAGATGCAGAAGGTTTTGCAAAATTAGTAGAAGTTGCTAAGGCAAAGCTTGCTTAATGATATGAATATGTGCGGATATACAGTTATTTTGTATATCTGATGATTCGTATATAAGGTGGGGAGAAGGATATAGCTGTTTTAATGGCAGCTATATCCGAATCACCCGAATATAAATAAAAAATTAATTTTGCTATTGCAATTTTTTTGGATTTGTAGTAGTCTATATGAGGTTGCGGTGCAACCAATAATTTCATATGCGGAAGTGCTGGAACTGGCAGACAGGCTAGACTAAGGATCTAGTGGTGGCAACACCGTGAGGGTTCAAGTCCCTTCTTCCGCACGAAACCAAAAGGGTTAAGCCTCTGGCTTAGCCCTTTTGCTTTATGCCGAGGAGTCCCTTGAACCCAGGGTTCAAGGTCTCCTCGCCATAGATGGCTCGTCGGTCGGTTCGGTGGGAAAAAGGTCCCCCGGACCTTTTTCTTTTGCTACCTCACCCCATCTTCCGCACTGTAAAAAGGCTTAAAACCAAGTTTTTAAGCCTTTTTTTGAAATTTATTGCATTAAGGTAAGACTAAGTGAGACAATTCTGTTTGCATTGGCTTTGTTGTGCAAACGAAATAGGGGTATCGTATGGTTGACAAAAAAGAAAAATAGTTATAACATAATGGTATCAAATGATACCGCCTTGGAGGGATAAAATTTGGCTGATGAAACAAATTCACGAATTGAAAGTGAGATGGAAGTAAAAGCATATATTCAAGATTTAAAATCTGCTCTTAATAATGGAGCAAAGATTGATTTTCAGGCTAAACGCTTTGTTGATGAAAAGCGCGACGAGAAATATACAAATCAGTATGCGGTGAATAAACTATTTCCGGATGAGAATCCTGTTGATGCTTTAAAACGTGAATTATTAACGCTTACTGTGGAAGACTATTTGCAGACCGTTAAAGATGTCAGATTTCCGAAAAGAAGTGAAATGAGAGAATTTGGGAAGGTCTATAATGGAACTGATGACGTATATATTAAAATAAGAGTTGAATTGTTGGGAATGTATGGGAATACAACAACATTTGTTATGTCGTTTCATTTTGCTGAAAAAGCATTTATACCGGAAATGTTCCCTTATAAAAAGAAATAGGAGGTGTTTTCATGGACATGAAAATCATTAAAAGTGAAAAAAGATTATGCTCATGTTGTATGGAAGAACATGAAGTGAAAACGGTTCTTGTTAAGGAACAGACAACTTTTAAGAATGTTTATGTAAGTTATGAAGCATCTTATTTGTTTTGTGATATGGCTGAAGAATTGTTTATGGATGAACAAAAGATGCAGGAAAATGATGTAAGGATGAAAGATGCATATAGAAAACGAGTAGGTCTTTTGACTTCTGAGGCAATAAGCAGAATAAGAGCTAAATATGGTATTAGCCAAAGTGATTTGTGTGTATTGCTAGGCTGGGGTGGTAAGACAATTACAAGATATGAAAGTCATCAGGTTCAAGATAAGGCACATGATACGATATTGAAAAAAATAAATCAGGATCCGGAATGGTTCTTATCACTACTAAACGATGCAAAAAACAATTTGTCAGCAGAAGCATATCAGAAATATTTAGAGGCAGCCACTTTATTGTATGAGGAAGATCAAGATGTATACTTAAGAAAAGCAATTGAAGCAAGCTATGCCAGATTTCAGGGTAACCAGATGTTTCATGGTAATACAGAGTTGTCCCTTGATAAAGTTGTTGATGTAATAAGATATTTTGCTTCTTCTATAAAAGTGACAAGTCTTTATAAGGTAAAATTAATGAAACTTATGTGGTATGCAGATGCTTTGTCCTATAAAAGAAGGGGATTTGCTATTACCGGATTGGTATATCAAGCACTTCCAATGGGGGCAGTACCTGTAGGACATAATTCAATAATAGACTTGAAAGATGTTCCTTGCGAAGAGGTTGATATGGGAGAAACGAATGCATATCACTTTTCTTTGAGTGGAGAACAGATTTTTAAAGCTTTGTCAGAAGAAGATATAGATATTTTGGATTTTGTAATAGAAAAACTTGGAAAGAAGAGTAAAAATGAAATAATAAACTTTATGCATAAGGAACAGGCATATGTTGAGACAGCTCCGAGAGATGTTATACAATTCAAATATGCAGATAGTTTACAAATTTAGCATTCTATAGGTTATATAAAAAATGCTTCCAGGGTTCTGGGAGCATTTTTATATAAAGTTAATTATTCTGGTAATACAAAAAACATCAACAACAATTATACATCGTCATAGTGATAATGCAATATTTTTTAAATTTACATTTTCAAATTTGAAATCACCATATAAAATAAGGACCGCTTCATTCAGCCATTCCGGAATAGATTATAACAGAGAAAACATTACAATAAAGTGGCAGAAGCTTCCCCCCATTACAAATAAATGGAATATCTCATGGGAACCGAAGTTCTTATGCTTATTGTTGAAGATAGGAAGCTTCAAGGCATAAATTATACCTCCAATGGTATATATGATACCACCTGTTAATAACCAGAAAAATCCCATAGGTGTTAAACCTTTAATTATCTTACTAAATGCCAAAACACAGGTCCAGCCCATTCCGATGTAGAGAATAGAAGAAACCCATTTTGGACAAAATACCCAGAAGGCCTTAATAAGGATACCCGCAAGGGCAATACCCCATACCAGAGATAGAAGAATCAGTCCTGTTTTTTGGTCAAGAACCAAAAGGCAGATAGGAGTGTAGCTTCCGGCAATGAGTACAAAAATCATCATATGGTCAAGCTTTTTAAGCAGAGTATTAATTTTTGTTGATAAATCTAAGGTATGATAAATCGTACTTGCCCCATATAATAATATCATACTGGTGGTAAAGATGCCCAATGCAAACAGATATACGGACTGGGCTTCTTTAGACGCTTTCATAAGCAGTGGAATTGCTGCAATAATTGCCAGTATCATTCCTATAAAATGTGTAATTGCACTGCCGGGGTCTTTAATATATTTATTCATAATATCAAACTCCTTCCTTACTTAGTAGTATATACAACTAATGCGAGATGTAGTATTAAAAACTACTTGTTATTGTATATACTACTACTGATTAAAAAGGAATTCAAGTATAACTTGAAAAATAATTTAACATTATTTTTTAATGAAAGAAATAAGTGTTTTCACAAAACATAAGCTATCTGCCTGTATCTACTGTAGGAAGAGAAGATAAATTATTACTTTCCGAGTCATCAGGAATGGATTTTAGGTATTCTGTATCCTTATTGTGTGCAATTCCAACACCTTTAATATGTCCTGCTTTTGCAAGGTCCACTCCTTCTTCACGACTGACAATCCGATTATCAGAAAGCTGATATCCGGTGATACGTCCGCTTTCCTTCACCAGTCCTGTAATGGAAACTGCATCCTTTTGTGGTGTTGGAATATCGTCCATAGCCGCTAAGGGAAGACTTGAAACCGGTATTTGCTTCATAAAAATACCTCCTTATTATTTTTTATCCCGAATAGTATGTGTTAATTGATTCTTTTTATCCATACTGCTATACATTTGCATGTTTAACCCTATTTCTTTTCCATATAAAATCTTTCCACTCAATTGTGGTTTTTTCCCTGATGTAGTGGATAAATGCCATTGCATTTATTATTAATGCACCAATCCATGCAGCTATTTCTGCGTAGGCAGTTGCCGGAAAGCCAATGAGACCGGTGAAAAAGGCAATTACTGATATACGAAGTATCATTTCTAAAACACCTGAAATCATAGGAATCATTGGTTTTCCCATGCCTTGGCAACCGCTTCTGAAAATGAATAGGAAGTCTACTGCAAATATCATGACACCACATGTTATTAAATATTGTGAAGCAAGTTCAATCTGTTTTGGTCCGTTTAGCATAAAACCGGCCAGCTCCTTAGAAAAGCAAATCATAACCGATCCTAATAAAACATAAGAAATTAAGGCGATGACAAGGCATACCTTCATTCCGCTTACAATCCGTGAGTAATTTTTTGCACCATAATTCTGACTGGTAAAGGAGGACATGGTATTTCCTGCAGTGCAGGCAGGCTGCATAAATAGATTAATATATTTGCTGCAGGCTGAATATGCCGAAGTGTAAACAACCCCCATTCCATTTACAAAATACTGAACTGTCATACAGCCAATGGCAGTTATGGAGTTCATTAATGCCATTGGAATGCCGTTCTTTAATAGACCGGTAATCATTGCTTTGTTATTCTTAAAATCTGCCGATGTAATACGGATGATATCAATTTTTCTTAGCTTATTGAAACAGATTGCGGTAGAAATAATCTGTGCCATAACTGTTACAATGGCAGGACCTTCGACGCCTGATTTCAATATAAATACAAAAATATAATCAAAAATTATATTGATAACCGTAGATACAATAATTGCATAAAATGGAGTTTTACTATCTCCCAAGGCTCGTAATATGCTGGCACACAGGTTATAAGCAATATTAACTGCAAGACCACCAAAAATAATGTATCCGTATGTCAGACTATCGGCTAAAATTATTTCCGGTGTCTGAAGTTTAATTAAAATTGTTTTTAAAAATACCACACTAAAACTTGTTAGTAAAATGGTAATGCATATTGAGAGCATCATTGCAGAGGCAATGGAATGTCTCAGCTTTTCTCTGTTTCCGGAACCAAAATACTGGGCTGTTTTTATGGTGAATCCATTGGTTAATCCAATGGAAAAACCAATAATCAGGAAGGTTAAGGAGGACATATTGCCAACGGCTGCCAGGGGATTGTCTCCTAAGCCTTTGCCAACAATGGCAGTATCTGCGATTGTGTATATTTGTTGCAGCATGTTGGTAAAGAACATTGGAAAGAAAAATCTTAGTATTTGTGTTTTGTAGTTACCTTGTGTTAAATCATATGTTTGTGCCATTTTTTTGACCTCTCTTTCTTATTTTTGTTCTACCGGGAAGTATATTATTTTATATAATTGCCATATATCAAAACTGTTGTTTTTATATTCAAATCATGGTATAACCATAATGAAAGATTGTAGTTTATGAATGGGAAAGGATAGGGTATAAGGTGAACACGAATCGTGATTTGAATTACCGTTTGTATCTTCAAAGAGAAGAAGGCTTTCGCAGAGTTCCTTTTAGCAGCGAGTTTGAAAAATACAGAGTAATCGGTTCGGGAGATGTGGAAAAGGTAAAAGAGAATTTTATCGGGATAAAAAAGAATTATTACAAGGGGAAGGGAACGCTTTCTGATGATCCCGTAAAGAATGTCCGTTATCATTTTATTATTGCCGTTGCACTTACCTCAAGAGTATGTGTTGAGTATGGAATGAGTCATGACCTTGCTTATACTCTAAGTGATATCTATATCCAACGGGCGGACAAGTGTAACAGTGCAGAAAAAATTATTGACATGATAGAGGAAATGCAGGTGGATTATGCTACCAGAATGCGTGAACTCAAAAAAGAAAACATTATATCCATTCATATTAGAAAATGTATTGATTATATATATGAACATTTACAGGAAAAATTAACGGTTGAATCGGTGGCGGAATATTTACAGATAAATTCTACCTATTTGTCGAAGCTTTTTTCTAAGGAAACAGGTGTATCCTTTAAAGAATTTATTATAAATGCCAGAGTAAATGCAGCAAAAAATATGCTGATCTATTCTGATTTTTCATATATGGAGATTGCACTTTCTCTTGGCTTTTCTTCTCAAAGTGCATTTATACGGACCTTTGGGAAAATAACGGGAATGACCCCGGGAAAATACAGACAGGCATATCAAAATAACAATATGGACCAGTTTCAGCCTTTTGAGGAATACACACATAAAACAAAATGATGGAGCAAATACCTATATATAAAGATATTGTGAGGAATGAACTATGCATATTGAAGAGAGAAAACTGTATCAGATATCCTGTTTCATTGACAGAAGGGATATGCGCCAGTACGGAGTATCTCCGGAAGATTTCGTGAACCGTACCCCTCTTGCACAGATGCTAATAAAAAAAGCAAGGGAGTTATCCAAGGAAAGTACAGATTACCAGTGGCCGGATTGTGCTTTTTCAATGGAGATTAAATTCTATAATGATATGATTGAACTGGTATTTTCCGAAAGAATAGAAGACTTTATGTATAATCTGGAGCAGACAGCGGCAGCATTGCCAAAGGAACAGGGGAATGAACTGCGGCGTGTAATAACAATGATTCAACTGGCCGAGGATGAGGAATTAGCCAGAAAAATTATAAAAAACTTTGAAACAAGTGTGAAAGATATACAATAACTCATATAAGCAATTGCGAAACAACATATTTTTGTGATACATATTGCAAATATATACGAACTTTGCTCGGCTAACGTTCCTAATGCCGTCGCAAAGTTGTATATATTTACAATATGTACATTCGATTGAGTTATGCAAATGTTTATATAATTTATTGTAAGTGGGATAAAGGACGGAAGAGTATGGGACAGACAGTTAGCAACGTTATATTTGATGTGGGAAATGTATTGATTGATTTTTGCTGGGAGAAAACATGCGAAATGCTTCATTTTTCCCAGGATATTATAGATGCATTTGAAAAAAACATGATATTAACAGATGTATGGGATATGTTAGATGAAGGAACGATTTCCTTAGAACATGCCATTTTAAGATTCATTGAAGCAATGCCTCAATATGAAAAGGAAGTACGTTTGTTTTGGGAACATGCAGATACTTTTGTGGAAGAATATGATTATGCTTTTGAGTTAATAAAGGAATTAAAGGAAAAAGGATATAAGGTATATTTACTGTCTAATTATCCTCTTGATATGTATAAGCTCCACTGGCCCGCTTTTCGTTTTTTTGAATTGGTAGACGGCTACATTGTATCTGCAGTGGAAAAGCTTCGCAAACCTGATATACGTATATATAAATTGTTGTGTGAAAGATATGGATTAGAACCTTCCGCCTGCGTTTTTTTTGATGACAGGCAAATCAATGTGGATGCCGCAATAGAAGTGGGAATGCAGGGAATCCTGTTTGAAAGTGATGAAACGGTGAAGCAATATTTTGATTTATAAATATGTGTTAACAAAACAGATATGGTAAGAAAGAATATGTTTATTAAAAAAGATAAAAAACAAAAAAACGAAAATTATGACAGGGTCATGAAGCTGCATGAGCAGGCCGCATTTCTTTTTTATGTAAATGATGCCTATGAGGAAAAATATGAAGGGAAAGACTATATGAAACTGGAGGGTATTGTTGCAAAAGGAGAAGGGCATGTAACAGATATTTATGAACTGTTTGATTGTAATGGAAAAAAGAAATCCAATATTACCATGGAAGAACTGTATTTAGGAACTGACAAGGTGGAGCTGCTAAGAGGTGGAGATAAAAGAGTCGCATTATATCCCAAGGAACAGGATGTGGATTACAGGGCCGGGGATATATTATGTATATTTGATATTTAGACAAAGGAGAAAAATAATGCCTGCGATAAGTAATGACTGGGAAGAGAAATTAAAACCGGAATATAAAAAAGAGTACTATAGACAGTTATATAAAAAAGTTAACGAAGAGTATGCAAGTGGAAGACAGATTTTCCCCCCTGCAGATGATATATTTAATGCATTTCATTTAACCCCCCTTAAGGAAGTGAAATGTGTTATCATTGGGCAGGACCCATATCATGATGTGAATCAGGCTCATGGATTATGCTTTAGTGTAAAACCGGAGGTTGATATTCCGCCATCATTGGCAAATATATATAAGGAGCTTAAAGATGACGTGGGATGTGAAATTCCCAACAACGGATATCTGGTAAAATGGGCAAAACAGGGGGTTTTATTATTAAATAGTGTATTAACGGTTCGTGCCCATCAGGCCAATTCCCATCAGGGTATTGGCTGGGAACAGTTTACGGATGCAGTTATGGATATTTTAAATAAGGAAGACAGACCTATTGTATTTCTCCTTTGGGGTAAGCCGGCACAAAATAAGGCAGCAAAGCTGAATAATCCAAATCATTTAATTCTAAAGGCCCCTCATCCAAGTCCTTTGTCTGCATACAGGGGATTCTTTGGCTGTAAACATTTTAGTAAGGCAAATGCATTTTTGGAAGAACATGGGCTAACACCTATTGACTGGCAGATTGATAACATATAATCTGTTATAACATCATTGTAATTTGATATTTGCGAAACTCATGATTCTTCTATAAAAGTTGTGCAGTTTTAACAATATCCACGCAGGCACGCTCTCGCTGCTCTCGTATGGGTAGGGACAAGTGCTTGTTAGCACTTGTCATGTCGTCGGCGACATTCCAAAGCAACTCCGTTGCAGTCGCCTCCTCTCGCAACGGTACTAAACTCGTGTTTCACACTCGTTAAGTACCGGCGGTCTCAAAGCACCTGCTTAGGATGCTTGTCAAATCTGCACAACTAAATATACATTTTCATGAGTTTCGCAAATGTCTATATCATTAATAATAGAAGTGAGGATAAAATGGAAATATATATTGTGCGACATGGGGAGACTGTGTGGAATAAACAACAATTGTTGCAGGGAAGTGCAGACATTGAATTAAATGAGCATGGAAGGGAATTAGCAGGGGAAACGGGCCGTAATCTTGAGAACCTTGATTTTGACAGGATATATTCCTCTCCCTTAATCAGAGCATACGAAACAGCATGTCTCATAAGAGGACATCGTAATATTCCCATTATACGGGATGACAGACTGCGGGAATTATGTTTTGGAATAAATGAGGGAAAGAATTTTAAAAAATTATTGGAGGATGAAAGTGATCCCTTTCATTATTTCTTCAAGAGACCGGAGCTTTATGTTCCACCAAAGCAGGGTGAGACCTTAGAGCATATATGTGAACGTGCAGAAAGCTTTATGAAGGAGATTGTAGAGCCTCAAAGGGATAATCTTTCCCGTATTATGATAGTGGCCCATGGTGCCTTAAATAAAGCCCTTATGTGTCATGTAAAGCAGCATGGAATAGATCAATACTGGTCCGGAGGATTGCAAAGAAATTGTAATGTCATCATTGTGAAATATGATGAAAATGGATATGATGTTATTGATGAAACAAAAATATTTTATGATTTAACATGAGTATAATGTTATTTCATAAGATGAATATAAAAAATGAATATAAAAAATGAATATAAGATGCTCCCCATATGGTAGACAAAGAAAATATCAAAATCTATCATATGAGGAGCGTTTTTACGCCTAAAATGAATCTAAGGTATAATCCTTCTGGTCATGGGTGGCAACATATTTTAAATAATATATGGCATTTCGTACAGGTGGAATCCCCAATAGCAGTAGTGTCAGAAATGCCTCAAAGGCTAAATAGATTCCATCATATTGAATGGAATATATAAGATTTGGAACAAATCCGGTTCTATAACTTTGATAGCAGGTTACGGCTGCAAGAACATAGCAAAAAAGCATTCCAAAAACTCCAATTAAATAGCCCAGAACCAGTTTAAAAGGTTCTTCTACCTCATCCTCCGAATCGGGAGTTTTTATCAGACCTCCCAAACAAAAGCACCCACATGCAAGGGGATATTCCAATAGGAAGACCCAGTGGAAATAACCGGGAAGCACACCCTCAATAAAAGACTCACCTGACAGATAGGTAATGGCAAATTTCGCAAATCCAAATAATACTGACATTAGTAAACCATGCTTAAAGCCATAAAAAAATGTAATCAGCCAAAGCATTAATAAACTGAAACAGGTGGCAGCACCTCCTTGTGGGAGTTCAATTATTTTGGCTGCGGATAAAATTGTCGCCATACAATATAATATGACAGACCATGCAAGCTTGTTATTCCAGAGGGAAATTCCTTTTTTGTATGGACTGGTTGTTTGAATTCTTTTGTGACTCATTACTTTGATACTCCTTTTTAACCTTTGCCCAGATTTTTCCTTTGTTGTCTGCTATTTCTTTTTCGCAGAATAATAATCAGTATAAATAACGTGAAAGACCCCCATAATAAAAATGAATTAAAGGTGGAGGACGCATGCTGTAGCTGGGAATTTACGGTTTCCACACCGATACTCGCATAGAAGCCCTGCAGCAATTCTACAACAAAAGGCTGAATCTGAATGACAGCAAGAATTGTAGCAACAATGTTTAATATCATGTTGTTCCGGTTTTCGTTCTGGGCAGCTTTTAGTTCAACAATATGCTCCAGAAATTCCTGATGTTCATCATAAGTCGCTTTTAATTCCTTATTTTCAAATGCTTCTGTAATACAGGTTGTTTCGTTCTGGGTTCCGGTATATTTAAAGTTATGTATTTCCCAGAATCGGACTGTTTTTCCAAATTCCTTTTCTAATTCCAATACATTTTCCAAAGAGATTTCTCCGCTGTTTGCAAGGGCATTGGTTACTTTTATGTTGATTTTTGCAAGAGAGGTATTTTGGAACATAACAAGCTCCGCAATAAATGCATAGGTTGCGGTAATACTGATTCTTTCTTCAATATCAGTGGGATATTCATCGGTAAGAATAAAAGCAATTACCTTATTTGAAAGGAATACATCATAGTAATCATATTGTGCATAGCTTTTTTCACACATTTCTTTGATTTTATTGCTTTTTATATGGTAGTCAATATACATGCTGTTAAATACTTCTGCAGACAAAATATTTTGGAATTCCTCTCCCTGGGGTTTGCCGTCCCGTTTTGGTGCCTGAGGGGTTGGTTTGTTTGACATACAAAGCAATACTTTTCCTTCTCCGCACTTGTGAAGACCATAGGTCGCGTGTAAATAATCATAAAGCTTTACAAATGTTTTTTTGTTGTCAGGATTTACAATTTTTATATATCCATTAGATAACTGGTCTTCCAACTGTGTTGTTGAGAAGGGGTAATTGGCAAAAAATATGGTTAGAATATACATATTTGTTGGCCGGTGGGCTGTAAGTATGGCATATCCTTTCTGTATACCAATAACAGATTCTTCTTCAAATGGGGTTGGTTCTTCCCTTCCGTATTCGTCTGTTTTTGCATCTGTTCTATATTCGTCTGTTCCGTGGAGGAAATCAAAGGCATCAAGATATACCATTTCCAGCTCATCAGCAACATCATTTTCACATTCATATTTTATACAATCGTCAAGGTAACTCATCAGCATGGAAGGATATTCAGGGATTTCCCTCTTTTGTTCAAATAAGGGGTCAAGTCTCCAGTTATCCTTATGGTCTGCTAAAGGAAGCATAAGATATATATCATCTTTATAGGTTTTAATATACAGGTCCTTATTTAACAGTTTGTTTAAATATTTTCCATCACAAATATATACAATATGTTCCTCTTTATCGTCTCCTTCGTTTCTTTCATTTCCGTCGTGTGAAATGGTTAAGTAACGTAATTGTCTGAAGTTCAGATTGGTAAGGGCTTTTTGTCCGTCTTTTGAAATGGCGGTAGCAGTAATGTCTGTAATGGGATATTCTTTATTTAAATCATATAGATAATCTATAAATGCATTGGTTAACTGTGTAATAACCTCTTTTTTATTCTGATAATCCCTGCTTATTACGATGGATAAGATAAATATGTGATTCTCCCCATTTTTCCTGTAAAGAGCAACCTCCTCGGTGGTGATATCATCATCCCGGATGGTGTCACAGTCGGATATGATGTCCTTATACAGACCGTCTTCGCAGGGGAAGAAATTAATGTATCCGGCTAAAGCCGGAATATCATCATTACAGTTATTCCTGTCTATGAGTCCCACAAATGACTGAGGATTTTTTTGGTAGCGGCTTTGCATATTCTTTAATTCACCGGCAAATTCAGGACTATAGATTTCACAGTCTAAGGCAAAAATCCGGGATAATGGATATTTATCAGAGATTTTTTTTTCGGCTGCTTTATCATCATATAAATCTTCACCATAAATTACTTCTAAGTTCATATTAATCTCCATTATTAAAATTGATTATTTTGCTTTCAGTTCTTTCCAAAGATCGTTGTATAACTGTGTTGTTTCAGGGTCTGCCTGGGTACATACCTCACAATTTTTTGTTGCTTCGTCTGTAGGAACAATGGATGGGTCATTCTTTAGTGCATCATCCATTGCATTTACCACAGCCTCATTAGGGGTAGAGTAGTAAATATATTCAAAATTCTTGGTTGCAATGTCTTGCCTGCATAGAAAGTCTAAGAATTTTGCTGCAGCTTCGGGATTCTTGCAATTTTTTGTTACAATCCATGAATCAATCCATACATTGGAACCTTCTTTTGGAACAACGTAGGCAAGGTCGTTATTATACTCGTGACCTAAGTAAGCTTCTCCTGAATATACCACTGCCATAGCTGCATTACCTGCCACAACTTCGTCCCTTGCTTCATCTACCAGATAGGCTTCCACATCAGGCTTTTGTTTAATCAGTAATTCCTGGGCAGCTTTGATTTCTTCAGGATTGGTTGTATTTAATGAATATCCTAAGTACTTTAATGTTATCATAAATGTGTCACGCATGCTATCCTGCATTACAATATTTCCTGCATATTCACCGTTAAAAAGCACATCCCAGCTGTCAACAGGCTCTGTTACCTTTGTGGTATCATAAAGGATACCGATAGTGCCCCAAAAGTATGGAAGAGCATATTCATTATCCGGGTCAAAGCTTTTTGAAAATTCCCAGTATTTGTCTCCAATGTTACTGCTGTTTTCCATAGCTGAAAAATCTACCTTCTGGGCTTCTCCTTCATTAATAAGACGTTGTATCATATAGTCGGAGGTACATAATAAATCATAGGAAATGGCTCCGGAAGTATATTTTGTATACATTTCTTCAGGGGTAATGGCTTCCTCGTATTTCACTTCAATTCCTGTTTCTTTTGTAAATTCATCCAAAACCTCAGGGTCAATATATTCCCCATAGTTAAATATTGTAAGGGTTTCCTTTGGCTCGCTTCCACAGCCCATGAGTGTGCCCACGCATAGCAAAGCAGCTGCTGATAAAAGTAATATTTTTTTTCTCATTACGTCCTCCTTATATTTAATTCACTAGGAAATTGCGAAGTCTCGCAATTTCCGGAATTCTTTTTATTCAAAATCCGGTTTTTTTGGATTTCTTTCTTTCATACGTGGCAGTGTATTTACAAGAATTAACAAAACCAAAATGATAAAGAAAAGTACCGTTGATAAGGCATACATTTCCGGTTTGATTCCTTTCCGGATTTCTCCGTATATCATTGTTGATAATGTATTCACACCTGCTCCTTTTGTAAAGTAGGTAATAACAAAGTCATCCATAGACATGGTAACTGCCATGAAAAATCCGGATAAAACACCGGGAAATATGGATGGTAAAATTATCTTTCTGAATGCTGTAAAATTACTTGCACCTAAATCTCTTGCGGCTTCATACTGGCTAATATCCATTTGATGAAGCTTTGGCAAAATGCATAGGATGACATATGGAATATTAAAGGTCACATGTGCCAGTAATACGGATGTAAATCCCAATGGTAAAAATCGTACAAACCACAGCATAAGAGCAATACCTGTTACAATATCTGCATTTAACATGGGAATATTGGTAAAAAACATCATGATTTTATATTGTTTAACCCGCATGCTATGAATTCCCAGAGCGCCGGTAAGACCTATAATGGTTGCAATAAAGGCTGAGGTAACTGCCAGTATAATGGTGGTACCAAAGGCTTCCATAATAGTGGAATTGGTGAATAATGCTTTGTACCAGTCAAAGGTAAAGCCTCCCCATATGACTCTTGACCTTGAGTTATTAAAGGATGAAATAATTAATACCCCAATAGGTGCATACAAAAAAAGTAATATCAGTATAATATAAAGTCTTGATAAGAATTTTTTCATTACAATACCAGTCCTTTCTCTTCACTGTCCTGTCTTCCAAGCAGGAGAGAAGTAATTAGGACGAATAACATTAAAGCAACAGATAAACCGGAGCCAAGATGCCAGTTCATGCTTACCGTAAATTCCTGTTCGATAATGTTTCCCAGTAGCTGGAGTTTTCCACCGCCTAAAATGTTTGCGATTACAAACTCCGTCATGGATGGAACAAAAACCATGGTGATTCCGCTTCCTACACCGGGCAGGGATAAGGGAAGAATAATCCGAAAGAAGGTCTGGAACTTACTTGCTCCAAGGTCTTTGGATGCTTCTATAATATCTGCGGGAATTGCCATAATCGTATTCATGATAGGTAAAATCATATATGGAAGATAGTCATATACCATACCAAATACAATTGCTCCCGGGGTATTAATAAACTGCATTGGTTCAAGCCCTATGGCAGTTAGCAGATAATTAATAATTCCATTGTTGGAAATTAACATCTGCAGAGCGAGAATACGTAATATAAAGTTCATCCACATTGGCAATACAAGAATAAATAATATTACATTCTGCTGCTTCATCCTGCTGTTTTTAAGAATCATTGCCAGAGGATAGGCAAGTAATATGCAAATGATGGTACAGATAAACGCAAGCTCTACAGAAAGCAGTAATGCCTTTCGGTGCAGGGGATCTGCAATTGCCGTAAGATTTTGCAATGTAAAGTTTCCGTCAGCATCTGTTAATGTCTGCTGTATAATAAATATTAAAGGTATAATTGTAAATCCGATAATCCATATAATATATGGAAAGGACAATGATTTACGGTTCATAGTATCCTCCAGAATAAATCAAATTATAGTGTTTTGTCGATAATCTTTTCGTCTTCAGATATAGGTTTATGCATAATTTGAATGTTATCAGGTTTTACATAAATACCAACTTTTTCCGAAGGGATATGAGCTTCTGTTGTATGGACTAAAAAGGTAATACCAATGGAAGTGTCTACCTGAATTTCATAGTGGACGCCCTTAAATATAATATCCCTTACTACGCCGGTTATAATACCGTCTCCGGGAGCAATTAATTCTACATCCTCAGGACGTATTACCACATCAACAAGCTGGTTTTCTTCAAATCCTTTATCAACACATGGGAAGTTGATTCCGCAGATGGTAACCAGATAATCCTTCACCATGATACCGTCTACAATATTACTTTCACCAATAAAGTCAGCCACAAATGCATTCTGAGGTTCATTATAGATATCTTCAGGGGTTCCTATTTGCTGGATAATTCCCTGGTTCATGACAATAATCCTGTCTGACATAGTAAGGGCTTCTTCCTGGTCATGGGTTACATATATGAAAGTGATACCCAGTTCGTTTTTCAAGCGGATCAGTTCTCTTTGCATATCCTGTCTTAATTTTAAATCCAGAGCACCAAGGGGTTCGTCCAATAACAGAACTTTAGGTTCGTTGACAATGGCTCTTCCAATGGCAATACGCTGCTGCTGACCACCACTTAAGGATGCAGGCTTTCTTTTCTCGTACCCTTCCAGATTTACCAATGACAGAGCATAGGCAACCTTTTCTTTTATATATTTTTTATCGCATTTTTTTAGTTCCAATCCAAATGCAATATTATCTTCAATTGTCATATGAGGAAAGAGGGAATACTTTTGAAAAACAGTATTCAACTCCCGTTTTTCCGGAGGGAGATTGGTAATGTCCTTACCGTCAAATAATAGCTTTCCCTCATCCGGTTTTTCAAATCCACCTATGATTCGCAGGGTAGTTGTTTTACCACAACCTGAAGGACCTAAAATGGTAAGAAATTCATTTCTGTGTATACGTAAATTAAGGTCATCAATGATGAGTCTGCCTTCGTAGGATTTTTTAATATGCTCTAATTCCAAAATAGAATCTGTATTTTCCATCTATTCATATCCTTTCTGCTAGAAACTTGGTGGGCTTGACACCCATATAAGTGTTGCACCGTTTTTTCCTGCCTCCAAATAGTGCTTTTGGGAAGGGGTAAAATAGAAGGATTCCCCCTTTTTCGCCTTATTCATCTGGCCGCCTATGTGTATGGTAACGCTGCCACTTAATACATATCCAAATTCTTCTCCTTCGTGGGGAAGGTCTATGTAGGTGGAACCATAGGGCTTTAGGGTTAAACGAATGGGCTCCATTTCATTTTTCTGGGCATTTGGAATAATCCACTCTATTGTATTTCCCAATTCTTCATCTGTTTTTTCAAAATAATCATCCTGTTTAAAAACAATCTGGGTATCTTCCTCATCATTAAAAAAGCTTTTTAAATCTGTTCCCAAGCATTGTAAAATATCCACTAAAGTTGCAATGGAAGGAGAGGTAATGTCTCGTTCCACTTGGGAAATGAATCCCTTTGAAAGCTCGGCACGGTCTGCCAGCTCTTCCTGGGTTAATCCTTTTGCAACACGAAGTGTTTTAATTTTATATCCGATTTTCATACTAACTCCTATTTGTTTTTTATGAACAGGTAATTGCGAAACTTATCATTGGATTGTATATTTTGAAAACATATTTTACGAAAATCAGAGTTTCGTAATTACCTGTCTTTATTATAAACATAAAGTTTACTATTACTAAACACAACAGTGCTATTATAACTGTTCTGCCTATAAAGTCAATACTAAACATGGAGTTTATTATGGGTAAACCTGAAAAAATATTTTTTAATAGTTTCTTGATTTGCATGAAAGGGGATTGTAAGGGATTTTACGTTGTTTTTACATCATTTATATGATAAAATTGCAATATAAGTAACTGAAAAGATTTATATACAAAAGGAGCAGAATATGGCTTTGTTAGATGCGGATACAGTGGAATATCTGTTACATAGTTCCAGTGTTGATAAGGGAATTGAACGCACCATGGAGCGTTTTATAAATGAATTGGAAATTGACAGTATGTACATCATCCATTACGAAGAAGAATTCATGGCACCGGAAATGGATTTTGAATGGGATAACACACCTGACCGTTATTTATGTGAATTGGAGAAATATATTGAGAATATAGAGAACTGGTATCATTTTGACGAGGGAGAGCTTTTTGTTGCAAGGGCTACCCAGGTGTTATCACAGGATGAACGAAAGATGTATAAAGAACATGGATATGAGGCTGTTGTGGAATATCGCATGACGAATCATGGAAATGTAATGGGATATATTGTAATTGCCTGGAACCGGTTGAGAGACCTTACAGATGAAGAGGTTAGTGATATCCATATTATCTTCAAACTGATGAATGAGATGTTATGTAAGGAGTATATGAGCAAGGTTATGGGGGAAAGCGAAGGAAGTTTGTTTTCCATGTCCTGTACAATGACAAAGACTTCTTTATTTGTAATAAATGATGATTATAGAATCAGCTATATGAATGGATTTGCAAAAGAAGCATATCCAAATATTAAAGTGGGAGATGATATATTCTACTCTATCTGGGGAGAGAAAATACCGCCTAAAGATAATACACTTATGCAATTAGCGGATAAGGATTACGTGGAAGCTTCTAAGTATATTTCCCATTTGGAGGGTTCATATCAGGTATGTGCTACAAGAGTCCGTAAGACAGATAATCAGTATGCCTATGTACTTACATTGCAGAAGCAACAGGAAACAGTATTGGCTACCCGAAGGGAAGAACAGGGTAAGAAGTTCATTTTTGCAATGAGAGATTTATATAAGGATATGATTGTTGTTGAGATTCGAAAAGACAGATTTTTTAATCTTACTACGCCGGATATAGACAATCAGCAGTCTTATAGTATGGATTTTGTGTTGAAATGGATGTCCAGAATACATATTGATGACAAACAGAAATTTTTAGAGTGTTTTGATGTGAACTTTTTGGAAAACGCATATCTAAACGGAGAAAGAAAAAAAGAAATTGATTTCCGTTATCGAACCCATGAAGGGCAGTATCATTGTATGAATGGTCAGATATTATTTGACCAGAATACCAACAAAGATGTGACGGCATATATACTGTTTCAGGATATTGAGCAGGTAAGAAGTACCAGAATTGAAGAAGAAAAGAAAATGAGGGAGTCTATTCTTGCTGCCCGGTCTGCTGCAGAATTAAAAGGTCAGATACTTGCTAATATTTCCCATGAGATTCGTACCCCTATGAGTGGTATAATCAGTATGTCAAGTGTTGCAAGGCAGGTATATAAGGATGAACAACGTCTGTTGGAATGTTTAGAGAATATTGATGATTATTCGGAACACATGATGCAGGTAATGGACGAATTGCTGGAGGTTGTTAAGGTTGATAATGATACTATCCATATTGCAAAACAGTCATTCAGATTAGAGAATTTTATGAACCGTGTAGATGTTGCCATGCGTGAGAAGATTGAAAAGAAAAATATGTCCTTTTCAATTAAAACCTATTGTCAGTATTCTCAACTGGTAGGTGATGAAATACATCTTCAGCAGGCTGTGTATTATTTAATCAACAATGCAGTTTCCTATACACCGATTTCAGGCTCCATATCCTTTTCGGCAAAACAGGTTGCGGTGGATAAAAAGACCGTATATATCCGTTTTACTATTGATGATACAGGAAGTGGTTTGACGGACAAGATGAAAGAGAGTATCTTTGGATTTGGTAGTGATTCTTCAGAAATAATAGAAGAACAGCATTTTGATTTATCTCTGGCTGCAAAACTGATTCGTTTAATGGGAGGACAGATTGGTGTAGAAGTAAATGCAACGGGAACCCATTTGAATTTTACCCTTCCATTTGAACTGAAAGAGGATGATGGAAAGAAGTCTGTAAAACGGAAAGTAACGCCGGAAGCAGGGAACTTTAAGGGCAAAAAAATTCTGTTGGCAGAAGATAGTGAGATGGGACAGGATGCGCTTCGGGCCGTTTTAGAGGTTGTAGGCTTTGAGGTTGATACGGTAGAAAATGGTAAAATGGCAGTTATTAAATTCATTTCACAGCCGGCAGGAACCTATGATGCAATTCTTATGGATGTTCATATGCCTTATATGGACGGAAGAGAAGCTACAAGATGTATCCGTATTTCAGGTAAGGAAGATGGAGAAACGATTCCGATTGTGGGATTAATGGCAAATACTTATGATGAAGATATTGAGGAATCAAAAGCCTCCGGTATGCAGGAACATCTTGGAAAACCGGTGGATGTGAATACCTTGTATAAAGTTTTGAACCGATTGATTCCGGAAAATGAGGAATAAATGGGATACAGATATGTTTACATAATGCGTATACATAATAAGTAAACATAATGAATTGACATAATATAGGAGGGTTTTTATATGAGTTACGTTTTAGTCAGTGATGCAACTTTAGATTTGCCTCTTGATTTAATAAACAGGTTTGACATTCAGGTAGTGCCAATGGCTTTTACATTGGATGGGGAAGAGATTTTACATTATCCCGATGAGAGAAATATGACAAATGAAGCATTTTATCAGGCACTGAAGGATGGAAAGACTTCTTCTACATCCCAGATTAATCCTGCCACATATGTAGAGTTTATGACGCCTATATTGGAATCCGGTAAGGATATACTATATATTTGTTTTACTTCCGGACTTAGTGGAACCTATCAGTCAGCATTGATTGCAAGAGATATGTTGTTAGAGGATTTTCCGGAGCGTAAAATTGAGGTGATAGATTCTTTGTGTGCATCTGCTGGACAGGGATATTTTCTATATCTGATTGGCCTTGAAAAGGAAAAAGGGATGTCAATGGAAGAATTAAAAGATTGGGCATTGGCACATCGAAACCGTGTTGCCCACTGGTTTACGGTTGACGATTTATTTCATTTACAACGGGGAGGACGTTTATCCTTTGCAGAGGCTATGTTAGGCAGTGCCCTTAAGATTAAACCCATTATCAGTGTAGATGAGAAAGGGGCTTTGTACACGGAAAATAAAGTCCGGGGTAATAAGAAAGCAGTTGAATATATGATTGGCAAAATCAATGAGTCAATGGATGAATCCCAGACAACTCTTTTTGTGGCCCATGGAGATGCAGAAGAAAGAGCGGAAGAATTTAAACAAAAGATTTTGGAAAAAACTCCTGCGGAAAATATTATTACCACTAAGATTGGCCCGATTATCGGAAGTCATACCGGTCCCGGAATGCTGGCGGTACTGTTTTTGGAAAGGTGTTGATTCATATTAGGAATTTTACTGTATATTGGAATAATGAAAAGACTGCATATGTAGATTGTAGTGGTGATAAAGTTGTCATTCACAGATATACTACGCATCCGGTAAAACAGATATTTGCAAAAGATGTAATGACCAGATATGAATTAGGTCAGGTGTTGCTTTCCCGTTGCTGGGATGAAAAAAGAGATAACCTTGACAAATATCTATGTAAAATGGGGTTAACAGAGTTTAATCCTTATGCAATATGCGAATATACACACGGCGTAATGTTTGGTAGTAAAATCTGGTTTTTATATGACGGAGAAAACTTAAAGGCAGAAGATGTATTATTAGGAGCATAGAATAATGGAAAAAATAACTCTTGGTAATGAATGTTTAGTATGTATAGATGGTACAAGCGATGGCACACAGGATAAATATTACCAAAATGGTATATGGTATAAAACAGACCGTTATGGTAATGAGGGATTCAATGAGGAATTAGTCAGTCAAATTTTAAGATGTACCAATTTACCAGTTCATGACTACGTATTATATCATCAAATAAAAATAAATAATGAACCGGGTTGTTATAGTAAAAGTTTTCTAAAGGAAAATGAAGAATATATATCTATTTACCGATTACATAGGAATGTAGCCGGAATTGATATAGCTACAAAGTTCTCCTCAATGGATTTTGAGGAGCAAGCGGATTATGTTGTATCATTTGTCAAAAAAGAAACCGGAGTTGATATATCGAAACAACTGGGGGATATTTTTTTAATAGATAAGCTGATTGTAAATGATGACAGGCATTTTAATAATATTGGTTTCATATTTGATGGAAATGAATTTCGTTTGGCACCGATATTTGACAATGGTAAATCTTTCTTTTGTGGCAACCCTAAATATAAGGAATCAAATTCTTATAAAGATAATATGAGAATGGTTCGGTTTCGACCCTTTACCGCTACAATAGGAATGATGCAGCAACGGTTTCCCAGTGAAATACAATTTGATTGGGAAAAGGTAAATTCTCTGTTAGAAAACCTTGAATCCAAAAAGCATAAGGATATTTTATTATCCGGTTTTTATTCAATAATTAAAAAAGATGAAAAAATTACAGACACAGAATTAATAAGATTTCAAAATATGTACAGCGAAGTCGGATAAAAACAGAATAGTTTGATTTGACAATATAATTAAATAAGGAATTACAAAAAGGCAGATTTGTACAATCTGTCTTTTTTTATGCAAAAAGGAAGGATAACAGGTTATTTTATTCCTTCTGGCACCAAATTATTCCTTTTTTCATAAAATATATCATACGAAAGTATGAAGGAGAATTTTCTTGGAACCATATTACAATATGAACCCTTCTGACAGAAGAAATGGTCGTAATCCAATGAATACCAATTGCCGGCCTCCGGTAAAACCGGTATGTCCTAACTGTCAAGACAGGGATTATCCAATAAAATCAGGTTGTGCCACCTACAAAAACATGGGCGCCTCCTGTAGAGTAATGAAACCGGAGCCAAGACAAAAGACATGTGATTGTAATCTTCCCCACGACAAACACTGTCATAAACATGATCCCATGGAACAGCTTGGCCGCCAATTTCCAACCGTTATGGCCTATGTTCCTTGGCAACAATGGGGCGATCTTTATGATGCAGATTGTGCATTAAGAGAAGGAACCATTTTCAAAGAATTAAATCAAATCTTTTGTGGAGTGAGGTGTTAAGGATGGAAAAAATGTGTAAAGAAGATTTAAAGAACCTCATCCGGACCACCAGCTTTGCAATGCTGGAACTGGCACTATATCTGGATACACATCCTGACTGTTCCTGCGGACTGGAGGCATATCACAGCTATCATAAGATTTTTAATGAAGCTTTGGAATGTTACCAGAGACGATTCGAACCCCTTACAATCTATGGCGAATATAACAAAGACGAATGGACCTGGGCAAATAAACCATGGCCATGGCAGAAGGAGTGTGATTAAATATGTGGACATATATGAAAATGCTGCAATATCCCGTAAACATTAAAACTACCGATGCCAAGCTTGCCACAGCTATCATGAGTCAGTTAGGTGGTCCGAACGGGGAAAAAGGTGCATCCACCAGATATCTGTCTCAACGATATGCAATGCCGGATAACAGAGTAGTTGGCGTATTAACGGATATCGGTACAGAGGAACTTGGTCATGAGGAAATGGTATCTGCAATTGTCACACAATTAACCAGAAATTTAACCATGGATGAAATTGAAAAGTCCGGATTTTATCAATATTATGTGGATCACACTACCGGAATCTGGCCGCAAAATGCCGCAGGCGTACCTTTTAGTACAGATTCCCTGCAGTCAACGGGCGATCCTATTGCTGACCTGCACGAAGATATGGCAGCAGAACAAAAAGCACGTTTAACCTATGACAATATTCTTCGTCTCAGTAAGGATAACCCTGATGTTTATGATGCCATTAAATTCCTGCGGGCCAGGGAAATGGTTCATTATCAAAGATTCGGCGAAAGCCTTCGTTTAATTCAGGATGATTTAGATGCAAAGAATTTCTATGCATTTAATCCTGCCTTTGACAAAAAAGCAACCTGTTTATAATATAATTAAGCTCCAGCCGGTGGCTGGAGCTATTTTTTCTCTTTTAACACCAACATTCCCTGAAGTGAATATACTATTTAAAAAGTGTTTGGAGTATATATGCCAAAAAGAAAAATTTTTAAAAGTATTCTTGCTACCACCATGGCAGTCGCATTTATCCTTTCTGCCTGTGTTGGATGCAGTAAGCAGGACAACAGCCAAAAGAAGGTTGTATTAACCGAGGTTGCCCATTCTATTTTTTATGCCCCTATGTATGTAGCTATTGAAAACGGATATTTTGAAGAAGAAGGCATTGACCTTGAATTGGTAAATGGATTTGGTGCTGATAAAGTAATGTCTGCTGTTGTAGCCGGAGAAACCGATATTGGATTTTGTGGTGCAGAAGCTTCTATTTATCTCTACGCAGAGGGTGCATCTAACTATGTTGTAAACTTTGCACAGCTTACACAAAGAGCCGGTAACTTCCTTGTTTCCCGTGAACCTATAGATGATTTTAGCTGGGATATGTTAAAAGGAAAAAATGTATTGGGTGGTCGAAAAGGCGGAATGCCTGAAATGGTATTTGAGTATATACTTAAAAAGAATAATATTAATCCGCAAACAGATCTTTCCATTGACCAGAGCATTGACTTTGGAAGTACTGCTGCAGCATTCTCCGGCGGTCAGGGAGATTTTACCATTGAATTTGAGCCTTCCGCTACCGCATTGGAATCGGCCGGGGAAGGATATGTTGTTGCTTCATTAGGAGTTGATTCCGGCTATGTTCCTTACACCTCCTATTGTGTAACAAAGGAATATATGGCGGAAAATGAAGATGTCATTCAGGGCTTTACCAATGCATTACAAAAAGGTATGGAGTATGTAAACAGCCATACCCCGGGAGAGATTGCAGAGGTAATTGCACCCCAGTTTGAAGATTTTGATGTAAAAACCATAGAGACCATTGTTACTCGTTATTATGATCAGGACACATGGAAGGATAATTTGGTATTTGAGGAAAGCAGTTTTGATTTGCTTCAAAATATCTTAACCGGTGCCGGAGAATTAGACAGCAGTGTCCCTTATGAAAACTTAGTAGATAACCGCTTTGCAAAAAAAGCATGTGAGAAATAAAGGATATTGTAAACCTGCTGTGTCCCTTCCTTGCAGATTTATTGATATTTTGGTATACTAACCAATAAATATTTTTAATAGGAATATAAAGAAGATAAGTAAGCGTTTGCGAAACATAGTTATTGTTTCGCAAACGCCTAAGAAGATAAGATATAGGAGGAAACCGATTATGAAAAATAATGGGTTAATGATGCAGTATTTTGAATGGTATATGCCAAGTGATCACACCTTATGGAAAAAGATTCAGGAAGAGGCTTCTAAATTAAAAAACTTGGGTGTTACTTCCTTGTGGGTTCCCCCTGCATATAAAGGTGCCGGTGGTGATAAAGATGTAGGATATGGCGTATATGATTTATACGACCTTGGAGAGTTTAATCAAAAGGGAAGTGTTCCTACCAAATATGGTACCAAAAAAGAGTATATTGAGATGATTAAAGCTGTTCAAAATCTGGGTATTGATATATATGCAGATATTGTACTGAACCATAAAATGGGAGCGGATGAAACAGAGTTAGTGGAAGCGGAGGAATTTAATGCAAACAGCCGTAACCAGATGGTGGGTGATGAGAAAACCATTCTTGGATGGACAAAGTTTACATTTCCAGGACGTAAGAAAAAATATTCTGACTTTACATGGAACTGGACACATTTTGACGGTATTGACTGGGATCAAAATCAGACAAAAAATGCCATATATAAATTTATGGGTAAATCCTGGGAAGAAGCGGTTGATGAGGAAAATGGCAACTATGACTACCTAATGGGAGCGGACATTGATTTTGACAATTCGGAAGTAAAGGACGAGCTATACCGTTGGGGTGAGTGGTATCTTAAAATGACCGGTGTAAATGGTCTCAGGCTGGATGCAGTAAAGCATATAGGATATTATTTTTACAAAGACTGGCTTCCAAGTATGCGTGAAAGTACCGGTAAGGATTTGTTTGCTGTAGGTGAGTACTGGCATTGGGACATCAACCATTTAGAGCGGTATCTGGAAAATGTGAATTACGAAATGTCTTTGTTTGATGTACCCCTTCATTTACATTTCCATGATGCATCAAGGGCTCATGGTGATTATAATATGGCAACCATTTTAAACGACACCCTGGTACAGAGACATCCTTTGCAGGCTGTAACCTTTGTAGATAATCATGATACCCAGCCGGGTCAGGCATTAGAATCCTGGGTAGAGGATTGGTTTAAGCCACATGCATATGCCATTACACTGCTTCGGGAAGCAGGTTATCCATGTGTATTTTATGGAGATTATTACGGAATTCCCCATGATAAGATAAAAGCAAAGAAGACCCTGCTTAATAAGCTGATGAAGCTGCGGAAAAAGTTTGCCTACGGACCACAGCATGATTATTTTGATGATTATAATGTGGTAGGATGGACCAGAGAAGGAGACAGTGAACATAAGAACTCAGGACTGGCAGTTGTAATGTCTGACAATACAGGGGGAAGTAAGCATATGTATGTTGGAACACAGTTTGCAGGTCAGTTTTTTAAAGATGCCCTGGGCAATGCCAAGTATAACGTAAAAATCGACCAGAATGGTTTTGGTGATTTTTATGTGAATCGTGAAACTGTTTCAATCTGGATAAATGAGGTTGCAAAGTTATAAATTTTTATCTATAATATAAATGTACTTTATCACTGTAAAATGTTACAGTGATATTGTAAGGATGTATTTTTAAATATTTACATATAGGAGTTTTGTTATGGGTAAAAGTGTTAGAACACAGGCAGTAAGTGATTTGTTTGAAGCCATTCTTACATTAGAGAATGAAGAAGAATGTTTTGATTTTTTTGAGGATGTATGTACTGTAAATGAATTGTTATCTTTGGCACAGCGTTTTGAAGTTGCCAAAATGTTAAAAGGGGGACATACCTACATGGAGGTTGCAGAAAAAACCGGTGCCTCTACAGCTACCATTTCCAGAGTAAACCGTTCATTAAACTATGGTAAAGACGGATATGAAATGGTATTTTCAAGAATGAAAAGTTTAAAGGATAATTAATATAATACAAAACACTCATGACAATTCATGAGTGTTTTGTATTATACTTAGCTTCTTTTTCCCGAAGCTTAGCTACTTCTTTTGCTGTTTTTTCCCGTTGCTTTGCAAGGTCTTTTGCAGTTTTTGTTTCTTTTTCGGAAATCTCATATTCCTCTGAATCCCTTAAAGAATCAATTAAGCGTTCGATTATTTGTTTTTTCTCATATATGTCATAGCTTAACATAACAATCATGGCAAAGGTTTTAAGATAATCATCATCCGTTTGAAAATCTTTGTCTGCTATATCATATACTTCCTTAATGCTTTCCCTGACTTTAATACCATATTGCTTTTCTAATGCGAATAAATCCTTATAGATATCCTCCATTCCGATTCCCTGTTCGGCATGAAAATATTGTTTTGTCATAGGCTCTAACAGACTTTGGATATCACTAATGGATAGGAAATTCTTCATATAATATATATAGATCAATAATATAATATGATCCTTTGAATATCGTTTTTTGTTAGATGGTGGTAATAAATCATTTTTGGAATAATTATTTATCATGGTTTTTGTCAGAATCTTGTCATCATGATCCCGTTTGTTTCCCTTTAAGTTTTCATTCATAAAGGTTGTTACCTGGTCCATGTATAATTCAATAGATGGAATGTCTTCCGGCATGATATAGTCTAATTTAATCCATTCTTGTAAAGATTCTTTAAGCGACTGAAAACTTGTTGTACTCATTTTTAACCTCTCATATCTCCCTACTGGCTTTTCGTTTATCGTGGTACTGTTGTTACAGTATATAGTTTTTAAAACTAGATTGCAAGATAAAAGTATAATTTTCTTTGAAAAATGGAAGGGTTTTTATTATAAATTTGCTTTAGTTTGACAATCTTCTATGCTATACTTTATAAACAACTACCGATTAAGCAAAAGAAGGAGTTAGCATATTATGGATATGAATTTAAATGAACGTCAAATGCAGGCCGTATTAACTACAGAAGGCCCTGTTTTAATGTTAGCGGGAGCAGGCAGTGGTAAAACAAAAGCACTTACCCATAGAATTGCATATCTGATAAAGGAAAAGGGAGTAGACCCATATAATATATTGGCTATAACATTTACCAATAAGGCGGCGGAAGAGATGAGGGAAAGGGTAGATGCAATTGTAGAGCAGGGGGCAGGCGCTGTTTGGGTATCTACATTTCACTCCATGTGTGTCAGAATTTTAAGAAGATATATTGACCAATTGGATTATGAGAATAACTTTACCATATACGACAGTGATGACCAGAAATCCGTTGTAAAATCAATTCTTAAAAAACTGAATATAGACCCAAAACAATATCCTGAAAAGGGAGTGCTTGCCGAGATATCAAGAGCAAAGGAACAGTTTCTTTCTCCTGATGAATATGACAAGGCAGCCAGCGGTAATTATCGTAAGATGCAGATTGCCAGAGTGTATCAGGAATATCAGAGGATATTGCAACAGAGTAATGCATTGGATTTTGATGACTTATTATATAAAACCGTAGAATTGTTTCAGTTTCATCCGGAGATTCTTGACAGTTATCAGGAGCGTTTTCGTTATATTATGGTAGATGAGTATCAGGATACCAATCATATTCAGTTTTTATTAATCAAGCAGCTTGCTTCAAAATATCGCAATCTTTGTGTGGTTGGAGATGATGACCAGTCAATCTATAAGTTCAGAGGTGCCAATATATATAATATTCTTAATTTTGAGGATGAATATCCGGAAGCAAAGGTTATTAAACTGGAACAGAATTATCGTTCCACTAAGAATATATTAAAGGCTGCCAATGGGGTGATTGCCTACAATGAAGGCCGTAAACCCAAGTCATTATGGACAGAACATGAAGATGGACATAAGGTATCATTTTTTTTATATGATACGGAGTATCGTGAAGCAGAAAATACGGTTTATCAGATAATTGGTTTACATAATAATGAGCATATGGCATACAACCGGTTTGCCATTCTCTATCGAACCAACGCCCAGTCCCGTATATTTGAAGAAAAGCTTTTAATGAACAATATTCCTTACCGGATTATCGGGGGACAGAATTTCTATGGTCGTAAAGAAATCAAAGATATGATATGTTATCTTAAGGCAGTAGATAACGGAAGGGATGATGTTGCTGTTCGCAGAATTATTAATGTACCCAAAAGAGGAATCGGTGCAAGCAGCTTAGATAAGATTCAATCATATGCAGATAGTTATGGTATGAGCTTGTTAGATGCCATGTTTGAGGCAATTAATGTTCCGGGACTTAACCGGGCCGTTTCCAAGGTAGAAGGCTTTACGAACCTGATATTAGATTTAAGAGACGAAGTGAATATGGGAATGTCGCTGGGAGATTTATATGATGAGGTTTTGCAGCGTACCGGTTATCTGGAAGAACTGATTGCAGAGAATACGGAAGAGGCAAAAGGCCGTATAGAGAATTTGACAGAACTTAAGAATAAGATTGTTATGTATGAAGAAGAGGCAGATTATCCTACTCTTTCCGGTTTGTTAGAGGAGATTGCATTGGTTGCAGATGTAGATTCCATGGAGGAATCGGAAGATAAAGTATTGCTTATGACATTACACAGTGCAAAGGGTCTGGAATTTCCTGTTGTATTTATGGGTGGAATGGAAGACAGGTTATTTCCAAGTGCAATGGCATTGAATTCAGAGGACTCGGATGCAGTGGAAGAAGAACGGAGACTTTGTTATGTGGGAATTACCAGAGCAAAGGAACGATTGTATTTAAGTGCCGCAAGACAGCGGATGATGCATGGGAATACCCAGTATAATCCTATCTCCAGGTTTGTTAAGGAGATTCCTGAGGATGTGATAGAGAAGAATGGAGACGGTGCATTTGCATTAAAACGACAGACTGAGGCATCAAAACAGGCAATGGATATGCTTTCAAAACGTAGTGCCAGTGTAAGCTCAAAGCCATATTCCTATCAAAAGACATCGGGGGCTGCCGGTTTCGGCAAGGAGTTCAAAGTTGAAAAGCTGGAAATTGACTATGGTGTCGGCGATACGGTATCCCATGTTAAGTTTGGAAAAGGTGTGGTAACGGACTTGGTTTCCGGTGGAAAAGATTATGAGGTTACGGTGGATTTTGAAAAAGTTGGGGTGAAACGAATGTTTGCTTCTTTTGCGAAGCTAAAAAAAGAATAATTTTTTGGAAAAATCATATAGTAAAGAAAGAAAAAGTGTGATATACTATCAACACTTGAATGTGTTTTATAACATAGTATTTGGAAAGGAAGGTATTTGGGAATGAAGAATATTGATGATTTTATTAATTCAGTTAAGATTCAGGAGTTAATTAAACGTGAGGATCCACAGGAGAAGGCTTCAAGAAGAATTATGTGGGTACTTGCAATCATTGGAGCTGTTACTGCAGTTGCAGCAATTGCTTACTGTGTATATCGTTATTTGACACCGGATTATCTGGATGATTTCGAAGACGATTTTGATGATGACTTTGATGATGATTTTTTTGATGATGAGGACGTTAAGACTGAATCAAAATCTGTAACAACAGAAGCTTAGTTTTATAAAGCTTAATTACAAGAGATATGAGGAACTGCTTTTATAGTGGTTCCTTTCTTTTTGTTGCATTTGAGGGTAAATGTGATATAATATCACATTGTTGAAAGTTTTAATGATAGGGAGACTGTATATGTTATCAATTGTATTGCCGGTATATAATGAAGAACTTAATATTGAAAGGGCATATCAGGCAATTAAGGAAGTGCTGGCACCAAGGGGGATTGATTTTGAACTGGTTTTTGTAAATGACGGTTCAAAGGATAATAGCTTTGAGGTGATTAAAAAACTGGCAGCAGAGGTAAGGGATGCTAAGATTATGGGTGTTTCATTTTCCAGAAATTTTGGAAAAGAGGCTGCTATTTTTTCCGGTCTTGCTCATGCAACAGGTGATGTATGTGCGGTAATGGATTGTGATTTACAGCACCCCCCGGAGACTTTGCTTGAAATGTATGAACTATGGCAGGAGGGTTTTGAAATTATTGAAGGTGTGAAGCGCTCCAGAGGAAAAGAAAATATTTTATATAAAGGATTTTCAAAATTGTTTTATGCCTTAATCAGTCGGGCAACAGGGATTGAGATGTATCGCTCTTCCGATTTTAAGATGTTAGACCGGAAAGTGGTAGATGAGTACATAAGACTGTCAGAGAGAAATATATTTTTCAGGGCTTTATCTTCCTGGTTAGGATTTAAAAGTACAGTTGTTGAGTTTGATGTAAAGGAACGTGAAGTTGGCGTGACAAAATGGTCCATCAAGTCCCTTGTAAAGTACGCAATTGGAAGTATAACGGCGTTTACAACGGCACCAATGCAGCTGATTACTGTTATGGGATGTATTTTTTTCCTGTTTGCAATTGTTTTGGGAATCCAGTCCCTTGTAAAATGGGCAATGGGTCATGCATTAGAGGGATTTACAACGGTTATTCTTCTTTTGTTAATTACCGGAAGTCTTATTATGATGAGTCTTGGAATTATTGGTTATTACCTGGCTAAGATATATGAAGAAATAAAAAGTCGGCCAAGATACATTGTGGAGGATATTGTTAGATCTCCCAAGTAGGAGTTTCTCCCAGGCGAAAAGGGAACTTGGAAAAAGTCTCAAAAAAATTAAAAAAACTCTTTACAAATGATATGATATTTGTTACTATAGTCAACGTGCTGTTCGAGTGATGATTACGGGCAAAAATAAAATAAAAAAATGGTTGACAAGTCAGAATCATTTTGTTATAGTAGTCATTGCGTCGGTGATGACAACATGGGAACGGGGTGTGGCTCAGCTTGGCTAGAGCGCTTGATTTGGGATCAAGAGGTCGCA
>JBJENX010000046.1:0-3633 GCA_051880415.1 Lachnospiraceae bacterium | reverse complement strand
AAGACAGAGAAAAGGAAATGATTAAGCTCATTGACTTTATGGAAAAATATATGTCAGGTGAGAAGCTTGACATAGATTATGACAAAGTAAGAGAAATGACTTGTAACAAGGACTGTGCGCTGAATCAATATTTGAATCGTTTAATGGATGAGTTAGATCCGAATGTAATAAAGACAACCATTTTGAATTTTGGTTTTGAGGCTATGCTTCATGGTACAAAAACAATTCGTAAAATGAGAACTGTACATAATTGCAATATTCCATGGCTGATCTTAATGGATCCCACCAGTGCCTGCAATCTTCATTGCACCGGCTGCTGGGCTGCTGAATATGGAAATAAACTGAATCTTTCCTATGATGAATTATCAAATGTAGTAAAACAGGGAAAAGAATTAGGTGTCTATTTCTATATGTTTACAGGCGGGGAACCATTAGTGAGAAAAAATGACATCATCAAGTTGTGTGGGGAGCATCACGAATGTCAATTTCTTGCATTTACAAATGGTACGTTAGTTGATGAAGCTTTTTGTAAGGAAATGAAGAGAGTCGGAAATCTGGCATTGGCAATTAGTCTTGAGGGTTCACCTGAGGTAAATGACTTACGTAGAGGAGCAGGCGTCTATGGAAAGGTTATGCATGCAATGGAGTTACTTAAGGAAAATGGACTGATCTTCGGTACATCCATCTGCTACACTTCAAAGAATTGTGAGTCGGTGACCAGTAAAGAATTCGTAAAACTTATGGTAGATAAGGGATGCAGATATGCTATGTATTTCCACTACATGCCTGTTGGAAATGAAGCATCCCTGGAGCTTCTCCCTACACCTGAACAGAGGATGTATATCAAAGATCGAATCAGAGAGATTCGTAAGCTGGAAAATGGGGAAGGTTTGTTTACCATGGACTTCCAGAATGATGGCGAGTTCGTTGGCGGATGTATTGCCGGTGGAAGAAACTATTTCCATATCAATGCAAATGGTGATGCAGAACCGTGTGTATTTATCCACTATTCGGGTGCAAACATAAGGACACACAGCTTGCTTGAAATATTAAAGCAGCCATTATTTATGGCATATCATAACAATCAGCCATTCAATGAAAATCACTTAAGACCATGCCCTATGCTTGAGAATCCTGAGATTCTTCAAAGACTTGTGAAGGAGACAGGAGCCAAATCAACTGATTTGCAGTCTCCGGAAACGGTAGAGCATTTATGTACAAAGTGTGAGAAATATGCAAGAAACTGGGAGCCATACGCTGATAAATTGTGGGCGGAGACGAAAGTAGTTCCAAAGTCATATGAAAATTATAAAAAGAAAGATAACCAATAAATTCATTTATGAAGATTAATATAAGGAGAATCATGGAATGACATATCAGGAATTAGTTGAGGAACTCAGAAAACTTTATGAAGAAGTAGATGCATCTGCAATCGAAGAACATTTTGCAATCCAGATAAATATTGTTGGAGAGGCAGAGGGTGCCTTGTATGTAGAATTTGCTGATGGACAGATAGAGGTACAACCATTTGAGTATTATGACAGAGATCTAATCATCAATACAGATTTTGAGACAGCAATTGATTTAGCAAATGGAGATATAGAAATATCTGACGCTTATGCAGAAGAAAAATTATCGGTATGGGGCGATTTAGATAAAGCGATTGAGATATATAGCATAATCTTTGGAAAGAGTGAAAAGAGAAAAAAGATATCTAAGAAAGATAACTAGATGGTGGTAAGACAGATAAAAAGGAGCATCAGAAAATGGCATATGATATGTTGAACAGAATAATACCATACGTATTTATTATCGTTGTTGCCTCTTTTTTGGGATTTTTTGTTGAAAATGTATGGGTGGGATTACGATATGGTTATTTCGATAACAGAGGAATGATGCTACCGGGACTTTTAGGGTATGGATTAGCTATAATAGGCGTATTCTTTATTCTTGGAACACCGGATCATCCAAGGTTTCTATGGATAAATTTATATTCGAGGAATATAGTTGCACAGTTTGTCTATTATGTTCTATCTTCGACAGTATTGGTTTCTGTTGGTGAAATAGCATTAGGGAGTTTTGTAGAGAAGCACTGCCAGATCGAATGGTGGAATTATTCTTCTTTACCATTACATATTGGTAAATATACATCGGTATTTACATCCATAGGTTTTGGATTGATGATAACTATTTTTATGAACAGTCTTTTTTTATCGATTATGAAGTGGGCGATGTTCATAAATACAGTGATTTTAAAAATAATGGTAATTGTTCTGTTTATTCTTTTAATTGCAGATTTTCTATATGAAGCAAAGTATATGATTAAAAATAAGAGAATAAATAAAATATGGAAAATTCATGTCAAGATTGAGAATAGCAAGAAATCTTACCAATCAACTAAACGAAACAACTATTACAGCAGAACGATACGATAGGATAATTAATAATTAGCTAAATAGGATGTATTTTATGGGAGGGGTGTAATATTAACAAAAAACAGAAAAGGATTATCAGTTTTGTCCGTATTACATCTATGATTGTATTAGTTGACGTGATTCTATATGTGGCAGTACAACTGAAAAAAAATCCAGAATTGGTATCACCCGAAAACATTGTGAAACTCGTTTCCTCAAATCCAATCATTGCAGTATTTGAATTTGTTGTGTTGTATTTACTAAAGGGAATTAGTATGGTATTTCCTTCAGCTATATTAAACATTGCTGCAGGAATGGTTTTTGAATTCCCTTTTTCCGCATTGGTAAGTGGACTGGGTATATTTGTAGAATATATCGCATTGTATGTAGTTGGTAGATTTCTTGGCAAAGATATTGTTGAAGAATTTAAGCAAAAATATTTAATAGTTAACAAAATAGATTCAATTCAGAACCATAACAGCTTTTTTACAAGTTTTATTATTCGGATTATGGGGGTAGTGTCTTATGATATGGCAAGTATTTATCTTGGCGCTTCTGGTGTAGAATTTGGAGGCTTTATTATGGGAAGTATGTGTGGAGCTGCGCTGAATATCATTATAGACGGACTAGTTGGTAAATATATCTTTAATCCATTAAGCTGGCAGCTATGGGTGGTAGTAATTATCAGAGGTGCTGTAATAGCAATGGCCATATTAGTTAAGATATATGTTAGTAAAAAGATAAACAAAAATACTGTTATATAACAAATTCAATGTGTAATAGATAATGACTATGCTTGTATGATAG
Source organism: Lachnospiraceae bacterium (assembly GCA_051880415.1). GTDB lineage: Bacteria > Bacillota > Clostridia > Lachnospirales > Lachnospiraceae > CAG-590. Next base: position 412 of record JBJENX010000046.1, on the reverse strand, counting down.
TTGGAGGAACTGCATCATGAAGGTTGCAATATTAACAGATACAAATAGCGGAATATCAAAAGAGGAGGCAGAAAATATAGGAATTCATGTGATGCCTATGCCGGTCCTGATTGATGGAGAAGTATTTTTTGAAGGGGACAATTTGACAGAGGAAGAGTTTTATGAAGCATTAACAAGCGGGAAGGATGTTTCTACATCTCAACCCTCTCCGGCAGATGTCTTAGATACATGGGAAGCGCTCTTTGAGAAAAGGTATGACGAGATAGTGTATATTCCAATGTCAAGTGGATTAAGTGGTTCATGTATGACTGCAAAGGGATTAGCTCAGGAATATGAGGGGAAAGTATATGTAGTTGATAATCACAGAATATCTGTAACCATGAGGGCATCTGTAATAAAAGCAAAAAAGTAT
>JBJENX010000045.1:0-19618 GCA_051880415.1 Lachnospiraceae bacterium | reverse complement strand
CAGAGAAAAGTGGCGTTGGAGTGTTGACTCCAATGCCACTTTGTCTACAGTCTGAGGTGAAACACCATGATGTGTTTCACTTTTTTTGTTTTTCTTATGATATTTGAAATTGCATTTTAAGTATGGTATACTAAATCTAGTTTTTTCTAGTAGGAGGATTGCTATATGTGGGCATATGAAAGTGTTTTTTATCAGATTTACCCTTTAGGATTTTGTGGGGCACCTTTTGAAAATGATGGAGATGAGCAGTCAAGGATTCTTAAAGTGATTGACTGGATTCCCCATATTCAGAAGCTTGGTGTCAATGCCATATATTTTTCACCGGTATTTGAGTCTGATACCCATGGATATAATACCAGGGATTATACGAAGATTGACTGTCGTCTGGGAACCAATGAAGATTTTAAGAAGGTATGTGATGCGCTTCATGAGGCTGGAATAAAGGTAGTTTTAGATGGTGTATTTAATCATGTTGGCCGGGGCTTTTGGGCATTTCAGGATGTGTTAGCCAATAGATGGGATTCCAGATACAAAGACTGGTTCCATATCTCATTTGACGGTAATTCTAATTATAATGACGGTCTCTGGTATGAAGGCTGGGAAGGTAATTATGATTTGGTAAAACTGAATCTTTGTAATGATGAGGTAGTGAATCATATTTTTTCAGCAATTAAGGGCTGGGTTGATGAATTTGATATTGACGGGTTAAGACTTGATGTGGCATATTGCTTAGACCATAATTTCTTAAGACGTCTCCGCCGGTATACTTCGGAATTAAAAGAGGATTTTTATCTTTTGGGAGAAACTCTTCACGGGGATTATAAGCAGTGGATGAATGATGAAATGTGTCATTCGGTAACAAACTATGAATGTTACAAGGGATTGTTCTCAAGCTTTAATTCCATGAATATGTTTGAAATATGTCATTCTCTGGCAAGGCAGTTTGGACCGGAGGACTGGACCCTATACAAAGGAAGACATTTGCTGTCCTTTGTTGATAATCATGATGTATCCCGTATTGCAAGTAATCTTACCAATGAAAAGCATTTACCCCTTATATATGCGTTGGCTTTTGGTATGCCGGGTATTCCATGTATATATTATGGAAGTGAGTGGGGTGCAAAGGCTCATAAAAGCGAAGGAGACCCTGCGCTTCGGGCGTGCTTTGATGAACCGGAGTTTGGTGAACTGGCAGAATGGATTTCTAAGCTTTCCGAGGCAAAGAAGAATAGTAAGGCACTTAACTATGGTGCTTTCCGCAATGTAGTTTTAACAAATCATCAGTGTATATTTGAACGTGCCTGTGAGGATGAACGGGTATTGGTTGCCATTAATGCTTCTGACCAGCCATATACGGCTCATTTTGATGCAGGCTGCGGCATGGCTACCGATTTGATTACCGGTGAATCTCATGATTTTGGTGGAGGAAGTGAATTGCTGCCATATTCAGCAGCGTTCTGGAAAATGGAGAGATAAAATGTTTGAAAAGAAAGAAGTTATTTTTAGTGAAACCTTAGGTGTGTGCAGGGTTTTTGAGGTTGTGAAGCTGTCTGCTAAGAATAATGAACAGGTTTTGTATTATGGGTTGCGTTCTTTATATGATGAGAAGAAGGTATCCTATATTCCGGTGGAGAATCATCAGGTACAGCTTAGACCCCTGATTAGTTATGAAGAGGCAAAGGAATTGGAGGATAAAGATGTATCTGAGCTTAGGCGGCAGGAGGTTTATTATGTGTTACAAAATCATAAGGGATAGATAAATAATCACAAATGACAGTGACTTTTTGGTTTTGGTAATGTTCAGACTATTTATATTATGAATGTATTTTTGACCTTTGACAAAATGCACAAAAAAAATAAGTGGAATGATTGAAAAACTCGCTGATTATTATGTTAAGTAATTATGGTATCCTGGTTTATACACACAAAAAAACGAAAAAAACCTTGAAAAACGGACTTATACACAGAGTTATCCACATTATCCACAACTTTTTTATAGGTTTACCATAAAAAAGACGGTTTCATAACAGAAAATATGTTCTGTGCAAAATGACGAAAAAAATCTTCTTTCCAAAATGTATTGACAAATTAAATGTCGAAATAAGTAGAAAAAAATGTCGAATTGACAGACTTTTTAAAAATTAAGAATGAAAAATCAATTTAATTTATTGGTTATTCATTGAAAAAAATATGATATATGATATAATAAACATACAGTTGGCTGATACGGAGAATGCAGGGGATGCAATATGAATTCTTCGTGGGAGATTGGGGCAAAGGCCGGTTGTAATATGACGAGAAGGAGTTGACAGATTATGAAGTACATTATAAGTGGAAAAAACATTGAGGTAACAGAAGGATTAAAATCAGCAGTTTATGATAAGTTAGACAGGCTGGAAAAATATTTTAATGAAGATACAGAGGTTCATGTTACATTTTCTGTAGAGAAAGACAGACAGAAGATGGAGGTTACCATTCCGATTAAGGGTAATATTATCAGAGCTGAACAGGTATGTGATGATATGTATGTTTCAATCGATCTTGTTACAGAAGTATTGGAGCGTCAGATTTCAAGACATAAAAAGAAATTGATCGACCAGGAACAAAGCGCTGCCTTTTTCCAGAAGTCATTTATTGATGAAGATATTCCGGATGATGATGAGATTAATATTATCCGCAGCAAGAAATTCGCAGTTAAGCCAATGGATCCGGAAGAAGCATGTGTTCAGATGGATTTGTTAGGCCACAGCTTCTTTGTATTCCGTAATGCAGAAACGGACGAGGTTAATGTGGTTTATAAGCGTAAAGGTAATACATACGGATTGATTGAACCGGAGTGTTAAGAAAGTAGAATATATAGTATTTATGAGGGTTGCCGATATTTTGGCAACCCTTTACTTTTTGCCTGAATAATGTTAAAATGTTATCCGTATATTTATTTTTAGATGTTAATAGGAGTGAGATAATGGGTATTTTCGAGAAAGTGTTTGGAACACACAGTGAGAAAGAGATTAAGAAAATCATGCCGCTGGTAGACCAAATAGAAGCATTAGATGAGGAAATGGGAGCTCTTAGTGATGAGGAATTAAAGGCTAAGACTGACGAGTTTAAGAAACGTTTAGAAGAGGGAGAAACTCTGGATGACTTATTGGTAGAGGCCTTTGCAGTTGTCAGGGAAGCTTCTTATAGAGTACTTGGAAACCGCCAGGGAATGAAACATTACCGGGTACAGCTGATGGGTGGTATTTTATTGCATCAGGGAAGAATTCCGGAGATGCGTACAGGTGAAGGTAAGACTCTTGTTTCAACACTTCCTGCATATTTAAATGCCCTTGAAGGAAAAGGTGTGCATGTTGTAACCGTAAATGACTACCTGGCAAAACGTGATGCTGAGTGGATGGGTCAGATTCATACCTTTTTAGGCCTGACGGTAGGTGTTATTTTAAATGGAATGAACAATGATGAACGTAGAGAGGCCTATAATTGTGATATTACCTATGTAACCAATAACGAGCTGGGATTTGATTACCTTCGTGATAATATGGTTATTTATAAGGAACAGCTTGTTCAAAGAGAGCTGCATTATGCAATTGTGGATGAGGTTGACTCAATTTTAATTGATGAGGCCAGAACCCCTCTTATTATTTCAGGTCAAAGTGGAAAATCTACTGAATTATACAGAATGTGTGATCTTCTTGCCCGTAGAATGAAACGTGGAGAAGGAGATGGTGAATTATCCAAAATGGATGCAATTATGGGTGTCAACATCGAGGAGGATGGAGATTTCCTTGTGAATGAAAAAGATAAGCAGGTTATACTGACTGCTCAGGGTGTGAAGGAGATAGAGAGCTTCTTCCATATTGATAATCTTGCTGATTCGGATAATTTAGAGATTCAGCATAACATTATTCTTGCCCTGCGTGCTCATAATCTGATGCTTAAGGATAGAGATTATATTGTAAAAGACGATCAGGTATTAATTGTAGATGAGTTTACCGGACGTGTTATGCCGGGACGTCGTTTTTCCGATGGACTGCATCAGGCCATTGAGGCTAAGGAGAATGTAAAGGTTCGTCGTGAGAGTAAGACTTTGGCAACCATTACCTTCCAGAACTTCTTTAATAAATATCATAAGAAGGCGGGAATGACAGGTACTGCCCTTACGGAAGAAGAAGAGTTTAGAGAGATCTATGGTATGGATGTAGTAGAGGTTCCTACGAATCTTCCTGTTGCCAGAATAGACGAGAATGATTCTGTTTTCTGTACCAGAAAAGAAAAATTAAATGCCATTGTTGAGGATATTAATAGCTGCTATAGAAAAGGACAGCCGGTATTGGTTGGTACCATTTCCATTGAAGCCTCTGAAGAATTAAGTAAGCTGTTAGATAAAAAACATATTCCTCATAAAGTATTAAATGCTAAATTCCACGAAAAGGAAGCCGAGATTGTAGCAGATGCAGGTCAGATTAACGCTGTAACAATTGCTACCAACATGGCAGGACGTGGTACGGATATTAAATTGGCAGAGGGTGTGAAAGAATTAGGAGGCTTGCGTATCATCGGTACAGAGCGTCATGAGTCCAGACGTATTGATAACCAGTTGCGTGGACGAGCAGGACGTCAGGGAGACCCGGGTAGTTCCAAGTTTTATTTATCTTTGGAAGACGATTTGATGCGTCTGTTTGGTTCGGAGAGAGTTATGAATCTGTACAGCACCTTAAATATTCCTGAAGGTGAGGAGATTCAGCATAAGACCATAACTAAATTTATTGAAAAGGCTCAGAAGAAGATTGAAAATAATAACTTTGCCATTCGTAAGAATCTGTTAGATTATGATCAGGTTAATAATGAGCAGAGAGAGGTTATATACAAGGAACGCCGTCGTGTATTAGATGGTGAAAATATGCGTGAGGTAATTCTTTCCTTTATCAATGAGACCGTAGAGGAGATTGTGGGAAGAAATATTTCTGACGAGCTTGCATCTTCTGAATGGGATATTCCTACCTTGAATAAAGAATTGTTGGATGTAATTCCTATCGAGCCGGTTTCTCTTACCGAGGATGAACTGAATGATATGAGAGTTAGCGATTTGATCCAGCAGGTAAAAGAAAAGGCTAACAGATTATATGAAGAAAAGGAAACGGAATTCCCTGAGATAGAAATGATTCGTGAAGCAGAACGTGTAATTTTGCTTAAGGTAATTGACCGTAAGTGGATGGATCATATTGATGATATGGACCAGATGCGCCAGAGTATCGGACTGCGTGCTTATGGACAAAGGGATCCGTTGGTAGAATATAAGTTTGCAGGATTTGACATGTTTGAGGAAATGACTGCATCCATTAGACGGGAAACTGTTAAAGCCTTGATGCATCTTAGAGTTGAGCAGAAGGTAGAAAGAGAAGAGGTTGCAAAGGTTACGGGAACCAATAAGGATGACAGTTCTGTGAAAGAGCCGATTCGCAGGAAAAAGGCGAAGATTGGACGTAATGAACCTTGCCCTTGTGGTTCGGGTCTTAAATATAAACAGTGTTGCGGAAGAAACGCATAGGCATTGTTGAATGAATGATAGAAAGAGGTGATTCTGTGATAGAGACGGATGCTTATAAATATGAGCTGGCTCAGTATGAAAGTCCATTACAGGAAGTGAGGGATTCACTTTGACATCCCTATCAAGAAAGATAAGGTTGCAGAGTTAGAAGCCGATATGGAGGCTCCGGATTTTTGGAATGACGTGGAACATTCTAATGAAGTAATGAAAACCGTTAAGAATTTAAAGGATACTTTAGAAGCCTTTGAATTAATTGAAAGTGAATTTGAAGAGATTGGAATCCTGATTGAAATGGCAGACGAGGAGAATGATGCAAGTCTTTTGCCTGAAATAGAAGAGACCATGAACAGCTTTAAAACTCATTTTGAAGCCCTTCGGATTCAGACGCTGCTTTCCGGAGAATTTGATAAGGATAATGCCATATTAACATTACATGCCGGTGCCGGTGGAACAGAGAGCTGTGACTGGACGGGAATGTTATACCGTATGTACACCAGATGGGCGGAAAAAAAGGGATATACCATTGATGTGCTTGATTATCTGGATGGTGAGGAAGCAGGTGTGAAATCTGTAACAATCCAGATTAATGGAGAAAATGCTTACGGATATTTAAAATCCGAAAAAGGTGTGCATCGTCTGGTTCGTATTTCACCCTTTAATGCTGCCGGTAAACGACAAACCTCATTTTCTTCCTGTGATGTTATGCCGGATATCGAGGAGGATGTATCCATTGACATCAGGGATGAAGATTTGAGAATTGACACCTATCGTTCCAGTGGAGCAGGTGGACAGCATATTAATAAAACATCATCGGCAATCAGAATTACACATTTACCTACAGGTATTGTGGTACAGTGTCAGAATCAACGTTCCCAGCATCAGAACAAGGATAAGGCGATGCAGATGCTGCGGTCAAAATTATATGTATTAAAGCAACAGGAAAATCAGGAACGTTTAGACGATATTCGTGGCGATGTTACAGAAAATGGATTTGGTTCCCAGATTCGTTCCTATGTAATGCAGCCATATACCATGGTAAAGGATCATAGAACAAACGAAGAGATAAGCAATGTAAATGGTGTGCTGGATGGTAATATTGAACCATTTATGAATGCCTATCTCAAATGGATAAGTTTAAATAAGGAGTAGGGGTATGGAGGAATTTAAGTACGTTGTTTTTCAATTAGGTGATCAAAGATATGCCATTAATCTAATGTTTGTTAACGGTATTGAGCAGGATTATCAGATAATTCCTGTTCCCAATGCACCGGAAGGAATTATTGGAATTATTAATTTAAGAGGCGTGGTAATTCCTGTTTATAGTCTGAGAGTCCGCTTTGGCATGAGCCAGAGAATTGACAACCCTTCAAAAAGCCTGTTAGTCGTAAACTGCTTTGGTGATTATATTGCTTATGAAGTGGATTGTGTGGAAGGTATCGAGGAAATGGATCCTATGAGAATTAATCGTATGCCCTCCATGGCTTCTAATGATGAGACGGCTTTTATGGAAGAGGTGCTACGTATCGGCGATGATATTGTAATCGCAATCAGTGTCGATGAAGTAATTTCAGAGGATGTACAGAAAAAAATAAATCATATTATTGAAAGTCAGAGTAATTGATTGATATGATTTTCATAAATAGTACAAAAGGAAAGATTTAGGAGGACAGTATGGTTAATATTGCAGTTTTAGGTTATGGTACGGTTGGTTCCGGCGTTGTTGAGGTGATTCAAAAAAATCAGGATATTGTAAATAAACGTTCGGGAAAAGATATTAATATTAAGTATGTTTTGGATCTTAGGGAGTTTGAAGGAGATCCGGTTCAGAAAATATTAGTGCATGACTTTGATGTGATTTTAAATGATAAGGATGTTGATGTAATCGTAGAAGTTATGGGTGGTGTGGAGCCTGCCTATACTTTTACCAAACAGGCATTGCTGGCAGGTAAAAGTGTTTGTACATCAAATAAGGAGCTGGTGGCAAAGCATGGAGCAGAATTACTTGCCATTGCCAAAGAAAAGAATTTGAATTACTTCTTTGAGGCTGCAGTCGGTGGTGGAATTCCAATTATCCGTCCTCTTAATACCTGTCTGACTGCAGACGATATTACAGAGATTACAGGTATTTTAAACGGAACAACAAATTATATATTGACAGAAATGTCTCAAAAGGGTTCTGCCTTTGAGGAGGTTTTATCCGTGGCACAGGAGCTGGGTTATGCGGAGCGTAATCCGGAAGCTGATGTGGAAGGCTATGATGCATGTCGTAAAATTGCAATCCTTACTTCACTGGTAGTTGGAGAACAGGTTGATTACGAAGATATACATACAGAAGGAATCACCAAGATTTCCTCGGTGGATTTTGAATATGCCAAATCCTTAAATGCCTCCATTAAATTACTTGGAATGAGTAAGAAAATGAATGGAAAGTTCTATTCTATGGTTGCTCCTGTTATGATTGGTAAAAAACATCCGCTTATTCATGTAGATGATGTGTTTAATGGTATTTTTGTACATGGTAATGTATTGGATGATGCAATGTTTTACGGACGTGGTGCGGGAAAACTGCCTACTGCCAGTGCAGTTGTTGCAGATGTTGTAGATGCAGTAAAGAATCTTGGAATGAATGTTCCGGTTATTTGGGATGAAAAGAAATATGAACTGGGTGCTTTTGATGACTTTGAGAACAAATTCTTTGTAAGAATGAAGGATAAGGGATTGGATGATGACCAAATGATGGATATTCTCCACTCCTTTGGTGATGTGTTATATGTGAAGGCACCGGGAATAAAGGATGAACTGGCATTTATTACCAAGCCTATTAAGGAAAGTGTGTTTGCGGAAGGAATTGCCAAATTTACAGATGTTTATAGCGTGATTCGTGTGGATTTCTAAGAAAGTGATTGATTATTTTCTTGAAAAGTAGTAAATTATGCTAGGTGACTTTAAATCATTAGGAGGAAACATACAATGTTAATTGTTAAGAAGTTCGGCGGTACTTCTGTTGCAAACAAGGAAAGAATGTATAATGTTGCAAATAGATGTATTGAAGACTACAAAAAAGGTAATGACGTGGTTGTAGTATTATCAGCTATGGGTAAATATACAGATGAGCTGATTGATATGGCAAAGGATATGAACCCGAATCCCCCAAAGCGTGAAATGGACATGCTTTATACAATTGGTGAGCAGATGTCTGTTGCGTTAATGGGAATGGTTATGAATAATTTAGGTGTTCCTGCTATTTCATTAAATGCGTTTCAGGTAGCAATGCATACCACTTCTGTTTATGGTAATGCAAGATTAAAACGTATTGACAGTGAAAGAATTCGTCATGAGCTGGATCAAAGAAAGATTGTAATTGTTACAGGATTTCAGGGTATTAATAAATTTGATGATTATACCACTTTGGGTCGTGGTGGTTCAGATACCACAGCTGTTGCACTTGCGGCAGCATTGAATGCTGATGCATGTGAAATATATACTGATGTTGACGGTGTATACACTGCAGATCCCCGTAAAGTTCCTAACGCAAGAAAGCTTAGTCAGATTACTTATGATGAGATGCTTGAGCTTGCCACATTGGGAGCAGGTGTGTTGCATAATCGTTCAGTTGAACTTGCAAAGAAACAGGGCGTACAGTTAGTTGTTCGTTCCAGCTTGAATACTTCAGAGGGTACTGTTGTTAAGGAGGATACAAAAATGGAAAAGATGCTTGTTAGCGGAGTGGCAGCGGATAAGGATGCAGCCAGAGTTGCGTTGATTGGATTAAAGGATGAACCGGGAGTTGCATTTAGATTATTTAATCATTTGGCAAGACATAATATTAATGTGGATATGATTTTACAGTCGGTAGGACGTGACACAACAAAGGATATTTCCTTTACTGTTGCTGTTGAGAATGCGGATGAAGCGGTTGAGATTATCGAAAGACATTTCCATGAATATGATAAGATTGATGTGGAGAAAAATGTGGCAAAGGTTTCTATTGTTGGTGCCGGAATGATGAGTAATGCCGGAGTTGCAGCAAAGATGTTTGAAGCTTTGTATGATGAAGGAATTAACATCAAGATGATTTCTACTTCTGAGATTCGTGTATCGGTTTTAATAGATGAAAAATATACCGAGAAGGCAATGAATGCTGTTCATGAGAAGTTCGGATTAGGTGATTAACAGAGGTAAATAGAAGGAGGAGAATGTATGGGGAACAATGGTTTAGACAATAACACATTTGGAACCGGAAATAGCGAATGGAAACCGGAGGGTTATAATATGTATTCGGCTCCCCAGGAGCCCTATTCCATGCCAACGGAAAATACATATAATTATACGGCTCCCAATGAACCATATAGCATGCCATATAATGAACCGGTAGCTTCCCAAAAAGAAAGTAAGGCATTAGAAATTTGTGCATTGGTATTTGGTATCTTGGGACTTGTAGGATGTGCATGCTGTGGCATTTTCGGTATTGTTGGTTTAATATTAAGTATTGTATGTCTTGTTAAGGGCAAAAAGTCGGGAATGTCTATTGCCGGTTTGATTTGTTCTATTATTGGTATTTTATTATCAATTATTTTTGGTATCTATTTTGCTTTTAATGGAGAATTTTCAACAGAGCTTACCGGGTTTGGAGATGACAATCCTATAGTGGATGACCAGACAACGGAAGACAAGGATGATAATAAGATACATTCTTCTAAGGATAATTCCGACAAGAATAAAGATGCTACAACAGAGGATGATACTGACAGCGATGATAACAAGTATTCCTATACAGGTGGATATAATGAAACTACAGATACTTCCTGTGTGCAGGTTGAGTTATATGGAAAAACATATACACTTCCATGTAAGTTTTCTGAGATAAAGGATGCTGTGGAAATCGATGAATATGATATGGACTACTATAAGGATGGAATCGAGGCAGATGATTATGCATGGCTTGACCTTGTAGAGGGTGATGATTCAACCGGCGTTACCATTGGACTGTATAATGATACAGACAGTACCATTAAGAATCTGGATGATGCCATTGTTATGTCGGTAGATGAGTATGATTATGATGAAGGTGAAGGTTCAGGTAGAGTTGTTTTGGTAGGTGGTTTGCAGGTTGGAATGACAACGGATGAAGTAGAGAAATTTCTTGAGCAGTATGAAGAAGTATATTATTCCGGAACCAACGACAGTGATTATTATGCAATTGATATAAAGCCTTCAGAGGATGTATATTGTACTTACTCATTTTTTGTCAGCAAAGATACGGGTAAGGTAAGCAGTGTTAGTTTTAGTGTATTCCAATATTAATATTTTGTTTAATAGGAACGTGGCAGTCATTATACTGCCGCGTTTTTATTATGGGTATTTTCACTTAGAGTGTTTACGAAAATGCAGGTTTTATGGTATGATTACCCATATGACTTAATGTGTTATGGCAAAAGAAAAAGAGAAATCACATGCGGAGGTACAAAATGAAAAGAGAAGATTATTTAAGCTGGGACCAGTATTTTATGGGAATTGCCATGCTTTCGGCAGAACGCAGTAAGGACCCCAATACCCAGGTAGGTGCCTGTATAGTTGACAGTAACAATAAAATATTGTCTGTAGGATACAATGGTATGCCATCCGGATGTAATGATGATGAAATGCCTTGGGAAAGAGTAGGAAAGCCTTTAGAGAATAAGTATTTCTTTGTATGTCATGCAGAGTTAAATGCAATTCTTAATTATAGTGGTGGTTCCCTGGCAGGAGCAACCTGTTATTCTACTTTGTTTCCCTGCAATGAATGTGCAAAGGCAATTATTCAAAGTGGGATTAAAGAAATTGTGTATTTATCAGATAAATACGCGGATACAGAGTCTACAATGGCGTCAAAAATGATGTTTAATATGGCAGGAGTAAGTTATCGTGCCTTTGAACCAAAGAACAAAGAGATTCATATGGATTTATAATGGATATTATATAGAATAACAGAAACATTTAGGAAAGACAGAGGATTATTTGATGGATATAGCAAAGGTTATCGCAAAGGAGCTAAACATAAAAACAAGTCAGGTGGAGGCTACAATTAAATTGATAGATGAGGGCTGCACGATTCCCTTCATAGCCCGTTATCGTAAAGAGATGACAGGGTCTTTAAATGATGAAGTGTTACGTGATTTGTATGAACGGCTTACTTATTTGAGAAATCTTTCGGAACGTAAGGAAACGGTGCTTGCAAGCATTGCGGAACAGGAGAAATTAACCCCGGAACTGGAAAAGCAAATTAAGGAAGCCATGACTTTGGTTGCAGTAGAGGATTTGTATCGTCCATATAAACAAAAACGTAGAACCAGAGCGATAATTGCAAAGGAAAAAGGCTTAGAGGGACTTGCAAATATTATATATTTGCAGATGACAGACAAGGGGATGGAACAGGAAGCGGAAGCATATATATCTGAAGAAAAAGGTGTGGAATCAGTAGAGGATGCCATTGCCGGAGCCCTTGACATTATTGCTGAAAATATATCTGATGATGCACAGTACAGAACATATATCAGAGATATTACCTATAAGGAAGGAAAAATCGTAACGTCGGCAAAGAATCCGGAGGAACAGTCTGTATACGAAATGTATTATGAATTTGAGGAGCCGGTTGTAAAGGCTGCGGGATACAGGATTCTTGCCATCAACAGAGGTGAGAAAGAAAAGTTTCTTGTGGTTAAGATTGCTGCCCCTGAAGATAAAATTCTTGCATATCTGGAGAAACAGATTATTGTAAAGGATAATCCCAATACCACAGGTTTGTTACAGCAGGCAATGGCAGACAGTTATAAAAGATTGATTGCAGCCTCTGTGGAGCGGGATATTCGTAATGAACTGACAGAGAAAGCGGAGGACGGTGCCATTACTGTGTTTGGTAAGAATTTAACCCAGCTTCTTATGCAGCCACCGGTAAGCGGCCATGTGGTTTTGGGTTGGGACCCTGCTTTCCGTACCGGTTGTAAGCTGGCTGTGGTAGATGCTACGGGAAAGGTGTTAGATACAGTTGTGGTGTATCCTACAGAACCCCAGAAAAAGATTGCCGAGGCAAAGAAAATTGTACATGGTTTAATCAAAAAATATGGTGTCACTCTGATTTCTGTAGGTAATGGAACAGCATCCAGGGAGTCGGAGCAGGTGATTTCAGAATTGCTCAAAGAGATTCCTGAAAAGGTACAGTATGTAATTGTGAATGAGGCAGGCGCCTCTGTGTATTCGGCAAGTAAACTGGCTACGGAGGAATTTCCTAATTTTGATGTAGGACAAAGAAGTGCGGCTTCCATAGCAAGAAGATTGCAGGATCCGTTGGCGGAGCTTGTTAAGATTGATCCCAAGTCCATTGGTGTGGGACAATATCAGCATGATATGAATCAAAAGAAATTGGGAGAGGCCTTAACCGGTGTCGTAGAAGATTGTGTTAATAAAGTAGGGGTTGATTTAAATACGGCATCAGCTTCCTTATTAGAATACGTATCGGGAATCAGCAAGGTCATTGCAAAAAATATTGTTTCCTATAGAGAAGAACATGGACGTTTTACCAATCGTAGGGAGTTATTACAGGTTGCGAAATTAGGACCAAAGGCATACGAACAATGTGCAGGATTTATGCGTATTACAGGTGGGGACAATCCTTTGGATGCTACCAGTGTACATCCTGAAAGCTATGAAGCGGCAACAAAGCTTTTGACCAGATTGGGATATTCCTTGTCTGATATTAGCAGTCAGGGATTAGTAGGATTATCCATGCTTGCAAAAGACAGAAGTCAATTATCAAAGGAGCTGGGAGTTGGAGAACTTACCCTGGATGATATAATAAAAGAGTTAGAGAAACCGGCAAGAGATCCCCGTGATGAAATGCAAAAACCTATTTTGCGTACCGATGTAATGGATATGGAGGATTTGACAGAGGGAATGGTACTTAAAGGGACTGTTCGAAATGTTATAGATTTTGGTGCCTTTGTAGATATTGGAGTGCATCAGGATGGACTTGTTCATATATCCCAGATAACCAATAAGAAGTTTATTAAGCATCCTTTAGAGGTTGTCAGTGTTGGTGATGTGGTTGAGGTTAAGGTGCTAAGCGTGGATTTAAAGAGAAAAAGAATCCAGTTGTCTATGATTATATAATTATATTTCTATGAAAAGAGGTAAAAATGGAAAAGGAAACAGACATAGAAAACAGTGTATCATTTTCTGTTTTAATGACAGCAAAGGATATATTCAGATTTTCAATTCATCACAGTTATTGTAAGTTGTCAGGTATCATAGGACTCATTTTGTCATTGGGAGCATTTGTTACATTATTCACTTCATTTTCTTCATTGGGTGACAGTAACAAAGCGGTGCTTTTAGTTGTGGGACTCTGGTTTACGGTGTTTGAACCCTTTACCTTGTGGTCAAGATCCCGCAGTCAGGCAAAGAGAAATCCTGCATACAAAATGCCTCTTTGTTATACCATAAATGAAGAAGGAATTACAGTGTCTCAGGAAGAACAAAGTCAAAGTATTGGCTGGGACAAAATTGTGAAGGTTGTGAAAACATCAAAGCAATATCTGGTATATAGCAGTAAGATTCATGCATTTGTTTTTCCAAAGGAGTCTATGGGAAATCAGTGTGAAGCCTTTGAAGATATAGTGATGGAATATGGTAAAAAGTCCGGTACAAAGGTATCCGGTAAAATAAAAAAGCATAACATGTGATGGGAAGATATATATGGAGTATGAAAGCAGAAATCCAAAAGATACATTTGATATAGCAATGCAATTAGGCCAAAATGCGAAACCGGGAGACGTTTTTTGTATGATCGGTGACTTGGGTGTTGGTAAAACGTTGTTTTCCCAGGGGTTTGCCAAAGGATTGGATATAGAGGACAATATCAACAGTCCTACCTTTACGATTCTTCAGGAATATGAGGAGGGCCGTATTCCGCTGTATCATTTTGATGTTTACCGGATTGAGGAATCTGATGAAATGGAAGAAATCGGATATTGGGATAAGATATATGGTGAAGGCGTATGCTTAATTGAGTGGGCTGATATCATTGAAGACATATGGCCTCCCCATTATACAAAAATTACCATAACAAAGGATTTGGACAAGGGATTTGATTTCCGGAAGATTGTGATTGAATCGGTATAACCCGTTTATAAAAATGTATTCAAAAATTATAAGATATGTGAGATGAAAAAAATGAAGATATTGGCTTTGGACAGTTCCGGAATGGTAGCATCAGTTGCTATTTTGGAGGACAATGATTTAATTGCAGAGTATACCATGAACTACAAAAAAACACATTCCCAGACATTACTTCCTATGCTGGATGAGATTGTAAAAATGTCTGAGACAGATTTATCAACTGTTGATGCAATAGCAGTTGCCATGGGACCGGGATCCTTTACGGGACTTAGAATCGGTTCGGCAACAGCAAAAGGACTTGCACTATCCCTTGATAAACCTGTTGTGGGTATCCCAACCTTAGAGGGTCTTGCCATGAATATGTATGGCACATCTGCTTTGGTATGTCCTTTAATGGATGCCAGAAGAAATCAGGTATACACAGGTATATACAGATTTATTAACAATGACATGGAGATTGTAAAGGACCAGATTGCCGTTGGAATTGAAGAGATAATTGAGGCCTTAAATATAATTGGTGAGGAAGTTGTTTTCCTAGGGGACGGAGTAGATGTCTATCAACAGGTTATTGAAGAGAAACTGGAGGTTCCTTTTTTCTTTGCACCTGCCCATATGAATAAACAAAGAGCCGGTTCCATTGCTTCTCGGGGTGTTTATTATTATAAGAAAGGACTGGTAACCAATCCTGATGATTTTGAACCGGAATATTTAAGATTATCTCAGGCAGAGAGAGAACGGATGAAGAAGGAGCAAATGAATGGATAGTATTCGTATCCTTTCTATGGAAAGAAAGGATTGTGAACAGGTTGCTGATGTTGCAGGGAATAATTTGCCGGAAAAACTTACTTTGGAAACGTTAATGGATGTGCTTAAATATGAGTATAATCATTTCTATATCGCATATGATACAAATATGGATATGGTGATAGGCTTTGCCGGAATGATGGTAATTGTGGATGAAGCGGAGTTGTTATATATAGCGGTAGACAGTCCCTATAGAAATAAGGGGATTGGACAACTGCTGTTAAATCAGGTTGAAGAAAAGGCAAGACAAAGCTATGCCAACAGAATTTTGCTAGAGGTTAGAAACAGTAATAAGGCAGCTCAGCATTTCTATGAAAAAAATGATTTTACCCTTATGACAAAGAGAAGGGCGTATTATTCTAATCCCACAGAAGATGCCCTTATTATGGAAAAAAGATTGTAGTGGAATTAGAGAACAATATTTACCACTGGATTTTGATTGAATATTCGACTAACATAATTATATATGCCAAAAACGGAGGATGAATATATGGTAATATGTAATAAATGTGGTAAAACCCTGAAGGAAGAAAAAGGGATTGTAATGGAAGATTATCTGCATGTTAAGAAGGAATGGGGATATTTTTCTAAAAAGGATGGAAAAGTATGGGAATTCAATATATGTGAAGAATGTATGTATATATTGGAACAGGAATTGTTAATTCCCATTGAGAAAAGAGATAAAACAGAATTGTTGTGAAAAGAGGGATGAGATGATAGATGTATGTTTATTGGGAACCGGTGGAATGATGCCCCTTCCATATAGAGCATTAACTTCGCTCATGATACGATATAACGGGATGAATGTTTTGGTGGATTGTGGAGAGGGTACCCAGGTTTCTATTAAACAACAGGGCTGGACGGTAAAACCTATAGATGTAATTTGTTTTACCCATTTTCATGCCGACCATATAAGTGGATTGCCTGGGTTGCTTTTGACATTGGGAAATGCCCAGCGGACGGAACCGATTACTATGATTGGACCCAAAAGGCTGGAAAAAATAGTAAACGCATTAAGGATGATTGCCCCGGAATTGCCTTTTGATATTCATTTCATAGAATTGGAGAATGAAGAGGAGAGTTATACCTTTAACGGACTTAGGATTAATGCATTTCGTGTAAATCATAATGTAACCTGCTACGGTTATAGCTTCGAGCTTGACAGGGCAGGTAAGTTTGATGTGGAGCGGGCAAAGGAGTTGAATATACCCATTTCCTGTTGGAACCGTCTTCAAAAAGGAGAAACAATTACTGAAAATGGAGTCAGTTATACGCCTGATATGGTGTTGGGGAAGCCGCGAAAAGGAATCAAACTAACATATTGTACGGATACAAGACCAACAGACAGTATTGTGAAAAATGCCATGAACTCTGATTTGTTTATCTGTGAAGGAATGTATGGTGAACCGGATAAAGAACAAAAGGCAAGAGAGCATAAACACATGACCTTTTATGAGGCGGCTACTCTTGCAAAGGAAGCTCAGGTAAAAGAAATGTGGCTTACACATTATTCACCTTCCCTAGTGCATCCTGCAGATTATAAGGATGAGGTAAGAAAGATATTTCCTGATACGGTAATTGCAAAAGATAGAAGAACCACTACGTTATTGTTCGAGGAGGAAGGCCTATGAAAAAAATAGATACAAAAGCATTTACCTTATTCATATTGGTTGTTGTGATTGCCGGTTTGTTTTATTACACGTATTTGAATGACAAGTCGGGAAAAAAACAGGATGCTACGGTTCCTTCTGAGACTGAGAAACTATTGGATTATGATTTTGAAAATGATTATCCAAAGACTGTCCGGGAAACTGTGAAATTACATAATACATTAATAAAGTATGCATATAGTGGAAACTTATCAGATGAGGAACTGGTTAAAATTAATAAAAATATCCGCCAGTTATTTGATGAAGAACTTCTTGCGAATAATTCAGAAAGTGACCAGTTAGAAGGGCTAATGAATGAAATTGAACAATATGAAAAGGAAAAGAAAAAAATTGTAAGTTTTACTGTTGCAGAGGGCAGTCAGGTGGAATATAATACGGAAGGTGAAACCGAGTACGCTAAAACAAAAGTTACTTTGGTAATGAAAATAGAGTCGTATTCCCTTTCTGTTGACCAGGAATATCTCCTTCGTAAGGACTCTGAGGGCAGATGGAAAATTCTCGGCTGGCAGACTGTCAATAATGAGGACGAGAGCAATTGATTGCATTTATGAGTTGATGCAGCTTTAAGGAGGCTAGTAATGGCAGAAGACATATATATTCTGGCGATTGAATCGTCGTGTGATGAAACTGCGGCAGCAGTTATGAAAAATGGACGAGAGGTATGCTCTAATGTAATATATTCCCAGATAGATTTACATACGCTGTATGGAGGAGTTGTTCCGGAGATTGCGTCTCGTAAGCATATAGAAAAGATTAATCCGGTAATTAAAAAAGCACTAACGGATGCAGATAAGGCCCTTGAGGATATGGATGCAATTGCAGTAACCTATGGACCAGGGCTTGTAGGTGCATTATTGGTAGGTGTTTCAGAGGCTAAGGCCATTGCCTATGCATCAAATAAACCTTTAGTGGGTGTTCATCATATTGAGGGACATATTGCCGCTAACTATATAGAACATAAGGATTTGGAACCTCCTTTTTTATGCCTTGTTGTTTCGGGAGGACACACCCATTTGGTTAAGGTGGTGGATTATGACCGGTTTGAAATTGTTGGAATGACCAGGGATGATGCTGCCGGAGAAGCTTTTGATAAGGTCGCAAGGGCAATTGGTTTGGGATATCCGGGAGGACCTAAAGTTGATGCACTGGCAAAGGAGGGAAATCCTATGGCAATTCCGTTTCCAAGGGCAAAGGTAGATGGTTTTGCATATGATTTTAGCTTCAGTGGTTTGAAATCTGCAGTTTTGAATTATTTAAATCAATGTGAAATGAAAGGTGAGACGGTGAATACAGCAGATGTAGCCGCATCTTTTCAATATGCAGTAATAGATGTTTTGACAACCCATGCAATTAGTGCAGCGAAAGAAATGGGAATGGACAAGTTAGCCATTGCAGGAGGGGTTGCCGCAAATTCTTCTCTTCGGAAGAGCATAACGGAGGCTTGTGAAAAGGAAGGGATTCGTTTTTATTGTCCGTCCCCAAAGTATTGCACAGATAATGCAGCAATGATAGGTGTTGCCGGGTATTATGGATATATAAAAGGTGTCAGACATGGATGGGATTTAAATGCGGTTCCTAATTTGAAAATAGGCCAGCGTGTATAATTGGGGGCGTGATTATGAAAAAGATTGGTGCTGTTATCTTGGCAGCGGGAAAAGGCAGCCGTATGCAGTCGGATTGTCCGAAACAGTTTATGGAAGTATGTAACAGGCCTGTTTTGTATTATTCATTAAATGTATTTTCTAAGTGTAATAAAATAGATGAAATCGTTCTTGTTACGGGCAAGGATAGCATTGCGTATTGTAAAAATGAAATTGTAGAGAAATATGGAATCAAAAAAGTATCTTGTATTGTAGAAGGTGGAAGTGAAAGATACTGGTCGGTTTATAATGGTTTGCAATATTTAAAGGACACGGATTATGTTCTAATCCATGATTCGGCGAGACCATGTGTGACGGAGGATATGCTGTTGCGCTCCATAGATGAGGTGATGATATCTAATGCATGTACGGTAGGAGTTCCTGTTAAGGATACCATAAAAATGGTTGACGAAAAGGGCGTGGGAATTGAAACCCCTAAAAGGGAAATGCTGTGGCAGATTCAAACGCCTCAAACTTTTTCAACAAATATGTTAATTTCTGCATATGAAAAAATGAAAAGGGATAATATAACAGATATAACCGACGATACAATGATTATGGAACGGTTTGGAGGCCTGCATTCAAAGGTGATTTTTGGGGATTATTGTAATATAAAAATCACTACACCTGAGGATTTATTTATGGTCGAAAAATTTTTAGGAAAAAATGTAAAAAGTTGTTGACATAGAAAAAACTTAGTGTTAATATAGTCAATGTCGCTGACGAAAACAAAAAAGATTCGTCACATGGAGAGGTATCGAAGTGGTCATAACGAGGCGGTCTTGAAAACCGTTTGTCCG
>JBJENX010000044.1:0-3750 GCA_051880415.1 Lachnospiraceae bacterium | reverse complement strand
CTTTTTGGTAAAGTCATGGATAAGACCTGTGCGGTCATCCATGAGCTTTTCGCCGGAGCGGTAGGCAGAAGAAGCAACTGCCGATTTCCCATCGCTCCTGCCGATAATTTTGATACTGCAGTGATAAATTGCCATAGTGCATATCCTCCTTAGTGTATAGTTCATATTCCATATGGAAGAACGCCACCGGCGTTCTTCCTATGGTAAGCAGACCGGTTCGAAAGTTTATCTTTTGGAATCTGGATGCTTCCCATAAGCCTCTTTCGCGCGCCCTTCTCCCTAAAAAGAGAAGGGAATCAGGAAACTCCTGACTCCCCGCATTCTTCTTTTCTCATGTCCGTATCCGGACTTTTCTGCATTGCTTTGGAGAAAAATTTTCCGTTTGCTTCCTGCTTATTTAGGAATGCAATCAGCTTTGGAATTTCTTCTAACTCAATACATCTTCCCAGCACCGACTCCACCGCCGCACCGATTTCAATCAGACGGTGGGTACGAATTTTGCGTTCTTCCTCCTTCCTGCGTTTCTCCAGCTGCTTCTTTTGTGCCTCATAACGCTTCAGCTCCTGCGCCAGCTTCTCGATCCTTAAATCCTTCTCCTGGATTCTTTCTTCATAGGTTTTGGTTGATTTACCCATACAAAACTCCTTCCTGCTGATGAAATATCAGCTTAAAAACAATTGATTTGTGTAACAATTACTCTGCATCCGGTATATCCTGCATCCGGTTGGCAATATCATTTGCCATCAGATGCAAAAGCTTATCCTCAAAGGTAGATGTGGTATTCTCTGCGAAAAACACATTTACCTTATAGGTGGTCTGTCCTATCTTTTTGGTAAAAGAGGACATTACCTGCTCCGTATTTGCTGTCTGCTCCATAATAATTTCACCTCCTTCTTGAAATGCAAACATATGTTTGGTATAATCAAAGTATCTTTGACGGACTGCGGCAACGGATAAGATAAATCTTCATGAAATCCGGCTCCTTTCGTCTGGTTTAAAGTAATCTTTTTTAGATAAATAAGATTACTTCCTCACCTATAGGAGAAATGCAGTCCCTAAAACGGAACTGTTTTTTGAAAAAATTTGATAAATATTTTTGGAAGGTGGTGAAATCCTGTTGAAGGAATGTACAAATGATTATTTTGAAGAAGACATACTGGAAGATGACCTGACGGATGCCCTTGAACGGGAGAATGCCGCCATTCTTGAAATAGAACTTGAGATGGAAAATGAGCCGGAAGTATCAAGGATACCGGAAGCATCAACAAGAAAAAAACTGAAACGTGAACTGGAACAGGAAGCGCTGGCACGTCTTGAGGATTCTGCCAGAACCGAAGAAGATTTTGAGAATGTGGTTACATGGTGGAACAGGCTTGATGCCAACCGGGAACGTAAGGAACGCTACCATGAAATAGGAAGATCGGATGTTCCCCTTGAATGGGGAATGTCGCCGGATGAGATTGTAATTCCTGCCCCCATCCGGCATGTTTTCTGGAAACAGATTATGAAAGGGGATTTCCTTGATACCATTTATGACTGTCCCTTTGAAATTCATGAGCTGGTGACGGATGAGGATATTTCCAGAGCGATTTTTGCATTGAAGGATGTTCAAAAAGAGCTGTTGTACCAGCTTGCCATTAAGGGATATTCCTGCCAGTTGATTGCAGTATTTAGGGCGCAGACTGACAGAAACATCCGCAAAATCCGTGACACAATGTTAAAGAAACTTCGTAAGTCCTTTATGCAGGCATTACAAAACAGATTGGATAATCACATTTCCCTGACGAAGGCTGAGCAGATTTTTTATGATACCTATCGGTCACTGATTACGGATAAAAAGAATAATAAAACGAAAGAAATCACAAATACCATTTGACCTTGTAGGACATGCTTGGTATGATAGTAATATATTTTAAATGGATACAGATTACATTTTAGAACAGATAGATTGGAGGCTTTTATGAGTAACCTATTCCAGAAAACCAGCTCCAACTGGGCACGATATGACAAATATGAATGGAGGGAAGATAAAGAAGGTACGTTGTACATCACACCTTCACCGGATGCGAAAGTGTCTCTTTATAATCCGCTAAAGGATTCGGAGCAGATGGTATTAAAGGCGGTAAACCTTGGATTGATGTGCATGGACAAAAATAATACACAGGAACGTTTGCAGAATGCCATTATGGATTTTGTTACCTGTTACGGACTGCTTGGATTTATGACAGCACTTCCTACCACACCGGACTTTATTACCTACCATGCGGTATATTTGCCGAAGAACCATTTCATCAAAGAGGAAAGCATGACTACGGAAAAATATCTTTCTTACTTCTTTCCCTTTGATAAGATTGATTTTGTAAAAAAAGGGATGGAATCTTCATGGAGTACGGACGATATGCAGATGATGGCACTAATTATGACCATGAAAAACAAACCGCAGGCAGTAATGATGAGTTTTCAGAAAGAATATGCGGAACGATATGACTGGCTTGTAACACTGTTCAAGGATTGGGCATTTACCTTTATGTCAAGCTTTCTCTATTATCAGGACTTTGACATGCTGGATGATATGCAAAAACAGCTTTACCGTCAGGGAATGGCGGCATTTAGCGGTATTGCACCAACCTATCACATAGAGCTGCTTGAACGTCCTACCATTGTCTGGGACTTTCATTCGCTTCTGTTAGGTGTGCAGATGATGTTTTCTTTTATGCTTACAGATGAAAAGTCCTCACTGAAGGTATGTAAGCACTGTGGAAATGCCTTTGTTGCCGGCAGACCCAACAGCGTATTTTGCAGTGGCAAATGCAAGAACCAGTATAATGTGTATAAGAGCCGGGCGAAGGATAAAGAATAAAGAAAGGACTGTTGATTTATGGGAAAAATCAATGTTGATGGTACAGAAATACAGGTATTACAGATTGAAGAAGATGATTACATTTCCTTAACAGATATGGTGCGGAAAATTGATAATGGACCTGCATTGATTGAGAAATGGCTCCGTAACAAAAATACAATAGAATTTCTGGGTATCTGGGAAGAAATGTATAATGAAGATTTTGATATTAATGCATACGACGAAATAATGCATGAAGCTGGACTTAATCGTTTTATCATGTCGGTTAAGCAATGGGTAACCAGAACTAATTCCAAAGGTATCATAGCCAAAGCTGGAAGGTATGGTGGAACATACGCTTATAAAGATATTGCTTTTGAATTTGCGAGCTGGGTATCTCCTCAGTTTAAGCTGTATCTGATTAAGGAATTTGAACGGTTAAAAAAAGAAGAACAAGCATTACTTGGCTGGAGTGCGAAAAGAGAGCTGGCAAAAATCAATTACCGAATACATACAGATGCCATAAAAACAAATCTGATTCCAGCTGAGCTTACACCACAGCAGACCTCTGTAATTTATGCATCTGAAGCAGATGTATTAAATATGGCATTGTTTGGTATGACTGCCAAGCAGTGGCGTGAAGAACATCCTGACAAAAAGGGGAATATCAGAGATTATGCCAGCATTAATGAATTGATTTGTCTTTCCAACATGGAAAATATCAATGCAGTTTTGATTGAAGACGGATTAAGTCAGAAAGAACGTCTGATAAAATTAAATAAGATTGCCATACATCAAATGTCCATTTTGGAAGAACAAAATCCAAAGGTATTGAAGTAATTCAATTGCATTTTTTCTAATTCCCCCGAATTCGGGGGAATTAAAATTTATAAGTTTTACAAAACAGTTCC
>JBJENX010000043.1:0-3820 GCA_051880415.1 Lachnospiraceae bacterium | reverse complement strand
CTGAAGGAAAATCATAAAATGATTGGAAATATTTATCTTGGTAAAAGGGATTTTGATTCCTTTGAAATCGGATTTGTTTTTAATCGGGCATACTGGGGAAAGGGTTATGCAAAAGAAAGCTGCAAATCCATTATTCAATTTGCGTTTCAGAATGGAGTTCACAGAATATTTGCAGAATGTGATCCATGTAATGAAAACTCATGGAAATTATTGGAAGCAATTGGTCTTCAACGAGAGGCTCATTTAAAACAAAATGTTTATTTCTGGACAGACGAAAAGGGAAATCCAATATGGAAGGATACGTATATCTATGCAATGGTGAATGCAAAGGAATAAGGATAATGGAAAATACTGCAGAATGGAAGATAATGTAATTCACAATATTGACAGGAATGATATCCAACATTATAATATTGCTCAATATATATCAGGTGATATATATTGAGCAATATATTATAAAGGGTATTGGAAAGGAATACATAAAATGGCTCCAAGAAACAAATTTACAAGGGAAGAGATGGTTGATGCAGCAGTCAGGGTTGTTCGTGCTAAGGGAATCGATGCATTAACTGCAAAAGCACTGGCGACAGAACTTGGTGTATCTACACAGCCGGTTTTTACCTGCTTTCATACCATTGATGAAGCAAAAAGTGAAGTAAGACAGGCTGCAGAAAACCTTTATGACAACTATGTAACGAAAGGACTTCAGATGCCCATTCCCTTTTATGGCGTCGGAATGCAATATATTCGTTTTGCAAAGGAAGAACCGGAGTTGTATCGTTTGTTATTCTTATCGCATCGGGAAGATGATAAGGGCGGTGTTATGAAAGCATTGAAACATTCCCAGGATTTGGTAAGGCCGTCGTTACAATCCATTTATCATATTGATGCACTGACTGCAGACCGTTATTTTCGGGATATGTGGCTTGTAGTACACAGTCTGGCTACTTTGATTGTAACCGGTGAATGTCCATATGGCGAGGAGGAAATCGGTGATATACTTACTGGATTCAGTGTAAGTGTATATAAGGCAATGAAAGAGATTCCGGGATTTGTAGAAAATAATTATGATAAAGATGTAGTCTTTAAGGCGTTATTGGAAAAATAATTAAGGATGGAATATTTAGAAAAACATGTGATGAATGGAGGAGATTGGGATGGAACCAAACAACGGTGTATTAATTCAAAATGAAAAACAGGCTAATATTGCAGTGGCAAAGGTAATGAGAATTACCTTTATTATATTTACGTTAATATATTTTATGAATGTATTTGGTATTTTTGTAGTTGATATGGGAATAATGACCTTTGCATTTGTAATGGGATCTATTTTATTGTGGATACCAACATTACTGGTGTGTGTGGGAAAGCAGCAGGGTAGTTATGTGAAATATGTGATTATTTTATGTGCAGTTATGTTTGTAACCATATCTGCTTCCACTTTGGGATATCATGTTGTTCTTTTATACATATATGCAATTGCCATTGCCAGCTTATATTTTTCTAAAAAATTAAATATTATAACAACTATTTTAACCGTAATCGGTGTGTCAATCGGTCAGTGGCTTGATTTTACACTTGATACCCTTACGGACCATAATTTTACCAGCGTTTATAAACTGGTTGTGTATGGAATCGTTCCAAGAGCTTTGGTATTGGTAGCCATTGCGGCAATTTTTACCATGTTATGTGAGAGAACTGCCGGCATGCTTTCCAATCTGTTAAATGCAGAAGAACAGGAACGAATGATGAAGGAAATGAAACTGATGCAGGATAAATCAAGACAGACTTCAGATGAATTGCTTCAAATGGTAAAGGAACTATCGGTAATTACAGAGGCTTCCATGAAAGCAAATGAGGAAATTGCAGAAGAGGCAAACAGTGTTTTACAAAGTTTTAGTGAAAATACGGAAGAAATAACAGGTATAAACGGAAGAACCCAGGGAATTAATTCCCAGTTAATTTCTCTTGGTTCCATGAATGGTCAGGTAGCCGATCTTGCAAGACAAATAACTGAGAGAACAAAAGAAAATCAGGATAAAATGGATGAGGCAACAGGTAGTATGGAACAGATTCATGCAAGTACCAGCGAGTGTAAAGAAATTATATGGCAACTGGGGGAAAAATCAAAAAAAATTCTTGGAATCATCAATGTAATTACGGGAATTTCTAATCAAACCAATATTCTTGCATTGAATGCCTCTATTGAAGCGGCAAGAGCAGGAGATGCGGGAAAAGGATTTGCGGTTGTTGCGAGCGAGATTCAAAAACTGGCGGAACAGACGAAAAAAGCTGTTGA
Organism: Lachnospiraceae bacterium; assembly: GCA_051880415.1. GTDB lineage: Bacteria > Bacillota > Clostridia > Lachnospirales > Lachnospiraceae > CAG-590. The sequence goes on along the minus strand of JBJENX010000043.1, from coordinate 1,521 downwards.
TGATATTGGAGAGATTGTGACAGAAGCAGTGCAACATACAGAAAATGCAGTTCATGTTATGGAACAAAGTGTAACCCTTACCAATGCAGGTATGGAAAGTATTCGCGATGTAGGAAAATCTACTGCGGTCATTACAACCTCGAATCATCAGATGTCAGAACAGATTATGGAGATGGACAAGACTGTGGAGCTTATAAAGGAACAAAGTGGTGAAGTTGCAAAGGGTATGGAACAGGTAAATGTTAACACCCAGGGCAATTATCATGCGATTGAACATGTGACTGCGGCAACACAGGAAAATAGTGCAGGCGTGGAGGAGATTGAAAGTATGGTTGAACGAATTACAAAGCTTGCATATCAGGCGGTGGAACTATAAGTTAGGAGGCACTAGCATGGGTATGCTGATTGGAGAAACGATTGGCATACTGATTAAGAAGAAGTAACGCCTCTCTCGTGGATTGTAAAAAATAAAATGTAAGAATAAAGAATGATTAGGGGGTGCTTTTATGGTAAGGGAAGTAAAAGAAACTGAATTAATGGAATTGCTGGGATTGTATTTACATTTGCATGAAGAATCTGTTCCGGAGATGACCGAGCATTTACGTAATACATGGGATACCATTATGAAGGATAAAAATCATCATATTATTGTGAAAGTAGCAGATGGAAAACTGGTGTCCTCCTGTGTATGTGTAATTATACCTAATTTAACAAGAAATATACGACCATACGCATTTATAGAAAATGTTGTTACCCATGGAGACTACCGGGGAAAAGGGTATGCAACGGAATGTTTGAACTATGCGGGAGAAATAGCAAAAAAAGAAAACTGCTATAAAATGATGCTGCTTACTGGTTCGAAAGAAGAAGCAACACTAAGATTTTATGGAAATGCAGGTTATAACAGTACAGATAAAACAGCCTTTATTCAGTGGCTTGACTGATTAAGAAGGAGGATGTAAATGAGTAAGTATCACGCTTTATGGGAATATGTTTCCCGGAGTGGTCAAGGCAATTTTAAATTGACTTATGATGAAATAGAAAAAATTGCAGGTGTTCCCATAGACCATTCCTTTTTGACATATAAGAAAGAACTCACAGAGTATGGATATAAAGTTGGAAAGATTTCTATGAAGGAAAAAACAATTGAGTTTATAAAAGAATGAGTGATAATAAGATAATGGGGGATGGCATGATTATTAAAGATTTAAATATGGATGATATTTCAGCATGTGCTGATATTTTATGTGCAGTATATAACAACGAACTATGGATGTGCAGATGGGATAAGGAAACGGCAATGGATTATTTGCAGGATTTTTATGATCATAAAAAGTTTGTAGGCTTTACTGCATGGGAAGATGATAAGATGATTGGGGCATTATTTGCCCACGAAAAAATCTGGTGGAATAACAGTGAGGTCTTTATTGAGGAAATGTTTGTCCTTCCGGAAAAACAGGGACAGGGTATTGGTACCATGTTGTTAAAGGAAGTTGAGAAATATATAAATGAGAAACATCT
>JBJENX010000042.1:0-3837 GCA_051880415.1 Lachnospiraceae bacterium | reverse complement strand
CTTCCTTACTATAATGGATTTTACTGGTGTAAGGAAATCCGGAAGCTTTTTAAAATTCCCATTGTCTTTATATCTTCCGCAAATGATAATATGAATATTGTAATGGCAATGGATATGGGTGGCGATGATTTTATAGCGAAGCCCTTTGATTTATCTGTTCTGACGGCTAAGGTTGGCGCCATTATAAGGAGAAGTTATTCTTATTCCGGCAGAGTAAATGTAATAGAGCATAAGGGAGCGATTTTAAATCTTTTAGACGGTTCCATGACTTATCAGGGAAAGAAAGCCATTTTTTCTAAAAATGAGTTCCAGATTCTGGCTCTTTTAATGGAAAATAAGGGAAGTATTGTAAGCCGGGATACTATTATGATGCATTTGTGGGATGACGAGAATTTTATTGATGATAACACCTTAACGGTAAATATTACCAGGATTCGGAAGAAATTAAAGGAAATCGGTCTGGATAACTTTGTTACAACAAAGAAAGGCAGTGGATACACCATAGAGGATTAAAGCGGGGTTTATTTTATGAAACAAAATTTTGTGGTTCACTATATTCGGGATCATAAACAAATATACATATTTGCTATCATTTGGATTGTTGTTTTTTTAATGGTCTTTAGTTTATTGGAAGTTCCTTTGACATCTATCTGGTATCCTCTTTTGATTTGTTCCGTTTTATATGCTGCCTTCGTTGGATACGACTATGTGAGATACAAAAAAGCCCATAGGAAACGAATGGATGCGATTCATTCCATTGATGTGAATTTAGAGGGCTTACAAAATGGGACAACCTTGTTAGAGAAGGATTACCGGCTTTTGCTGGAAGAACTGATGAAACGAAAAAATGACTGTATTTTTATGGAAAAAAATACAAGGGAGGATACACTTTCCTATACCACTCTTTGGACCCATCAGATAAAAACACCTCTTACGGCATTGCAGCTTATGGCCTCTGATTTGGAGGACCCTCTTCGGGGAGATATGTTAGCAAGGCTTTTTGAAATTGAACAATATGCAGATATGATGCTTCAATATCTGCGACTGGAAGGGGAACAGGGGGATTATGTATTTAGAGAGTATTCTGTAAAAAGCATGGTAAATCAGGCAGTGAAGTATTATGCCAGAATATTCATTTCCAAGGGAATATCCGTTAAGGTTGATATCCCGGAGGAATGTAAGGTTGTGACAGATGAGAAATGGATGGTTTTTGTATTGAAACAGCTGATATCCAATAGTTTAAAGTATACCCCAAAAGGAAGCATTATGATTACAACCGGGGAAAATATGGCATCAGCATCTATGGATGAAGGAAAGACGGAAACTAAGGATAATCAACCAGTGGTAATCTCTATTAAGGATACAGGAATCGGAATTGCACCGGAGGATTTGCCAAGGATTTTTGAACGAGGATATACCGGATATAACGGTAGAAAAGATAAGAAGGCTACGGGTATCGGATTGTTCCTTGTAGACAGAATTTTAAAAGCATTAAACCATGAAATCAGAATTGAATCAAAGGTAAATGAGGGGACAACCGTGGATATATTCTTTAATAGTTAACTTTGTAATAATGATGGACATATATATCCTTTTGAAATCCCCATTACAATGTTACAAAACCGTAAGGATAAAAAAGAAAATGTAAGCCTGTCTTAAGGCAATACATTTTCTTTTGTTTTATGATAACAACAGAAAATAAATAGGAGGAAATAAAGATGGCTTTATTAGAAGTAAAACAATTAAAAAAGATTTATACCACACGTTTTGGCGGTAACAAAGTAGAAGCCCTTTCCAATGTGAATTTTTCTGTTGAAGAGGGGGAATATGTTGCAATTATGGGTGAGTCCGGTTCCGGTAAAACCACACTGCTTAATATTTTATCATCTGTGGACCGCCCTACATCCGGAGAGGTTTATCTAAATGGAAAAAATTTTGCCGGAATTAAAGAAAGGGATTTGGCAAAATTCAGAAGAGAGCATTTAGGATTTGTTTATCAGGATTTTAATCTGTTAGATAATTTTTCCTTAGAGGATAATATCTATCTTCCTTTGGTTCTTGCAGGGAAGAAATATTCGGAAATGGAAGGAAGACTTAAGGAAATAGCCGGTCAGCTTGGCATTGAAGGATTACTTAAAAAATATCCTTATGAAGTGTCCGGAGGACAAAAACAGCGTGCGGCTGTTGCCCGTGCCATGATTACAGAGCCGGATATTATATTAGCAGATGAACCCACAGGTGCATTGGATTCCAAATCTACCGGTGATTTGCTGGGTATTTTTGAGCAGCTCCATGATGCAGGACAGACAATACTTATGGTTACCCATAGTGTAAGAGCTGCTTCCCATGCCAGCCGTGTTCTCTTTATTAAAGATGGTGAGATTTTCCATCAGCTTTATAAAGGAAATATGAATAATGATGAAATGTATCGTAAGATATCAGATACCTTAACGGTATTATTGGCAGGTGGTGATCAGCATGAATAAAGGAATTTATCATAAGCTTGCATTTCAAAGTATTCGAAAAAATTACAATATATATTTTCCCTTTTTATTATCTGCTACGGTAATGGTTGCCATGTTTTATATTTTAAGCGGCATTACCATAGAGGTTTCTAAGGAGACCTTTGTTGGCAGTAGTTCTATGCTGATATTACTGGAATTGGGACAGAAAATATGTGGGTTCTTTTCTGCATTGATTTTATTTTATACTAACCGGTTTCTGATGAAAAAACAGTCTAAGGAATTTGGATTATACAGTATGCTTGGCATGGAAAAACGGCATATTATGAGAGTTGTTTTTTGGGAAACTACGGGAATGGGATTATTTTGTATTGCTATTGGTATTTTGTCCGGTATGTTATTTTCCCGATTGTTATTTATGGTGCTGTTGAAACTGTTGCATTTAAGCACGGATCTGCATTTTTCCATAGAGGGACAGGCAATTGTATGGACTCTCATATTATACGCAGTAGTATTTCTATTACTGTTAGTTGTGAACTGTATCCGTGTGTTGCGGTTAAAACCAATTGAGTTAATGAATGAAGGCCGTGCGGGAGAAAAGGAACCTAAGGCAAAATGGTTTCTGGCACTTCTTGGTATCATAAGCCTTGGAGCGGGTTATTTTATTGCTTTAACAACGGAAAATCCCATACAGGCAATGAATTGGTTTTTTATTGCAGTGCTATTGGTTATTATTGGAACTTATCTGCTTTTTATGAGCGGAAGCATTGCCTTTTTGAAGCTTTTGAAGGCAAATAAAAAATACTACTATCAAAAGGACCATTTTATTACCGTATCCGGTTTAATGTATCGTATGAAGCAAAATGCACAGGGACTTGCCAGTATCTGTATTTTAAGTACCGCAGTTTTGGTAGTACTTTCTACCACCAGTTGTTTGTATGCTTCCATGGATGAGATTTTGGATACAAGATTTCCAAGGGATGTGATGGTTGATTTTATCTATGATGCCTTTGACCCTGAGGAGGGATTACCGGAGGGTACCCATTATGATTATTCACAGGTTGAGGCTGCAACAAAGAAAATGGCCCATGAGAAAAATTTGGAAGTTGCCGATGAGGAAGGTTTCTATCAGTTTTTCTATATGGTACAGAGAGTAGAAGATACTTATACAATTAATATTACAGATTTTAATCAGATAACACAAATAACCGTCATTTCCTTAGATGATTATAACCGGATTACCAAATCAGAGGAAACCCTTAATCCGAATGAAGTATTAGTGTGGGGCGGTGAAGATGAAAGTGTGGAAAATAAGATTATTCTGGAAGATAAATCCTATGATGTAAAAAAACATATAAAGGAAGAACCGGAGTTT
>JBJENX010000041.1:0-20338 GCA_051880415.1 Lachnospiraceae bacterium | reverse complement strand
TTTTCAAATAGTGGAATTTAATCTTACAAAGTGGAATTTACTTTTTCAATTCACCTTTTTCCAGCTTTTACCTATATTCGTTACCGAGTATTTCATGAATGGGTTTCCTGATTTTCTTTCTGGTTAATTCAAATATATCAAGCTTCGTAATATCAACAAGATATCCCGGCACTTTATCTTTTGATAATTGATGCTCAATGACCTTCGCTATCTGTTCTTTATTTGTTTTATCCTGCATATTAATAAAATCTATCATGATGATTCCTGATAGGTTCCGAAGGCGAATCTGCCTTGTGATTTCTAAAGCTGCTTCAAGATTAATCTTTAATATATGTTTATCTCTGTCTTTTTTTCCAATGGATTTACCGGTGTTTACATCAATTACCACCATGGCCTCTGTTGGTTCAATAATTAAAAAACCACCGGATTTCAGCCATACTTTTTTTGATAAAATATGGCTAAGCTCTGTCTCCAATGAAAATAATTTACACAGTGGATATTCTTCTTTATATAAGGTTACATTGGAAAACTGATTTTTCATTAATGTATCATAGATAATTTCATCATCACATACAATTTCATGAAGTCTTGTTCTTCCGTAAGCTTCAAGAATCGAAATATAATCTTCCTTTCCTTTATAGATACAACCACGTTTTTTAGAAAACTGTGCAGTATGAATAATTTGATCTAATTCCTGTGAAAGCCTTTTATATTCTGTAATAATTTCCTCATTTTGAACATTTTCACAGGCAGTACGTAAAATACAACCATATGGAGCATTTTTAGGAATTATATTTTGTAATTCATTCACTCTTTCCCGGTTCTTGATTTTTTTTGATATTCCGGATTTTCCGGAATGTAAATCAAGTACACAATTAAGCCCCCCCAGTCGGATGTTTCCCGTTACACGGGGTTGCTTCATTTTTTGTGCTTCCTGTTCAACCTGAACCAAAATCAAATCATTTTCAGCTATGGAAGAAAGCCCCTTTGGTAAAGTCCGGTTCAGAACAATATAAGGTTTATCATCTAAGGGTAAGTAACCTACATGCTCATCGTCTAACCGAATAAATGCAGACTGAATATTTTTTACAACCTTTTCAACCCGTCCAATGTATATATCATCAATTTTTATGGATTGATTTTCTAATAAGGGATAACATTCAACCAATTGATTTTCTTCATAAAGAAATAACATATTTATTTGATTAATTTTTGTAATTACAGCTTTATTCATGGATTATATTCTTTCTCCCGCAGCAAGCAGGGAAACCAGCTCATTTTCACCGTTTTTCATGTAGGTTTCCAAACGATGAATTTGATAATCAAATTTGTTGTAAGAATAACCGGTTTCCATACATAAAGCTTCCACAACGGAATCCGGCTTTAAATTATATTCACTGCCTGTTGCAAGCAGCATATATATTTGTTCACCCTGAGTTTTAAGCTTCATAATTCCCGGCTTAATGTCCTCAACCTTTTCCTGTTTTTTTGTTTTACGAAAAACTTCTATTGATTCTTTTTCCATGAGATGACCGGTTGCCTTTAATACTGCATTTTTTCGTTTTTCAAAATCCAAATCATCTTCTCTTTGGTTAAAGGATATCAGATAATCAGAGGCTGCAACCACTGACATTGCTTTTTTGCAGCCCTCCGGCAGTAATACAACATCACTTACTGCCATTCCCTCGACCATTTGTTCATTTAACCTTTTTACAAATTCATCGGAGGAAACCAAACTGTTAAACTCAGCCTCAAAATATTCCCCTTCACTTGTTACGCCTAATGCTAAGGGAGCTGCAAAAGACATTAACTGGTGAGGACTAAATCCCTTTGAATAAGCAATATCAAGGCCGGCTCTTTTTACAGCCTTTTGGAAATACCGCATAACATCCAGGTGTCCGATGAATTTCATGGAACCTGATTTAGTATATTTAATTCGTACTTTCATTTGCATTCCCTCTTTCAAAACATACGCCACCACCAAATTTGGCAGCACCGCAACCTGAACATTTTTCCCTGCAATTTGGAGTTACAATTTCATTTTTTGCATTCTCCCATTCTTTTGCCAGAAACGCTTTTGTAACACCGATATCTATAAAATCCCAAGGGAGAAGTTCATCAACACTACGTTGTCTTGTTGTATAGAAATTCATATCAATATTGTTATCTTCAAATGCATTGTCCCATCTCTCTTTTACGAAAAATTCTGTCCATGCATCAAATATTCCGCCTTGTTGATACACATCATATATTACCTTGCATAGTTTCCTGTCTCCTCTTGCAAGTACCCCCTCTAAAGCAGATACATAGGTATCATGATAGGTAAATTTCATGGATTTCGCATTGGCTTGTTCTCTAAAGGTATCTTTTACATGATAAGCTCTTTCTTTATATTTTTGAGGTTCTAACATAGGAGCCCATTGAAATGGTGTAAAGGGCTTTGGTACAAAAAATGAAGCAGATGCCGTTATGGATATTTTTCCGTTTCTTTCTTCCTTTGGAATTGTATAATATTCTTCGGCAACACGTTGGCAAAGATGTGCAATTCCTTCGGCATCCTCATCTGTTTCAAAAGGAAGACCTAACATAAAATAAAATTTAACCTTGTTCCATCCACCATGAAAGGCCTCCATGGCGCCGTTTAAAATCATATCTTCCGTTAACCCTTTATTAATTACATTTCGCATCCTCTGGGTTCCGGCTTCCGGTGCAAAGGTCAAAGAGCTTTTTTTCACGTCCTGAACTTTTTTCATAACATCAAGTGCAAATGCATCAATTCGTAAAGAAGGCAGAGAAATATTAACATCATTATTGGATACTTCATCAATTAAAAAATCAGTAATTTCTTTGAGACATTCGTAATCTGATGAACTTAATGAACTTAATGTTATCTCTTCGTGACCGCTGTTTTTTAACATATCACGTCCGTACTGTTTCATCAATTCTGCATTTTTTTGTCTGGTTGGCCGGTATATCATTCCTGCCTGGCAAAAACGGCAACCACGAATACATCCTCTCATTATTTCAAGGGTTACCCTGTCCTGTGTAACCTGCATATGGGGAACTAAGGGCTTTTCAGGATATGGGGCATGATCAAAGTCCATAACCAGCTGTTTTGTAATTGTTAAAGGAACATCGGCATATATGGGAGTAAATTCAGATAATGTACCATCCGGATGATAAGAAACTTTGTACATGGAAGGCACATATATTCCCGGAACTTTTGACATTTCATGTAACATTTCCTCTCGGGAAAGACCTTTTTTTCTTCCTTCTAAATACACATCAAATAATAATTCGTATGAGATTTCCCCTTCTCCAATATAAAACATATCACAAAAATCAGCGATTGGTTCCGGATTATAGCTACAGGGACCACCTGCTATTACAAAGGGGTCATCTAATGTTCTGTCTTTAGTCCATAGGGGTATATGGGATAAATCCAATATCTGTAAAATATTGGTATAACACATTTCGTATTGTAATGTAATACCAAGAAAATCAAAATCTTTTACCGGGGACTGGGTCTCTAAAGAAAACAAAGGAATATTCTGTTCTCTCATAATTTTATCGAGATCCGGCCACGGGGAATATACCCGTTCACAATACACATTTTCTTTTTTGTTAAACATGTCATAAAGTATCTGAATACCTAAATGACTCATGCCTATCTCATACACATCCGGAAAACACATACAAAACCGTATATCCATTTCCTCCGGATTTTTCCGAACCATGTTTACTTCATTTCCGATATACCGTGCCGGTTTTTCAACTTTCATTAATATTTCATCAGAAAGGGCTAATTTTGTCATCCGTTCATAGTCTCCTTTAACATATCTTCAATCTTGCTTTGTATATTCTTTTGTTAAATCATAAACCTTGTGATAGGCTTTTTTCACATATCCCATGGTTTCTTTTACCAATGGTTCTTTTTGCTCTAAAACATTTATTTCAGCTTTGATATCATTAACTGCCATAGTGGTTCCTTTTTTTAAATCCTGTCCACCGTAGATATAGAGAGAAAAGGTCATTACACTAATTATAAAAACCAAAACCTTTAGTTTTAGAGAAAATGTCCAGGAAGTATGTTTTGCATTATCCCCCTGGACATATGTATTTCTCTCATAATTATATTGATAAACCGGATTTCTTTCTTTTTGGTAAACTTCCTGTGTATTTTGAGCATGACATTTTCTCAGGTGTTCTCGAACCTCCTTATACATGTCATCCATGTATGACACCTCATATTTAATTATTATAAATATATGACATGTTTTTTTAAATGATTCATAATAACCTAATTCTTAAAGGAATGAACCGGTGCAGGAATTCTTCCTCCTCGGTTTATAAATGCATCACAGTTATATGTGTTTACCGGCATAATTGGTGCATATCCTAATAATCCGCCAAATTCAAGGGTTTCCCCTGCTTTTTTGCCGATTGCCGGAATAATACGAACTGCCGTTGTCTTTTGATTAATCATACCAATTGCCATTTCGTCAGCAATAATACCGGAAATTGTTGTTGCTTTTGTATCTCCCGGGATTGCAATCATATCAAGACCAACGGAACATACGCAGGTCATTGCTTCAAGCTTCTCAATTGTTAATGCACCACAGCTGGCCGCATCAATCATTCGCTGGTCTTCTGAAACCGGAATAAAAGCACCGGATAAACCACCAACATAGGAAGAAGCCATAATACCACCTTTTTTAACCTGGTCATTTAACAGGGCCAGAGCTGCTGTTGTTCCCGGAGCACCTGCATACTCAAGACCAATTTCTTCCAAAATCTCACCTACACTATCTCCTACCGCAGGTGTAGGTGCCAATGATAAATCAATAATACCAAAAGGAACATCAAGTCTTTTTGATGCTTCTCTTGCAATTAACTGTCCAACTCTTGTTACTTTAAAAGCAGTTTTTTTGATTGTTTCACATAAAACTTCAAAGTTTTCACCCCTGACAGCCTCTAAGGCACGTTTTACAACACCGGGACCGGATACACCAACATTAATAATTCTGTCAGCCTCCGTAACACCATGAAAAGCACCGGCCATAAATGGATTGTCATCGGGAGCGTTACAAAATACAACAAATTTTGCCGGACCGATACAATCTCTGTCTGCTGTAAGTTCTGCACTTTCTTTTACGATTTCACCTATTAATTTTACGGCATCCATATTAATACCGGTTTTTGTGGAACCAACATTTACACTACTACATACATATTCTGTCTGGGCTAAAGCTTTTGGAATGGAACGGATTAGCATCTCGTCATAAGGTGTCATTCCTTTAGAAACAAGGGCAGAATATCCTCCAATAAAATTAACCTTAAGTTCTTTTGCTGCTTCATCAATCGTTTTGGCAATCTCAACATAATCATCACTGGATTTACAGCAGGAACTGCCAATCATGGCAATTGGTGTTAAGGAAATTCGTTTGTTAACAATAGGTATACCAAACTCCATCTCCAGTTCTTTACCAACCTTAACCAAATCCTTTGCTGAAGTTGTTATTTTATTATATATTTTATCGCATGTTGTTTTTAAATCATCTGAAATACAATCCAACAAAGAAATTCCCATTGTAATGGTACGTACATCCAGGTTTTCTTCATGAATCATTGCATTTGTTTCCATTACTTCATTTATATTAATCATTATATTATCCTCATTTTCTTAACATATTTATAATTTTGATTATGAGCTAAAACGAGCAGACCGAAATTATAATTTATGCATCATATCAAATATTTCTTCCTGCTGTAATGTAATTGTAACACCAATTTCATCACCGATTTGTTTAAGTTCTGATGCAATAACAGAGAAATCCTTTGGTGCATCCTGAATATTCACAATCATCATCATGTTAAACCAATCCTGTACAATTGTCTGTGCGATATCTAAAATATTAATTTTATTTCCGGCAAGATACTCGCAAACCTTATATATAATACCAACTTTATCCTTACCTACTACTGAAATTACTGTTTTTTTCATAATAAAAAATCTCCTTGTTTATACATTAGTATATATTTCTGTTCATTCCCCTATTATTTTCCGGTAATAAACAGGCTTAAACAACATTACAATCATATATCAAAAAATAAGAGAATACAACTATATTTATAAAAATATAGGTTAAAATTCTATAATTGGAGAACACTGTTGCCTACTTGCAACCATCAAATTAAAATCCCGGACATCATGACTGTATGGATTTCCCAGTAATTCATTTTTAACTGCCTCATATGCCAAATCCGGATAGTTATTTTCTTTACTTAAGTGTCCTAAATAAATTCCTTTAATATGGTCATTTAATAATGCCCGGATCAACTGTCCGCCGCTTTCATTGGACAAATGTCCATACTGCCCTAAAATACGTTGTTTTAACACATATGGATATGGCCCAACCTCCAGCATTTTAATATCATGGTTTGCTTCTATTAACATCGCATCACATCCTGATAGTGCATTAACAATATGGTCATTAAAAGCACCTAAATCAGTTGCAATGGATACTTTTTTATCGCCTTCCGTTACACAATAACAAACAGGATCTGCTGCATCATGCCATGTACTGATTGCTTTTACATAAATATCATTTATTGCAAAAGATACTTCAGGTGAAATACCATGAAACAGGCTTAAATCCACTTTCCCTAAACCTTTATAGTTTGCCACAGCTTCTAATGTTTTGCTTGTACCATAAACAGGAATCCCATATTTTCTTAAAAATACACCAAGGCCTCCGATATGGTCGCTATGTTCATGGGTTATTAATACTGCATCAATTTCTTCAGGCTTTACGTCAATGGAAGCTAAGGCCTCAACCACTTTTTTTGTGCTGACACCAATATCAACCAAAATATTTGTATGTCCGTCACCTATATATATACAATTACCACTACTGCCACTATATAAACTGCAAAGTCTCATGTTATCCTCCGTAAAATTTAATGGGGGGGATTCTTATCCAATAATATTAGTAAATGCTTTTTGGATTTTTTTCAACAGGATTATATCCTTTTTCTGCCAATACCTGCATAATCTGTGCTTTATGCTCTTCCCCAAAGGCCTCAAGTGTAATTACAAGTTCAACGGCTGCATTTCTGTTAAGATTTACAAACTGATTATGTTCCAGCTTAATAATATTACCCTGAAGCTCTGCAATAATGGAACTAACACTCATAAGCTCGCCCGGTTTATCAGGAAGCAAAACGGATACAGTAAAAATACGGCTTCTTGCAATCAAACCATGTTGTACAACAGAAGCTAAGGTAATCATATCCATATTACCACCGGAAAGAATAGAAACTACTTTTTTATCCTTAAATGGTAATTTCTTTACTGCTGCAGCAGTAAGTAAACCGGAATTTTCAACTAACATTTTATGATTTTCTAACATATCTAAGAATGCAACAATAAGTTCACTGTCATCAACAGTTATAATCTCATCAATATTTTCTTTTATATATGGGAAAATCTGGGAACCGGGAGTCTTAACTGCCGTACCATCTGCAATGGTATCTACCACCGGTAAAGTTGTTACTTTTCCATTCTTTAAGGACTCTTTCATACATGCAGCACCACTTGGTTCAACTCCGATTACCTTAATATGCGGATTCAGCATTTTTGCCAGGGTTGATACACCGGTAGCTAATCCGCCGCCCCCAATGGGTACTAAAATATAGTCAACGGTAGGAAGCTCCTTGATAATTTCCATTGCAATGGAACCCTGACCGGTTGCAACATCTAAATCATCAAAAGGATGAATGAAGGTGTAGCCTTTATCCTGAGCAAGCTCTAATGCGTACTGACATGATTCATCATATACATCACCGTATAAGATGACTTCTGCTCCATAGGATTTTGTACGGTTAACCTTAATTAAAGGCGTAGTTGTAGGCATTACAATGGTTGCTTTTACATCATATGCCTTTGCTGCAAAGGCTACTCCCTGGGCATGATTTCCTGCAGATGCGGTGATTAATCCTTTTTCTCTGTCTTCCTTTGACAAAGTAGATATTTTGTAATATGCACCACGAATCTTATATGCACCGGTTACCTGTAAATTTTCAGGTTTAAAATACACCTTATTGCCACTAAGCTGACTAAAGAAATCACTGTAAAGAAGACTTGTAGGGTTTACAACCTTTTGAACAACATTATAAGCCTCTTCAAATTTTTCCAATGTTAACATATATGTATCCTCCTTAAGAAATACTGTGTATTTCCTGTTGTAAATTAATTATTATCATCATCTTCAGGAATCAGAATCTCAATATCTGAACGGGTATCCATGTCTGCAAATAATGCATTCACATAGGATTCAGGATCAAATCTCTGTAAATCTTCTATTTTTTCACCAACACCGATATACTTTACGGGAACATCCAATTCTGCCTGAATAGCAATGGCAATTCCACCTTTTGCAGTACCATCTAATTTAGTTAAAATGATACCGTCTATATTGGTAACTGTACTAAACTGCCTTGCCTGCTCTAATGCATTCTGACCTGTTGAACCATCTAATACAATTAAGGTTTCTAAATGTGCATCTGCATACTCTCTCTCTATAATACGTTTCATTTTTGCAAGCTCATCCATAAGATTTTTCTTATTATGAAGACGCCCTGCTGTGTCAACCAGTAAAATATCAACATTTCTTGCCTGAGCTGCTTTTACTGCATCAAAGGTTACTGCAGTAGGATCTGAACCTTCATTTTGTGCAATAATATCAACGCCGGCACGATTTGCCCATGTCTTTAACTGGTCAATGGCTGCTGCACGAAAAGTATCTGCGGCGCACATCATTACTTTTTTATTTTTGTTTTTATATTGTGCTGCCAGCTTTCCAATTGAAGTGGTCTTTCCTACACCATTTACACCAATAATTAACATTACGGTCTTTTGGTTTTCAAAATCATAGGCACTGTCATCAACTAACATTTGCTCTTTTATAATGTTAATAACCAGTTCCCTGCATGCTTCAACTTCCTTAATATGGTTTTTCTTCACAAGGGTTTTCAATTGTTCAATGATGTTTTCCGTTGTATCAAGACCTAAATCAGCCATAATTAAGGTTTCTTCCAATTCATCATAAAAGTCATCATCAATGGAAGAAAATCCTTTAAAGAGATTATCGAAGCTTGCGTTAATGCTGTTACGGGTTTTGGTAAGTCCGGAAACAAGACGGTTAAAAAAGCCTTCCTTCTCCGGTTCATTTTTTTCCGGCTCTATTTCTGTTTCAGTATCTTTTTTCTTTTTAAAACTATCAAACATCCCTGTGCCTCCTTCTTTATTAATCATCTAACTCATTTTCTATTAAGTTAACAGACACAAGGGTTGATACACCTTTTTCCTGCATTGTAATACCGTAAAGGACATCTGCTGCCTCCATTGTACCTTTTCTGTGGGTAATTACAATAAACTGAGTGTCTTTTGTTAGCTTATTCAAATATTTTGCATAACGAGTTACATTAGAATCATCAAGGGCTGCCTCAATCTCATCCAAAAGACAGAATGGAGACGGCTTCAAACTCTGAATTGCGAATAATAAGGCAATTGCTGACAATGCTTTTTCTCCACCGGACAGCTGCATCATATTTTGAAGCTTCTTTCCCGGTGGTTGTGCAATAATACGAATACCCGCTTCAAGAATATCCTCACTATCCACTAATTCCAAGGTTGCTTTACCACCGCCAAATAATTCGCGAAATACTTTATCAAACATGGTCTGGATTTCGTTAAACTTCTGTTCAAACTGGGTCCTCATTGCAGAATCTAATTCCTCAATGATTGCTAAAAGATTTTCTTCCGCTTTTACAATATCATCATGCTGGCCTTTTAAAAATTCATAACGCTTGGAAACTTCTTTGTAGTCCTCAATGGCATTTACATTAACATCTCCCAATGATTTAATCTTTGCTTTAATGGCGGTTACTTCCCGTTTTAAAACATCCAAATCATTTAATGAATCATCCTTTAATTCTGATGCACTTTGATAGGTTAACTCATATTCTTCCCACATATATTTACTTAATGCATCAGAACGTTCCGTGATTTTTTCAAGCTGGGAATTCAGTTTAAATGCAGATTTATCAAGCTTTGTAATTTCTTCATTTAAGGTTTCACGCTTTGACAGGAACTCTTTATGCTTACCGCTTAACATATCCCTGTCTTCCATATCCTTATTTAGTATTGACTCCAGCTCATGAATCTTCTTTTTATCTGTATCAATCAACAAATTAAAATGATTGATTTTTGCTACTAAGCCCTCAATTGCATTTCCTGAATCACTAATCTGTGAGCGGTATAATTCCAGCTCTTCTTTTTGTTTCTCCTCATCAAGACGAATTCTACGCAGATTTTCCACAAGAAAATCACTTTGCTGCTTAATGGTATTAAATTCTAACATCAAAGAAGACACCGTATCGTTTGCCTTTTTTAATTCGTCTTTTTTGAACTGAATTTGCTCTTCCAATTCCTTAATTTGTTCTTCTAATGCAGTTTTTGCAGACTCAGATTGCTTATGATTCTCGTAAAGTTCATTTTTATTATGATTTATTTCTTCAATCTGTGCCTCTAATTCTTTGTTTTCCTTATTGACAGAGGCAAAAGCATTCGCTGTTTCAGCAAGATTTTTTGATACCTGCTCAATACTGATTGTTACGGTATTTTTTTGCAGATACAGTTCCTGCAGTTTTAAATTATAATCTTCCTTGGCAGTTTTTAATTCCTCTCTTCTTGTACGAAGGGTGCTTTCTTCCTTTGTTAACTCTGCAATATCTTTGTTAAGCTCTGTTAATGTCTTGGATAATTCGTCTAACTCACGTTTTCTTCCTAACAGGTTAGATGTATTTTTAAAAGCACCACCTGTCATTGCTCCACCCGGTGTTAATAATTCACCTTCAGTTGTAACAATTCTAAGAGACTGGTGATATTTCTTATTCACAGCAATTGCGTTATCAATTGTATCGCAAACCAGTATTCTGCCTAATAAATGATTGGTTACAGAGATATACTTATCATTTACCTGTACCAGATCCTTTGCAAGACCAATTACTCCCGGCTCCTTTAATGCATCCTTTTGATTAAAATCACTGTTACGTCCACCAATGGTTGTAAGTGGCAAAAAGGTTGCCCGGCCATATTTATTATTTTTCAAATAATTAATTAATCTTTTAGCCGTATTTTCGTTGTCTGTAACAATATTCTGGATACTGCCTCCAAGTGCAGTTTCAACGGCAATTTCATATTCTTTATTAACCTTAATAATATCTGCTACAACACCAATAATTCCCGGATTGTGGTCTTTTTGTTCCATAACCCGTTTAATGGAATTACCATATCCGTCATATCGTTCTGTAATATTACGTAATGCTTCCAGTTTTGATTTAATACTGCTGTATTCCTGATTTGATTTAAAAAGGCTGTCTTTGTTTTCTTTTGTCCGGATTGTATTATCATCCAATTCACTGTCAACCTTATCCAGCTTTTCCAATATTTCAGAAACAGAGTTTTCGATTTCAGTCAACTGTCCATTATGCTTTTCATATTCTTCCTTGTCTTTCAGCTCATCAGACTTAAACTGCAAAAAACGCTGGTTTAACTGGGTCTTACGATAATTAATATTCTCAAGCATGGTATCGTACCGGCCAACCTTAGCCTGAAGATTTGCCCCTGCATTTAAATATTCAATAATATCCGCTTTGTTTTTTTCAATTGTTTCCTCTAATTCCTCAATTTCCTGTTCTAAAAGGAAAGATGCATCCTGTGCTTCTCCTAAGATATCATCGGCACTGTCCATTTTCTCATCAATCGCATCTTTACGGCTTTGAAAATCCTTTTTTTCTTTTTCAAGTCCGGCTAACAATTGATTGATACGGTCGATTTGTTCTCCCATATGGATATCTGTTGATTTTGCATTGGCTATCTGCTGATTTAATACATTAACCTCGCCTTCATTATGCTCGTTATTAATTTTTAATTCATGAATTTTATTTCTGTTATTTTCGATTGACTGATTACATTGTTCTAAAACAGTTTCAATCCGTTCATATTCATTCTTAGCATCTTCATATTCTTTATTAAGACGATTAGAATCATCTGTTACAATTTGAATTTTTGCTTCCGTATCCTTTATTTCATGTTCAATTTTCTCATTTTCCAGAAGGAAGGCATTTACATCAAATCTTTTAAGCTCCCCTTTGTATACTAAGTATTTTTTTGCCACTTCAGATTGTTTCTCAAGGGGACCAACCTGTTTTTCCAACTCAGATAAAATATCATTTACCCTGGCTAAGTTTTCCCTTTCTGCTGCCAGAGATTTTTCTGTTGTTGTTTTATTTTTCTTGTATTTTACAATTCCTGCTGCTTCATCAAACAACTCTCTACGTTCATCAGGTTTGCCGGAAAGAATTTTTTCCACCTGACCCTGTCCGATGATAGAGTACCCCTCTTTTCCAATACCTGTGTCAAAAAACAGGGATTGTACATCCTTAAGACGGCTTACGGTTCCGTTAATTAAATATTCACTTTCTCCGGAACGGTATACACGTCTTGCAACTGTTACCTCTTCATAGTCAATGGGCAGAGAATGGTCACTATTATCCAATGTAATTGCAACATAAGCAGAGCCATGGGGTTTACGAAGTTCTGTTCCCGCAAATATTACGTCCTCCATTTTTGCTCCACGAAGCTGCTTCGCACTCTGCTCTCCCAGTACCCATCGTACAGCATCTCCTACATTACTTTTACCGGAACCGTTTGGTCCAACAATTCCTGTAATTCCTTTATTAAATTCAAATACAATTCTGTTGGCAAAGGATTTAAATCCATATACCTCGATACTTTTTAAATACATGTTTGTTCTCTCCGTCCTCAATCATTACGGTTATCTTATTGTTGTTTTAACTGCAATATTGCATGATATGCTGCCATTTGCTGAGCATTTTTCTTTGATTTGCCTTCGCCCTTTGCCAAAGGAACATCATCAATTAATACTTCGGTGATAAATACCTTGTTGTGGTCAGGGCCTTTCTCATCCACCAATCGATAGGTAACCACACCTTTTCCGTCTTTTTGTACCATTTCCTGTAAGGTAGTCTTGGCATCATAAAATAATGTTTTGTGTTCAATATCCGTTAATAAGAAGGTATGAACATATTTCTTTGCCTGTTCCATTCCACCGTCTAAGTAGATTGCACCAAGTACAGATTCAAATAAATCACATAAAATAGAACTTCTGTTACGACCACCTGTTAGTTCTTCCCCTTTAGAAAGCAGCACATAATCTCCGAAATGCAATGCTTCCGAAACACTGGATAGGGTAAATTCACATACAATAGAAGCTCTTAATTTTGTTAATTTACCTTCCGGAAGATTCTTATAATTGTCAAATAAATATTCACTTGTAATCAACTCCAGTACCGCATCTCCAAGAAATTCCAAACGTTCATAGCTTTCATATCCTGACCGTTTCATTTCATTAATAAAAGAACTATGACTCATTGCCTGTTTTAATAAATTCTTGTTATGAAAGGTATAATTAATATTTTTCTCTAACGCCTTCTCGTCATAACTTAACATAGGAAATCTCCTTAAACCAAATCATTTTGCAAATATATTGATGTATTATTTATTACTGTCTTCTAACAAAAATTCTTTGATTTTGCCATTAATATCCTGTCTTTTAAAGGTTTCAACCTGGAACAGGGCATTCTTTACTTCCTTATGGGTTGCATTTCCATGTATCTTGACAACCAGGCCATTTAAACCAAGTAAAGGTGCACCGCCGTATTTTGTTACATCAAAATCTTTTAACTCATTTTTAAGTGGTTTTTTAACAAGAGCTGCTCCAAGGGTTGAAATCGGTGTAGATGTTAATCCGGATTTTATTTTGCCGATTAAAGCACTTGCTAAACCTTCCGTAAGTTTTAACATAACATTTCCTACAAATGCTTCCGTAACAACTACATCTGCTGCCCCGTTAGGGAACTCTCTCGCTTCAATACTTCCGATGAAATTAATATCTTTACATTCCTTTAACAGTGGAAATGTTTCTTTCACCAAAGCATTACCCTTTTCCTCTTCTGCTCCAATATTTACAATACCAACTCTTGGGTTTTTTACTCCAATTACATTTTCCATGTAGATAGAACCCATCTTCGCAAATTGAACCAGATTACTTGCCTTTGCATCTACATTAGCACCACAGTCAATTAATAAGGAAACGCCATTCATGGTTGGAACCACAGGTGCTAAAGGAGCCCGTTCTATACCTTTCATTTTTCCAACTAAAACCTGTCCGCCTACCAAAAGGGCGCCGGAATTACCGGAAGAAACAAAGCCATCGGCCTTTCCTTCTTTTACCATTTTAAGTCCAATTACCATGGATGATTCTTTCTTTTGACGAATTGCATTAACCGGTGCATCATGACATGTGATTTCATCCGGTGCATGAACAACCTCAATACGTTCTTTGTCGTATGTATATTTATCTAATTCTTCATTTAATTTATCTTCCGGACCAACCAGATATACAAATATGTTTTCACTTTCCTTTACGGCATCTACTGCACCTTCTACCATAGCAAAAGGAGAATTATCTCCACCCATTGCATCTAATACTACTTTTGTTATTTCAGACATAAAAAGCCCTCCATTTACCAATATTTGCTGCAATAATTATACAACTTATACACTATACCATAAAAACCATTGTTTTACAAATCAAAGACAAAATAAAAGATGTAGAAATTAATGTGCTTTTATTGATAATTTATAGAAAAAATGCTATTATTTTCGAAGAGTAACTATAAAGGAGTACGCAAAATGAATAATGCAAAAGAAATTATTGAAATGAATATGAGTGGCGGAGTTAATAAGGCAAACTTAAAATTAACAAAGATGATATTTCTTGGAATACTGGCAGGCATGTTTATTGCCTTAGGTGCTGCAACCAGTAATACAGCGGTACACACCATTAAGGATGTTGGACTTGCCAGAACCCTTGCAGGCGCAATCTTCCCTGTGGGGCTTATGATGATTGTTTTTGTTGGTGGTGAATTATTTACAGGCAATTGCCTGATGATTATGGGTGTTATGGATAAAAGAATCAAGCTATGGCAATTAATCCGTAATCTGGTTGTTGTATTTTTATCTAATTTAGTTGGCTCATTGATTATTGTTTTTCTTATTAATTATTGTGGTAACTTAGATTATACATCCGGTGCACTTGGTGCATATACAATAAAGGTTGCTTTGGGAAAGGTGTCTATTACCCCGTTAAAGGGAGTTTTATCCGGTATTTTATGTAATATTTTAGTATGTGTTGCAATATTAATGGCTACCGCATCAAAAGAGGCCGTAGGTAAAATTTTTGCTATCTGGTTTCCTATTTTTGCCTTTGTAATTGGCGGTTTTGAGCATATCGTTGCAAATATGTATTATATCCCTGCAGGCCTTGTGGCTGCCACCAATCCTGATTATGTAGCAAAGGCACAGGAATTATATGGAATCACATCGGAGCAGCTTAATCAGTTAAATATAACCGGCTTACTATCTAATTTTATTCCTGTTACCATCGGTAATATATTGGGAGGAATGGTATTTGTAGGATGTCTCGTTTATTATATCAACATAAAAGCTGATAAGAACAATTAATCATAATAGTGTTTTATTATGTCCCCTGTGGTAATACAGGGGACTTTTTTGTGTCTATTTTTATTTAAATGAATATACTGATTACAAATGTGATTCTTCTTTCGGGAAAGGATATTTATGTATAAAAATGTATTAAGAGCAACACAGGACAATATAGATAAAGGATATTTACAAATCAGTGCCATATCCGATAGCAATGCTATTCCCATTTCAAATGCAAAAATCTCAATTGCATCAACAGGAAATCCGGATAAAACTATAGAAGAAATAACAACAGATGTAAGTGGTAAAACGGAAAATCTTGTACTGCCTGCACCGCCTTTGGAGTATTCCATGGAGCCTACAGACAACCAGCCTTATAGTGAATATAATTTGAAAATATCCGCAGAAGGATACGAAGATTCCATTATATCAGGTGTTCAGATCTTATCAGGAGAGCTGGGATTACAAAACATCCGAATGTCTCCCCTAACAAGCAATGAAAATGCTTATAATCCAACCATAATCGGAGGACACACATTATGGGAATTTTATCCGCCTAAGATTGCGGAAGCGGAAATCAAACCCATTTCAGAATTAGGAGAAATTGTACTTAGTAAAGTGGTTGTTCCTGAATATATTATTGTACATGATGGAACACCCTCTGATACCACAGCGAATGATTATTATGTTCTATACAAGGATTACATTAAAAATGTTGCTTCCTGTGAAATCTATGCAACCTGGCCGGAAGCAACCCTTTACGCAAATATACTTGCAATCATATCATTTACATTAAACAGGGTATATACGGAATGGTATCGTGGAAAAGGATATGATTTTACAATTACAAGCTCTACTGCTTTTGATCATAAATGGATGTATCAAAAAACCACATATGAAAACATATCCCGGGTTGTGGATACTATTTTTGCCAACTATTTATCAAGGCCTAATGTAGTGCAACCTATACTTACACAGTATTGCGACGGTAAAAGGGTTACCTGTCCCAACTGGATGAGCCAGTGGGGTTCAAAATATTTAGGTGATCAGGGATATTCTGCTATTGAAATTATTAGAAACTACTACGGTGATGATATGTATATCAATGAAGCGGAGCAAATATCGGGAATCCCTGCATCATGGCCAGGTTATAACTTGGATATTGGCGCCACCGGCGAAAAGGTTCGGATGATACAGCAGCAGCTTAACCGGATTGCCAGGAATTATCCTGCCATACCAACTGTTGCAGAAGACGGAATCTATGGTGAAAATACAAAAAGGGCTGTTGAAGTCTTCCAGAATATATTCAATCTCCCGGTTACCGGAATTGTAGATTATCCAACCTGGTACAAAATATCACAAATCTATGTTGGAGTAAGTAAGATTGCGGAATTGACGTAATAGACTTTTTGTTGTTAACAATACCCATCACGCCGCTAATTATTACTAGCGGCGTGATAGTACCACCTACATCAATTCACTCTTCACACCTGTATAGTTCTCTGCAATACCGCTATAATACTTCTGCAAACGTTCCATTTGGTTCACTTCATAATTATCAGTCCACATTTCACATTGCATCATTACAACTTGAACCGCATCTGCCATATCATCTGGTGGATATTTATATTTCTTCAAAAGACGCTTAACCATTTTTCTCATTCCAGCTCTAGCACTTTCTTTCTTTTCCCAGTCAATTGTTCTGTTCTTTCGAAGCATATCTGTCAGTTCTTTTGTAAGAGCAACCAGTTCATCATTCTGATAAAAATCTTTAATTGCTTCCGGCTTAGTCAACGCATCATAAAATGCCAGCTCTTCCTGAGTTAATCCCAACCGTTCACCTTCAGCACTTGCTGCTGCAATATCCTTTGCTAATTTAAGAAGTTCTTCAATAACTTCTTCATTTGTCAGCATACCATTTAGGTAACGATTCATGGCACTTTGTATAATCTCCGAAAACTTCTCTGATTTTACCACATTGGTTCGGCGGTATATATGTACTTGTTCAGCAATCAATTTTTTTAAAAGTTCTACTGCTAAGTTTCTCTCTTTCATATTTGCCACTTCTTCCAGAAATTTAGGGTCAAACAATGAAAATTCTGTATGAACATCTGAAAATAGATTTATAACACCTTCACTTTTTATACTCTGCTTTAGTAACTGGTTAATTCTATCATTCACTTCCGGTAAGGAAAATCTATGACCTTGACCACCCATACTCAATCGTACAATCATTGTTCTTACAGCTTCAAAGAAGGCTGCTTCAAATCTAGTTTGTTCATCTACCATACTTCCACAAAGTGATAAGGCCTGTTTGAGAAGTAATGATTCACGAATGTAAAGTGTCTGTGTTCTTTCCTGTTCTGGCAAGTCATATTCCTGTACAGATTTACCCATAATAAAATTCACTGCACCACTTATTGTTTTTGCTTTATCCAAGTCGGTTCCATCCATGAATAATTGATAATCAAATCCATGCATAAAGTCTCTACAAATAGATAACTTTTCTAAGAATTTTGGATATGCTGCTTTTCCTACATCCATGTTTCCGTAATTCTTCTGGTCTCTGCGAGTATAATCATTCATTGCCTGTTTCAGTGCAGACGCTATTCCAATGTAGTCAACAACCAAGCCGCCCTCTTTATCCTTAAACACTCTATTTACACGAGCGATTGCCTGCATTAAATTATGCCCTGCCATAGGCTTATACACATACATTGTTGCCAATGAGGGTACATCAAATCCCGTCAACCACATATCAACTACAATCGCAATTTTCATTTCCGAATTGTTATCTTTAAACTTGCGAGCTAACTCTTCTTTATGTGCCTTATTTCCAATCACTTTACGCCATTCTTCCGGGTCATTGTTGCCCTGCGTCATAACAACTCCGACTTTTTCAGTCCAATTCGGACGCAATTCCAGAATTTTATTATATATTTTCATTGCAATCGGTCTCGAATAAGCTACAATCATTGCTTTACCTGTCAACAAATTAGCACGATAATTTTCATAATGGTCAATAATATCATTAACTAATGAATCAATCGTAGCATCTGCTCCTAATATTGCTTCCATTTGACCTAATTGACGTTTGCTTTTTTGAATCACCTCTGCATCTGCATTTTCAGCCATAAGATCATATTCCTGGTCAATTAGACTCAATGTATCAGAATCAAGTTTCAAATGAACAACACGACTCTCATAATAAACAGGACGAGTTGCTCCGTCTTCAACCGCCTGTGTCATATCATAAACGTCAATATAATCTCCAAATACTTCTCTAGTACTTCTATCCTTTGATGAAATTGGTGTTCCTGTAAATCCTATGTAAGTTGCATTTGGCAAACTGTCACGAATAATTCGTGCAGTTCCTATAATAGTTTTGGCTTCTATTTCCCCTTTATCATTTTCCTTTACAACTACTTTTTCACTTAAACCATATTGCGACCTATGTGCTTCATCCGCCATTACAATAATGTTTCTTCGTTCTGATAAGGGTTCCACACTCTCCTCAAATTTCTGCATGGTTGTAAAAATAATTCCATTTGCCTGCCGATTCGCAAGTAATTCCTTTAAATGATTTCTGTTTTCCGCATGCTGAGGTGTTTGTCTTAAATACGCCATACACCTAGAAAACTGACCATATAACTGATCATCCAAATCATTTCTGTCTGTAATCACAACAATTGTGGGACTTTCCAATGCTTCCTGTAAATAATGAGCATAGAATACCATGGATAAAGATTTTCCGGAGCCCTGGGTATGCCAAAAAACACCACCTTTGCCATCTGTCAATGTTGCTCTTTTTGTTGATTCAACAGCTTTCTTAACGGCAAAATATTGATGATATCCAGCTAATATTTTAAATGTATTTGTACCATCAACATTAAAGCATATAAAGTTTTTCAAAATATCCAAAAATCTTTTTTTATCAAACAATCCCTCAAAGAAAGTGTCAAATGCAGCAAATGCGGTATTCTCATAATTTCCATCCTTTGTCTTCCACTCCATAAAACGATCTTCACCAGAAGTAATGGTTCCCGCTTTAGAAGTGGTCATATCACTCATGACACAAACTGCATTATAGTAGAATAACGAAGGAATCTCATACATATAATTTCTAAGCTGTCTATATGCATCGGATACATCCGTTTCTTCTCTTGAAGGGGATTTCAATTCCACTACCACAAGCGGTAACCCATTTACAAATAAAATAACATCTGGTCTTTTTTCTGAATTTTCAATGATTGTCCACTGATTAGCAACAGTAAACTCATTTTTCCTTACATCTGAAAAATCAACTAAATAAACCAATCCAGACCTTTCTTGCCCATCTACAAAATACTTAACAGGAACGCCATTTTGCAAATAATCCATAAAAACCATATTTTTTTGAAGAAGTGTACCCGTTTCAAAATTCTTTAGCTTATATATGGCCTCATTTATTGCCTCTTCCGGCATATTTTTATTAATTCTTTGAACACATGGCAAAAGAATATCCTCATACAATGGACTTTGATAATCTCTTTCTACTTCCGGACCATATACATATGTATATCCCATATTTTCATTTAACAATTGCAATACTGCGTTTTCATAATTTGACTCAGTATAATATCCTGACAACGGAATCACTTCCTTTCTTGGTTTTATGATATAAATGATAATTTATCTTACTAA
>JBJENX010000040.1:0-3998 GCA_051880415.1 Lachnospiraceae bacterium | reverse complement strand
TGGTTTTATGGCACATGGAACAGAGGGAAAGCCATCTATTCCGGAAAACATTGCATTTGTGGATACAGCCGGTTTGGATGATTCTGGTTCTACAGGAAGTGGAGATGATTCCGGGGAAATCGGAATTGTAATTCCCGGACAATCTTATGAAATTCCTGAAAAATGGTCGGGATTAAACTATGCTATGTTTACATCCGGAGCATCCGGTTTGTCTTTTTATACAGGTCAGATGCAGGTTACGGGTTCGGTACACACCAATCAGGATTTTTATTACCAGGGTGGAAGCATTACCATTGATGGAACATTAGAGGCAGGAAAAAGTATTACCTTAAAGACATCAGATGGGGCAGATGCCCAGAAAATCGGGGCAAAGATTGAGAAGGTAGAAACCCTGGAAATGCCGGATATTACAAAAGAGGTTTCCAATTATGCGAAGGAAAACGGAGCGGTATATGAAGGGGCAGTGGATTTTGGAAGCGACCCGGTTATCATTGATCATCCGGTTTATGGGGATGGGGATATGGTATTCCACGCCACAAGCTTTCTTGGACAAGGAATCGTATATGCAAAGGGTTCCGTAACCGTAAATGCAGGGGAACTGACTACCCCTTCTGATGCCCGTATTTTTCTGGCATCCGAAAGTGGTGACATTACCTTAAACGGTTCCAATATGTCCTTAAATGCTGTTTTATATGCTCCAGATGGATGTGTGTATATTAATACCAATGAATTTAATTTGAATGGACGTATTATTGCGAAACAGATTTGTATTAATGGTACAAAAATTAATATCAATGCAGGACCGTATGATCTTGACATGCTGGATTTTCTTTTTAAACCGGAGGTAGATGTTGTTGTAACCGGAAACCGGAAAGAAAACAGGAAAGTAGTTCTTGATGTACAGGAAATCTTAAATACAGAATATATCATTAAGGAAGATACCATCTGGAGTATTACGAAGGATGGTGAAGATGCAGGGAAGGATTATGCTATTGATGAAGAAGCATCCAATGACTTTCATAAAGAATGTATCTTCCGAAATGCAGGAACGTATTTGGTGTCTGTTACTGTTACAACAGGAAATGTTAATTTTACAATAACGAAGGAACTGGTAATTACCGAGGATATTGCACCGGAGGCATCCATTGCCTTGGATGCAGGCTATTACAGCAGGAATGAAGAGGGAAAGGCAATTATAGCCCTTAAAGACCAGTCATCTTCTCCAGATGGCGATACCATTGGACAGCGGATATGGAAAGTTTATTATGATTCGGATAACAATGGTGAATTCTATGAAACAGAAGCCACCATTATCAGTGATGGAAATGAAACAGAAATAACATATGAAACCGAGCAGGTTGGAAACTATCTGGTGGTGCTTACAGTTGTAGAGACCTTTGAAGATACTATTCCGAAGCTTTTGTCAGAAGATGCGTATTTGTGGGATGATACAAAGGATTCAGGGGATAGTGTATTTGAAGTGGGAAATGAGCCGCCAACGGCAAATCTGGATATTAAAAAGTCGAGGTCAGCAGATATTGTCTTTACCGTTGGGGATATCGGTAAGGATAATTTAAGTACATATACTGCCAAAGCAGAGGAATTAAAGGCGGTTCTTGCTGAAAATGGAATTGACGGGAAGGTGGATTCCATATCAACCTCTACATATACGGCACAGGATACATTTGCGTGGAAAGAATACGGACATTATAATTGCGATGGATTCGAAAGGCATATTACCTATGAAGAAGACGGTATAAAAATGGTTGGATATTATAGTTCACCAAAGAAAGATTTTTTATACATTACGGATGATAACCCGGGACAGAAAGTATTTGAGTTCGATTTGCAACGTGACGGAACAGACTGGCATAGTATGGAAGGTGGTGGATTTTTATTTAATACGAAAGTGTCCGATGAAGATAATACTCTTCAGGGCTTTTGTATTTTAGTCACATCAAATGGTCTTAAATTGTTTCAGATCAATTGCAATAATTTGAGAGGATTTTGTGATGGGAATTATAATTGGATCCATGAAACAGGAAAGCTATTAAAAATGTGTTCAATTCCAAATTTATATGATGAACATCACTTTAAAATTGTTGTGGATAAAAACAGCATTTCTGTGTGGGACGATGAAAACCTTGTAATCGATGATTATGTATTACCGGAAAATAATTGGGGTTATGGATTTGGTCCAATTACATGCCATGGACCTCACGGATGTAGTCAGTATTCGTACTTTACATTTAAGAATATTACAATGCAGACTACATCAGGAAGCAGTTTGTCAGACATTTTAGACGGATATGAATGGAGACAGGGAGCATCTCATTATGTTCTGAATATAAGTGATGTGGAGGTACCGGAATTATCTACGGAAGAGAATATGGCAGAGCTTTCTGCAACCCTGATTAAAAATGAAGCTGCCTTTGTAGGCATTGGTAATGAAATCAATGAAAATCAGTATCTGAAGCTGTTAAATACAATCGGGACTGGTGGAATGTATGTATCTGAGGAGGATTTATCATCCCGGATGGATGAAATTAATGAGTATCTGTTACAGTCCATTCTGGCAAAAGATGATTTGATTCAGGATTTCATTACAACAGATGATATTATTACTTATAGTGGTTTCTATCAGGATGTGGAAAATGATGTATTGTATGAACAGCAGTGGGAGTATGAATATGACCCAACCCTTTTCTCTTCTGCCACTGGAGAGGCAGGGCATATTGTTCGTAATGAGAATGAACCGATTACGGTATTTGAGAATACAGGGGCTTATTCCATTCGTTTAGCAGTAAGGGATAACCCTGCCGGGGATAATGATGCACTGGATGAATACCGTTTATGGTCTGATACAAAGGAGTATGAAAAGCTTCTGATTGTTCAATCACGTCCCGTGGCAAATGTGGAGGTAACAGTATCCGGTAATGAAGACAAGGATAATGCATGTATTGCAAATACAACTTATTCTGCATATGATCCGGATCATCCGGAGGATAGTACAAAGGGCATACGTGAAGAATATTTTTATTATAAGGATGTAGCAGATGAGGAATGGACGGAGGGAATGCTTCCCAATAAGCTTACTATTGGACATACATATCTGGTAAAATATCAGGTTAAAGATGTAGAGGGAACCCTGTCATTTCCTGCAGTGGCTGTGGTCAAGACCGGTGAGTTAAGAGTTTATGAAGAGATAGAAGATACCATACCTCCTACCGTATATATTGATGTGGCAAAGACAGAGATAAAGGTTGGAGAGGAACTGTGCATAGATGGATATGCATTGGATGATTATGGTGTGGCTTTCTTTGAACTATATGTGGATGGTAACAAGGTGTTGAATTCCTTTGGAAGGGTTGTATATACAGCTAAGAAAGCCGGAACCGTAACTGTGAAAGCGATAGCAACAGATATTGGTGGAAATAAAACAGAACAGGAAAAAATAATTAATGTTGTGGATGAAAGTGATACAATTGTACCCGTGGCAGAAATCACATCTCCGACACAAGGCTCTGAATTAAGCTTTAATATACAAATTAAAGGTACAGCAACAGATGAAAAGAAGTTTTCCCGATATACTTTATCGTATAGGAAAATGGGAGAAGAAGAATACCATGTATTTAAAGAAAGCAAGGATGCTGTTACGAATGATATTTTAGGAAATCTGGATATTTCAGGATTTTCAGATGGAACTTATGAAGTCCTGTTAATGGCAGAGGATGCAGTAGGTAATATATCTTATTATGG
This sequence comes from Lachnospiraceae bacterium, assembly GCA_051880415.1. GTDB lineage: Bacteria > Bacillota > Clostridia > Lachnospirales > Lachnospiraceae > CAG-590. The sequence goes on along the minus strand of JBJENX010000040.1, from coordinate 239 downwards.
AATTTTTCTGTATATTGAAACCGGTGTAACCATTGGCTATACAATCAGTGGCGAGTTAAAGGACATTGTACTGACAGAGAATGAGGAGGAAATCCGGATTCAGGGTAGTGTCAGCGGGGAAGGGCATATGAAGAAGTACACCCTGTCCTATAAGGTGGATGACCGGGAGGATATGGTTCTCATAGCAGAGGGAACCGAAGAAATCACAGATGGTCTCCTTGGTACTTTGAAAACAGAGG
>JBJENX010000039.1:2593-4005 GCA_051880415.1 Lachnospiraceae bacterium | reverse complement strand
TTCCAAGACCCTTCTTTTTTGGTATATTTTACTTGTAAAATTAAAAGAGGTTTTATGATTAACACAACATTCAAACTCCCGGTAAATAAGATTTCATTTGAAGATTATAAGAACAAGAATTTATCCAATAGGTATTGCGAAAAACGAAACAATCCTGTTTCTATCAAATGGAACATTTTGGATAATTCTGTGCTTGAAGATACCGGACTTACTCCTGAATCTATGGAGAACTGGAGTGATATGTTCCAACTGGATGATGGTAGATTGAAAGAACGATATTATATTGCTGATTTGATTCGTGTTCTTTTCCGTATTGATGATAATGGCTATTCCGATAAAATCAAAAAGAAAAGAGAACTTGAAAAATCTGTTGGTAAGATTTTGGACCTTGAGATGGACACCATTATTTTTACCCCATGCGGAAATGAAGCACAAATGAAATTCAAGGAACTCATTGAAAACATTGTTGGTGAAAAATATGATGTTATGGTTATGAATGGTGGTACTGAAGATGAAGAGGGTACTACAAATGCCAAATGCGAAAAAGAAGCAAAGAGATTATCAAATTTGGCACATCGTAATGGTAGAAAATGTATTTTCATCACCTGTACTATGGGAACTCGTTCTTGGTCTAACAAGTGGGTAAAGAATGCAATTCTAATGTTCAATGATGGTAGTTTTGATATGGTTCAGCAGAAGATTGCTAGAACTTTCACACCGTTCAATGACCCAAAACACAATGTAGCCCATATTGTTGATTTTCGTCTGACATATAGCTACGATACATGTAAGGCCAATATCTATATTGTTGGAAACATTTTGGATAATCAAAAGAATAATTGTGGTGAACAGAATATCGGCAAATATGTTGAAGAAATGCTTGGTAGTGATAAAATTGAATTTATCAATGCGTACACCGGTAAGAATCCGATGAAAGTTTTGAATGAACAAGAAATTATTGCTATGTTGGAAACCAGGAGTTTCATTAACCAAACTGTTGATTTGTTGGCAACCGATGTTGTTAATGAATGTTGCGACTATGAAGTAGATTCTCGTTTTCTTCTCAAAAAGATTAAAGAAAACAACAAATTGAAAAGCACCAATATCAAGGGAGACCGTGGTTCTGCGGCTCACGAAGAAAAGTCTAGAAAGAAGGGTAAGAGCGAAAAGATTGATTTGGATAAAATGCAGTGCATTAAATATATGCGTTTTATTCTCACTAATGGTCAGCTTTTCAATGTGAATAATTGTGATACAAATGTGTTGGCAAATATCATTAAGACATTTGATAAAAAAGACAACATTTCTTACATTGAAAACGAACTTTCTTTGGATAGTGGTCTTGTGAAGAAAATCTTAATCATTATAGCAAATAAGTTCTCCAGCATTCAAACCGATAAATACTTTAATTA
>JBJENX010000039.1:0-2493 GCA_051880415.1 Lachnospiraceae bacterium | reverse complement strand
TTTTTTAATTTATTGGTTGACAATTTACATAAAAAATACTATATTTACTATGTAAAAACAATGAGGTGTAACTATGGCAAATCTTATTACTGAAACTACAAAAATTCTCACCAAGAAAGACGGTCTTTACATTGATGGTAAATTTATTGTTGGTTTTGAATCCATTGAAAACTGTAAGAAACATTCATTGAACATTTATGCTTATGTAGATTTGAGTGACTGGAATACAGAAAATCACGAATTGAATATCAAGGTTGGTTGGGCAAAGAATGGAATTTACAATCGTTATCATAACCAGGATGCTAGCCACCCATGGGAACGAGTGATTGGTTTGTGGCATGTGGATAGTGATAAGGTTGCTGATACTTTTATTCATAAATCTCTACAAGATAATTCCAAATACTACAAGAAAGACAAACTGTATCATTGGAACGAAAACGCAGCGAAGCGTGAAGAAGAAGATATTAAGGGTTCTACGGAACTATATGTGATTGATTCTATTGAAGGTATCAAACAGCTCATGGATGACATTACAGAATGTACAAAATCCGAAGTTGAATTGGAAGAAGTACCATTGTACAAGGATATTCGTGATTTGGTGGTTGAAATTAAAGAAATAGATGCGAGAAATAATATCTTGTATCTTTGTACTCGTTGGGGAAAAACCAATACAATTTTGGAATTGGCTAAACTTCACAACGATGTAGATAATGTTCGTATAACCATTATGGCTGCTTATGTTGGCACCGTTCGTAATTCTTACAAACAGAATTGTGCTACACTGAAGAATTATGCTAACATTCTTTTCGTTGACCCGGATGATTACGATAACGAAGAAGAATTGTTCATTGTGATTAAGAACCATCTTATGGCTGACCCAAAGAATCATGTTATGTTCTATGTGGCACTCACAGGCAACATTACTGCTTTCAAGCGTAGAATTTCGGTTTTGAAAGATTTGGATTTTATCAAGAAGGAACTGGTCATTGAAGAAGCAGATTTTGGTTCTCATTGTGAAAATCAGTTGAACAAGATTTCCAAAATGGAAGAAATGAACATTTCTTACAACTATATTACAACTGGTACTGGTTGGGATAAAGTTAAGAAAATTTCCGATATTTTTGATGATGTAAAATTGTATAAGAGAGAATACTTGAAGGATGTACTTGGTAAGTAAATAAAATTTTACATATTTTTACATTTTTACTATTGACAAAATGGCAGTTTATTACTATATTATGGTTATAGAAAACAACTAATAATAGGAAAATTTATATGATTTCTTCTGCTGGACTTATCAAATTTAATTGCCCATCCACCGAAAATCTTTTTGGTCTTTTCAATAGATACACAAATACGAATTACGATTTATGTGCCTTAATAACATTATCTAATGTTGGTATATATCGTAGAATTTTTGAAAGTAATTTAGCAAAGAAATATGTTGTATTTGATGAAAACTTTTTAGCAATCAAGCATTTGTGCGACCATTACAACAATGTTGAATTTGTTGAAATAAATAACAAAAATATAAAAAACATTTTTATTGAAAAGGCTGATAATATGAAAATTGACCTTGCGATTATGAATCCCCCTTATGGAAAGCCGAAAGAAAAAACTTCTTCCAATCTCCATTACGATATAACAAAGGTTGTAAAATCTCGTTGCGACCGAACTCTTTGTATTCAGCCAATTAGAATGATTACATGTACATCTGATAGTTTTGAAGATTACAAATTGGATTACGATAAAGATTTGGTTAGTGTGGATGAAGTAAATTCTAAGGTCTTTGAAAACACAAACATGTCTAATGTTGGAATTTTCTTTTGGAATAAGAATAAGACATCCAAGAAAATTTCGGTCAATCTTCTTAACGGTAGTCATTCTGTAGAAAGTTTGGTTGAAATTGATATTACATTTACGGATTACGAAAAATCTATTTTATCCAAAATTGAAAATGTTGGCAGCGTACAGAGCCATCTCATTGACTGGCGTAATTTTAATGAAGATTGTTTCAAATACTATTGTTTTGTGAATCGTGCTAATGGTTCTATGAATAGTAAATTTCAGTCTACTGTTTTGGAAGAATTTAAGCCTAGTAAATTTAAGATTGCTTACGATTACAACCAGAACATAAATTCAAGGGGAAAATATGTGTTTGGTGGTAAGAGTGTGAAATATCTTAATAATCTTTTGGAAGCATTTAAGAGACCGCTTTTGCGATTTACTTTGGCTAAACTCCAAGATAGTCAATGTATGACTATTCGTTGCTACAAATACATTCCTGACATTGATTGGGAAAATCCTAAAACCAGCACAGATGAAGGTATTTTGGAATTGTGCGGTTGCTCAAAGACAGAAGCAAAAGCATTTGCCAAGTATTGTAAGAATTTTATGGATAATTTTGACAGTAAGGATGACGAATAATGAGTATCTATGATTACGATAATGATTTTGCACATTATGAATGTGATGAGAAAGAACGTTCTAAAC
>JBJENX010000038.1:0-4006 GCA_051880415.1 Lachnospiraceae bacterium | reverse complement strand
CTTCTCTAACGCATGAAAAAAAACAGATATAAAATCCTCCCCATCACTTGTTATAAAATAATTCGATAAATTTGTAATATCTTTACTTATGTTATTCCCCCAAGGAGGTTGCTTTGATATATCCTCTATATCCCATATTACTTTATCTGGAGAAAACGCTTGCAATTCTTTCTTAATTATACTTAATTCTTCAATTGCTTTATCCGTATCTTCTCGATTAATTTTTCCTTGGTATAAATCATTCATAATTATGGGAAAACGGCTTCCCCATTTTTCATCTTCTAGGTTGTATGCCACAGTAGAAAAAAATGAATGTAAAAAATCTCCATGCCCTATTTGATACCAATAATATTTAACTTTAAATCCAACTGCCATGTAATCCTCCTAATCCATCTTAAACATTATTTCTACTCCATTATCTATTCCCTTCATAATATCATTGTACAAAGCACTCAAATCAGCATCAGCAACATTTTGACCTCTAATATCAATCATTACTGATTGCTTAGCGGCTTCAGGGGAGCATATACATACCGGTCATAATCGCTTATTGCATTGTCTGTCAATTCCGGCGGACTTGTGCTTACTTCTCTCACTATGATGGCTACATCTGCTCTTAATCCATAATATATAAGAATTGTCGATTCGGCAAGTCCCTCCATCAAATCAATTACCTCCATTTTCATTCCCTGTAAGGCACTTACCACACTGTCCTTCATATCTGCTATTCCCTGATTCAGCCAGTTCCGTGGACCGGAACACAGATTTGCATAGAAAAACGCACTCTTTCGCAACATTATGTTTCTAAGAGTACGTTACATCAGCATATCTGATTTGGGAAACAACTTTCGCTATTCTTTACTCTACACATTAAATATTCCAAACCATGTCTAAATAACACTTTCGTTATCGCCGTTACTTCGTAAAGGATAGACGATAGATGCATTCAGACTGGTAGGAGGGAATAGTGTTGGTATATCCTTATGGGATGGCATAATTTAATGTTAACTGTTCAGGACTCCATTCTGTTTTTTACTTATTCCAACTTTTCAACAAACTCTGAGAATGTATCTGCCACCTTGTATGTTACAGGAGCGAAATCTCCTGATTCCTCATGATTCCATACGCAAATTGAAGGTTTCTCTTTACTTTCTCTATAATCTAAACATACATAATCTCCAGCGAATAACTCTGCTATTGGAAGAACTTCTACTCCGATTAAATCTTCATTATCCGTCAAACGCTCTCCTATTTGTGATTCTACAACGCTAATATCATACCAACCATTTTGAGTTTCTTGAACATTCTTCAAAATACACAAAAATCTTGTAACCGCATAATTATGTTTATTACATTCAAATGATTTTTCATTTGGTATACCACCATTATATTTCATAATAAAACTTTTATAATCTGATGGCAAAACCAATCGCCATTTTCTCTCCTTTTCTGCTAATAATTCATTAGTGGGTATCGGTTGAATAATTGTATTGTCTTGTATCGTCATTTTATATCCTCCTATTATCGAGGAGCATCTGCCCACATTCCAGCAGTTCTTCCTCCATTATGCGTTGTTATATTATGTATTCCTGTTGGTACTAATTGCATTTTACCCGGTATTTCTGTATGGTGCCATGTATACCCTTCTACGGTCCCACCAATCTGTTCGTCCAGCCATTTGAACTGCTCTGCATCGCTCATTTTCCACATATTTTCTGGCAGATATTGTGTTTCTTTTACTACTCCTGCAAATTCAAAATCAGCAAAACCATATCTCATTCTATCAACTTTAGTAACCTTTATATCAAGAATCAATCCATCATAGCTAACCAGATTGTAACCCTATTGAATTGAGGATTCTATTTACTTACAACTCACAAATGCAGTCTGCCGGCGGGGATGCTTAGTCATGGTGCTCATTTTTAAATTTCCGTACCTTCTCACACCACTCTTCTATTATTTGGCGTAACTCTTGTGTATCCACTTCACAACATGTACTATAATACTCTTCATCATCTTCTATTAAATTATCATATACTTTTGTTGTTTCAGGAGTTATTTCAACACAGCAGACATTTCCATTCACTTCCTCATACACACTTTCACCAGATAATACTTTGTCAAAATCTGCCTTAATCCAGTCTTCAAAAACTCGTACATCAGACCCCAAAAATGTATTAAGTGTCTCCGAATTCTTTATTTTGCAAACAATCGTAATATCTTTTTACCACTTGTAAGTTCATATATAACATATTCTCTCTCTATCATAATTACTCCTTTGGACAAGCAGAAGTTATAGGTTGTTGGATGTCCGAAAGTCTAACCATAATAAATTCAATTTAATCTCTAATTAACAACCAGATAATACGTTTTTAAAGTCTTCATACATTTTAAAAGTAATTTTTAAAATTTGTTCCAAATCCTCATATGTTCCAAAAATCGGTTTTTTTATTCTGTAACTGCTATCAATCAATCTTCTTGAATAGGTACCCCAAGGTGCCCCAAGAAGCAGTTCACCATCCTCTCTGACCACCCAAACTAAATCAACCATTCCATCTTGTAGAATAATATGAACTCCTAATGTAAACTTTTCAACTTGTTCTTCCCTAATCTTATAAAACTTTTCTTTACTATCAAATAGCGGAGAATATCCCAAATCTTGAATTATCTCCATAACTTCTTCACCATCAATATATACTAATCGACTTTTTGAAGGTGTTCTTTCTGCATTAAATTTATTTGATACCTCTTCATATCTATTAACAAAGTCAATTTTCACTAAAGCATTTCTTATTACTGGATTCATTTCCATCATAATTATTCCTCCATAAATCTCAAAATCACATCATACTCAGCCACTATCTCTTTATAATGTTCAATGTTACTTAAATCAGCATTACTTGCTGGCACTTCTAATACATACTGATCTTCTAATTCAACTCAATAAAACTCTACCATGCAGTGTCTATTAATTAACATCATGAATTCTTAATTGCTTCTGGGCAATCATGATGGTTAATTAATAAACGTACATACCTCTATTGTATTTTTATGATTTGAAAATATCTATTGTTTTTTTAAAAATTCTTCAAATACTCTCTTGGTAGTCTCTCCTGCTTTCGGCAATAATTCCTTAATTTTTGAAACTATTTGTGAATTATTTTGTATCAAATTTAAACTCTCTTTGCTTGTAAAACCTCTTAAAGAATCCACTACAATTTCAAACAATTCAACATCCTCAGTCCCCACTAATTTTAACAACACTGCTAATTGGTTTAAATCATTTCCATCATGCATACAGTACGCCAAAAGTTTTTGCCACTCTACTGTTCTCTTGGGTATTATTTCTAATAATGTTTTCCAATCATTATCAGAAAATTCATGAAGCATTTTTTCTGCAATATCAACTCCTTCATCATACCAATAATCAACAGCAAAATCTTCTACTGCAAACTCTAAAATATATTTATCAAACTCATCAAACATTCTTTATCTCCTCTATTCTAGGCTATTGAATCCTGGTAATAATCCAGTTTTTACACTTCCTGTTGGATAGCCAGATGTAACAGTATCACCTATTTTTATAACTTCAATTTGTACTCCATCAATTGTTTCTCGATAAAGCATTGCTCCATCTGAAGATCTTACACCAATTGGTGATGAACCACCTACCGCTTTGATACTTTCAATTATTTTATCATCACTCCAGCTATCTGGAAAAATAGTACTTGTCTTAATATTAGATAAATTACCATCAGCATATTGTGTGACAAACTTAATTTTCTGAGTTCCATCAGGATTTGTTTGTAACACCTCTACTGCATAATTTGGGTTGGCATTATTAATATTAGGTGAATGACCTCCAATCAATTCATTCTTTGCAGGATTTTTTCTTTGTCCTAGAAGAATTTTTTCTTCCATCTCTGGTGTAATAATTGTCTTACTACCACTCTCTATTACCTTCCCCGACACTCCTTCTACATTTTTACTACCATTCTTTCCTTTT
>JBJENX010000037.1:0-4035 GCA_051880415.1 Lachnospiraceae bacterium | reverse complement strand
GTTTGATTAAGTTACCGTTGGCATCATAGAGATATGTCTTTGTTGCACCCTCAGACACTTCAGTGATTAACTGGTTCAGTGCATTGTATGTATAAACAGTGGTTCCCTCTGTAATCTCTACTTCCTCAAGGTCTGTATCGGCAAGAACGGAAACATCACCCTTAACCGTAGTCTTTTTCTCTGTACGGTTGCTTACTTCGTCATACCCATACTCGTTTACAAGCCTGCTGTCTCCACGTTTGACAGTTTCTTTCGTTAAGCGGTTTAACTTATCGTACTGATATGTAATCTCCGTCTCAACACCACTATTAACCTCTGTTACAGAAGTTCTCTCCCCGGCCTTTCCGATACCGTAGCTGTACTTGGATAACTGTACACCGTTACCGTTTACGATACATTCTTCCTTCAGTCTCTGGCATGCATCATAGGTATAAGTTACCACGTTACCGTTTGGATAACGGACTGCACTCCGGTTTCCTAACGCATCATATTCATATACGGTTGCCTGTCCGTTACGGTCGATGACACGGGTAACACGGTCAAGTACATCATACTCATATTTTGTAGTGCCGAATCCATTGTCAAAGGATGCCAGTCTTCCCACTTCATCATAGGTGTAAGCAGTTACCTGTTCTTTTGCATCCGTCACCGTTACCAGATTACCGTTATCTCATAATCATAGAAAATGGTATTGCCTAGTCCCATCAATTTAATTAATCTTGCCATTTCATTATATTTAAACGTGGTTACATTAGATATAATTAGTAAAAATTAGTATCTTTCGTTAAGATTTATAGTGCCATTTCTTTTTTACTGTTTCCGATACGAAAAATGTTTGAGCCAATGTGTAGTTAAATTGTGATACCTCGCTCAATGGACAGCCATCATTTTCCATATATAACGATGGTACGACAGATGCAAATCGTTCATCCGTGCCAATACGAATAATTTCTGCATATTTTTTTTCTTCTTTTGTCCCATTCCAATCTAGACTTATACCACTAACAACTTCACAAATGTCTTTATTCAAACTTACAACAATAGGTTTAAATTTTAGCTTAGATATTTCTTTTTCTGATGGAATTGTTTCTCCAACCCAATCATACAACATTATATTGGCATATGAAGTGTAGTCTAGTTCTGGTTTCAGAAGAGAAACTGGTCTTTTGACAACCTCTACTACTCTCAATAAAACATACTTCTTCCAAAGTTCTTTTTCTACTACAGCAATTCCATTTTCTTTCGTCAACTCATTTGAAGCGTTGCTATATGGTTCTTTTAATATTTTATAAGCCAACAAATCTCCAACTTTCCATTTTGTTTTTTGTCTATAAAACATAGGGCATTTAGGAAACTTATCCTTACGCGGATTTACCTCATTCAAAAGTTTTGTTTTTAAAATCTGCAAAGTCTCTTTTCTTTTATTATATTTTTCATTCCCACTTTCTTTCCAGCGTTCTAGATATGTACCATTATCTATACACCACAATGCTTTTTCCTTAATATTTTCTAGTAGAATACCATTTTGCCATTGAAATAAAGCTATTGCTAACCAATAAACATCTTCATCATCTTTTTCAAAATAATCTTTTAAAAAATACTCCTCAATTTTTTGATAAGCTTCCTCTGGTGATACATTATACCCTAACATAATTTTATATTCTGCTATTATATCAGTCGCACCATCTTCTTCAAATATTTCTGTTGTCCAGATTCTCAAATATTATACCTCCTATTTTTCTTTTCTATTTAATACTTTTTTTAAATCATCTATTGGAATTTTACAAATATGTGCAGCTCTTTCAAAATCCTTTTCAAAACCATCATAATTTTTTTCTGCAATTTCATATCTAGCATTTGCAAGTGCATCAATAGTGTATACACAAATTAAAGATTGTTCCAATGCTCTAGCTTCATCTTTTGTTAAACCCGACGTAATAACGTACATAGTCCACGGTATGCCATCAGTTCTTTTTCTTTTATCTTTACTATGTTCCTTTGCTCTCCTTACAGGATCATTTGTAATACCTACATATTGAACTTTATTATTTTGCTTACTATCTCTTAATAAATATACTGAATAACCTCTGTACTTCTTTTTTAAACTAACTTGTTCCGCTTTAGTTTCCACCTCCGTTTGGGCAATTTTCATTGATGAAGAAACAATATCTAAAGCACAATATCCAGAAATGATAATAGCCAATGCCATCGTACTTAATGTTTTTTTCAACAACTCTATAGATAATTGCGTTGAACTATCTTTCTCTCCCCAAAGGGCTGTCCCTATTCCAATTCCAAGTACTACTCCTAGCGAAACGGCTGCAACCGCTCTTACAGCACTGATTGAACGAACTGAAGCTATCAATCTCATGCCAATACGAAACATTACAGATTCTTCAAAAATTCTCTGTACCTTCAAAATCATATTTCCAACAGTCGCAACTAATTGTTTAGTCATATACCCACTCGGATCCGTATACATTACCGGATTGGCATTGGCATACAGATACTTATGAAGCGTTACCGGGTCATAGATACTTCCCTGGTAGCTGTCCATGCTGATAAAGGTTCCGGTAGATGGATTCATGTATCTTGCACGTAAGTAATAAAGTCCGGTATTGGCATTGTATTGTTCCCCTGTATAGAGGAAGTCGTTATCTGTATCACCTTCTTTTTCTAATAAGTTTCCATAAGCATCATAACTGTAGCGGTCTGTTATTCTGCCTGCTTCGTTGGTTAAGATTCGGACACTTCCATGTCCATCACATAGATAATACCATGTTTCACCGTTTTTCTCCATGGAAAGAAGCTCTGCATGATCTCCTCTTATATAAGCTGCTTTCTCTTTGCCATCCTCACCAGTTTCGGCAACAACCTGCGATAAATCACTGCTTGTATCATTCACATAATAAGTGGTATCGGATTCATTAACCGTCTTAGAGGTACGGTTGCCTGCATAATCATAGGTATAGGACTCTATGGTTACACTGTTACCCTTCTGGATGGTTACCTTTACCAGATGGTTTTCCTTATCATAACTATAATCAACTGTTCTGTCTCCGGTCTGTTTGATTAAGTTACCGTTGGCATCATAGAGATATGTCTTTGTTGCACCCTCAGACACTTCAGTGATTAACTGGTTCAGTGCATTGTATGTATAAACAGTGGTTCCCTCTGTAATCTCTACTTCCTCAAGGTCTGTATCGGCAAGAACGGAAACATCACCCTTAACCGTAGTCTTTTTCTCTGTACGGTTGCTTACTTCGTCATACCCATACTCGTTTACAAGCCTGCTGTCTCCACGTTTGACAGTTTCTTTCGTTAAGCGGTTTAACTTATCGTACTGATATGTAATCTCCGTCTCAACACCACTATTAACCTCTGTTACAGAAGTTCTCTCCCCGGCCTTTCCGATACCGTAGCTGTACTTGGATAACTGTACACCGTTACCGTTTACGATACATTCTTCCTTCAGTCTCTGGCATGCATCATAGGTATAAGTTACCACGTTACCGTTTGGATAACGGACTGCACTCCGGTTTCCTAACGCATCATATTCATATACGGTTGCCTGTCCGTTACGGTCGATGACACGGGTAACACGGTCAAGTACATCATACTCATATTTTGTAGTGCCGAATCCATTGTCAAAGGATGCCAGTCTTCCCACTTCATCATAGGTGTAAGACAATTTCACTCCCCTTGCATCGGTTTTCGATACCAGGCGGTCATACCGGTCATATGCATAAGTTATACTTCCTTCTGCATCCGTTACCTTTGTAAGCAGTCCGGTATCACTGTAAGTATAGGTTATATCTTTCGAACCAACTGTCTTCTTCACTAACTGATTCATAGAATCATATACATACTTTGTAGTTGTACCGGCATAATTCTTAAATGTAGTTACATTACCTGTCTCATCATAGGTATATTCCATGTTCTTACCAAGGGCATTTCTTACACTGGCAACACGGCCAACTGCATCATAGGTATAAGCAGTCACCTGTTCTTTTGCATCCGTCACGGTTACCAGAT
>JBJENX010000036.1:0-4081 GCA_051880415.1 Lachnospiraceae bacterium | reverse complement strand
TGTAACCTATATTTTCCTGTTCCTTTGATTTGTTCTCTTCTGTTTTCATCTGAAAGACTCCCTTCTTTCTATTTTCTTCCACTGACGATTTTCACACCATTTCTTCCAATGCTCTTATTACTTTTGAAACAATAGATTATTCACCTGTTCCGTTACCCAAATTTCATCTTCTGTCTGCGTAAGACAATAACTGTCAATAATTGACTTTTCATGTCTTGCAAGGACTTCTTCAAATCCTTCTGCCGTGCTCTTTTTCTTTGTAAAACGGATTTCCGAATCAAACGCCTGAATTAAATGCATTTTACATCCCATTCTTTCGTGGCTCAGACCTCCATAATATAATTCTTCGCCTGTCTCTCAAACATCTCCTTATACTCTCCGTCTAGTGCCATCAGCTCATCATGGGTTCCCTGCTCCTTGATGCCACCCTCGGCGAAGAGATAAATTCGGTCTGCCATTCTTGTTGTGGACAATCTATGAGAGATAAATATAACCGTCGAATCCTTTGCATTCCTGATTAAGTTTTCATTTAACCGATACTCTGAAACCGGATCAATGGCACTGGATGGCTCATCAAGAATCGCAATTACATTTCCAGTCTTTTTTGCAAAGATTCTTGCAATCGCAACCTTCTGTGCCTCACCACCGGAAAGATTAACACCCTCTTCATCAAATTCCTTGGTAAGTACTGTATCTATACCCTGTGGAAGGGTTTGTAAACGCTTTCCAAAATCAGCTAATTCCAACGCCTCTTCCACACGCTTTCTATCCTCTTCCTTGCATTCGCCCATTAATACATTCTCTGCAACAGTTCCACCATATATCTGATAATCCTGGAAAACCGCCCCATATAAATCTCTGTATTCATCAGTAGAATACTGTCTGATGTCCGCATCCCCATAGCAGATGGATCCCTCTGTCACATCATACAGACGCATCAGTAATTTCACAAAGGTTGATTTGCCGGCACCATTTTCTCCAACGATTGCAATCTTTTCTCCCGGTTTCACAGACAATGAAATGTGACTCAATATATTTCTATCCGTTCCAGGGTATGCAAAGGATACGTCCTTTAGCGTAAGTGCCTGTGGCTCCTTTGGTATTGTTGCTGTACCTGTATGACCTTCAATATTAGATTGATGTTCCATCACTTTTCTAAATCTATCTCCGTACTGACCTATAATCTGAAAATCTACTAATGCAAAATTAATCTCGTTTAAATTTCTTCTTACAATATTGGCCGCATTGTTTGTGGATGCAACGTCACCAAGTACGATGGATTTTAATACCAATGCAAGATATCCGAGAAATGCAGGCACACAGAAAAAAGAAAATACAGTGAATACCATAATCCAATTAATGAGTGAAATCCAAGTAATACGCACACCATAATACCTTCCTGCTTCCTCACATTTTGCCAGAGCTTCGTCAAACTGTGCTCGCAAAGGTTTCTTTACAGTAGACAGCTTCAACTCCTTGGCATATTCCGGCTGATAAAATACTCTCTTTGAATACTCTGCCTTTCTCATATACTGCTTGTTCACAAGGTCGTACTCAAACTCTAATCTTGTAATCTTAAATCTGGTCATCAGATTCACAACAAATCCACAAACAGGAAAGATAGCTATCACCGGATGTATCGTAAAGATGACTCCCGCTGCCACAAGCATCGCAAGAAAACCACCAATCAGCTTACTGACACAGTTAATTGATTTTTCAACCATTTCATCTGTCTTAGATGCAACAGATACGTACATATCATAATATTCCGGAGAATCATAACAAAGTAAATCCATTTTTCCATTGTTCTCCATCAGTTCCCGCTGAATCTTTCCTGCAAGCCGCACCATTTTGGCTTTGGACCATTGCCCCATCAACTGGTTAATCCACTCTATCATAACCACAATCAACAGGCTAATCAGCAAGACAATAAGCAGTCTAAAAAGCTTATCAGGACCTTGCAGCATATCAATAATAATCTTTAACAATACGGTGTCATATACTGCAGTTAACATTTGCAGCAAACAGAACAATCCAATCACTGTCCAAACAAACTTCTTATCGTATCCGGCTGCATACTTTACCATATACCAGTTATTACGAATCATTCTTGATACAGGAATCTTATCTTTTCGAACCTTTTTTACAGCCTCTTGAAATTCATTACTCACAGCAGGCACCTCCCATCTCAAACATTTCCTCCGGAAGACTCTCCTGATAATTCTGAGCCTGGAGCTGGAACATATGATAGTACTCTCCCTGAAGCTTCATCAGTTCTTCGTGTGTACCCTGTTCAATAATCTCACCCTGTCGCATCATAAATATATGCTGTGCCATACGTGCCGATGAAAGTCTGTGGGAAATAAAAATCACGCCCTTTCCTTCCGATGCTTTCATCATATTCACATACATATTGTACTCCGCTAACGGATCCAATGCACTGGATGGTTCATCTAAGATAACCATGTCCGGATTTTTGTAAAATACCCTGGCAATTGCAATCTTTTGTGCCTGACCACCCGAGCACACAAAACCCTCCTCATCAAATTCACGGCTAATTACCGTATCCATCCCCTTCACCAAGTCCTTGTCAGTCACATCAAACTGTGCCTTTATAAGTGCCCGTTTTGCCTTGTCATAGTCCTCTTCGCTCTCAGGCTTATTCAAAAGAACATTTTCTGCAAGGGTCATGGCAAATACCTGCAAATCCTGAAATACGGTTCCAAAATGCTCTCTAAAGCTTGTCATATCAATCTCATTGATGTCTCTTCCATTTACAAGAATACGTCCACTGGTAACCGGATAAAGTCCCATAATAAGCTTAACTAACGTAGTCTTGCCGGCACCATTATATCCCACTAAAGCAATTCTTTCGCCCTTTTTCCATGTAAAGCTTACATCCTTTATGGTAGGCTCTTTCGCTCCGGGATATGTAAATGTCACATGGTCAAACACGATTTCTTCTACTTCACCAATATCCGGCTTATCTGTAACTGTCTCTCTTGGCGTTTCAAGAAATGCTCTCAAATTACTAAAAATTGCAGATTCCTTCCGAATAAAAATTCCATTTATCATGGCATCCTTAAACTGGGAGCCGGAAAATGCCAATGCATTAATCATGGCAACGTAGCTTGCCACATCACTCCGAAACCCTAACTTAATCATAAATGCAACATAAATATAAGAAGCAACAGTAGCTATCACACTATAGCTGCCAAATGCCCAGAAGGAATACATTGCCGTCTTCAGCCGGTAAAACAATGTCGTCTTATATTGATTCTCAATTGCAACCTCTTGTCGTTTTAGAAGAAGTGACTGCATATCATATAGACGCAACTCTCCTGCGTATTTTTTTTCGTAGAAAACTCTCTTTACATAGTCCGCTTCACGTCTGTTTCTTGTAGTTTCCTGATTCAACAAAAACTCGCAATCACCTGCTTTTTTTCCGAAGAAAAAGCTTGCACCAATTGGTGCTAAAACCATAATTAACAGTACCGGGTCGACACTTATGACAATCACTAAAGTCATAATCATTGCAACAAGATTTCCCAGGAATCTACCAAATGTTATAAGGAGCTGCATCGCCTTGTCTACACACTGCTCCAATGCTTTGGTGTAGGAATCATAGAACTTTGGATCTTCATACTCTGATAAGGTGATACGGTCCGATATATCCATCACCTGATGAAATATGTATCGATAAATCTTTGGTGTATTGATTTGCCGATAACACTCATACCAGCCACACATAAAATGAATTACGATATGTAAAGAACAAGCCATAACCAAAAACCAAAAAAGCTTTGAATATGCTATGTTTTTTTCAATGCATTCGAATATGTATTTTGTCAGATATACAAAGAAAAACACATAAAAAATCTGTTCCATTGCATTCTTAATTAGCGTAAACCACACCAGACCTTTATCAGCCGCACCTACGGTTTTTATAACGTATCTTAGATTTCCTTTACTTCTCATCATCGTTTTCATTTTCATTCTTCCTTTTCTATGCAGCACTTTTGGTAAATTTCTTTCTATCTGTCAAACCCATCTATAATGCATTCCAGTACACAAAGAAAAT
>JBJENX010000035.1:0-4103 GCA_051880415.1 Lachnospiraceae bacterium | reverse complement strand
ACGGTGGTTCAGGTATTCCTGAAGACCAAGTTAAGAAGGCTATTTCACTTGGTATCGCTAAGGTTAACATCAACACTGAATTCCAATTAGCATTCCAAAAGGCTACTCGTGAATACATCGAAGCTGGCAAGGACTTAGACAAGGGCAACAAGGGTTATGACCCACGTAAGTTGTTATTGCCAGGTACTGAAGCTATTACCGACGCTATGAAGGAAATGATTGGCTGGTTAGGTACCAAGACTATTGATGACGAACTTAAGGATGCATCATTCGACCGTTCATCATTAAACGAAGAATAATCATTTGATTATTAATTAAAATAAAGCTCAGCTTTTGCTGGGCTTTATTTTTTGCATAATTTATCTTTTCACATTAATCCAGCGACCATGAACTTCAATTTTGCCATCTTTTTCTAGTTCTTTTAACTTACGACTGAATGTCTTCGGCGTAATTCCTAAATAACTGGCTAATTCCTTTTTCTTTAGTTCTAATTTTACTTCATTTTTGCCTTGCTCATTGGCAAGGTCATTCAAGTAAGCTAATATCCGTTCTTTGGCATCCAAGGTGTTTCTAAGCACCGAATTATGTTCAATTGCGACTAACTTTTTACCGAAATTATTTAAAAGCTTCAATGACAAATCTGATGTTTTCTGCAAAAGTTTTTGAAAATCTGCGCGGTTAATTGAGCAAACCCAGGTGTCCTCCACAGCTTCAACAAAGTTTTCATTTTCGCTTTGTTTGAATAAATGTTGTTGTCCTTCAATGTCACCTTTTTGAAGTATACCTAGCACGACTTCCTTGCCATCTTTTGATAGGTTGTAGACTTTTGCCTTTCCCTGATCGATGACAATCATGCCATCTTTACCATCATCAGGTTATCTAATAATACTTCCTTTAGGAAATTTCTGTTGGTGTTCAGAGACGGCTACTAATTTTTTCTTTAAATCTACGGGTAAATCTGTAAAAAGGGTTGCTTTGCTTAAACAAGCGACAAGGGAATGCTTTGTCATAAAAATCATCTTTTCTAATTTTCTTGATTTAAATCAATTTTATCATAATAATTTCTTATTATAATTAATTGCGACAAGCCTTAAGACAACGAATTGTAACTCAAAGGTTGTATGATGATTTTGAAAACATCAGAGTATAGAAAGGATTCATCAAGATGAAAAAATATATTGCACACATTACCCCATTAAATGCAGATAAGATTGGCTGCGAAGCTCACGGCACAGCTGAATTTACTGAAGATGGCGATAAGCTTCATGTTAAAGTAGAAATGTTTGATACTCCTAAGAATATTGAACACTGGGAACACTTCCATGGCTTTCCTGATGGTAAGGAAGCCAATGTTCCAACCATGGCTCAAGACAAGAATCATGATGGCTTTATTGATTTGCCAGAAACTGAAGAAGTATCAGGTACAACTATGGTGCCATTAGACGATGCACCACAAGATATGAATATCCCTCACGATGGTTATCCTGTTGCAGACGAAAACGGTCATTACGAATACGAAATCGATATTCCATTGGAAAAATTACAAGCTAAGTTCAAGGATGCCTTTGGTACTGAAGATCTTCAATTAGATAAACGTGTAGTTTATGTACATGGTGTACCAAAAGACCTTGAATTGCCTGACACCGTTGGTGGTTGTGTAATGAGCTACGATGCTCATACAACTTTGCCAATTGCTGCAGGTAAGATTGAAGAAGCTTAATAAATATAATCCTATTCATAAGTTACTGTAATTTCTGAATAGGATTTTTTCATGCATAAATTTGTATAAATTGAGCCGACCATCAAAGAAGTATAGAATTAGATGTATCTTAATGAAAGTATTAGAAAGTGTAGCAACATAGATATGAGCAAATACGATCAATTGTGGCAATATATTAAAGACAACAAAACTGGCGACTTTGAGCTTTCATTTGATGAAATCGAAAAAGCAGCAGGACCGCCAATCGACCATTCATTTTTGCATTATAAGAAAGAACTGCCTGACTATGGTTTTGAGGTAAAAAAGATTTCACTCAAGAACAAGACAGTTAAGTTTCATCAATTATAGAGGCAGGACATGGCATATGATTTTAAAAAAGAAGAAAAGCAGTTTTATCGTCCAGGCAAAAAGCCTGAATTAATTGATGTTCCACAGATGCAATATATTGCTGTTCAAGGTCAAGGCGATCCAAATCAAGAGGGCGGAGAATACAAGCATGATCTTGTATAGTTTAGCCTATACAATTAAAATTAGTAAAAAGGGCTCACATCAGATTAAAGATTATTTTGACTTCGTGGTTCCACCGCTTGAAGGATTTTGGTGGCAAGATGGCGTTAAAGGCATTGATTATGCTCATAAAGAAAGATTCAATTTTATTTCCTGCATTAGGATGCCTGAGTTTGTGACAGATGAAGTTTTGGCTTGGGCTAAAAAAGAAGCTGCAATTAAAAAAGGCTTGGATTTCTCACCAGTAAAATTACTTGTTTTGACAGAAGGAAAATGCGTACAAATTATGCATCATGGTAGTTATGATGATGAGCCTGCTACTATCGCTAAGATGCATCAATTCATTGCTAAAAATGATTTGGGATTAGACTTTTCAGATCAGCGTCGTCATCATGAAATCTATTTATCAAATCCTCAACGTACAAAGTTAGAAAATTTAAAAACGATTATTCGCTTGCCAGTTAAAGAAAAGAAGATGAAAAATGACTAAAAAAGTTACGCCACGTTTGGTGATGGCGATTTTATCGGCAGGGATGCTCTCATTTTTGGGAATCCTTGATGAAACGGCAACGACAGTTACTTTTCCAATCTTGACTAGAGACTTTGCAATTACTACCGATCAAGTTCAATGGGTTAATACCCTGGTGTTGCTAGTGATTGCAACGATTGTGCCAATTAGTTCACAGATCAGGTTGAGAATTCCTACCAAAAAAATATTTATTCTAGGAGTTTCATTATTTATATTGGGCTTACTGATTGATATCGTTACTCCATGGTTTGATCTTTTGTTAGTAGGTCGAGCCTTGCAAGGAATTGGTACCGGTATAGGCTTGCCGCTGATGTATAACATTATCTTGGCTGAGGTGCCAAAAGAAAAGCTAGGCTTCATGATGGGGATTGGAACGATGATTACCGCTTGTGCCGTAGCCTTTGGTCCGGTGTTTGGTGGTATCGTGACTGATGCGCTTAATTGGCGCTGGATTTTTATCATTTCACTGTTTCTGATAGTAATTAGTTTACTAACAGGAATCTATTCAATTCGCCAGATCAATCCTTTGCAGAAGGTGAAGATCAAGTACGGTCAGTGGCTGTCTCTTGCTGTTGCTTTAGTTTGCTTAATGCTAGGCTTTACTCGAATTGCCAAATATTCATTCCTGTCAGTTCCAGTTTTAGGCTTTTTAGTTTTAGGAATCATCAGCTTATTAATTTGGCTAAAAATATCTTGGTCCGATAAGGAAGCCTTGATTAGTCCTCAATTATTTAAAAATTTGCGTTTTAGCATGCAACTAATTGCCTATTGTTTTGCTAAAATTGCGACTTTGGCCTTAGGTTTCATCTTTCCAATCTATGTGCAAGCCGTTAATCATGGATCCGTTTCTCTGGCTGGTTGGATTACATTTCCAGGTGCGGTGATAAATGCCTTGATGGCAGCCTTAGCAGGAAAGCTGCTCGATAAAAAAGGTGCGCGTTTGCCGATCATTATTGGCGTAATTGCCAGTCTAACTAGTTTGATTTTGATGAATATATTAGCACCACTCAGCAGTATTGCCATTGTATTATTGTATGTTCTTTATTATGGCGGTTATGGGATGTGTTTTGGCAGTCTGATGACCAGTGGATTGATTACTTTGAGCAAAGCCAACCATGCCCAAGGCAACGCGATCTTCAATACTTTGCAGCAATTTTCTGGAGCACTCGGAACTGCATTAGCTGGGACTTTGATTGCGATTGCACAAAATAATCATGTAGGTAATGGCACGGCAATAGGTTCTAAGTGGACGTTTATGGTGCTGCTTGTGCTGATAATTGTTAATTTAGTCCTTGCACTAGTATTTGTACCGAAGAAGAAAAGTAAATAGTAAAAGGTTAAATTTAT
>JBJENX010000034.1:0-4107 GCA_051880415.1 Lachnospiraceae bacterium | reverse complement strand
ATGACCCTTTTGAGTTGTCGCATACAAAACATGCTCCGGACTTAGCGATTTGTAAAGCGTCAAAATTTGCATCAAGTGGAGTTTCATATTTTACAAGTCCTGGGGCTTTTGCTGCAAAAATGGACATATTGTCTATCGTTGCTTTATTCTGAGTACTCTTGACATTAAAAATAGTAATTGTTGCTCCACTATTTTTTGCAAGTCTAATTAAAGTTCCGATGTCCGACAAACTATAATGTTCCCAATCAATTCTTATTGATACACCAGCAGTGATCTTGTTTTTCAAATCTTGAATGTTTCTTGTATTGGCAGAGATATTACTTGTACTATTGTTTCTCTTCTTTATCGTGCTTGCAGCGACTCCTCCAGAAACCACACCTGAGACTGTTGTGGTTCGCTTTGTACTTATGCTAGAACTAGACGAACGATCTACAAGCATATACAAAACGAAGAGTATAAAAAGGACAATTTGAATAATCCAACGATTATCAGAAATGAGATTTTCCCAATGCACATTGAATCCTAAGAATGCCAATAGATAGTGACTTATCCATAGGCAGCCATAAGTTAATCCAACTAATAGCCATGCCATTACATATGCATATCCAGAAATTGGGATCGCGCGAAAAAACTTTCTTTTCCCAATTATAAGTGCTGCCAATATAACAGGCAGTACTATTTTTGCAATCATTATATAGTTCATATCTTGAATGATGAATTAATTTAGGATGAATTATGATTGACTATTTTATCATTTCATCCAATTTTTGGATAATATATTCGCCACACATATCAGGAGTTATCGTAATTAATGGTTTCCTTTGATTGTGATCTATTATATAAATAACATCTTCATTTCCTGGCCATTCAAGATTCTTGTTCTTATATTCAAATCTTAAACTATAGCCAAAGAATATTTCTTCAGAAACGCACTTGTTTCTAATAGTTATTTCAGATGACGAAGATTGCATCTCTTTAACTTGAAGGGTTCTTCTATGTTCCCACGAATTTGCTTCTTTATCATTAGTTCTCCAATCGAATAATATTCCGTCATGTTTGCGCCATCCATAGAAATATCGACCAGTACTTAATCTATAATCTCTATAATTTGCAGTTATTACCTTAATCAATTTATCTTCAAACAATCTATCTCTTATAATGCGTTCACAAACTAAATTGTTTTCAAAATCAGTAACTTCTACGTCCAATGATTGCGAACTCAAAATATAATCAAGAGGTTCTGCATATAAAGTATTTAAAAGTACAGGATGTTTCCAGTTGTATTTGTC
This sequence comes from Lachnospiraceae bacterium, assembly GCA_051880415.1. GTDB lineage: Bacteria > Bacillota > Clostridia > Lachnospirales > Lachnospiraceae > CAG-590. Next base: position 2,818 of record JBJENX010000034.1, on the reverse strand, counting down.
AAAGATAAAATTATCATGTATCTGATTCCATCTAGAACAACGCTTAAGCAATGCTGAAACCAATTTTGCAGCATACTCATCTTTAATTCCTTTACTGTCAAAATACTCATTTGCATGGTTCCATTTTGTGAAGAAGCTATTCCAGTTTATCTCGAAGTTCTCATCATGGAATAGGAACCGAATAGCTCCAGCAAAACATCTTTTTCGTTCTGCAGCAATAATGAGCGGTTGCCAACCTATCCATTCTCCGCAAATGTCAACATTCCAGTCAGGAGGACAGGACTCACTATGATTTACGATTTGGCATGATTTGTCGATCTCTTCCTGTAACTGCATTTCAGCTTTTCGATAACAAGACTTGATATTGTCGATAGCAACATTGCCCAAATAAGCAAGAATCGAATCCTTGTTAACTGAAAGCTCCTCAATCAATCGTAATGCTTGTTTGAAGGATTGTCGCTCTATATCAATGTTTTCAACCAAATTCCAAACTATACGCATCCAATTCACATCTCGGGATTTTACGGAAGCATAGTATGCGAGTAATGGCTGGTAAAATTTTGAAACAACATCTTTCTCTTTGCAACTAAAGTCCGGAATACGAGGTTTTTGGCTTAGCGTCCATGAAGGAATCAAGAACGTCAAGTTATCCTTTGTTGCATCCAATTCCAGGGCAGAAAAGAATATACCACATGTCTTGTAAAACTTTTCGATATTGTTTTTGTTGTTTGCATCCTGGAACCATTTCGAGAGTTCATAGGTGTTTGTGCACTTGTTCCTGTAATCATAACAATCAAGAGCAAGTTCAACAACACCTAACATCTGCGAATCTACTCGATTAATCTTGTCTGTATCTTTTGAACTTGTTGATGGCGTTTTGTTCCACATCAATTCATACCATTGCTGAATCTTCTCTGGCCAGTATTCACGTAATGATGTTGGCAAATATTCATCCAATATGGCATTTACATTGTCCCACTCTGTCAGCTCTCTACCTCTTGAGTTCATTTTCAAAAAGATGTGATCATAAGAATATTTGCTAACGTCCAGATAATTCAGCAGAAAGACTATTGACTCCATATTAACAACGCTTTTTCCCTGTTTGTCAAGAAGCTTGTCATATAAAGAGTCCATCATTTCTATCATTCCGCAGATTCCAGGATCACTCAACCATGAACTCTGGAACCAAGCAAGACTGCAAATATAATCCTTGCATAATGAAGGATAGTCTTTCTTCTGTTCCTTTGCCTCCTTTTTTAGTGAATCATAGTTTGAAGGTTTTATCATTGGAGGAGGACAACTCTTAAGCAAACCTTTGATGAACACTTCGGTTGTTCTTCTTGATTCATATCTGAATTTCCAGTTTGGGTTTGAAAAACCACACAGCCATGACAAGAGCAACAATGTTGTTAATCGTTGCTGACCATCCAATGGATAAAATATAGCTTTCGATCTGCCATTTACATCAATGCCATATACAAAGTCTAGGAGCATTGGCGAAGACGTTATGACACTATTCACCAATGCACTGGCAAATCCTGAAAGACACTTTTCTCCACGCTTGTCCAAACGCCCTTGTACATAAAGACGCTGAATTTTAGGAATTATCACATCATAGCTGTCCATGAATGTGGAAAAGCTTATAGATTTATCAAACCGAATAACTTCTTGCTTGTCATTTTCTCCACTATGACTTTGGGCTTGACCTTCGGGCGCGAAATAATCGTCTTCAGCAGTAAAGAGATTACCAGTCTCGTTACAAGATTTTGGCAGTTCTGTCTTAAGCTCCATGAATGATTTGAAAAAACTATTCATTACATTATAATAGCCTTCAAAGTCAGCATTTTGCCATGATGTTATTCTGCTTGCTGATTTTGTATAAAACTTTGTAAATGCCTTGACGGTACAAGGTGGAATAAACTCAGTTCCACTATTTATCTTTTTAATGATAGCCTTTCTTTTCAGAGGGAAAATGTCGTTTTTGTAACTTCTGTTTATGTCAAGGTTCAGAAGTGCCAGATTCCCCAACATGTCTGTATCTTTGATCTTGTCCGTCGAATCCTGTGTCAGTTCCACAATAAAAGTTGCATACGATTCGAATTCGTCAAGAGAAACCGAAGCAATATCGAATTTGTCAATTTCTACGTTTTCAGATTCCCAAAAATGCTTTACGAAAGCATCTCTCTGCTTCTTGTCTAATTCATTCCATGCAGAAGTTAACCATTCCGTTTTGTTTTTGTCTTGCTGGAAGTCGTTAGGTGTTTGAGAGTCAATGTGCTCAATATCCCAGCCTTTGCACTTGTCAAACAAATCAAATCGGAATCGTTCGTTGCTTTTGTTGCAATCCAAAATATTCAGCAAGACGAACAGCTTACGCAATTCACCTTTGTCCCAAGCATAGCTAACATCATCTAAAGAAAGAAGTTTTCTTCCACCAAAGTTGGTATCTTGAATAGTCTTTATGATGCAATTCTTAAAATCTTGATGTTTAGGGTATTTACGCCATAGATTGTATATGGTCGTTGCAGAAATATCTGTAAAATGTCTAATCCAGCCAAGATAATTACTTAATTCAATATCCGAATAACAAGACTGCATCCACCAGTAAGTTTGTAAAACCTCATCCCAAATTGTCTCGAGATTATAATGTATGTCATCATCCAGTTTTTCGAAGATTATTCTTGGATTGGCTTTTGTTTCTCGCAAACTTACTTGTAACACCAAAGCAAAAAGAAGGTCTATTCGCGTAGGTGTATCTTCAAGTGAGAATATCGCTCCGATGGTACCGTTGTAGCGGCGAGTTGGTACCGCGCGGAGC
>JBJENX010000033.1:0-4112 GCA_051880415.1 Lachnospiraceae bacterium | reverse complement strand
AGAGGATGAGGATATGGATGTGTCAGATGTTAACTTTTTGGAGTTAAATGGTGACCTTGTTATTCCCCTTGACACAAAACCATCTACAGCAGGTACAAACTTTACCATTGCGTTGGACGTAAAAACCCAAGGGCGCTATGAAATCACATTAGTAGGAAGTTCGAAGTTAGGAGAACTGGCACAGATGCCATGTACCTTGTTCTTTACCAGTATTCCGATTATGACTTTTACATTTCATGGAACCGGGGGAAAAGAAGATTGTATTGTGAGAAGTCATGATTTTGTTAACCGGTTTGCGGTAATGAGGTTATATGTTGCAAGAAATGGACTGGATTTAAAAGAAATTCGTTTCCACAGAGTGAAGGAATAACATGTTGTAAAGAAAGGCTGTAATGATTTCATTGAAGAAAATCCGGATGGGCTTTCGTTAAATAAAAAAGGACATCATATATGTAATCAAATGATATTGTTTCTGTCTTTTGACAGTGGGAGTATCATGAATGGCATATAGGGTGTCCTTTTGTTATATGTAGTTATAATAAACTGGCAGCTCTTTCTAAGGCATCATCTATGTGTTTGCAGAAGTTTTCTTTTCCCACCATTTCCACAAAACCATCCTTTTCCATCGTTTTGTATGGTTGTTCATTTACATGGGAAAAGATAAGCTGCACATTGTGACGCTTACAATCTTCGTAAAGCTGTTCTAAGGAGTGCATGGCTGTAGCATCTACTGCAGGGACACCTCGCATACGGATAACAAGACATTTTGTGAAATCCTTTAATGTAATCTCTGCAATTCTGTCTGCAGCACCAAAGAACATGGGACCACTAATTTCATAGACGCGAACCTCATGAGGTACCTCTCTAAGCTCAATGGCATCCGGGTCTGTTTCGTCATCATAATAGGTCCAGCCTCTGACCTCAGTTTCTTCACTCATACGCTTCATAAATAACAGGCAGGCAATCATCATACCGATTTCAATTGCAACAACCAAATCAAATACAACTGTTAATATAAATGTCAGCACCAATACGATAATATCACTTTTTGGTGCAGTCTTACATAAATTAGCAAAGGTTTTCCAGCCACACATATTATAAGCAACCATAAATAATATGGCGGCAATGGTGGGCATTGGAATTAATGCGGCATAGGGCATTAAGATAACCAAAACCAAAACAAGAACAATGGCATGGACCATACCGGCGATTGGTGTACGTCCTCCATTTTTTATATTCGCAGCAGTTCTTGCAATGGCACCAGTTGCGGGAATACCACCAAAAAATGCAGAGCCTAAGTTACCAATACCCTGTGCAATTAACTCCATATTAGAACGATGATGGGAGTTAATCATACTGTCTGCCACAACACAGGATAATAAAGATTCTATGGCAGCCAAAATCGCAATGGTAAATCCATCTGATATTTCCCCACGAAGAATTTCCATGCTGAAATGAGGTATATGAAATGGAGGAAGCTTACTGCTTATGGTATATAAATCACCAATTGTATTTACAGGCAGGTTTGCTAACTTAACAATAAGAATTCCGGCAATGACAGCAATTAAAGAACCCGGAATTGTTTTGTTAATAAATGGCCAAATAATTAAAATAGCAAGACATGTAATACCTACTGCAAATGCCCACCAGTTTACGGTATCAAAATATGTATAAACACACTTTATTTTTTCCATGGTTTCAATTGGCTTTACACCTTTATCATAGCTTAAACCAAAAAGATCTTTTAATTGTCCGATTACAATGGTGACAGCAATACCGGCGGTAAAACCGGTAACAATGGTATAAGGAATAAATTTAATTAAGGCACCTACCCGGAAAAGTCCCATTAATATAAGAAGGACGCCTGCGATAAGTGTTGCCATGATAAGACCATCCATTCCGTTTCTTGCTACAATACCGGCTACAATTGTTGCAAAGGCAGCAGTAGGACCGGCAATCTGAACCCGGCTTCCGCCAAAGAAGGATATTAAGAATCCGGCTACAATTGCAGTATAAATACCTTGTTCCGGACTTACCCCTGAAGCAAGTGCAAGGGCAATGGATAAAGGCAATGCAATAATTGCCACAATGACACCGGCAATGACATCCTTTAGAAATTGTTGCTTGTTATACTTTTTCATGACACTGAAAAGCATAGGTTTTAATTTGTCCTGTTTCATTTTCTCTCTCCCACAAAAGTAAATCTTTTTAAGTGAAAAACTCACCCGAGTTCGGTATTATAGCACTTTGCTTTTGGATTGACAATAAGAAACCTCCGGATGTTTCTTTTTCAATATTTCCCTAATTTGGGACTAGATTTTTTTGTCGATATATGAGAAAATAAAATCAATTACGGCAGTCTGTTCATATGCAGAGCCCTTGCCGAATAATTTTACAATTTGAAAGGAGTTTCAACATGATTTATTCACAGGAAGTAGAAAACATGTGTCCGGTAGCTCAGGGCGTACATCATGGTTGTGCACCAATCCCTGAAGAAGCTAAGTGGGTACAGGCAAAGGAAGTAAAGGATATTTCTGGTTTAACACACGGTATTGGCTGGTGTGCACCACAGCAGGGTGCCTGCAAGCTTACACTTAATGTTAAGGAAGGTATTATCCAGGAAGCATTAGTTGAGACAATCGGATGTTCTGGTATGACACACTCTGCCGCTATGGCTTCAGAAATTTTACCGGGATTAACCGTAATGGAAGCATTAAATACAGACTTAGTATGTGATGCAATTAATACAGCAATGAGAGAGTTATTCTTACAGATCGTATATGGTCGTACACAGAGTGCATTCTCTGAGGAAGGTCTTCCGGTCGGTGCCGGTCTTGAAGATTTAGGTAAGGGTCTTCGTTCTCAGGTTGGTACAATGTACGGTACTCTTAAGAAGGGTCCTCGTTACTTAGAGATGGCTGAAGGTTATGTTACAGCAATTGCTCTTGATGCAGAGGATTTAATTATCGGTTACAAGTTCGTTAACCTTGGTAAGATGACAGACTTCATCAAGAAGGGTGACGATCCAAATACAGCATATGAGAAGTCTTGTGGTCAGTATGGTAGAGTAGATGACGCTGTGAAGTTAATCGACCCTAGAACTGACAAAGAGATTGCTAAATAATTATAGGAGGTAACGAGAGAATGGCATTATTTGAATCATATGAAAGAAGAATTGATAAGATTAATGAAGTATTAAACAGCTACGGTATCTCCTCTATCGAAGAAGCAGAGAAGATTACTAAGGATGCTGGCTTAGACGTATATAATCAGGTTAAAGGCATTCAGCCAATTTGTTTTGAAAATGCTTGCTGGGCTTACACTGTAGGTGCTGCAATCGCAATCAAGAAGGGCTGCAAGAGAGCTGCTGATGCTGCTGCAGCAATCGGTGAAGGTCTTCAGGCTTTCTGTATTCCAGGTTCCGTTGCTGATACCCGTAAGGTAGGTTTAGGACATGGTAACTTAGGAAAGATGTTGCTTGAGGAAGAGACAGAGTGCTTCTGTTTCTTAGCAGGTCATGAGTCATTTGCTGCTGCTGAAGGTGCTATCGGTATTGCAGAGAAGGCTAATAAGGTTCGTCAGAAACCATTAAGAGTTATTCTTAACGGCTTAGGTAAGGATGCTGCTCAGATTATTTCACGTATCAACGGATTTACATTTGTTGAGACAGAGTATGATCCATATACAAATGAAGTAAAAGAAGTATTCCGTAAGTCTTACTCAGAGGGACTTCGTGCAAAGGTTAACTGCTATGGTGCAAACTCTGTACCAGAGGGTGTAGCTATCATGTGGAAGGAAGGCGTTGATGTTTCTATTACCGGTAACTCAACAAACCCAACTCGTTTCCAGCATCCTGTAGCAGGTACTTATAAGAAGGAGTGTAACGAGAAGGGTAAGAAGTACTTCTCAGTAGCTTCAGGTGGTGGTACAGGACGTACCCTTCACCCGGATAACATGGCTGCAGGTCCTGCTTCTTATGGTATGACAGATACATTAGGACGTATGCACTCAGATGCACAGTTCGCTGGTTCTTCATCAGTTCCTGCTCACGTAGAAATGATGGGTCTTATCGGTGCAGGTAACAACCCAATGGTTGGTATGACTGTTGCTGT
>JBJENX010000032.1:0-21420 GCA_051880415.1 Lachnospiraceae bacterium | reverse complement strand
AATTAAGCGGTATCTCCTTCGAATTAATTGGTGAAGGTAAGAGACTTGCTGAGAAATTAGACACAGATGTAACTGCAGTTTTGATCGGTTCTGGCGTTGCCGGTCTCGTTGATGAACTTGCGCAGTACGGTGCAGATAAGGTTATCGTTGTTGATGATCCTGAATTAAAAGAATACAGAACAGAGCCATATGCACATGCATTATCCTCTGTCATTAATGAGTATAAGCCGGAAATTATGTTAGTTGGAGCAACAGCTATTGGTCGTGATTTAGGACCTACAGTTTCTGCCAGAGTTCAGACAGGTCTTACTGCAGACTGTACATTACTTGAGATTGGTGATTTCCCAATTAATCCAATTCCTGGTAAAGAGCAGAAGAAGAATCAGTTATTAATGACTCGTCCTGCATTTGGTGGTAACACAATTGCAACGATTGCATGTCCTGACAACCGTCCACAGATGGCTACCGTTCGTCCGGGCGTTATGCAGAAGCTTGAGCCAAAGAAGGATGCTAAGGCTGAGGTAATTAACTATAATCCTGGATTTACTCCAGACAATAAGTATGTTGAGATTCTTGAGATTTCTAAGGCAGTTTCAAACATCAAGAATATTATGGATGCTAAGATCTTAGTTTCAGGTGGTCGTGGTGTTGGTTCTGCTGAGAATTTTGCAATGTTAGAAGAGCTTGCAGATGTACTTGGCGGACAGGTTTCATGTTCACGTGCTGCTGTTGAGGCATTTGGTATGTCTAATGAATTACAGGTTGGTCAGACAGGTAAGACTGTTCGTCCGAATGTATATTTTGCAATCGGTATTTCCGGAGCAATTCAGCACGTAGCCGGTATGGAAGAGTCTGATTTGATTATTGCAATTAATAAAGATGAAGATGCTCCAATCTTTGATGTTGCTGACTATGGTATTGTTGGTGATTTAAATAAGATTGTTCCTTTGTTAACACAGGGAATTAAGGAAGCAGTTGCAAATAAATAATTATTAAATAATTATATCAGATGCATATTTGAAAGGTTCGTAATGATAAATTACGGACCTTTCTCTTATATGAGATATTTTAGCGATGACTTTGAAAAAAGAGTTTGATAACCATATCTGTGATGAACAAATAAATGCAGAATATGAATCCGCTATTGCAAAAGAATCATATAAACTTCCGGTAATGGACAGTTTTTTGTTTGGAATAAAAAATCATGTTACATTCCGGAGCATTACGGGTGCAGCTGTTTTTATCATATGTATTATTGTAGGAATATTTTATAAAAAGAATAAATATGATAGATATGAATAAATATAAAAAGACAGAATAATTATTTATGGAAATACATGTAGTTTCTGAGGGTGAGACATTACAAACAATAGCAAATACATATGGTGTATCGGTATCAAGACTTGCATATGATAATGAAATTACAGGTGACAGGTTAGTGGTTGGTCAGGCTTTGCTGGTATTAATACCGAAACAGATATATGTGATTCAAACCGGTGATACATTAGAGAGCATTGCAATAAAACATGGTACATCCATTCTGCAATTGGTTCGGAATAATTCATATTTATTAAATGATGATTTTCTCATTCCCGGTCAGTCAATTGTGATTTCCTATGAGGATGCAGAGAATAGGATGATTGATATATCGGGATATGCGTATCCCTTTATCAAGGAAGGATTATTACAGGAAAACTGCTTATATATAGATGAATTATTACCCTTTTCATATGGCTTCAACACTGATGGTTCTCTAATATTGTTAAATGATGAACGCCTGATTCAGACTGCCTTGGATATAGGTAACCGGATTAAACTGGTATTAACGCCCTTAGACCGGTATGAAAGATTTAATAATCAGCTGGTAGTCCGGTTGTTATCAAATCCGGATATGCAGGATGTTTTGATAGAAAATATTCTTGCTGTTATGAATGAAAAGGGATATTCGGCTCTGGATTTAGATTTTGAATTTATTCCGGGAGAATATAGGGCGGAATATGTGGCCTTTATTGTTAAGGTAAGAGAACGGTTGAATAATTATGGCTATCCGGTAAGTGTTGCGGTACCCCCAAAAACCTCTGATGAGCAAAAAGGATTATTGTACGAAGGTATTGATTACAAAGGGATTGGGGAAGCAGCGGATTTGGTCTTTTTGATGACTTATGAATGGGGGTATAAATATGGACCACCCTTGGCAATTGCTCCCATTCCAAGTGTGAGAAAGGTGTTGGATTATGCCGTTTCCGTAATACCCCGTGATAAAATATCAATGGGAATCCCCAATTATGCGTATGACTGGCCTTTGCCCTATATGAGAGACATTACGGTTGCAGAGACCATTGGTAATGTGCAGGCGGTAAATATTGCATATGAGAATAACGCAGTAATTGAGTATGATGATAATGCCCAGGCGCCTTTTTTTTATTATAGCAAAAATGGTGTCAGCCACGTTGTATGGTTTGAGGATGTGAGAAGCATTCGGGCAAAGTATTTGCTGGTAGAAGAGTATGGTTTTTCAAATGTAGGCTACTGGAATTTGATGAGAGAATTTAGACAAAATAATATGTATATCAATCAGATTGTACAATAAAAAACAAGCGCAGCTTTCGCTAATGAAGCTGCACTTGTTTTTATAAGATTATGATATTCTAGTATACCTTTGCTTCTTCCTCGCCATTCATGACACGAAGTGCACCCTGGGCAAGTGCAAGTAGCTCATCCTCTCCGGGATATACTGTAATTGGTGCTAAGAAGCTGCATGCATTGGTCATATGGTCAACGGTTTCTTTTCCATATGCAATACCGCCGGTTAAGATAATCTGGTCAACCTTGCCACCTAATACCACAGCCATTGCACCGATTTCCTTTTCTAACTGATAATAGAAGGCTTCTTCCAAAAGCTGGGCTTTTTTGTCCCCCTCTTTTGCTAATTTGATAACATCACGCATATCATTTGTTCCCAAGTATGCATTAAAACCACCATTACCGGAAATCATTTTTGCAACCTCTGCCTGTGTATATTCTCCGCTAAAGCAAAGCTTCATAAGAGCACCGGATGGAAGACCGCCGGAACGTTCAGGAGAAAATGGACCATCACCGTCCAATGCATTGGCAACGTCGATTACCCGTCCGTTTTTGTGGGCTCCCACAGATACACCGCCACCCATATGAACAACGATTAGGTTTAAGTCTTCGTAATTCTTGTTGACTTCCTTTGCGTAACGTTTTGCAACCGCTTTCTGGTTTAATGCGTGGAAGATAGATATTCTTTCAAACAATGGATGACCTGTAATTCTTGCAACATCCTGTAATTCATCAACAACTACCGGGTCAACAATGTAAGACGGCACATTGATTTCACCGGCAATTTCCTTTGCAAGGATACCACCAAGGTTAGATGCATGCTGTCCCTGTTTTCCGATTCTTAAATCTTCGATTAATTCATCAGAAGTAGCATAAGTACCTCCCGGAATTGGTTTTAATAAACCGCCACGACCTACTACAACATCGATGGTAGATAAATCAACATTTTTTTCTTTTAATACGTTAAGAATTACATCCTTACGGAAATCTTTCTGGTCATATATTGTAGCATACTGGGCAATTTCTTCTGTGCTGTGACGTAAGGTTTCCTCTAAAATCTGATTTTCATCCTCATAAACACCAATCTTGGTTGATGTAGAACCGGGATTGATAATTAAAATCTTGTAAGACATAATAAATCCTCCTAAATTATTATTTTAAGTTTTCTGCAACAATTGCACCAACTGCAATTGAATTAACCTTTGTTTCAAAATCATCTGAACGTGAGGTTAAAATAACCGGTGCCTTTGTACCTGTTAATATATTACCATTTACAGATTTTGCATTGTGAACAAGAGCTTTATATGTAATATTACCTGCCTGAATGTCAGGGAATAATAAAATATCTGCATCACCAACGATTTTACGGTCAGTAGCTCCTTTATGTCTGGCAGCTTCCGGATCAATGGAAAGGTCATAAGAAAGCGGTCCGTCTACAATACATCCGGTAATTTCGCCCCGTTCATTCATTTTTGTAAGCTCGTCTGCTTCAACAGTAACAGGCATTTTTGGATTTACTACCTCAACAGCAGCAAGAGGAGCAACCTTTGGATTTGGAATACCACATGCATGGGCAATCTCTACTGTGTTACGAATGATGTTTGCCTTTGTTTCCAAATCAGGATATGGAATGAATGCAACATCACTTAAGAATAGTAATCCGTCGTGTCCTTCAATATCAAAAATACATACATGGGATAAGGTTTTATCTGTACGAAGTCCAACCTCTTTATCTAAAACACTCTTAAGGAAGGATTTTGTATCAATTAAGCCCTTCATATACATGTCAGCTTTTCCGTCATGAACTAATTTTACGGCAGTTAAAGCGGCTTCATAATCATCCTTTACATCAATAATTTCATAATCAGATATATCCATGTTTATGGATTTTGCAACAGCATCAATCTTGTCTGCGTCACCAACCAATATTGCATTAGCAATTCCTCTTTTTTTGGCCTCTGCAACAGCCTCTAATACTGCATCGTCCTGGGCAACAGCAACAGCAACTTTTTTTGTTGGGCATGCTGCAACCTTTGCAAGTAAGTCATCAAATGTTTTTGTCATTTTCGTACACCTCATTATTATTTTTTTGTTTTGGCAGAATATCTACCTATATAAATATAATCAACGATTATAGTACCACCCAAATGTTGACCCGTCAAGGTTGCAACAAGGAGAAACTTGGATTAAATGTCATATTTTTTGGATTAAATTATTTTTCGATTACTTTACATAAAATAAATCCCCAATATCTAGTGTTAAATGAAAAAATAATCAAAGAATTTGTGAAAATCGCTTTTCTTTTTATAAGGAATATGCTATACTGTCTCCAAATAGTGCGTATTTATGTCTACCAGTGTGCCTTTTTGCGGGAATTGGTATTGGTTATATGTGTAGAATGGGAGACTCACATTGACTTAAATATTACTTATAAAATGTCGATATATTATAGAGATGTTTGTACGTTGGAGAATTTTTGTATGAGGTGATGGAATGGATACGAAAAACAGATTAACAAATTATTTATTGAAGGTGGCGAAGAAGCACCGGATTTTAACATATCCAGTGCTTGCTTTGGTTGCACTGATTAGTGTATTCAGTTATTTCTTTAACTGGAGCACAGGTGCCGGAAAACGTATTGTAGCGATTGTTATGGTTATGGTTATGCTTGTTTCACAATCATATTTTCTTACATCCTCAGCTACTGAGGTTACGGATGATTCGGTTGTTACTAATGAAGCAGGAAATACTACGTCAGGGAATGATTTGACGGATGATTCCAATGTAACACCTGATGATACTGGGGATGACACAGACACGCTTTCGGACACCGTTACAGATACGGATTCTTTGACAGACAATACAAATAATGACGATACAGGCAGTACTACTAATGATGATGAAAGTGGGATTACGGCTCAGTCTGATGATGAGACGCAATTGCTTGGAGCACAGGAGACGATTAAGGTTGTTCTTGACTCTGTAGATTATAATCATTCCAATGCAACGGTAATTAATAGTGAAAATACGGTAACATCATCAGAGGATGGCAGTACATATGATTTTTCTACGGTTAAAAATACATTGAAAGCCGCAGTTTCAAGTAAGGATTCTGCTGATGAGTGCTTTAAATATTCAACGGATTTGTATTTGGATGTTAATTGTTCCATTCCGTTAGGAGATTCTGTTTCATCAAGCTACGTACAAACAACAAACGGTAATAAAAGTATTGTAGTATATTGTTTAAGAGAACTTGACAAATATAAAGTTACTATTGTTCCCGGAGGAACGGGTGAAGCCGGTGATGTGGTTGAATATAAGGTAGGTACTGACACATATAATGCTGAAAAGACTCTTTTGGTTGATGCAACAGGTAGTGCAGGCAATAAGATTGGTACATTAACCATTACAGATGCAAAAAGATATGGTTATGATGCTACAACTCCTGTTGTTTCCGGAAATGGCTCCGGCTCCGTTGGGTCAGATGGTACAACCATTACTGTGGGACTTGTAGGACAGGATACGGCTGAACGTACCGTAACCCTTGGCTGGCAAGGAAAAGAATATACTGTTTTATACAGTCACGAGAAAAATTCAGGTACTGCCCCGGCAGAATCTGACTGCACTCCACAGACTTTGATATATGGAGGAAATTATTCATTTCTATCGCAGGCAGATGCCGGTGCTGTTGATTATCCGGGATATGATTTTAAGCAATGGAACATTGGAGAAGGCAGTGTTGCTGCATCTTCTTCCATATCCATGGAGCAACATAAAAAGTTATATAAATCGGATGGTTCAAAGCAGATTATCTATCCGGAATATGAAGATGTCAGTATTTTGATTGATAAGACGGAAGCCAATTTTCAGTATCGGGTTCCAAGCAGTGATATCGTGATTAAACCATATTATGACTATAAGGTTGGTAATAAGGATAAAAACGGTAATTTTACATATGATTTTGTTTCCGGTAAAATGGAGCTTGCCGGTATAGGCATTGATGTTACTACAGATAGCAATGGATTGCACATAACCAGTACAAATGGTCCTACTGCAACAACCCTAAATAATAATCCTTATGCACTGGTATTTACTGTGTCAGATGGTACGAAGACAACCGGTCAGTTTACGGTTAATGTAAAGATTGCACCCCAGACTATAAATATAAGTGATAATTATAGATGGAAAACAAAAACCTATGACGGGGATGCCAATGTGCTCGGTTGCTCGTCACCAATTAAAACTGGAGTAATTGATCCTGCAGGTAATCCTATTACGATTTCATATTCAGGCACACCAACCTATGACTCAAAGGATGCAGGGACAGGAAAAACCATATCTATACCAAATCCTACCTTAAATGTGGGTCATGGATATGAAGACTGTTATGTGTTAAACACAGATACAAACGGTTCTCTTTTGATTAACGACTGTACAATAGATAAAAGAGTGGCAATATTAAAAACCACCTGTGATATTAATGAGATTAGAACTGGTGAGGCAACACCTGATGCAAGTCATTTTGGATTTACTTTGGATCCATCAACGGATTTTGCTGATGGAGAGGATGCCGATGATATTGGAGAGGTTACATTTACAACCAATCCGGTGCGAAATGAAGATAATATTAATACACCAATGGATAAGTGTTATGTTGTTGCCCAGACATCATCTTCTTCCAATTATGAGGTAAAGATTTATACGGATAATATGGCGTACTTTAAGGTTGTTCAGGAAGCACCTACGTTAAATGGTAATTATACCTTATCCGGTACACCATCTGCAGATGGTGACTGGTATATCGGTAATGCACCTGTAATTACACCGGTTAAGAGTAACAGTCTGCTTGGTGGCGGCTATGACCAGATTCGTATATCATATGATGGTGGTGTAACATTCTCTGAATGGCAGTCTTCTGTAGCCCTTAGCGAAGAGGATTCTACTAATAACAACATGAAGATTCAGCTTAAAAGTGATACCGGTGCTATTACCTCTGTTGGAAGCTTTACAATTAAATACGACCCGGCAGGTCCGGATTATAAGGGTTATAGCTTTACATCAGATAATGAGATTTCTTATGCATGGGATGATGAACGTACATTAGGTAATGGTGGATTGTATTTCCCAAGCCATGGTGGAGTATTAAGCTTTGGTACATATGTAAAATCAGTGCTTCACATTAAAGTCAAGTTTGAGGATAATGTGTCGGGACTTAGTAAATTAAACTACGGAATCTTTTCTTCGGATTTAAGCGGTAATACTGCGTTGTTTGATGAAAATGGTGTGGCTACCATTGAGGTTTTACGTTCCGCAGTACAGGATGGTAAAGGTAAGATTACTTGTCAGGCTGTAGATAAAGCCGGAAACCGTAGTGATTTGATTATTTTACGTCCGAAAGATAATAACAATGATGAATATGAGTGGAGTGTGGAAGAGAAACAGCCTTCACAGTGTTCTCTTTCTATTACTTATGGTGATACGGAAGAAGGCGGTCTGAGAGGAACCGTATCCAATGACAGCGGTATCTATTACAGAAACTGTAAGGCAACTCTCCATGTGGTTGATAATGAATCAGGTATTAAGAATGTAAAATGGTATGTGGATAACACCTTAGTTGATACACAGTATCCTGATGGTACATCAGCTACAAATCTGCCCGGATCTAAAGTGACAGAGGCTGATTTGACCTTTGGTAATAATAGTATTTTTGTAAGTAGAAAGACTGCTTACTCTGTTAAAGCCGTGGTTGAAGATAATGCAGGTAATACAAGAGAATCTGCTGTGATTTCCTTCTTGGTAGATAACGATCCGCCTGCTTTGCATGTTGATTATGAAGAAGATGTTAATAAGTGGACTTCTAATGAAGAGATTACCTTTACTACTTCTGATGATATCAGTGATGTAGCATATGCACAGGTATTAAAGAGTGATGGTTCCGTTACTAATATTTCTTTAAGTAATCCTGTGGACGGCGTATATACCGGTAAGTTTACCATTACAGGTAAGGGGCAGTATACCGTAAAGGTTGGAGATAATGCAGGTAATGTACATGAAGAAACCTTTAATGTACAAAATATATCAAAGGAAGCACCTGCCTGCCCGACAGTAACAGTTACACCAAGTCCTGCGGTGGATGATGAAGGCAACGAAGTGGCAGATTACTGGTATAACAGTGAAACCGGTGCTCCAACTATTACAATCAGCAATGTTACAAAAACGAATGATAATACACCGGCTTATACTTATTACCGTCATTATAAGAATGATGAGACAGCATATGATGATGTACTAATAAATTCCTCAGAAGCTGAGAAGAGTATTACAATAGAGGATAATGATGAAGGTATTCATACATTTAAATATTGGAGCATCAGTGCTTCCGAAGTGACATGTTGTGAGGATGCAGATGAACATCAGACAATTATACGATATGACGGAACTGCACCTGTAATTGATGTTACAAATGTTCCGGAAGAGTCTTCAGGTTCCTCTGTGTTAATCAGATTTACCGTAAAGGATGATATAAGTGGCGTGGATCAGGATTCTATCAAGGTTTTACGTAATGGTAAAGTGTTTGATGCAACCATTGAAGAAACAGAGGATGGATATGTTGGTACATTCATTGTAAATGAAACCGGTAATTATATTGTTTGTGCATCGGATATTGCCGGCAATGAGGCAAATGTTGCAGGCTTTACACCTATGAGTATGGTGGTGAATCCTGTAAGTAACCTTACAACCTCCAAAGCTACGATTTCGGCTAATGTATACAAGGGTACAGCGGATGTAACATGTGCACCTACAGTTTCTATTCGTAAACAGACGGAAGAAGAGTACAAAGAGTGTGAAAACACCCTTGCAACCCAGGATGAAAACGGTAATTGGTCTGTATCTGCTGTATTTGATGATTTAGAGGAAAGTACAGTATATGTATATAAGGTACATGCTGTTTCGGATATCGATGAAGTACTTGAATATGAAGGTTATTTAAAAACAGCTTCAAGCACCAATGACGGTGGAATTATAAGAGGTACCGTAGGCTATTTGGATGGTGCGCAGGTACCGGATTGGAACCAGAGTGGAATCATTACGGTAGGACTGTATGATGGAAATGTATGTGTTGCTGCAACAGTGGCAGATGCCGGTGGACCGTTTGCATTTACAAATGTAGCAGATGGAACTTATACAATTGTTGCAACAGATGGTGTGTATACAAAATCCCAGGGTGTTACACTTGATAATCATGTAGTAGTAAGACCGGGAAATGCAATTTCCTTGATTTTATCAGGACAAAATACTTCCGTTGTAATAACAACACCGGATACACCAAATGTTATTGCTGATAATATGGATTCTATTTTCTTATATGACACAGTTGTAAACTTTAATGACGAGGATAGAGCACTTATTCAGGCAAATGGTACTGTTGAATTTAGATTATATGCAACATTAACCAGTGTTGTTGATGTTTCAAAGGATGAACTGGCTATTATCCAAAGAGTTGGAAGTAATGGAAAGATAGTTGCAAAATATCTGAATTTAACACTAGAGAAGATTACTACGGATGCTAATGGAAATGTGGACAGAACCCAGGTATCAGAGTTGTCTAACGGAGCATCTATTACGATTACAATTCCTTTGCAGGATTTGGCAGGTAAGAAGGGCATTGAAGTGGTTCGTATTCATGATGGCAGTGGTGGACTTGAGGGATATCGTTATGATGTGGATATGGATAGTAATCCAAATACATTTACATTGACATCAAGTAAGTTCTCTACATATGCTATTTTGTATTCACCTGAGCAGGAACCGGAAGACCCAAGTACGGAAGATCCAAGTACGGAAGATCCGGGCAATGATGATCCATCCAATAATGATCCGGGTAAGGATAATCCTTCTCAGGATGATCCAAATGCTGATGGACCAAAGCCGATTGCACCGGATGATAAAACGGCTCAGACATCAAACAATGCAACCAGTTTTGGTTCTGTTGGAAGCGGAAGTGGTTCTGCAAAAACCGGTGATACAACACCGATTGTGGCATTTATAATAATGACAATCACATTAGGTGGTTCATTGGTCATCAAAAGAAAAATTAAAAAAATATAATAATAAGATAGAAACAGGCTGTATATAATATACGGTCTGTTTTTATGTAAAAAATTTCCATAATAAAAAAATATCCCTTGCGAATACTATAATCAAGACATTTGAATGTCTTAATTATATAAAGTTGGAGGGACTAGATATGGCAAACAATGCTAAGAAGTCAGACGCTATGAACAAGTTCAAAATGGAATGTGCTTCAGAAGTTGGTGTTAATTTAAAAAATGGTTACAATGGTGACTTAACATCAAGAGAGAACGGTTCTGTTGGTGGTCAGATGACTAAGAAGTTGGTTGAAGCTCAGATGAACCAGATGGCAGGTAAGTAATTTCTTTTAGAAAGTACAAATCTGTATCAGATTAAGTAACACTTAATCAAAGAAGGGTTGTAATCTGCTCTTTAGAAAAGAGTGGATTATGACCTTTTTCTTTTTACTTATTATGTATGGATATATAATAAAATATTGAAAAAGACAGATAAAAAGGATAAAAATACTAGACATACATTGTTTTACCATGCTATAATTGTGAAGTTAATGCAGAACTATAATTTGATTCATACTGCAAAAGATTATTATGATATATATTAAGGAGGAATTGTTAAAGATGAGTTTAACAGTAGAAAAATTAGAAAAGAATATGGCAAAGCTTACAATTACTGTGCCTGCTTCAGATTTTGTTGAGGCTACAAAGGTAGCTTTCAATAAGCAAAAAGGTCAGATTTCTGTTCCTGGTTTTCGTAAGGGAAAAGTGCCTCAGTCATATGTAGAGAAGATGTATGGTGCAGAGATTTTTTATGAAGAAGCAGCAAATATTTGTATGGAGCAGTCATATCCCGGTGCATTAGATGAGTGCGAATTAGATGTTGTTTCTCGTCCGGAAATTGACATTACACAGATTGAAAAGGGAAAAGATTTTATCTACACTGCATTGGTTGCTGTTAAACCGGAAGTAACATTAGGTGAATATAAGGGTGTTGAAGTTAAGGCTTTGGATACTACTGTAACAGATGAAGACGTGGAAGCTGAGTTATTGAATGTTCAGAAACAGAATTCCCGTACAATTCCTGTTGAAGATCGTGCTGCAAAGATGGACGATGAAGTAACCATTGATTTTGAAGGATTCATTGATGATGAACCTTTTGATGGCGGTAAAGGTGAGAATTATCAGCTGAAGCTTGGTTCTCATTCGTTTATTGATACCTTTGAGGATCAGATTGTTGGTAAGAATATCGGTGATGAATTTGATGTAAATGTTACATTCCCGGAGGATTATCAGGCAGAAGATTTAGCAGGAAAGCCTGCTGTATTTAAATGTAAATTAAACGGAATTAAGGAAACAGAGCTTCCTGAGTTAGATGATGAATTTGCATCAGAGGTATCTGAGTTTGATACATTAGATGAGTATAAGGAAGATTTAAAGAAAACATTGGAAGTTAAGAAGAAGGATGCTGCTAAGCGTGAAAAGGAAGGCTTGGTTGTAGATAAGATTATTGAGAATGCAACCATGGATATTCCTGAGCCAATGATTAATACACAAAAAGAGCAGATGTTAAATGAGTTTGCACAGCAAATCAGTTATCAGGGACTTTCTATTGAACAGTACTTCCAGTTTACAGGTATGTCAAAGGAACAGTTTATGGAAACTGCTGAACCGGAGGCTCTTAGAAGAATCAAGTCTCGTCTTGTATTAGAGGCTGTTGCAAAGGCTGAAAATATTGAAGTTTCAGAGGATGAGTTAAATGCTGAATTAACTAAGATGGCTGAAACATATCAGATGGAAACAGATAAGTTGATTGAGTTAGTTGGTGATGCAGAAAAAGATGCAATTAAGCAGGATATTGCAGTTCAAAAAGCAGTTGATTTAGTTACAGAGGCTGCTGTAGAGAAGGAATAGTCAGATAACGAGCAAATGCCTTATGGGTATTTGCTCAACTTTTCAATATGAATTGACTAAAAATACATATTTTTGCAATACTATATAAGATTGCAGAGCTAGTAGGAAATAAAGGAGGTTATTGCATGAGTTTAGTGCCTTATGTCATTGAGCAGACAAGTCGTGGAGAGAGATCATATGATATTTATTCCAGATTATTAAAGGAAAGAATTATTTTTCTGGGAGAAGAAGTGAATGATACAACCGCAAGTTTGGTGATTGCTCAGTTATTGTTTTTAGAGTCTGAGGATCCTACAAAAGATATTTATTTGTATATTAACAGTCCCGGAGGCTCTGTTTCTGCCGGATTTGGAATTTTTGATACCATGAATTATATTAAGTGTGACGTATCAACAATCTGTGTTGGAATGGCAGCAAGTATGGGTGCCTTTTTGTTAGCCGGTGGTGCACCGGGAAAACGTATGGCATTGCCAAATGCTGAGATTATGATTCATCAGCCAATGGGTGGTATGCCGGGTGGAAGTCAGGCCAGTGATATGGAGATTACCACAAAACACATTTTACGTACCAAAAGAAAGATAAATGAAATATTAGCAAAAGAAACAGGAAAGTCTGTTGAGATTCTTGAAAAGGATACCGATCGTGATAATTGGTTAAGTGCAGCAGAAGCAAAGGAATATGGATTAATTGATGTTGTTGTAGAGAATCGTGAGGCGATTAAATAATTAAAGATTGAGGTGTAGCCATGGCAAGTCGTGGAGATGAAAGAAAACCTTTACGCTGTTCATTTTGCAATAAAACGCAGGATCAGGTTCGCAAGTTGATTGCAGGTCAAAATGTGTATATTTGTGATGAATGTATCGAGGTTTGTTCAGAAATTATCGAAGACGAATTAGAGGATTATGATGAGTCTTCAGACATTAATTTATTAAAACCAAAAGAGATTAAGGATTTTCTTGACCAGTATGTAATTGGACAGGAAGAGGCAAAAAAAGTTTTATCTGTTGCGGTATATAATCATTATAAGAGAATCCTTTCTGATAAGGATTTTGATGTGGAATTACAGAAAAGTAATATCATAATGGTTGGTCCTACAGGTTCCGGTAAAACCTATTTGGCACAAACTTTGGCGAAGCTGTTAAATGTTCCTTTTGCCATTGCAGATGCCACAGCTTTAACGGAAGCCGGATATGTAGGTGAAGATGTTGAGAATATTTTATTAAAAATAATTCAGGCTGCGGATTATGATATTGAAAGAGCCCAGCATGGTATTATTTATATTGATGAGATTGATAAGATTACCAAAAAATCGGAAAATGTTTCTATTACAAGGGATGTTTCCGGAGAAGGTGTTCAGCAGGCATTATTAAAGATTATAGAAGGAACAGTTGCTTCTGTACCTCCACAGGGTGGACGTAAGCATCCACACCAGGAGTTTATTCAAATTGATACTTCCAATATTTTATTTATCTGCGGTGGTGCTTTTGATGGACTTGAAAAGGTGATTGAAAACCGTATTGGAAAGAAATCTATCGGTTTTGGTGCAGAGCTTTCTGAAAAAACAAATAAAAATGTTGGAGAGTTGTTTAAACAGGTAACTCCTTCTGATTTTGTTAAATATGGATTAATACCTGAATTTATTGGTCGTGTTCCTGTTGCAGTTACTTTAGACCTTTTAGATGAAGAAGCTTTAGTTCGTATTTTGACAGAGCCAAAGAGTGCTGTTGTGAAACAGTATAAAAAACTGTTTGAGTTAGATGGCGTTGATTTACATTTTACAGAGGATGCATTAAAAGAGATTGCAAAAGAAACCATGGACCGTAAGACAGGAGCCAGAGGATTACGTTCTATTATTGAAAGAGTGGTTATGGATTTGATGTATGAGGTACCTTCTGATGATGAAATTGTAAGTTGTACGATTACAAAAGAGACGGTTTTAGGAACCGGAGAACCGGAGATTGAAAGATCCAATGAGCCTAGACCAAAGAAATCTTTTACAAAACATCATTCAAAGAGCCATAGTGGAGAGATTGCATAATCTTATTTTATGAAATGTTTAGATGGGACCTTTTGTTTAGGTCCCATTTTTTCAATCGGAAGAATATAGGTAGAGGTAAATAAAATGGAAAATGATACAAAAGAACCGGAATACAGATTGCCATTTATTATATTAAATGATTTTGTTATTATGCCTGGTACAAGTGTACATTTTGATTTAAAAAAGAATAGTTCCATTGCTGCAGTGAATTATGCACTGGAAAATAATTATGATATTTTTGTTGTCACACCCAAAAATCAAAAGGTTGATGACCCTGTTACTTTAAAACAGCTGTGTCCGGTAGGTACCATTGCACAGGTTCGTCAGGTTTTAAAGCTAAAAAAAGAAGAGGGTGTCCGTATATTAATTGATGGCAAAAAACGGGGAATCCTACAGGGTGTTTCTTCTTATGAAGATGTTAATATGGCAGATATCACATTGCCGGTTTCGAAAAATGATAATATGACTGATAATGAAATAGATGCCAGACTTCGTTCTGTGAAATCTGTTTTGCAGGGGTGTTTTAGTAATAAGATGATACCAAATGAAGCAGCATATGAGACACTTCTTAGGATAAACAATTTGGAATTATTACTTGACTTAACCTCAGAATCTGTTGCTCTTTCTTTTAAGCAGCGTCAGAAAATACTTGAAACCATTGATTTGTCTGAACGAACTGATTTATTAATCTCAATCCTTCTTAATGAAATAGATGTAAACAGAATTAGGGGGGAGTTAGCAAAAAAATTAAAGGACTGTGTAAATAAAAACCAAAGAGAGTATGTATTACGGGAGCAATTAAAGGTAATACATGAGGAGCTGGGAGAAGAAAATACTGATACGGAAGGTGCGTTATATGAACAACGGTTAAATGAAGTGAATCCACCTGATGAGGTAAAAGAAAAGATTCAAAAGGAAATTAACCGTTTTAAAACATTATCTTATGCATCTTCTGAAAGTGGTGTTTTACGCAATTACATTGAAACAATGTTAGATTATCCATGGAATGTATCCGGCAAAGACAATGATGACTTAAATAAGGCAATTGACCGGTTAGATAAGGATCATTATGGTCTTTTGGATGTAAAAGAAAGAATTGTTGATTATCTGGCGGTAAGAAAACTTAGTGGAAGAAAAGATGCACCGATTTTGTGTCTGGTAGGTCCTCCGGGAACCGGAAAAACATCCATTGCAAAATCCATTGCCGCAGCATTAAATAAGAAATATGGACGAATTGCATTAGGTGGTGTCCGGGATGAAGCAGAAATAAGGGGGCATAGAAAAACCTATATTGGTGCCATGCCGGGACGGATTGTCAGTACAATAACAAAAACGGGTGTAAATAATCCGTTAATCTTATTGGATGAGATTGATAAAACAGGAACAGCTCATAAGGGAGATACGGCCTCTGCTTTACTTGAGGTTTTAGACGGAGAACAAAACAAATATTTTGTGGATCATTTTTTTGAGGTTCCGGTAGATTTATCCAGCGTTTTGTTTATTGCTACTGCAAATGACATTGCTGATATTCCTGCACCTTTGCGTGACCGTATGGAAATGATTGAAGTAAACAGTTATACGGAGAATGAAAAATATCATATTGCAAAACAGTATCTCATTAAAAAGCAGTTAATTAAGAATGGTCTCACGGGAAGACAATTTCATATAACGGATGAGGCAATCTATATATTGATACGTAACTATACAAAAGAAGCAGGTGTGCGTAATTTAGAACGGTTGTTAAGTAAGCTTATGCAAAAGGCTGCAAGAGGAATTCTTACAAATGAGTGGAAGTCTCTACGGGTTACACCTAAAAAGCTAAAGGGACTGTTAGGCGTGGAACGATATAGTGATGAAAGGAAAGATCATTCTGATAAGGTTGGTGTTGTAACCGGTCTTGCATGGACAAAATTTGGAGGAGATACTTTAAATATTGAAGTAAATATCTTAGATGGAAAAGGCGGCTTAAAACTAACAGGCAATTTAGGTGATGTTATGAAAGAGTCTGCACAAATCGCTCTATCTTATGTTCGTACATTACCGGTGATTAAAGAATTGGATGAAGATTTTTTTGAACATCATATGATTCATGTACATGTTCCGGAAGGAGCAACACCGAAGGATGGTCCATCGGCAGGAATTACAATTGCTTTGGCAATCTATTCTGCATTGATGAACAGACAGGTTTCCGGTAAAGTTGCAATGACAGGCGAAATCACTTTAAAAGGTAAAGTACTGCCTATAGGAGGATTGAAAGAGAAGATTCTTGCAGCAAAAAATGCCGGTATGGATAAGGTTCTTGTTCCAATGGATAATAAGAAAAATGTAGAGGAATTGGATGAGGAAATAAAAGAGGGTCTCAGTATCGTTTTTGTTTCGGATATGACAGAGGTAATCTCAAATGGAATCGTAAAACGGTCTTTTTCACTAAAATCCGGTACACAGGAATTACCTCCGGTATTTGGTAAAAGATAGGCGTCAGAAAGGATAATATTATGGTTATTAAAAGTGCTGAGTTGGAAACAGTCTGTGGAATAAAAAGTAAATTACCACAAAATCAGGGAGTGGAAATAGCATTTGCCGGCAAATCGAATGTTGGTAAATCCTCCTTAATCAATGGTTTGCTAAATCGTAAAGCATTAGCCAGAACGTCTTCATCTCCGGGAAAAACACAAACAATTAATTTTTATAAAATTAATCAGGAATTTTATTTTGTAGATTTGCCGGGATATGGATATGCCAAGGTGTCAGCTACGGAACGTGAAAAATGGGGAAAAATGATAGAACGGTACCTACACACTTCTGAGCAGTTAAAACTGGTGTTTTTGCTGATTGATATCAGACATGAACCATCTGCCAATGATGTGATGATGTATGATTGGATTTGTGAAAATGGATTTATGCCGGTAATTATTGCAACAAAATCAGATAAGATTAAAAGGTCACAATTACAAAAAAATCTTAAAATCATAAGGGACAAGCTTGGTATGAAAAAAGAGGATACCATGTTTACATTTTCTTCATTATCAAAACGGGGAAGAGATGATATTTTAGATTTCATTGACAGTATTGTACATTGTGAAGAAGAATAATAAATATGGCAGGATTTTAATCCTGCCATATTTGTGTAATTAGATATTGATATATTTCTTCATTTTTTTCTTTCCAGGAATCACAAATGTGAATTGCCTGCTCCTGGGTTGGAACCGTTATTTTGATTTCCAATAAAGTCTGGTTTCGTTCTTTAATGCTGCATTGGGCGATATATTCATTGTTATTGGAAGGATAGTAGTCAGATGAAATGGCTGATTCATTACGCAATTCTATTTTTTGTTCCTTCAAATATTTCAATATATCCAATTTAATAGGGTCAGATATCTTAAATTCAAATAATTCAATTGCTTCTTTTCCCTGCTCTGTAATTTCATATAAAGAATGATTTCTCTCAATATTCGGTCTGATGAAATCTATTTCACACAGCTCATTAATGGCAATCTGCAAATTAAAATAGTTTGTATATCCCTTATCCAGAATGAACTGGGAGATTTGAGATTCCGTAAGAGGAAAATCAACCCGGTCTAACATATATAGAATCATCAATTTATATAACATAAATGTATCATTTGCCATAATATATACCTTTATCTTTTAATATGTGATTTTACAGCTTCACTTACTACATCTGCAACTCTTGGGTCAAATGCTTCCGGCATAATAAAATCATCATTTAGTTCTTCGTCGGAAACAAGTCCTGCAATGGCTTTCGCAGCAGCTAACTTCATCTCTTCCGTAATAATGGATGCCCGTCCCTCTAAAGCTCCTTTAAAGATACCCGGGAAGGCAATTACATTGTTTACCTGATTTGGGAAATCAGAACGTCCTGTTCCTACAATTCTTGCACCTGCAACCTTAGCAACATCCGGCATAATTTCCGGTGTCGGATTTGCCATGGCAAATAAAATGGAGTCTTTATTCATGGAAGTAACCATATCAGCCGTTACAATTCCGGGAGCAGATACACCAACAAAAATATCCGCACCAACCAAAGCATCAGCTAATGTACCGGATTTGTCCGATAAGTTTGTTATTTTTAACATTTCCTTCTGCATCCAGTTTAAATCTTTATATTCTGAGTTAATGATTCCATATCGGTCGCACATGGTTACATCCTTAAAACCATATGTAAGCAGGAGCTTTGTGATTGCAATTCCGGCAGAACCGGCACCGTTTACAACAACCTTACATTCTTCCTTTTCCTTTCCTGTAATCCGTAATCCGTTGATGATTCCGGATAAAACAACAATTGCCGTTCCATGCTGGTCATCATGAAAGACAGGGATATCCAGTGCTTCATTTAATCTTTGCTCTATCTCAAAACAACGGGGTGCAGAAATATCTTCAAGATTAATACCGCCAAAAGCAGGAGCAATATTGATTACGGTTTTAACAATTTCGTCTGTATCCTGTGTATCAAGACAGATTGGAATTGCATTTACATCCCCAAAGGATTTAAATAATACAGCTTTGCCCTCCATAACTGGCATAGCAGCGGCAGCACCAATGTTACCAAGTCCTAAAACGGCGCTTCCGTCAGATAC
Organism: Lachnospiraceae bacterium; assembly: GCA_051880415.1. Classification (GTDB taxonomy): domain Bacteria; phylum Bacillota; class Clostridia; order Lachnospirales; family Lachnospiraceae; genus CAG-590. Next base: position 2,200 of record JBJENX010000032.1, on the reverse strand, counting down.
CACTGCAATTGTATTTCCTTTCTGGGTATATTTGTATACATCATCAGGATGATCAGCAATTTTTCTGCAAGGCTCAGCAACTCCCGGTGTATATGCCAAAGATAAATCTTCCCGTGTTTTAACTGTACACTTGGGCTCTGTACTCATTTTTCCTGCCCATTTTTCATGTAATTGCAATGATTTTTCATAAACATCCATAATTAAACCACCTTTTCTTATAATTAAACAAATCACTTCTATACTATCATTATCATAATTTTAGTGCAAGAAATATATAGAAAAATATTTTATTGTGTCGTATTTTGAAAAAATTTATAAAATTTTTTTCATAAATAAATCAGAATATCTTATGTACAATACAAAAATGTATGTTATAATAGCATAAATTATTTTATATTTCATTTCAATTTATCTGGATTCAATGAATTACCCATTAATTATATTTCAATAGGAAGATGAGAAGGAGTTACTTATGAATTATGAAGAAATGACTTTGCAGGAATTAAAAACTGCAGCGAAGGAATTAGGGATTAAGGGAATAACCGGGCTTAAGAAGAACGAACTGGTTGAATTACTGTCAAATGTATCTAAAGTTAAAAAATCTGTTCCAAATCATTCTAATGAAACGAAAAATGAAATTAGAAATGATATCAAAACTGAAAGCAAAAACGAAACAAGACCGCAGAATCCCATAGGAGTGGATTCCTCTTTAGACAGCGGAAAGGAAGCCAATGGAATCTTAGAAGTAATGCCTGAAGGGTATGGTTTTATCAGATGTGAGAATTACCTGCCGGGAGATGACGATATATATGTATCACCGGCTCAGATTAAACGGTTTAATTTGAAGACGGGAGATATTATTGTTGGTAATCAGAAAATCAAAACAGAAAAAGAAAAGTTTGCAGCCCTTTTATACATTAAAACTGTAAACGGATATTCCTTAGAGGATTCCGTAAAAAGAAAATGCTTTGAAGATTTGACCCCAATATTCCCTGATGAGCGTATACAATTGGAAAATAAAAATTCATCAGGGATATCATTACGGATTATGGATTTACTTGCACCTATTGGTAAGGGACAGAGAGGAATGATAGTTGCTCCTCCCAAAGCAGGTAAAACAACCTTATTAAAACAAATTGCCATTAGTATCAGCCGTACTTATCGGGATATGCATTTAATTGTATTATTAATTGATGAACGTCCGGAGGAAGTAACGGATATCAGAGAATCCATTGAGGGACCTAATGTTGAGGTTATTTACTCAACCTTTGATGAATTACCGGAACATCATAAAAGAGTATCAGAAATGGTTTTGGAAAGAGCAAAGCGTCTTGTTGAGCATAAAGAGGATGTTGTTATCCTGTTAGATTCTATTACAAGACTTGCAAGAGCGTATAATCTTACAGTACCACCTAGTGGAAGAACCTTAACAGGTGGATTGGATCCGGCGGCTTTGCATATGCCAAAGAAATTCTTTGGTGCAGCCAGAAATATGAGAGAAGGCGGTTCCTTAACCGTTTTAGCAACGGCCTTGGTAGAAACCGGTTCAAAAATGGATGATGTTGTATTTGAAGAATTTAAAGGAACTGGTAACATGGAGCTGGTGCTTAACCGTAAATTATCGGAGAAGAGAATTTTCCCGGCTATTGATATAGCAAAGTCAGGAACGAGAAGAGATGATTTACTTCTAACAAAGCTTGAGCAGGATGCTGTATATGCAATGCATAAGGAGTTGTCAGGAGCCAAAAGTGAAGAAGCAATAGAAGAGATTTTAAAACTATTTGTAAGAACTAAAAATAATGCTGAATTTTTAGAGCTAATTAAACGTTCTCTTTTAAGAAAATAGAAGTGGAATCATCATATCATATATAGAGAAGCAGATTAACATAAAAAAGGACTTGCATTACTTTTGCTGTTATGGTAAACTGTAGAAGTTCTTTAGGCGGGTTGGAATCTGCCAATATATTTTGAGAGGTGTAAGAAATGAAGGAAGGAATTCATCCAAATTATTATCAGGCAAAAGTAGTTTGTAACTGCGGTAACGAGTTTGTAACAGGTTCAACAAAGGAAGAGATTCACGTAGAGATTTGTTCAAAGTGTCATTCTTTCTATACTGGTCAGCAGAAGGCTGCACAGGCTCGCGGTCGTATTGATAAATTCAACCGTAAGTACGGAGTTAATCAGGCTAATTAGTAACGTT
>JBJENX010000031.1:0-4179 GCA_051880415.1 Lachnospiraceae bacterium | reverse complement strand
TCGGATTCTTTGGAGTATGAAATGTTGAAAAAGCATTATAAAGAATTGGTGGAGATAATATTTGCCTGACATGTTTTTCTACCCTAAAAGATGTAAAATGGGGAAAAAAAAGAAGCGGCGGGGGAGAATAAATAGTTGATGCTTAAGGAAGTCGGATACGTTCGGCTTTCTTTTTTTGCAAAGAAATATAAAAATTAAAAATATTTTGAAAAAACTGTTGCTTTGTCCTAGGGGCAATGTTGTATATTGCAATAAAGGAGGTAGTACTGATGGGATATAAGGTAAAGTGGGTAGAAGATAATCTTGGTGTGACAAGGAAGGCACTTCGAGGGTTTGAAAAGGCAGGGCTTATGCCGGAAAACAAGGATAGAAAATATCGAGATTATGATGATGACGATATTGACCGAATCTGGACTATCCGAGTATTACAGGGAATGGGATATTCAATAAAAGAAATTGTTGATATGGTCAACGATGAGGAATTTGATTTTAATGAATCTATAGGGCAAAAGGTTTTGGATTTAGAAGCGGAGAAACAAAAAATCGAACGCCATTTGGATTATGCAAAGATGATTAAATTAACGGGGCGTTTCCCGGTAAGACCGAAAGAAATGGGGAAAGTGAAGTTTGAGGAATTTCAGAGGGAAGCTATTGATGGTTGGAATATAGTAGACGACCCGCAAGGAGCAGAATATGCGAGATTGGCAGAGACAATATTATCTAAAACACCTGAGGAGTGGGAAGATAGTGATTTGGGATGCTTGTTTTCGAGTCTGGAATCAATGATGAACTTGGATGTGGATTTACTTTTGGCAGAATGTGTTCTACCAAAGGCGATAGTAAAACGTAAGAATCTAGGAGCGGATCATGCTGATATTCAATTACTGGTAAAATTAATTTATGAAAATCAGAGTTTAATTGGAACTGCATATGGTATGAAAGATAATATGACAAAGAAACAATTTTCGCGATTTTATGCATCTAGTTATTTGGCAGGGGATGTTGCAAAATTGAAAGCACGCGACTTTACCAAAGAAGAATGTGAGTTTATTGCGGAAGCAGTTTCAATTTTTGGGGGCTATGATAGTTATGAAAAATTGGTTGAAGATGAGTTGCGATACGGCAGAGAAATAAAAAAGGATGGTGATGTATTATGAGTAATCTGGGAGGATATCAATTGCTTACTACAGCTGCAAAGAAAGTGGGAGGACCTGGAAATTTGGTGTTGTTAATTGCCAGTACCGGAGCACTGGTATATAAATGCGGTGAGCTTGTTGTATCTAAAGTGGCTACAGAAGTAATAAAAATGAAGTATGCCAAGAAAAGGTTGGGGGATGAATTAGGCGGTGAGGTGTATACAGTAAAAAGTTTTGGCGTTAGTGACGAAGGTTTACAATTTAAAGTGAATGAGAGGTTTAAGGTACTTGAGACAGATGGTGACGCGGTGTTAATTGAGAAAATAGGAGATATGAATAATCCATATTTTATATCTGGCGATTTCCTTAAAGAGATATCAGATTATACAAATTAGGGAGGTAAAGGTTATGGGACTGTTTGGCAATTTATTTAAAAGTGAATTTGAAAAGTGGGTTGAAGGTGCTTCACATGAGGAACTGTCAGATGCATATGAGGTTGAAAGGAAACAATGGATAAAAGATGGATTTAATGGAGGTACAGGAGAAAAGACCGCTAAAATGAATAGGCTAAATGAGGAAATTAACAAGCGAGTAGAGGAAGAATGGGAAAACGACCCTAAACGTAACAGGGATCCTAATTACCGATGGACAGATGCAAACAGATGGGATAAGGATTAAATATTGTGAATTTAAGTAAAGATACAAACAACATGCATTCGTGTGTACTTTTACTTAAATGTGTATCACACTGTGTGTAGTGGCACTGGTGCCGTATGCTAAAACGTATCCCACCACGCTATGATACACAAAAACGTGTATCACGCCCTCTAAAATGTGTATCACAACCCGGATTTTGTAAAAAATCCCAATTTACATGCATTTTCTACCATGCTATATCATTACTTAGGTGGACGAATAGTAGCAGAAATCCGTGATACGAATCTGCTACACTTCCCCGGAAAAAGATAAAATAATAGGTAAAATATCCATAAAATGAGTTACAAAACGGCAAAAACCGTAACAAATAAGTTTCTAAATACGACCAAATCAGACCGTGTAGCTAGCATCATTGAGTAATTATAATTATTACTAGAATTTTCAAGGGCTTTCCGATTTTCGGGGAGCCCTTTTTACGTGTGGGAAATGAGTAAGAGTGGTGTTCAAACAGTGTTGTAAATTGTCAAAGAAGAAGGAACTCGTGGTTGTCAATAATTGAATAATGTTATAAGTATTTTAATGTTGTACCAATCTGAAGATGTTATGTTCGTTGATTTGACTTAATCTGTGTGGTATACTCGAAATACATAAAAAGTGATTAGTTTTTATTATTTGTATGAAAAATGGTAGATAATATATTATGAAACCGAAAGTGAGATGACTAATTTGGAAAAAGTATTTGACCTTTCGCAATTTGATGAATATAGAGAAGACAACAGAAGAGAAGTGAAAAAAGCGAATGGTGGTTTGCCGATTTCTTTGTGGGACACTTATTCTGCTTTTGCAAAATGTCTGGTGGCGAGCGTATTGACGATACTCCGGTGCAAAAGGCACTCCGTGAAGCTTTGGCAAACTGCCTGATTAATGCAGATTATCACGGATTGCGAGGTGTTGTTATTAGAAAAGAGCCGGACAAGCTAGTTTTAGCAAATCCTGGTTATGTCAGAACGGGTAAAAAACAGATGCGTCTTGGTGGCGAATCCGATCCGTGAAACAAAGCGCTTATGAAAATGTTCAATCTTATTAATATCGGTGAACGTGCCGGAAGCGGTGTGCCGAATATCTTTAATTTTTGGGCTGACGAAGGCTGGGAAGAACCGGGGATTGAAGAGAGATTTGATCCGGACAGAACGGTACTGTCGCTTTCTTTCCAAAAAACTGACGATAAAAAACCGACGATAAAAAAATAAAAAAACAGGTAAACAGCAGGAAAAGATTTTAAATCATATGGAAGCTGATAAAGAGTATCGTTTGCAGGATTTTTGTGATTTGTTAGGTCTAAAAGAGACTCGAACAAAAGAGATTTTGAAACCACTTATATCTGACGGAAAAATTTCTGTTATTGGCAAGAATAAAGACCGACGATATAAATTAGGATAGGAGGCATCATATGGTACACCCGGATAAAGTTGGAGTAGAAGCCAAGAAGAGAGAAGATGAAAATTTCAAATTTCGTAGTTTTTTGAAAGGACATGCAGATGAGGAAGAATTAGATGAGCAGTTTCTGCGACTGCATAAAGAACTGTTCGCTGATTATGATTGTAGTAAGTGCAGAAATTGTTGCAAGATGTACAAGGGAAGTATACCGGAAGAGGATCTAGAAAAAGATGCGGATTATTTGGGAATTACAGTAGAGCAGTTTATTGATTTCTTTTTAGAAAAAGAGGAATTGGGAATCGGGTATCATACGAAACATAAGCCCTGTGATTTTTTGCAGGAAGATGGAAACTGTAAACTTGGGGATTGTAAACCGGATAGTTGTAAGAAATATCCTTATACAGACCAGCCGGAAAGATTGTGTAGTTTGCTGGGGATGTTAGATACCATTTCCATCTGCCCGGTTGCATTTGAAATATTTGAGCGTTTGAAGAAAGAATACGGATTCAGGAGAAGATAGGGGGACATATGAGAAAAGAGGCATCTATAGAACAATGGAAAACGTTATATGAGGCAGGAACACGCATTAAGGAACTGAAACCATGGGAAAAGTTCTGGGATATGGATTTAATCGGCATCAGATATGGTGCCGAAGAGGAAACGATTTTCTTCAGTATACTAGGGCGTGGCGGTGATTGTTATGGAATAGCTGTTTATGAAGGATACGCGGGACTAAATAGCTTTTTGATGCTTGCTATGCAGGAGAGTATGAATCTGGATCCGGAATATGCGATGTTTAATCAGCGAAATCTCACCTGTTATTGGGGAAATCGAGATGAATTATCGGAGAAACAAAGAAAGATTATTAAGGAATTAGGATATACATATCGCGGAAAAAATCAGTGGCTGTATTTCCTGTCTTTTGAGCCGGGATATTATCCATATAATA
>JBJENX010000030.1:0-4211 GCA_051880415.1 Lachnospiraceae bacterium | reverse complement strand
ATAGATGGATATCAGAATATTGCGTTATTTTCTATCAGTGGCGAAAGAACAGAATTTTACAAAAGCCGCAGAACAATTAAATATTACACAACCCACACTTTCAAGACAGCTTGCTGCATTGGAAGAGGAGCTTGGAACAGCCCTGTTTATAAGAGGAAGCCGAAATGTTACCCTTACAGAGGCCGGGATATTATTAAAAAGAAGAGCCTTGGAAATCATTGACCTAGAAGAAAAAATGTTAGATGAACTTAAGGTAAAAGATGATTTAATAGAAGGTACCATTACAATCGGCTGTGGTGAGTTTGCTGCTGTAGAAACATTAGCCGACATTTGTAAAGCATATAAGGAAAAATTTCCTATGGTGCAGATTGTACTGCATACAGCAACAGCAGATGCTGTGTATGAAATGATGAATCAGGGGTTGGTGGATATTGGATTATTTATGGAACCTGTTAATACAGAAGGCTTGGATTATATCAGAATTTTGGAAAGCGACCATTGGGTTGTTGGCATGAAACCGGATGACCCTCTGGCAGAGCAAGAATATATTACAAAAGAGGATCTTTTGGCTAAATCCATCATCCTTCCGGAAAGACAGAATGTTCAAAGTGAGCTGGCAAACTGGTTTGGCAAGGACTTTAATAAGCTTCATATTTCTTTTACCAGTAATCTTGGAACAAATGCCGGTGTCATGGCAATCCATGGTCTGGGATATCCGGTTTCCATTGAGGGTGCTGCCAAGTATTGGAGAGAGGACTTGCTTGTTCAGAGAAGACTGTATCCTGAAATAACAGCAAGTACTGTGATTGCATGGAGAAGAAATATACCCTATTCCCTGGCAATGACTAAATTTATAGAAGAAGTAAATGCCTTTAAGGCATAGAATATTATTTAATATAGGTATTAGACATAATTGAATAGTGGAGATTATAATCAATGTGTAAGGTATGGATGATAAATACTTTACACATTTTTTTAATATTAGAATAGGGAAATTCATAAAGTACAAGGAATCCCTGTTAAAAGGATAAGGAGGAAACGTAATGGGTAAAAAGCTGGTAGCATATTTTAGTGCAAGCGGAATCACAAGGAAAGTGGCAGAAATGATTGCATCGGCAGCAGAAGCTGATTTATATGAAATTATGCCTAAAGAACCATATTCAAAAGCAGATTTGAACTGGATGGATAAAAAATCCAGAAGCAGTGTGGAGATGAGTGATAAAAAAATAAGACCGGAAATAACAGATACAGATGCCCGGATTGCACAGTATGATGAGATTATCTTAGGCTTTCCAATCTGGTGGTATGTAGCCCCTACAATTATTAATACATTTTTGGAAAAGTATGATTTTTCCGGTAAAAAAATCATATTGTTTGCAACCTCCGGAGGAAGTGGATTTGGGAATACGGTAAAGGAATTAACACCATCTGCACCGGATGCAATGATTGTGGAAGGAAAGATATTAAACAATGTATCAAAACAGGATGTAGAAAACTGGGTTAAAAGTTTATAGGAGGAATCAGTATATGGAATATATTACATTATCAAATGGAGTAAAAATGCCAATCTTAGGATATGGTGTGTATCAGGTTACAAAGGACGAATGTAAAGAGTGTGTTTTGAATGCATTAAAGGCGGGATATAGAAGCATTGATACTGCACAGAGTTATTTTAATGAGGAAGAGGTTGGAGAAGCCATTAAGGAATCAGGGATTCCAAGAGAGGAAATTTTCTTAACTACTAAGGTTTGGATTGAACACTATGGATATGAAAATGCCAAAGCTTCAGTTCTTGCATCCATGAAGAAGCTGCAGACGGAATATCTTGATTTAGTATTACTTCATCAGCCCTTTGGGGATGCATATGGTGCATGGAGAGCCCTTGAAGAATTGTATGAAGCAGGAAAAATCAGAGCCATTGGCATTTCCAATTTCTATGTGGACAGAATGGTGGAATTCGTAAACTTTAATCGCATTAAGCCTATGATTACACAGATGGAGGTACATATTTTTAACCAGCAAAAACAATTAAAAGAATATGCTGATAAATATGATGTTCAGCTTGAGGCATGGGCACCATTCGGTGAAGGCCGTGGTGGTACATTTGACAACGAGGTGATAAAGGGTATTGGTGATAAATATGGAAAGACAACCGCTCAGGTTATGCTTAGATGGCACATCCAGAGAGGTGTTGTTGTGATTCCAAAGTCAACCCATTATGAAAGAATGGTAGAAAATTTTAACGTATTTGATTTTGAATTATCAGAAGAAGACATGAACGAAATTGCGAAACTGGATACTGCTACCAGTTCTTTCTTCTCTCATCAGGATCCTGCTATGGTTGAATGGTTTGTAAAAATGGTGGAAGAACGCAAACAGAACAATCGTAGTGAGAAGGAAAAGAAAAACTGGTAGAAGGGATTCAAGCACTCAGAAAGAGTAGGTGAATAAAATGAAAAAAATCGTACAGACAGCAGGAAGAAATGCTCTTGGAGAATTTGCTCCGGAGTTTGCACATTTTAACGATGATGTTTTATTTGGGGAAAACTGGAATCAGCAGGATATCGATGTGAAGACAAGAAGTATTATTACAGTCGTTGCATTAATGTCCTCCGGTATTACGGATTCGTCCCTTAAATTTCATTTACAAAATGCAAAGGACCATGGGGTGACGCAAAAAGAGATTACAGCAATTATTACCCATGTGGCATTCTATGCAGGCTGGCCAAAGGGATGGGCAGTTTTTAATCTTGCAAAGGAAGTATGGCAGCCCAATGAAGGTGATTTACCCTATGAAGATGAGGGGATGAGAGCACACGCAAAATCTATGGTGTTTCCTATAGGACAACCTAATGATGCATTTGCGGCATATTTTGTGGGACAAAGCTATCTTGCTCCGGTATCCACTAAGCAGGTGGGCATTTTTAATGTAACCTTCGAACCAGGCTGCAGAAATAACTGGCATATTCATCATGCAAAAAGCGGTGGTGGTCAGATTTTGGTATGCGTAGCGGGACGTGGATTTTATCAGGAAGAAGGCAAGGAAGCGGTAGAAATGAAACCGGGTGACTGTATCAACATTCCGGCAGGAGTGAAGCACTGGCATGGAGCAGCCCCGGATGAATGGTTTTCCCATCTGGCAATAGAGGTGCCGGGAGTGGATTGTGCTACCCAGTGGTGTGAAGCAGTATCGGAAACAGAGTATAACGGGTTAAAATAAGGAGTAAAGCTATGGAATATACCAGACTTGGAAATACAGATATTAAAGTATCAAAATTATGTGTGGGATGTATGAGTTTTGGAAAAGCCGGAACCATGCATGACTGGACACTGGATGAAGCAGAGAGTGAGAAAGTGATAAAGCACGCCCTAGATTTGGGATATAATTTTTTTGATACAGCAAATTGTTATTCTGCGGGAACAAGTGAAGAGTATTTGGGAAAAGCGTTGAAGAAAAATGCAACCAGGGATCAGGTTGTGATTGCCTCTAAGGTATATTTTAATGAAGGCCGCCTAACGAAAGCAGCAATCATGAGAGAGATAGATGGTACTTTATCACGCCTTGGAACCGATTATCTTGATTTGTATATGATTCATAGATTTGATTATGATACGCCCATAGAAGAAACCATGGAAGCTCTGCATGAGCTGGTAAAATCCGGAAAGGTGCGGGCACTTGGTGCTTCTGCCATGTACGGATACCAGTTTTATAATATGCAGTTAGCTGCAAGGGATAATGGCTGGACATCATTTTCTGCAATGGAAAACCATTACAATTTGCTTTATCGGGAGGACGAGAGAGAGCTGATACCTATTTGTAAGCAAATGAATGTTTCGCTGATGCCCTATAGTCCTCTTGCTGCCGGACATCTGGCAAGACCACAGTGGAACTCAGAGTCTCTTCGCGGAACTACGGATAAGGTTGCCATGGGAAAATATGATAAGACTGAAGCAGAAGATATGGATATCGTTAAACGTGTAGCTGAACTTGCCAAAAAGTATAACTGTAAAATGTCACAGATTGCCATTGCATGGCAGTGGGAAAAAGGGATTGCATCGCCGATTATTGGAGCTACAAAAACGAGGTATTTAGATGAGGCAGCGGGAGCCTTTGAGGTAAAATTATCGGCTGAAGATATTGCATATTTAGAAGAACCCTATGTTCCCCATAAGGTAGTCGGGGCAATCGATAAAAATCCGGAGCAGGGTGT
>JBJENX010000029.1:0-4217 GCA_051880415.1 Lachnospiraceae bacterium | reverse complement strand
GATATCAATATGGATGGGGGATTAATGGTTTATGATATTTTTGATCTTCATGATTATGAGGTGAGAAAAAAAGTGAAACCGCAGCTGTCATTGTATCATGCTGTTGTGGAACATGGAGTTATAAAAGTTCCGGCGTATGACAGCCCAGAAGTGCTGAAGGGGGGAAGAAAATGCTGAAGGCATTTTATGATTATGCAATACGAAATGATCTGGTTTTGCCGCCTGGATATAGTAACAAAACAATAAAAGCTTATGTTTCGTTAAGTAAGGAAGGAGAGTTTCTTGGAGTTATATTAGGAGATGATACGCCTGTTTTATGCCCGGACATTGGAAGTCTGGCGAATGGAAAAGAAAAGTGCAATCCCATTGTAGAAAAAAGAGCCGTGATTTTTAAAGATGCTTCAGATTTACAAGATAATGCAAAGATAAAAAGAGATTTCTATTATCAGGTTTTAAGAGATGGGAGTGATGCTGTTTCGGAATTTGAAATATGTGTGAAAGTGGCAGAAGACGAGAAAACGCTTCTGAAAATTTCGGAAGCATTGAATGAGAACAAAATTAAGGGATCAGACCGAATTTCTTTTATCGTTGATGGAAAAAGAATTGTACAGGCAGAGGGCCTGAGGGTTTGGTGGAATATTTATCGAAAGAAATTTTTCGAGAAAAAAGAAAAAACCTTATGTCTGATTACCGGAGAAGATACAGTTCCTATGAAAACAGTTCCTCCGATTACCGGGCTTGCGGCAGTTGGGGGACATGCCCATGGAAGTCCTCTGATTTGCTTCGATAAAAGTGCTTTTTGTTCCTATGATCAGAAGCAAAGTGCAAATGCACCGGTATCAGAAACTGCTTTTTTCGCTGTTAAAGCTGCGATGGATCATTTATTGAAAAAGTCTCCTGTATTGGCAAATATGAAGTTTGTACATTGGTATGAACAGGATATTGCAGCAGAAAATGATCCTGTTTTGAACGCAAATTTTCTTGGAATCAATATACTGGGGAATGATGAGGAGGAAGATGAGAAAGTATCAGAGGAAGAGGAGAAAAGAAAAGCCAGAAGCGCCGAAAATCAAGCCTCCAGGTTGATTCAAAGCGTCACGACAGGAAAAAAAATTCCATATATATCGAACCAATTTACTATTGTTTTGTTATCTGGTGTTGAAGGGCGTGTTATGGTTCGTCAGTATGAACATGGTTCATACGAAGAACTTCAAAGGAATATTGACCTTTGGAATAAACAATTGGAATTGAAAGCCTTGAATGGAATACAAAATGAAAAAAGCAAAAAACTCAATGCAAGATTATTATGTTTGCTGAAAAAACATAATTCTGACAGCAAAATATGGGATAGAGTGAATAAAGAATTACCTGAAATTACCCAGGCAATCATTTATGCTATTATACATGGAACTTCGTTGCCGGATGCAGTTGCGCTTCGTTCATTGGCATATATTCGTTCGCAAATGCTGGAAAACGATGAGAATCAGACTGGTATGCAAATACCAGATGTGACAGCATGTCAATGGTTGAAAGTCTGGCTTATGAGAAAAGGAAAGGAGAATGAAATTATGTCAGAATATGATCCCAAACACAAAAGTGCCGCTTATCATTGCGGTGCAGCCATGGCGGTGCATGCTGCAATCCAAACTGTGGCAATGAAAAATGTAAATGCTACGATTGTACAGAGATATTATTCAAGTGCAAGTCAGATGCCGGCGTTGGTATTAGGACAGGTATCCAGATTATCAGCTTATCATCTGGATAAAATAGAAAATGAATGGCTGAGAAAACAGTATGAAGATGTTTTGAATGGAGCGTATTGTGCAATCGGAAATGAAATTCCAGCAACGTTGACATTGGAACAGCAAGCTTATTTTGCCTTGGGATATAGACAGATGTGTACGAAACTACAGAAGGATAAAAATGAAAGAATAGAAAAGATTAAAAATAATGTAAAAGATCAAAACATATAAGGGGGATTTTATTATGGCAATTAAAAATCGTTATGAATTTATTTATTATGTGGCATGTACAGATGCCAATCCTAATGGCGATCCAGATATGGGAAACACTCCAAGAGTGGATCCTCAGACCATGCAGGGATATATTTCAGATGTATCTACGAAAAGACTAATCAGAAATTATGTAACCATGTCCAGAGAAGGAGAACCTGGAATGGAGATCATTGTTCAGCAGTCAACAAATATGAACCGCCACATTGCCAGAGCTAAAAGAGAAGCAGGGGTTGAAGACTGTGCAAAAGCGAAAGAAGCGATCTATGCAGGACGTCAGAAAGCATGCGAATTGTTTTATGATGTACGTACATTTGGTGCAGTAATGAGCACTGGTCCAAATGCGGGACAGGTGAGAGGTCCTGTTCAGATCACATTTGGGAAAAGTCTGGATCCGGTTTTGCCATTAGACATTTCCATAACCCGTATGGCAGTAACGGACGGGGAAAAAGATTTGAAAATGGAAGATTATCAGCGGATGGAAAATGAGAAACCGGAAGATAAACTTCGGACAATGGGACGTAAACAGTTCATTCCTTTTGGTTTATATGAAATCAGGGGATTTATCAGCGCCAATTTAGCTGCGGAAACTGGATTTGACGAGGCAGATTTAAATCTTTTGTTTGAGGCAATCCTGAATATGTATGAACATAACCGTTCTGCAAGTAAAGGAGAGATGGAAGTAGTTTCGCCGCTGATTATTTTCAAACATGTGGGGACAGATTCTGATCTGGTGCAGAGAGTCCGACAGGCAAAATTGGGCTGTGCTCCAGCGCATAAATTATTTGATCTGATAGAAGTGAGGAAAAAAGAGAGTGTGGTGTATCCAAGAAGTTATCATGATTATAATGCGATTATTCATTTGAATCATGTACCAAAGGGCGTTGAGGTTGGTTTTAAAGAAGAGGCATTTAGTGATATTGTTTGGAATCAACTTCCTGAAAATGAGGAATGGTTTAAAAATGAATGATAAAGAGTATATTCCATTAAGTTGGCTTTCTCAGATGTGTTATTGTCCCAGGCGGGCTGCTCTTCTTTTAAATGAACGGGTATGGGTGGAAAATGTGGAAACTGCGAAAGGACGTGCGGAGCACGAACGTGTTCATACCCAGAGAATTGAGAAAAGAGGAGAATTTCTTAAACTTTATGAATATGAAGTGGTTTCCGAAGAACTGGGAGTAAATGGAAAATGCGATTGTATCGAAGCAACCAAATCTGAGGATGGATGTATAATTCCGGCTGCAAATTTTAAAGTTACTCTGTTTCCAATAGAATATAAACATGGAAAAGTCCGGGAAGATGAATTAGAGTATAAGATTCAGCTATGTGCAGAGGCGATGTGCTTGGAAGAAATGTATCAGACGAAGATTCCAGAAGGGGAAATATTTTTTATATCCTCACATAAACGTTTACGGGTTGAGCTTTCAGAAGAGTTGCGGAAAAAAGTTCGTGATACAGCTATAGAATTAAAAAAAATCCGTGAATCATTTATAATTCCAGCGGCAAAGTATAGTTCTAAGTGCAAAAAATGTTCTATGTTAGAATATTGTATGCCGAAAGTGAAAAAATCAGCTTCTGAATATTGCAAAGAATTAAAACTGGAAGCAGAAGAGGGGAGATGTACATGAAAAAGCTTTTGAATACGATCTACATTCTGACATCTAACAGTTATATACATGTGCGTAATCAGAATATCGTTGTGGAATTGAACGGAGAAGAAAAAGTCTCTGTTCCAGCTCATAATATTGAAGCAATTGTATGTTTCGGGCAAAATACAGTTTCAACGCCATTGATTGGATTTTGTGGAGAAGAAGGGATTTCGCTTGTATTTTTATCTGAGAATGGAAAATTTCTTGGAAGAATATGCGGACCTGTAAGCGGAAATGTTTTATTGCGAAAAAAACAGTATGAAAGTTTAAATGATATTGAATTTTCAGCTCGGACAGTAAGAAACATTCTTTATGGAAAAATTCGTAATGCAAAAGCGGTTCTTATGAGAAGTGCAAGAAATAAAGATTCAGATGAAAAAAGAAGTGCTTTGTCGGCGGCAGCAGATAAACTTAGTGATATTGCAAAAAAATTACAAAATGTCAATGATATTGATTCCATGCGAGGGTTGGAAGGTGCAGCAGCTACGATTTATTTTGCCCAATTTGATAATATGCTGGATTCAAAAGAATTTGTTTTTGATGTTCGAAGCAGAAG
>JBJENX010000028.1:0-21964 GCA_051880415.1 Lachnospiraceae bacterium | reverse complement strand
ACAGTTGGCGTATTAGAACAAAATTTAAAATATATTCATCCCGGAACTTATTTAGGTTCAGGGAAAATAGAAGAACTTAAGACGATGCTTGTGGCACTGGATGCTACAGGCATTGTTTGTGATACGGAGCTTTCTCCTGTGCAAATGAAGAATCTGTCAAATCTTTTGGATGTAAAGGTTATGGACAGAACCATGATTATCCTTGATATATTTGCATCAAGGGCAAATACAAAAGAGGGAAAGATTCAGGTAGAACTGGCACAGTTAAAATATAATGCAACTATGTTAGTCGGTCTTAGAGATTCTTTATCAAGACTTGGTGGAGGGATTGGCACCAGAGGACCGGGAGAGAAAAAGTTAGAGATGGACAGACGTCTTATCAGGGAACAGATATCCAAATTAAAAAGGGAGCTTGAGGACGTAAAGAAACACAGAAGTACCCAGAGAAAAAGAAGAATGAACAACACCAGTCCGGTAATATGTATTGTAGGATATACAAATGCGGGAAAATCTACGCTGTTAAATCATTTAACCAAGGCTGATGTGTTATCGGAAGATATGTTGTTCGCAACCTTGGATCCAACAACAAAGGCTTTAAAGCTTCCGGATGGACAGAATGTTATGTTAACTGATACCGTTGGTTTTATTTCAAATCTTCCCCATCATTTAATACAGGCATTTCGCTCCACACTGGAGGAAGCAAAGTATAGTGATATTATTTTGCATGTGGTGGATGCATCCAACCCTGATATGGACAGACAAATGTATGCAGTATATGAAACTCTGCATCAGCTTGAAATTGAAGATAAAACCATTATAACGGTGTTTAATAAGATGGACCTTGTAAAAGAGGATATGATTTTGAAGGATTTAAAATCAGATGCCACTGTCTGTATATCTGCGAAACAGGAACAGGGATTTGAAAAATTATTACAGACAATTGAGGAGTGTCTTATGAAATCCCAGACATATGTAGAAACCATTCTTTCTTATAAAGAAACAGGACTGCTTTCGGATATCCGGACCTATGGCCGGTTGGTTGAGGAACGGTATGAGGAGGATGGAATCCATATTAAGGCCTATGTAAGACAGAAAGAGTATATCAGATTGATAAAATAGTGGAGAACAGAGTATTTATGAATATATTGAATGTAGAAAATGTTACAAAAATATATGGTGATAAGGTTTTGTTAGACGGCGTCAGTTTAGGCATAAATGATGGAGATAAAATTGGTGTGATTGGCGTTAACGGATGTGGGAAAAGTACATTTTTAAAAATAATTGCCGGACTCGTAAATCCTGATTCGGGAGAAATCATTAAGAATAAACAGGCAGATATTGCATATTTGGCTCAAAATACGGAGTTTTTACCTGAGGATACGATTTTATCTTACGTCATAAAAGATAAGAAAAGTCCCAATGACAAATGGAGTGTGGAGGGACAGGCAAAATCCATTCTCAAAAAACTATATATTACGGATTATGATGTAAAGGTGGCAGATTTATCCGGAGGAGAAAAGAAACGGGTAGCACTTGCGAGAACCTTATTGTTTCCTTCAAAGATTCTGGTTTTGGATGAGCCTACAAACCATTTGGACAACCGGATGGTATTGTGGTTAGAGGAATACCTGAAGAAGTATCAGGGAGTTTTGCTAATGGTAACCCATGACCGGTATTTTTTAGACAGGGTAACAAATAGAATAGTTGAGATTGATAAGGGGAAATTATATAGCTACGAGTCTGATTATTCAGGTTTTTTGCAGTTGAAACAGCAAAGACTGGAAAGTGAACTTGCTTCCTATAATAAAGTACAGAGTTTATTAAGAACTGAACTTGAGTGGGTAAGGAGAGGAGCTTTAGCAAGAAGCACCAAACAGAAGGCAAGATTAGAACGTTTTGAAAAAATGAGTCAAATGAAAGCACCGGAAAGAGAGCAGACGGTGGAAATGGATTCTGTAGCGTCAAGGCTCGGGAAGAAAACAATTGAGATTGATAATATATCAAAGTCCTATGGAGACAGAATTTTAATAAAAGATTTTACCTATTACACAATTCGCAATGAACGTATAGGAATTGTCGGGGAAAATGGTTGCGGAAAGACAACGCTGTTGAAACTGATTATTGGAATGGAATCTCCCGATACCGGCAGTGTTACCCTTGGGGATACTGTAAAGATAGGATATTTTTCCCAGCTAAACGAAGAACTGGATTCGGAAGAACGGGTGATTGATTGTGTTAAGGGTGTGGCAGAGTACATAAAAACCGGAAATGGAATGATTTCTGCATCACAGATGTGTGAGAGGTTTCTCTTTACACCGGAAATACAGTATAATCCCATTCATAAACTGTCAGGTGGAGAAAAAAGGAGGCTGCATCTTTTAAAGATACTGATGACGGCACCGAATGTATTGATTTTAGATGAGCCTACAAATGATTTGGATATCCCAACTCTTACCATATTAGAGGATTATCTGGATTCCTTTGACGGGATTGTCATTGTGGTTTCCCATGACCGGTATTTTTTGGACCGTGTTGTGGACCGTATTTTTGCCATTGAAGCAAATGGACATGTTGCACAGTATGAAGGAGATTATTCAGCTTATGTGGAAAAGGCGATAGAAAAAGGAACCTTCTTTTCTGATTTTCAAAATGATAGTTTATACAAGGAACCGGCAAATAAACAAAACAAAAAGAGCGATTGGAAGCTCAAAGATAAGAAATTAAAGTTTACTTATCAGGAACAAAAGGAGTATGAAACCATAGATGATGATATTGCTTTGCTGGAATCAAAAATAGAAGAGCTGGATAAAGAAATGGAGCTGGCAGCAATGGATTATACAAAACTTCAGGATTTGTCTGATGAAAGACAGTCCATGGTAAAGGCTCTTGATGATAAAATGGAACGGTGGGTTTATTTAAATGATTTAAAAGAACAAATTGATGAACAAAAGGGCGATATATAAAATATTGCCTTTTTTTCTTTTTTTTCTTGAAATTATATACCATATATTGTATTATGTAACCATATTATGTTGTCATATTATGTAAATTACATGTTAGGGGTATGCAAATGAGAAGAAGAAATTGGAAAGTAAAATTTGGAGCAATTGTATTGGCATTCTCTCTTGTTATGTCACCAATGGGGGATGTTACGGTATATGCGGCTACAACCTGTAATTCTGTTGTATCTTATCCCGGTGTGACTACAACTTCGGTAAATGTTCGTGAACAGGCGAGTACGAAATATAAGTCTTTTGGCGTTGTCAGTGCCAATACACCGGTAACAATATTAGGAACCTGTCAAAATGGAGATGAAACCTGGTACAAGGTAAGTACAAAGGTAGGTGGAACGACCCGGACAGGATACATCTTTGCAAGTTATGTGAAAAAATCAAGTAGTGCTTCAGGAGTTGTAAATGTAACTTCCGGTTCTTATTTGAATCTGCGGAAGGAGGCAAGCACATCTTCAGCCTGTCTTGGTAAGCTATATAAAGGAACACCGGTTACGGTAACAGGTGTAAACGGACCCTGGTATGCAGTTACCGTAAATGACAATGGAACCACAAAATCAGGATATGTTTCTGCAGGTTACATAAGTATGACAGGAACAGGTTCAAATAATAATACGTCAAACAGTTCGGGAAATAGTACGACGGGTGGTACCAATGGTCAGAATTATCCAACTTCAATAGGCTCCGGAATCTCACAGTCAATAGGTACACCGGGTGTCGTTAACAATAAGGTAACTTCCTGCTTGAATGTTCGTTATGCAGCATCAACAAAGAGTTCTATTTTGATGACAATTCCTGCAAAAACGGAACTGACCGTGACGGGTAAAGAAGGAAGCTGGTATAAGGTTGTCGTTACCCGGGGAGGAAGAACAGTTGTGGGTTATGTTTCCAGTGAATATATTACACTTGGTTCTAATAGCTCCTCCGGCTCGAATGAAACGCCGGGTGATTCAAATAATTCCTCGACGAATACAAGTGCCCAGGCGGCATATGTAAACAGTAGTGTAACTTCATATTTGAATGTCCGTTCTGCAGCAAGTACTTCAAGTACCGTATTAATGACGATTCCAACAAAGACGGTTTTAACAGTAACCGGAACCAGCGGTGACTGGTATAAGGTTACCGTTACATATGGTGGAAAAACAGTAAATGGATATGTTGCAAAAGCTTATATTACCATTGGTTCTTTGACACCACCAAGTAACAATAACAACAATAATTCAGGCTCTGGTTCGTCAAGCAATACAAATACCGATAATGTGGCTTTTGAAACACTGCTTAGCAAATTCCCTGAAAGTTATAAGCCATATTTAAGAAGTCTTCATGAGACATATCCTAAGTGGAAGTTTGTTGCAATTCAAACCAATCTTGACTGGTCTACCGTAATTGCAAATGAAAGTGTGGTAGGACGTAATGTAATTCAAAGTAATTATCCAAGAGGGGGAAGCTCTCTGGCACCATTTAGCTATCTGTCAACTGCGTCAGGTGCATATGACTGGTCTAAGGACAGCTATGTGGTAAAGGATGGAAGCAACTGGTATTGTGCAAACTCTGATGTAATATCATATTATATGGATCCACGAAATTTCCTTAACAGCTCTGACATATTCCAGTTTGAGGCTCTTGCTTATGATGCGTCTCAAAAGGAAACAGTTGTTCAAAGCATATTAAGTAATACATTTATGAGTGGAAACTATAGTGTTGTGGATTCTGCCACAAACCAGACGGTATCAGGTTCTTACAAGCAGGCATTTATGGATGCCGGAACCTTAGCTAAGGCAAGTCCGTATTTCCTTGCATCCCGTAGTAAACAGGAGGTAGGTGTATACGGTTCAGGTTCTACAAGCGGTAACTATGGAAATTATAAGGGTATCTATAATTATTATAATATTGGTGCATTTGATGGTTCGGATGCAGTGGCAAAGGGACTGCAGTGGGCAAGTACGGGAACCGCTTATGGAAAGCCATGGACAAACCCATATAAGTCTATTGTTGGAGGTGCACAGTATATTGCATCCAATTATATAAATGTAGGACAAAATACTTTATATCTTCAGAAGTTTAATGTGGTTCCTACAAATCCTTCTAACAGATATGTACATCAGTATATGACAAATGTACAGGCTCCGTTGTCAGAAGGCCGTAGTACAAAAGCTGCATATAGTAGCCTGGGCATCTTAAATGATGAAATGGTATTTTACATTCCTGTTTATAATAATATGCCGGCGAAGCCATGTGCATTGCCTGCTTCAGGTGGTAATCCAAATCCATTCCTTTCTTCTATCACTGTAAAGAGTGGAAGCACAGACCTTGGATTGACACCAACATTTTCTAAGCCAACAGGAACAGGCTCACTAACAAACAGTACATATACAATGGTAGTTCCAAGCAATGTATCCAGCGTAGTTGTAAGTGCAACGGCAATTAGTAAGTATACTACAGTTTCAGGAACAGGAACCTATACATTAGGGGCATCGGGAACTACAAAGACGATTACATTAACCGGTAGAGCACAAAACGGAAAGACCCAGACGTATACAATTCAGGTAACCCGTAAATAAGAATCATATTTGGAATAAAGGAGACTGAAAATATGAAGAAAAAAATAGCTATCTTACTTGCATTTGTTATGGTTGTGGGACTTCTCCTTGTGGGTATTAATAAAAAGGCTTACGCAAGAGAGGCGCAAATGTATATTGCTGTTCCGGAGGAGATAAAAAAGGAACAGGAGATTAAAGTAAAGGTTGTATTAGACAGTGATGTTGATTTGTATTCTGTAGATGCATATATTGATTATGATGATGAACTGTTGGAATTTGTACCGGAAAATGACGTAATAACCGGTGCGGATGGTGTTTTAGAGATTAAGGATGTTTTTGGTGAAGAAACAAAACAGAAGGAATATGAAATTACCTTTAGAACATTGGATGTAGGTGATGCTTATGTGAATCTTACAGAGGTTTATCTGATTGATTATGCAGATTTGGATTACATAACGGTAACGCCTTCTGATTATAGCTTTCATATTTCTGTAAATGAAACGGTGGCGGAGGATGCAAGACTTTCTGATTTGCTTGTGGCACCAGGTGATTTGCTTACAGCTTTTGACCCTAATGTTTTAGAGTATGAAATGCATGTTGGTATGGATGTAGATACTGTTGGTGTTTCTGCATTTGCGGCAAATGAAGACAGCGTGGTGGATTTGGAAATGCCGGATACAATTGTCGAAGGTGAGAATGTTATAAAAATAACCGTAACGGCATTGTCTGGAAATGTAAATATTTACACGATTCGGGTGATAAAAGCACAGTGGCCGGAGGAGACGGAAACGGTTACAGAGGAACCACAGACAGAAGAGGTGACGGTTGATACACCTGTTACGGAAATCACCACAGAAGAAATAACTGATGAAGTGACTGTTGAGGAAAATACTCTGCCGGAAGCGGATACGGAGGTTTCCGGAGCTCAACCAATAGAATGACACGGAGGTATAAAATGAAAGTAGCAATTATTATGGGTTCTACAAGTGATTTGGGAAAGGTGGAACCGGCAGTAGATGTTTTGAAAAAGTATGGTGTTGAGGTGAATGTTCGTTGTCTGTCTGCTCATAGAGCACATTTAGGTTTGTCTCAGTTTGTTGAGGAATGTAATCATGATGGAACAGAGGTTATTATTACGGCAGCAGGAATGGCAGCGGCTCTTCCGGGGGTTGTGGCATCCCAGACAGTATTACCGGTCATTGGTGTTCCTTTGTCAGGGTCTGTATTAGACGGTATGGATGCACTATATTCCATTGTACAGATGCCTTCAGGAATTCCGGTAGCAACAGTTGCCATTAATGGAAGTAAGAATGCCGCATATCTGGCGTTGCAGATTATTGGGGTTTCTCATCCGGAAATAAAAGATGCATTGCTTGCAGAACGGAAGGATATGGAAGCAAGCGCCATGAAGGCAAATGAAGAAGTGATTGCAAAGTTTAAATAAATGAAGATAATAGATTATTTTGATTTATATATGTGAAAATGAGATGAATATAACCAAAAAGGATGAATTGGTTTAAGAAAAACCAATTCATCCTTTTTATTATTTATCTAATGGGTTGCCGGTAAGTAATTCATATGCTTCTAAGTATTTGTTGATTGTTTTTTCGGCAATGTCCTTTGGTAATTCCCAATTATGTTTTCCTTCATTGTCTTTTAGCCAGTCTCTGGCAAACTGTTTATCAAAGGATGGCTGACCATGACCCGGTTCATATCCATTTGCAGGCCAGAATCTGGAGCTGTCAGGTGTTAGCATTTCATCACCGATTACAATTTCTCCATTTTCATCTAATCCAAATTCAAATTTGGTATCAGCAATAATAATTCCTTTTTCTAAGGCATAATCTGCACATTTTTTGTATAGAGCGATTGTATAATCCCGAAGTTTTTCGGCATATTCCTGACCTTTTCCCGGAAATTGTTTTTCTAATACTTCAACACTTCTTTCAAAGGATATATTTTCATCATGGTCACCGATTTCTGCTTTTGTAGATGGGGTGTAGATTGGCTCAGGAAGCTTGTCTGATTCCTGTAATCCTTCAGGAAGTGTAATTCCGCATACGGTACCGTTTTCCTTATAACTTGCCCAGCCACTGCCGGTAATATATCCACGAACAATACATTCGATTGGAAGCATTTCCAGCTTTTTACACATCATGCTGTTTCCGTCAAATTTTTCCTGTCTGAAGTATTCCGGCATATCATTTACATCTGTTGAAATCATATGGTTTGGAAGAATGTCAGATGTTAAGTCAAACCAGAACTTCGACATCTGGGTTAAGACAGTTCCTTTTTTTGAAATGATATTTTTTAAGATGACATCAAAACAACTGATGCGGTCTGTTGCAACCATAATTAAGCTGTCACCATTGTCATAAATCTCACGTACCTTACCTTCTTTAATGGGTTTCATTTCGCTCATTTTATTATCCTCGCAATTCTTTATTTGTTGATTTACCAACAAACAATAGCATAGTAGATTTTTTTGTAAAAATCAAGGGTATGAAAGAGAAAAATCATATTTATTTTATTGTGAGGGTAATGTAAATATGGTAATATGAAGTTGTTGTATTTATGACTTGATAAAGAACATAGGTGATTTAAGTCATGAAATGAATGGAAAAATTATTATTTTAATGTAAGAGAGCATAAGGGAGAAGGTCTATGATTTGGAAAATACTTGGAATTGAGAAAACAAAGGATGAAGAAGTGATTCGGAATGCCTATCATGAAAAACTACATTATGTAAACCCAGAGGATGATGAAGAGGGCTTTAAAGAGCTTCGTAGTGCTTTTGAACAGGCCATGGAGTATGCAGGAGAGCCTGAGGATGAGACTGAAGCTAATAATGAGGAATCTTTACAGGGGAAGAAGACAGATGTAGATTACTGGATTGATAAGATTGAAAAAATATATGAGGATGTTGTAACAAGAATTGATGAAACAAAATGGGATGCATTGTTACACGATTCCGTATGCGATGATTTGGATACAGAGCTGGAAGCCGCTGAAAAGTTATTGGTATTTTTTATGTCTCATAGCTATATGCCACAAAATATCTGGCAGCTTGCGGATAAAAGATTTCATTATTTGGACAATTATGACCAGTTAAAGGAGAAATTTCCGGAAAATTATCTGGAGTATGTAAGGTGGCAGATAGAAAATCAGGGATTTATTGATTTCACATTGTTTGATGGAAAAACCGATGATCACGTGGATGATTACATAAACAAATTGTATGAGATGAAGTCTGCATATGAAAATGAAGAGTTTGACCGGGTGGAACAGGTGTTAAAAGAAATGAAACGTTTTGACATTACACATCCTTTTACGGATGTAGAAGAGGCCCGCTACTATATGGCAAAAGCCAATGAATTGGAAAAAGAGGCAGATGATGAGTCAAAGTCCAATGAAAAGGATCCGGACGTAACATTAAAGATTGAAAAGTACAGGAAGGATGCCCTTTCTATTATGGAGGATATGGATTTTCAATATTGTGATAATTCCTATATAGAACGTATCTATGCAGATGCCCTGGTAGAAAATGGTGAAGCTGAGAAGGCATGTAAAATCTATGAAACACTTCTTGATGAGTCACCGGATAATTATACGGCGGCTATAGGACGGGCAAGATGTGTATATTTAATGGGAGATCCTGAAAATGCCAAAGAATTGGTAGAAGATGTAATGGAGGAGCGTGTTCAGGACAGGGACTGCCTTTTATTATTGGATATCATAAATGAAGATTTGGTTTTGCAGTATACAAAGCAGTTAGAGGAGGAAATGGATCCCGCAATCTGTTATAAACTGGGCTGGTGTTATTATCAGCAAAAGAAGTTTAAAGAAGGAATCGAATTATTAGATAAGATTTGTGATAACGACGAATATGATTATGTGAATTTAAGATGCCGTTTGTATCTGGCAAACGAAAATTATAATGAGGCATATCCTTTGGCACTCCGTTGGCTTAAGATGATTCAGGAAACTGTAAATGATGGAAGCAGGGATGCATTAAAGAAAAAGAACCGTGAATCTCTTGCCAATTTTTCTCTTGGAATATGTGTTTGGGAAAATCAGTATAAATGCAGTCTTAATAAAACAAAAAAACAGGAATTTTTTGAACAGGGTGTATCTTATTTACAAAAGGCCATTGAAGGTGAATCAAACCTCCTGGTCCGGTTATCCTACATGGAACAGCTGGCAAGATTTTATTTAGATGCAGGGGAATATGAGCAGTGTGTATCTGTTTGCTCTGATATTATTAATGAGGACAGAGGTTTCTTCCCTGCATATGTACATCGTCAAAAAGCAAACTATGAGCTTAAAAATGCAAAGGAGGTCATTGACGATTTCTTTGCCTGCAAGGAATTATATCCTGTATATGTACCACCATATCTTCTTGCTGCAGAGGTTTTTTATGCTTTTGAGCAGTATGATGATGTGGAACATGTGATAGAGTCAGCCACAGAGGCAGGGATTGCAAGTGATACACTGGAATTATATAGAATCCGTTGTATTCATTATAAGGAATACAGCAGAGAAAATACGGAAAAGGCATTAAAGTTAATCAGAGTACTTAGGGAGAAGGTGGATAATAAGCCTCCTTTTGACGACCCTGATGCATCTGATGATGAAAAAACAGATATTGAGAATCCTGCAGAATTAGAACGGGAGTATGCTATTATTTATTGGGATTTGGATGATGTCCAAATGACCATGACAATTATTAACGCATATTTAGAAACAGACCCTACCAATACTACAATGCTGCATTTGAAAATCGATGTTTTGAACAGGGAAGATAAAGAAGAAGAGGCATTAAGTGTATGCAAACATCTGTTAGAGCTTGAGCCGGATAATTTGTTTACCAAGTCAAAGCTTGGTAACTGCTATGAGAGAGTTCGTAAGTATGCCGATGCTATTCTTGTTTATAAGGAGATATTAGACGTAAATCCTTCCTATGTCCAGGCTATTCGCAGATTGATGTATATATACAGTTTTTTAAGCAACCGGGAAAGAGATTTGGATAAATGCAGAATCGGCATTGATTATGCTACAAAATTAATAGAGGTAACGGGTACGGCAGAAGGATATGTGGAAAGAGGTAACCTGTATATCGATTTGTATGAGCTAGACAAGGCAGTAGCGGATTGCAAAAAAGCAATTGAACTGGATCCGGAGGCGTATTATGCCTACAACAATCTTGGATGTGCCCTGCTTAAGCTTCGGAAAGTAGATGATGCTATTTTACCATTAGAACAGGTTATTAAAATGGACCCGGAAAGAGATGCACTTCCATATCTGAATCTGGCTGAATGTTACGCATTAAAGGAACGTTATGAGGATGCTATTGATACCTATAACAGAATCATGAAGATATGGCCGAAAAGAGTAGGACTTAGGGAGGAGGTTGCAATCCTTTATAAGAAGCTGGGTAACTATGAGAAGGCAATTGAGCTATATTTAAGTATTCCGGATGCAATGATTGATGTCTATGGTGGTTCGAAGACGGATAATAGTTATATTGGAAATTCCATTGAGGCACATTGTGATGTCCTTAAGGTATATGATGAAATGGATGACTATAAAAATGCAGTAAAGCATGCAAAGAAAGCCATGAGTCTGCTTGCTGTATATAGCGGGGACCATTTCCCTGATAAGGTTGATAATATTATTGAATTGTTCCGTGACAGGAGTGAGTGCAAAAAGGGAGAAAAATATGGGAAAAAACTATTGAGTATTGCAAAGAAACGTTCCTATAATGATAAGCATATCGTATTTGCATACACAACACTGTTATTTGATGCAGGAAAGAAGGATGAGGCTTCAAAGTATGCAAAATACTATTTAAAGAATCTGTTTGAAAAGGAAGGGACAGAGGAGGAACTGCTTGCGGACAAACGATACATTCCAATGCATTCTTATAACCTTGCAATTATGAATATCTGTATGGGTAATATGGAAAAGGCCTGTGAGCTTTTAGGAAATATTCCGGATTGTAAATTATGTGTAATGTGCGTAAGCCATGACTGTTTTGAATATTATTTTGGAATGGGTCTTGTGGCAGAGATAAACGGCCGGTTACAGGAAGCAAAGATGTTTTATGAAAAGGCCATTGAAATTCATGGATATTATCCTTGCGCTAGAAATCATTTAGATAAAGTGAATAAGGCTTTATCTTAAATTGAGGGAAATTATTTTTATTAAAATGTAAAACCACAGATATTTTGATATTTCTGTGGTTTTATGTTATAGTAGGATTCGTCAGTAAAATAGTGATGAATGGAATAGAGGAACGATATGATTATTGGTATTGATTTAGGAACAACAAACAGCTTAGTGGCTTATTATACAGAGGAAGGTCCCAAGATTATTCCAAATCGATTGGGAAAACATTTAACACCTTCTGTAGTCAGTGTAGATGAAGATGGACAGGTATATATTGGAGAAACGGCCAAGGAACGGATGTTATTATATCCGGATTCATCTGCAAGTGTTTTTAAAAGAAGCATGGGAAGTGAGAAGGTATATGAACTGGCAGGAAAAAAATTTTTGCCGGAAGAATTGTCTGCCTTGGTTTTAAAAGCATTAAAAGAGGATGCAGAAGTCTATCTCCATGAGGAGGTAACTGAGGCGGTTATCAGTGTGCCTGCATATTTCAATGATGAAAGAAGAAAAGCAACGAAGCGTGCCGGTGAACTGGCAGGTCTTAAGGTGGAACGGATTATTAGTGAACCTACTGCGGCAGCTATTGCCTATGGGTTATACCAGAACAGGGAAAATGGTAAATTTCTGGTATTTGACTTAGGCGGTGGAACCTTTGATGTGTCTATTCTGGAATTGATTGATTCCATTATTGAGGTACGGGCGGTTGCAGGAGATAATTTCCTTGGTGGAGAAGATTTTACAAAAATTATCGAGCAGATATTTTTTGATAAACATTCCGAAATAGATAAGGATAAATTAACAGATAAAGAGCTTCGGCATATAACGAAACAGGCAGAAAACTGTAAGCTTGGTTTTTCAGATAGCCGGGTATCTAAAATGGCCTGTAAGCTTGGGGAAGAAACCTATGAGATGGATTTGTCTTTAGATGAATATGAAGCCAAGTGTGATGAGTTGCTGGATAAGATTCGTCAGCCAATTAAAAGAAGTCTTGCAGATGCAAATGTACGCCTTAAGGATATTAACCGGGTTGTATTGGTTGGTGGTGCTACCAAGTTATCCTTTATCCGTAAATTTGTAGGAAAATTATTTCATAATCTGCCGGATACATCCATTAATCCTGATGAGGCAGTTGCCTTAGGTGCAGCAGTTCAGGGAGCCATGAAGGAACGGAAGGATAGCATTAAGGAAGTAATACTTACAGATGTATGTCCTTTTACCCTTGGAACGGAGATTGTACTGGAGAAAGAAAACGGACGCTTTGAGGATGGACATTTTTGTCCTATTATTGAGAGAAATACTACCATTCCTGCAAGCCGTACAGAAAGGCTTTATACTGTAAATGATAATCAGACTCAGATACGTTGCAAAGTACTACAGGGTGAGAGCCGATTTGCTTCCAATAATGTTTTGCTTGGAGAGATTCGTATCAGGGTTCCAAAGGCAGAGGCTGGAAAAGAGGCAGTAGATGTTACATATACTTATGATGTGAACTCCATTTTAGAGGTGGAGATTAAGGTTGTTTCCACCGGTGAGATTACAAAACAGATTATTAAAACAAATGCCACAGATATGTCAGAGGAAGAGATTAAGGAACGTATGGAAGCATTGTCTTATCTTAAGATTCATCCAAGGGAGAAGGAGGAGAATAAGCTTCTGCTTTTACGGGGTGAACGTCTTTATGAGGAAAGCATTGGAAAAGACAGGATGCAGGTTGAGTACGCCCTTCGGGAATTTGAGAAAGCCCTTGATACCAGAGAGGATAGTGTCATTGAGGGAGCCAGAAGAGATTTTAAGGAGTTTCTTGAGGAATTCACAGAGGAATAAATACTTGTAAAGAATATGGGAAAACCTTTACAAAAATGGGTTATTTTACTATAATGACTCTGTCTATATATAATCAAAGTAATGTGTTTGTTATGTTTTTAGATAAAATATCAAAAGAATAAGAGAGTTCTAGGAGGAAAGAGATATGGATTACAAAAAAGCCGGTGTGGATATTGAGGCAGGATATAAGTCAGTTGAGCTTATGAAAGAATATGTAAAGGAAACAATGAGACCGGAAGTAATGGGAGGTCTTGGTGGTTTTTCCGGTGCTTTTTCCTTAAGTAAGATAAAGGATATGGATGATCCTGTGTTGTTATCGGGAACAGATGGATGCGGTACAAAGGTTAAGCTTGCCATGATTATGGATAAGCATGATACAATCGGTATTGATGCAGTTGCCATGTGTGTAAATGATGTTGCCTGTGCCGGTGGTGA
Source organism: Lachnospiraceae bacterium (assembly GCA_051880415.1). Lineage (GTDB taxonomy): Bacteria > Bacillota > Clostridia > Lachnospirales > Lachnospiraceae > CAG-590. The sequence goes on along the minus strand of JBJENX010000028.1, from coordinate 7,986 downwards.
ACCATTATTTTTCTTAGACTATATTGCCTGTGGCAAGAATTATCCGGAGAAGATTGCTACTATTGTTAAAGGTGTGGCAGAAGGATGTAAACAGTCAGATGCTGCATTAATTGGTGGTGAGACAGCAGAGCATCCCGGACTTATGCCGGAGGAGGATTATGATTTGGCAGGCTTTACTGTTGGTGTGGTTGACCGTAAGGATTTAATTACAGGAGATACCATAAAGCCTGATGATGTTTTGATTGGTATTGCATCAAGCGGTGTACATAGTAATGGATTTTCATTGGTTCGTAAAGTATTTGAAATGACAAAAGAATCCTTAGATACCTATTATGATGAATTGGGAAAAACATTAGGGGAGGCTTTACTTGAGCCTACCAGAATATATGTAAAGGCCCTTCGCAGTGTAAAGGAAGCCGGTGTGGTAATTAAGGGATGTTCCCATATTACCGGTGGTGGATTCTATGAAAATATTCCAAGAATGTTACCGGAGGGTGTTCTTGCAGTTGTTGAAAAAGATTCTTATGATGTTCCTCCGATCTTTGATTTGCTGGCTAAGACCGGGGATATTGAGGAACATATGATGTACAATACATTTAACATGGGTCTTGGTATGGTATTGGCCGTTGATCCTGCTGATGCGGATAAGACAATTAAGGCATTGGAAGCAACCGGCGATAAGGCATGGGTTGTTGGAAAGATTGAGGCAGGAGATAAGGGCGTTAAGCTGGTATAAGAGTTAGAATAAGAAGGTAAAGTGTATGTTAAGAGTAGCAGTAATGGTATCCGGAGGTGGTACCAATCTTCAGGCAATTATTGACGCAGTAGAATCCGGAAGAATCACCAACACGGAATTAGTTGGCGTAATTAGCAACAATCCGGGGGTATATGCTTTGGAGCGTGCAAAAAAGGCAGGTATTAAGGATATTGTTGTATCTCCAAAGGATTATGAAAACAGGGATGAATTTAACAAAGCATTAATTGAAACTGTAGATTCCCTGAATGTGGATTTGATTGTACTGGCAGGATTTCTTGTGGTAATTCCGCCTGAGATGATTGATAAATATGAGAATAAGATAATAAACATTCATCCGTCTCTGATTCCTGCATTTTGCGGAACAGGATATTACGGTTTAAAGGTACATGAAGCAGCACTTAAGAGAGGTGTAAAGGTGGTCGGCGCTACCGTGCATTTTGTAGACAAAGGAACAGATACAGGACCGATTATTTTACAAAAAGCCGTAGCGGTTGAAAATGGGGATACACCTAAAATATTACAGCAGCGGGTTATGGAACAGGCGGAATGGATATTGCTTCCCCATGCCATTGACTTAATTGCCAACAATAAAGTTGCTGTTGTGGATGGCCGGACAGTAATTAAGGGATAATTTATATAACATGATACATAATAAGCAGGAGGAATAACATGAAGGTTTTAATTATAGGAAGTGGTGGAAGAGAACATGCAATTGCAACCTGTGTTGCAAAAAGTAAAAGAGTATCTAAGATATATGCAGCACCGGGTAATGCAGGTATTGCTAAACTGGCTGAGTGCGTAGATATTTCTGTAATGGATTTTGAAGGTCTGGTTTCCTTTGCAAAGGAAAAGGCAATTGATTTTGTAATTGTTGGACCGGATGATCCTTTAGTTGCCGGTTGTGTAGATGCCTTTGAGGAAGCGGGAATGAAGGTGTTTGGTCCCCGCAAAAATGCTGCAATCATTGAAGGTTCAAAAGCATTTTCTAAAGATTTAATGAAGAAATATGGTATTCCTACTGCGGCATATGAAACCTTTGATAATCCGGAGGCTGCACTTGCATATCTTGAGACAGCAGATTTCCCTATTGTATTAAAGGCGGATGGTCTTGCTCTTGGAAAAGGTGTTTTAATATGCAAAGATATGGAAGAGGCAAAGGCCGGTGTGAAAGAAATTATGTTAGATAAGCATTTTGGTGATGCTGGTAATAAAATGGTTATCGAGGAGTTCATGACAGGTCGTGAAGTTTCTGTTCTTGCATTTTGTGATGGAACTACCATTAAGACAATGACCTCTGCACAGGATCATAAGAGAGCTAAGGATGGAGATCAGGGATTAAATACCGGTGGTATGGGTACATTTTCTCCAAGTCCTTTCTATACAAAAGAGATTGATGAGTTCTGTCAGGAAGAGATATATAAAAAGACTATGGCTGCCATGAAGGCAGAGGGAAGAGATTTTGTTGGCGTTTTGTTTACCGGTCTTATGATTACACCTAAGGGAACAAAGGTGTTAGAGTTTAATGCCCGTTTTGGAGATCCGGAAGCACAGGTGGTTTTGCCTAGAATGAAAAATGACATAATAGATGTAATGGAAGCTTGTATTGACGGCAAACTAGACCAGATTGATCTTCAGTTTGAGGATAATGCGGCAGTTTGTGTTGTATTGGCATCCGATGGATATCCTGTAGCTTATGAAAAGGGATATGAGATTAGAGGTCTTGACAGTTTTAAAGATAAAGATGGTTATTATGTATTTCATGCAGGTACCAAGATGTCAGATGGCAAAGTGGTAACCAATGGCGGACGTGTTCTTGGTGTAACTGCAAAGGGTGATGATTTGGTTACGGCAAGAGCGAATGCATATGAAGCTACGAAATGGATTGATTTTGATAATAAATATATGCGTAATGATATTGGAAAAGCCATTGATGATATAAAATAGAAATTATCAATTATTGTGGTGCAAATGAGGAGGGACTGTGATTACATTACAGTCCTTTTCTGTCAAAAAATGTAGTAGATTGGAGAATGCAATGAGTAAAGAATATACCCAGAGTGCAAATAATGTACTAAAGTTTGCAAAAAAGATTGCACGTCAATTAAAACAGGAATATGTGGGGAGCGAGCATTTATTATATGGTCTGGTAAAAGAGCATAATGGACTGGCTTCTGCAGTATTATTAAAAAATGGAATAGAAGAAGACAGGATGGCAAATGTTATCAATCAGTTAATGGTGTCTGATACAAATGTTGCATTGGCAGGTAAAGCTGATTTTTCTAAAAGATGCCAGGAGATACTTCAAGCCTCACAAAAAGAAGCTGTGAAATTCAAAGCGGAGGCTGTTGGTACAGAGCATTTATTAATTGCAATTATTAAGCATCCCGATAGTGTTGCTTTTCGATTGTTGTCTGCCATGAATGTGAATGCAACAAAATTATATGGTGATATATTAGCTGCAATGGAACTTGATCCATCCCTGGCAAAAAGTGAATTAAACAGCATAAAGGCAAAAGATAAAAAGGGAAAATCCCAAACTCCCACCCTGGACCAGTATTCCCGTGACTTTACCAAACTTGCGAAAGAAGGAAAACTGGATCCTGTTGTAGGCCGTGAGGAGGAAATGCAACGGGTTGTACAGATTTTAAGTCGTAGAATGAAGAATAATCCATGTCTGGTTGGGGAACCGGGTGTAGGTAAAACAGCCATTGTTGAAGGTCTGGCACAAATGATTGTTGCAGGTGAAGTGCCGGATACGGTTCTCGGTAAACGTTTGTTGTCTCTTGATTTATCGGGAATGGTGGCTGGTTCCAAGTATCGTGGTGAGTTCGAGGAGCGTATTAAGAAACTGATAAACGAAGTTACCCAGGTTGGAAATGTTATTTTATTTGTAGATGAGCTTCATACCATAATAGGGGCCGGCGGTGCGGAAGGTGCAATTGATGCATCTAATATTTTAAAACCGGCACTTTCCCGTGGTGAGATTCAGATGATTGGAGCAACAACAACTGCAGAATATCGTAAATATATTGAGAAGGATGCAGCTCTTGAACGTAGATTTCAGCCGGTTACGGTTCATGAGCCTACTGAAGAAGAGGCAATTGCAATTCTTAAGGGATTAAAATCCTGTTATGAATATCATCATGGTATTACAATTGGAGATGATGCGGTAGTTGCTTGTGTGAAGCTGGCGGAACGTTATTTAAATGACCGTTTTCTTCCTGATAAGGCAATTGATCTGATGGACGAAGCATCCGCAAAGAAAAAACTGGCATCTACCGGTGTGACACCACAGATGAAGGATGTGGAGAAGCAGATTGCCAAGCTGAATGATGAACTGGATCATGCATTTATGAGCAATGATTTTGATAAGGCCCATGGTATAAAAGAAGAGATAACTGTACTTGAGGATAAATTAGATAAACTGACAAAGAGATATCAAAATAGTAAGCGAAACAAAAATCTTGTGTTAAATGAAGATGATATAGCATCCGTTGTGGCAGATTGGACTAAGATTCCTGTTAGCAGATTGAAGGAGGCGGAATCTAAGAGACTGCTTCGATTGGAAGATACCCTTCACCAAAGAGTGATTGGACAAAATGAAGCGGTAGAGGCTGTAGCAAAGGCCATTAAGCGAGGTCGGGTTGGATTGAAGGATCCAAAACGTCCTATTGGTTCATTCCTGTTTTTAGGACCTACAGGTGTAGGTAAAACAGAGCTTTCCAAGGCGTTAGCTGAAGCAGTGTTTGGAGATGAAAAGGCTCTTATACGTGTAGATATGTCTGAATATATGGAAAAGCACAGTGTGTCTAAAATGATTGGCTCGCCTCCCGGATATGTGGGATTTGAGGAAGGCGGACAGCTTAGTGAACAGGTTCGAAGAAATCCATATTCAGTTATATTGTTTGATGAGATTGAGAAAGCCCATGTGGATATATTTAATGTTCTGCTGCAGATATTAGATGATGGACATGTAACAGATGCACAGGGACGAAAGGTGGATTTTAAAAATACAATTATTATCATGACCAGTAATGCCGGTGCTTCCCGAATTATGGAACCAAAGACCTTGGGCTTTGCCAGTGATTCTTCTGAAGAAAAGGCCCATGAAGTAATGAAAAACGGTGTGATGGAAGAGGTTAAGCATATGTTTAAGCCGGAGTTTCTGAATCGTATAGATGATATGATTGTGTTCCATTCATTAACAAAAGAGGAAATAAAAGATATTGCGGCCTTACTAATGGGTAATTTTGCAAAGCGTGTAAAAGAGCAAATGCAAATAGAGTTAAAGTATGGTGAGGCAGTGAAAAACTATATTTTTGACAAAGGATACGATAAGAAGTATGGAGCAAGACCACTTCGCCGGGCAATTCAAAATGAAATCGAGGATAAGATGGCAGAGGAGATTCTTGCAGGTAATATCCATTCGGGAGATACGGTCCGGATTACGGTTTCCAAAAAGACGATAGGTTTTAAAGTTTTATGATTTGACATGAGTAGAATCTCAGGTTTTATCGTAATTGTTTCGCTATTGGGAGTTGTTCTGGTTTTTTGATAGTGGAAAGTAAAAAATTTACTGGCAAAAATCCACTATCTATTGTATACTTGTTATATGATTTACAACGATTACTATATAGTCTGTAAAGTTAGCAGATTATATGGATAGAATACGGGAGGATAAGACTCATGGCAGTAGTTACAGAATTGATTAAAGAGGAGAATGGTGCATTAGAATTTGGTAATTATGAATTAGAATCAAAGACTAAGCTTGATGGTTTTGAGTTTAAGGGTGACAAGTACAAAGTAAAAACCTTTAATGAGATTACGAAATTAGAGAAGAATGGTTCTTTTGTATATGAATCAGTTCCGGGAACAGCAGTGCATGATTTTAAAACTGCTGATGATGTGGTTACATTTAATGTAGAAGGAATTGAGGATTCTCAGATTACATTGGAGTTAGAAGCAGGTCAGGAATATTTGGTTATTATTGATGGTAAGGATACAGGTTTGGTTAAGACAAATTTGGGAGGAAAGCTTAATTTAAGTGTAGAATTGAATCCCGGACAGGTATCAACCATCAAAGTTGAGAAAAGATAGTATTCATGAAATAAGGGAAAGGAATCATATTTATGGCAAAGAATAAACAGGTTTATTTTTGTCAAGAGTGTGGATATGAATCCTCAAAATGGCTGGGACAGTGTCCCGGCTGTAAGAGCTGGAATACATTTGTGGAAGAAAAAATAGTAGGCGTTGATAAGCGTTCCCATAAGGTGGAGGCTGCAACGCCTACTAGCATTTTAGATGTATCTACGAAAGAGGATCCCCGCATTGGCACAGGAATGAAAGAATTGGACCGGGTACTTGGTGGTGGAATTGTAAAAGGTTCATTAACATTGGTAGGTGGAGACCCCGGAATAGGAAAATCTACTTTATTGTTACAGGTATGCAGGTATTTAACGGATGCAGGTAATAAAGTTTTGTATGTATCGGGGGAAGAGTCGTTGCAGCAGATTAAACTTCGGGCGGACCGTTTAGGTGGTTTTTCAAAAGATATGCTGTTGCTTTGTGAAACCAATATGGACGCCATTGAGGGTGCTATCACAAAGCAGATGCCGGAAGTTGTAATGATTGATTCTATTCAGACAATGTATATAGAAGATGTTTCTTCCGGAGCAGGAAGCATATCACAGGTACGGGAAGTAACAGGAAGATTAATGCGGATTGCCAAGCAGCTAAATATTGCAACATTTATTGTGGGTCATGTGACAAAAGAAGGTACTGTAGCCGGACCAAGGACCTTAGAGCATATGGTTGATACCGTACTTTATTTTGAGGGTGAGAAGAACGCCTTATACAGAGTGTTGCGTGGTGTAAAAAACCGTTTTGGTTCTACTAATGAGATTGGTGTGTTTGAAATGAAGGATACCGGCTTATATGAGGTGGATAATCCTTCCCAGGTTATGTTAAATGGCAGACCAATAGATGCTTCAGGCTCTGTGGTGGTTTGTTCCATGGAAGGTACAAGGCCTATTTTAATAGAAATTCAGGCATTAGTCAGCCAGTCGAACTTTAATCTGCCAAGACGAACTTCCGTAGGTATTGATTATAACAGAGTAAATCTTTTGATGGCTGTTTTGGAAAAACGTGCAGGCATGATGCTGGCAGGTAATGATGCCTATGTGAATCTTGCAGGAGGAATGAGATTAAGTGAACCTGCCATTGATTTGGGAATTGTAGTGGCTTTAGTTTCCAGCTTTAAAAATGTTATAGTAGATCCTCACACCATTATATTTGGTGAAGTAGGGCTTGCCGGTGAAGTAAGAGGGGTATCTATGGCAGCTCAACGGGTAAAGGAAGCTTTCAAGATGGGATTTACAACCTGTATATTGCCTAAAATCAATTGTGAAAGTATGGATACAATTTCAGGCATGAAAATGATTGGTGTAAGCAATATTACAGAAGTGTTAGATTATATATCCTGAAGGAGGTAGTGAAATGGATTCATCGACTAAGCAGGATTTGAAAAATAAATTTGCTGTTATCTTTATGGGGATTATCTTTGCAGTGATTGGATATGGTGCAACATATTTAGTATATTTGGGTGAAACAGTGGATATTATGCTGATTTTATTAACATTAATGTTTGGTACAGTGGGGCTGTGTTTGTTGGTGTACGGAATCTATACACTTGTAACCGGCAAGGAATGTAAAATCGTTGAAGATAATCATGAGAAAGAAAGAGAGTTAACAGAAGAACAGCATCAGCAAATAGATATGTTTGTAGGTGAACATGGAGATAAGATAGAGAAATTTAAGGATACTGTATATACGGTAAATGAAATTGTTTCTATAATAAGAGATATTTTGTTGGGGCTGATTTTTGTGGCAACAATCTCTGTGTTTGCAATTGCATTTGATTTGATTTCAGCAATCCAACAAGGAGATTGGCTGATACTAATTGTATTTGTTATTTTTATGTTTATTGGATTGTATAATCTGATAAAAGGAATTGTTCAATTGATTCGATACATAAAGAAAAAATAGATATACGAAATTATTCATAAAACAACCTGGAAATTATTGTAAATCATGTGCCAAGAGATAGTAATTTGCACCCAAAAAACACCACATATTGCGGTGTTTTTTGTATGTGAAAAAAAGTCGAAAAAATTAAAAAAAAGGTGTTGACACAGAAAATACCTTGTGATAATATAATCACTGTTGCGGCG
>JBJENX010000027.1:0-4248 GCA_051880415.1 Lachnospiraceae bacterium | reverse complement strand
TATGAATCATATGATACATTGGCCTGCGTGGACAACCTTAAGAAGTCCTGTAAAGACGGTGACATGATGAGCGAAGCAGAAATTCTTGCATTGCAGCAGAATAATCCATCTGATATGGATGCAGTAATCAAGCCCAGTCGTAAATATGTACGTAATCAAAGAAAAATGAGGAAGTGATTTCTATGAATTTATGTTTGGTTTATAAAGACGGACACGCTGAGATAGTTGAAGATGTATATTTATTATATCATTCTTCAATATCTATATGTATTCCTGATTCTCTTTATATTGAAACAGTTAAAGATGATTTTGGTAAAGGTTGTTTTGTTCCTTTAAGTGACCTATTAACATGGAGTATATGTCTGGAGGTAAGTCGTGAAGAAATTAATAAAAGGATTTCAGGAAAAGAACTTGAAAAAGGTGTATGAGAAGTGCAAGCCCGGTATGCTCAAGAAGTTTGGCCGTATTCTCACTTATGAGGAATTTGTCCAATATTTAGCATATGCACATGAAAAGGGGATGGATAAATGATAAATCTGCATTATTTTTTCGTAGCCTTTTTAGTTACTGTTTGCATATTACTCATATATTATCCCTTTGATGATGATTAGGAGACAGTTTTATGATTCAGTTTATTGATTTTATTTTTGATACTGGTTTTTCGCTTATATTATATCTTTGTATGTTTGGACTTATGGTCTTTTTTATTGGTTTATTGTATTCTGATTAACGCGACGGCTCTGCGTACCCTTTACGGTAGGCTTTGACGTGGTAGCCTTGACAAAGGGGCAACGTGCCCGCCTTTAGGCGGCACCGCCCCTGTAGGCACGGCACCCGGCAAAGGGTCCCTGCCGTCAAGGGCGTTGCCTAAAGGTTAGTATTACCCTTTAGGCAACTTCTGTACATTGTACATGAATTTTTTTTTATTAGATTTTATCTATATTTTTTTATGTTTTTTTGTGTACAAGTTACTTGTACATTTTGTGTATTTTACGATACTTCTGTACATAGGACGTGATAACATGGCTAAAAAGATTCCCAGCCGTTCCCGTAACTGGTTGTTAACCATTAATAACCCTATCGAACATGGTTTTTCTCATGAAAGTATTAAAAATATGCTTTCCATGATTGAAAATTTAACTTACTGGTGTATGTGTGATGAGATTGGTGGTCAAACTAATTGCTATCATACGCATTTATACTTTAAGCGTGAGAAAAGCGGTATTGAATTTAAGTATGTTAAAAAGTTGTTCCCTACGGCACATATAGACCACCCTTATGGTACATCACAGGAAAATCGTGATTATATCCGCAAAGAAGGTAAATATGAAAATTCTGAAAAGAAACTTACGAACTTAAAAGATACCTTTGAAGAGTTCGGAAATTGCCCCCATGAACAACAGGGAAAAAGGAACGACTTAACCCATTTGTATGGAATGATAAAAGATGGACTTTCCGATTATGAGATTTTGGAAGAAAACCCCGCTTTTATGAATCGTCTGGATAACATCAGTAAGGTTCGTGAGGTACTTCGGTATGAAGAGTTTCGGAAGAAAAGACGGCTTGACTTGAATGTAGAATATTGGTGCGGTGTTTCCGGTATGGGTAAGACCCGTACTTTGATGGATAGATACGGTGATGAAAATGTCTATCGTGTGACAGATTACCGCCATCCATTCGATACATATAGAGGGCAGGATGTAGTTATATTTGAAGAGTTCTACTCCGAACGTGTAGAACTTCCTGATATGCTCAACTGGTTAGATGTGTACCCGGTTGACTTGCCCTGTAGGTACAATAATAAAACCGCCTGCTATACCAAGGTATATTTAACCAGTAACAAGCCACTGGAAGAACAATATCGGAGTTGGCAGAGAGAAGAACCAGAATCATGGAACGCATTTTTGCGTAGAATTCACTGTATCAAGGTTTTTGACAAAAACGGAAATATAAAAGAGTATAAAACATTGGATGACTTAAAGCATGACTGGGTAACATTGCCGGATGGTTGGCAACCACCATGGGATTAGAAAAGGCAACCTTAATGGCTGCCTTTTTTGATTATCATTATTCACTTTTCAGGTCTGGAAATTCAATGCCCAGTATTTTGGCAAGTTCCTTTAGTGCTTCGTATTCAGTCGCACCTCTTTCTGCCGCCATGTTTAGAAATCTCTGCATCTCTTCTTTAGTCATTTCCTCATCCATGTCTATACCCCCTATAGGGGAAATTATAGGCTTCTCCTTTCTAATTGTCAAATAAGTAATAACGTGCCTCTTGGGATTCTTCTTCTGTAATATACCCAGTTGCTTCTAACCCCCATAAAAAACCATTTATTTCCCATTTCTCTTTATTGTCATATTTTGTATTTTCGTAAAGTTCATACCATGCTTTTAGTACTGCATATACTCCATTGTTTCCATGTTCTTTTCTAAGTCTTTCAATAATAACCTCGATTATGTTCTTTTCCATGCATTTTTCCTTTCCCCCGGTTTGACCTGTCTACCGGGAAGGCTTCTTTAATTGTACTTTGAAGATTTTGAGTGGAGCCCTTATGAAATTTTGAATATATAAAGTATTTTTGTTATGGTTTACCTCCTTTCCTGTAACTGTACTTTGTGAGTTTCTCGCGTATGCCCTGCATGTTTTTTAACAAGTGATTGGAGATTGTCAATTAATTAAAAAAGTAGTTTGCGTTCCTGTTTTTTAGGATAAGCAGACTACTTTTTTAATAATAAAAAAATTTTTCAGTGCTTTTTACGTTTTGAAAAAATTTTTTATGGTAATTGACAATTGACAAGCATTTGTTATTATGCAGATGGGCAAACGCAACTCACACAGTATAGGTACTGGAAAGAAAAGAGGTAATCCATAACAAAAATACGTCGTTAAAGCGAAGCGTAATAACGGTACGTGCTATCTATTTAGGATGATGTTTCTCTCTCCGCAATCACCGTTGTGGAATGCAGTTCTGATTTTTATTTTGCAATACCTATTGTAAAATAAAAATTGGAACAAATGAAACAACGGTGATTGCGGAAACCCAGTTATTGCCCCCTACCAGGGGGCTGTAGGGGTGAAGTATTTTGAATATTTTCTTTTACATCACGTAAGCATTATAAAAGCAAGGTGGAGATTTTATACTACCTTGCTTTTGTAATGTGTCGTGATACCCTTTGATATATTATCAATCAGGGGGTTAAGATATGCGACATATGAATGATAAAGACAGATATTTTATTGAAAAATCTTTAAAGGCTAAAATGCCAGTAAGTAAGATTGCGGAAACTCTTGGTTTTACACGTCAGGCCATTTATAAAGAGATTAAAAAGGGACAGTGTGAACAGATTACAACGCAATTAGAAAAACGTGTGGTTTATTTATCAGATGTAAGCCAACGTAAGCATGATGAAGCAATGCAAAAATGCGGAAGAAAACCGAAACTTGAATCGGATGATTCTTATCTGGAAAATGTGAAAGACTGGATAAAGAATAAAAAGTATTCCCCATGGGCGGCACGTGCAAAAATAGGTGATAATAAAGTCTGTACTAAAACTTTATATAATTATATCCATAAAGGACATATCCCCGGTCTTACATTGTATGACTTGCCTTATGCAAGGCCGGATAAGGAGAAAAAGGAAAAACCTGTTAAGAGAGAATACCACGTAAGGGGGAAAAGTATAGAAGAAAGAAATCCTGATATTCTAAAACGTGAATCTTATGGCGATTGGGAAATGGATACCGTTTATTCTGCACGTGGTGATAAGGCTTGTCTGTTGGTTCTCTCTGAACGGATGAGCAGAGAGGAAATTGTTATAAAAATAAATGATAGAACATCTGCAAGCACCATAAAAGGATTAAACCGATTGGAAAGAAAGTTAGGTGCTCCGGGCTTTCGTGATAAATTCCATACTATCACTTGTGACAATGGCAGAGAGTTTTCTAATTTTGAAGCCATTGAAAACTCAAGCCGGAACAAAAAGAAACGTACTGACCTCTATTATTGTCACCCTTATTGTAGCTCTGAACGTGCGACTAATGAAAATATAAATCGGATGATAAGACGGTGGATTCCCAAAGGTGATGATATCGGTTTATACTCTGATGAAGAGATAAAGGAGATTCAAGACTGGATAAATGACTATCCCAGAAAGATTTTTAATGGTTTATCAAGCAATGAATTCAGACAGTTACATGGCTACTATTAAAATTTTATGCAAATCTGCTTGTGAAAAATGCACAATAAT
>JBJENX010000026.1:1897-4259 GCA_051880415.1 Lachnospiraceae bacterium | reverse complement strand
ATAATACTTGTACTCGTCTCAAGAGCAATGCTCTAAACCATGAACGCTTCATTTGATTCCCCACTTATTCTAAATTCTTATTTTTCTACTTATCCCCATACCGAAAGCCCCTGGTCCTACATGACAGCTGATACTGAATGTCAGCGGATCGTATTTAACATCTTCCCAAGGAAACATCTCTTGGGCCATTTCCATCCATTCCTGATGTTCTTCTTTTTTTCCGAAGCTCCCTGCGACGCCCACATATATCTCATCACTATTTTTATGAAATTCATCTGCAATTGTTTTCATTTCCATAAGCAGACGCTTTTTACAGCTTTTTGTTCCACGAACTTTTGCATAGGCATCTAAACGTTCCCCGGCAATTACAAGCAGTGGTTTTATACTTAACAATGTGCCCATGGCAGCTCCCGCCGGAGTGACACGTCCTCCCATTTTCAAATATTCTAAGGTTTCCACGCCTACATAGACAATGGATTCATAAGCAGTTTGTTCTAAAGCTTCTTTTATTTCTTTTGCAGAACACCCTTTTTCTTTCAACATCAGTGCATCCAACACGGACTGCCTCTGGGTGACAGAAATGCGATGATTATCAACCACCTGTACTTTTTCTTCATAATCCTGTGCCAGTACCTGAGCTGTTTGACAGGAACCACTAAGTCCGCTGGACATTGGAATATATACAAGCTCATCATATTCGGATAAGAGCAGTTTATCCCACATGTCTAAAACTTCTGCTGGTGAAGGCTGAGAACTAAAAACTTCTCTTTTTTCCTCAAGGCATTGATAAAACTCCTCATGAGTTAAATCAATGCCTTCATAGTATGTTTTCCCTTCCAGAATCACCGGCATTGGAATGACATGGACACCTAGAATCTTTCCTTCTTCTTCAAAGATCCCACTGTTGCTGTCTGTTACAATCGCAACGTTCATCTCATAATCCTCCTGTGCCATTTTTATACTATTACAAATATTTCTTTAATTCATTTACTTTATCCAGCCTTTCCCATGGAAGATCCAAATCTTCTCTTCCAAAATGTCCATAAGCAGCTGTCTGTCTGTAAATAGGTCTTCTTAAAGTCAATTCTTTGATAATACCAGCTGGGCGGAAATCAAAGTTCTCTCTTACAATCTCCGTAATTCTCTCATCTGAAAGTTTTCCTGTTCCAAACGTGTCCACCATAATTGAGGTGGGCTGTGCTACACCAATAGCATAGGAAAGCTGCACCTCACATTTTTCAGCCAACCCTGACGCTACAATGTTTTTTGCCGCATAACGGGCCGCATATGATGCAGAGCGATCTACCTTGGTACAGTCCTTTCCCGAAAAAGCTCCACCACCATGCCGCGCATATCCTCCATATGTATCTACAATAATCTTACGGCCTGTCAATCCACTGTCTCCATGCGGTCCACCTATTACAAAACGGCCTGTTGGATTGATATAGAATTTTGTATTCTCGTCCACCATTCCACCAGGCAGGATTTCGTCAAACACATATTTTTTAATATCCAACTGAATCTGTTCCTGTGTTATTTCCGGATCATGCTGTGTAGAAAGCACTACGGCATCCAGTCTGAGTGGTTTGTCCTTTTCATCATATTCTACAGTTACCTGGGTTTTTCCATCTGGTCTCAAATATGGAAGTACTCCTTCTTTTCGTACTTTTGTCAGCTGCAATGCCAGCTTATGTGCAAGCTCAATGGGATAGGGCATATACGTCTTAGTCTCATTCGTCGCATATCCAAACATCATCCCCTGATCTCCGGCTCCGATGGCTTCAATCTCTTCATCCGACAAATTATGTTCTTTTGCCTCAAGAGCCTTATCCACACCCATTGCTATATCTGCCGACTGTTCATCAATGGCTGTTAACACACCACAGGTATCTGCATCAAAACCATACTCTGCATTTGTATATCCAATTTCCCTGATTGTATCTCGAACCACCTTCTGGATATCTACATATGCATTGGAAGTAATTTCTCCCATTACCATAACAAGACCCGTAGTCGTTACCGTCTCACACGCCACCCGGCTCATAGGATCCTGCTTCAACAATTCATCCAGCACGGCATCTGAAATAGCATCACACATTTTATCTGGATGCCCTTCTGTGACAGACTCCGATGTAAAAAATCGTTTACTTTTATTCATTTTTCATTTCCTTTCATCTTTTTTCCGATTACCTGAATAAATACTTTGATATTCAAATTCATAGTTGTTTCTTTAATTTGCGATTCTCTTTTTCGCCCTGTTCTCTTTCCAAAGTTCATCTGCAACTGGCTTCCAATTCTTCGCATACTGGTCACATTTTGCACAAAGATGTTCTGCCGTTTCTGGAGATTGAAGATCTGTTGA
>JBJENX010000026.1:0-1797 GCA_051880415.1 Lachnospiraceae bacterium | reverse complement strand
TTCTGAAAATCCAGTGCAAACAATGGCTTTGTGGCACGATAACGACGGATTTTCTCATAAACTCCGGTACGCTGCTGCGGTGTAGGCATCAACTCTGGAACAGCATCGTTTCCTACCGGCATATAATGGAAATACCATACAAAATAGGCACCCATTTCAATCAATGTATCATAGAATTCCTCTGATGTAATGGAATCATAATTGGCACTGGTATAGCAGCAAGAAATTCCATAAATCAGTTTCTTTCTTCTGAGAAGTTCCATGGCTTTACGTACTTTCTGATATACACCAGCTCCACGTCGTCCATCAGTTGCCTCTTCAAATCCTTCCAGAGAAATGGCTGGTACAAAATTACCTACACGGAGCATTTCATCCGCAAATTCTTCGTCAATTAATGTGGAATTTGTAAAGCAAAGGAATACGCAATCCGAATGCTTTTCACAGATCCGAATCAAGTCTTTTTTACGAACCAGTGGCTCGCCGCCAGTGTAAATGTAAAAATAAACGCCCAATTCTTTTCCCTGGCAGATAATATCATCAATCTCATCATAAGTAAGATTTAATTTGTGTCCATATTCCGCCGCCCAGCATCCCGTACAGTGCAGATTGCAGGCAGATGTGGGATCCAGAAGGATAGCCCATGGAATATTACAGTTATACTTCTTTCTCAGTTCTTCTTCCTTCTTCCAGCCAACCAGACTGGCATTAATAAAAAGATTCACGGCAAGTGTCTTAGTCACATTGGGATCTACCTCTTTAAAAAGACGGCGGATATAGCTATAATAAGGATGTTCCGGATCTGTAATTGCTTCCCGAATTATTTTTCTCTGAGAAATAAATTCACCATCAGCAAATTTGTCCGCCCAGTCCATCATCTTCGGCATATGCTTATCCGGGTCCTTGTAAATATAATTGAATGTCTGCTCAATTCCCAGTTTCTTTAAAGTATTTGATGCGTTCATAATAGAGTTCCTCCTAAGATTTTATATTTGTTAATAATAAATTTTACTTAAACATGCTATTCTTCCCAGTCAGTATCTTCCTCGTTCTTTTCCTGTCCTTGGATTTGTTTTGAAATCTTCACCGTCTCCTTGACCGTGAGATGGTTCATGAGACCTTCTGCAAAGAAACCGCATCCAATAATGACATGACTGATTTGACTTTCCTGAAACGGCTTTATTATAATTAAGATACCAAAAGTAGCTACAATGATGGAAAGTGTCAATATCCATTTCCATATTTCAAGTCCAAATACTTTTGCGTCTTTTGCAGTCTGAACTTTTAATACAGCATCAAGCAAAATCAACAATCCAAGTCCTGGTGAAAGATATGAACGGATACGCAAATTGCATCCAAGCACTATCACACCAAGCACTATCAGGAATATTCCACAAGCCAGATCATATTGGAAAGCCAGATCATACAAATCATCTGAAAGATATCCAATAATCTTAACAATTCCATAAGCAACTAAGATGATGCCCCCTGTGATACATAGCACCAGTGGGGATATAGATGGTATTGTCATACATACGATTCCAACTATATAGAAAATAATTGAAATCAAAACATACCCATCTCTTGCCATACGAATCTTTTTCAATATTTTCACCTCCATTCTCTTTTTCTGCCTAAATTCTACATATTATTTCATTCTTCTTCTATGGGCAAACATCTTCTATATATCCAAAAACTAGGCAATCTTAACATGTTTGTCTGGATTCATTCAAAGTCCAAGATCAATAAAAGCTTCCCATTGCCGACATAAATTTCGACAACGGGAAGCTTTTGCTTATT
>JBJENX010000025.1:0-4273 GCA_051880415.1 Lachnospiraceae bacterium | reverse complement strand
GATCTATATCCGGCTGCCTTCATACGTTTCAGCATTTTGCTTAAAGCACTCTTTTTATCTCTGCTTGCCTGACGATAGCAAATCTTCAAGCTGTCCGCAACTTCTCCCAAGCTTTTTCCTTCTACAAGATTTTCGCATACAATCTTTTTTTCTCTTTCCGTTAAATCAGAAAACAGTTCTTTAAAGAAAATCTCGCTTGTGATCTGCTGGGCAACATCTGCATTCCGATCAGAGAGATAATCTGTAAAATTGCCTTCTTCGGTTTCCAGCGAAGAAAAAAGGCAAATATTCTGTCTGATGTACTGATCACGCATTAAATATTTATCCTTATTATAAGATTTGTTCAAAAAATCCAGCTCCTCTGCAGTTACGTTTTCATATCTTACTTTCTGGTATTTGTCATAAAATGTGTATATTCTTTCTTCCATGATATTTTCCTCCGATTTGTCGATTTGGTTAATTGGCAACAAATCGAAATCATGGATATCTGGCATAGTGCCAGCCTTTTGCCTGCATGATGATATGTCTTCCTTTCCGGCATTCGTTATCCAAATGCTCGGTTTTTATATGTCAGAAAGCTTTTTGGATAAAAAAAAGGCCATGCCCTTTCGGACACAGCCAGATGCCTAAAAATCTTGAGAAAAGAAAATCCTCCGCAGATATCTATCTGCGAAGGACTATTTTTCTCAGCATATCAATTCTATCATCTACACATTTTCATTGTAATACCACTTACCTGCCAATGCTCTGCCAGTTCACTACCTATTTACTTCCATTTTTCTTCCAGTCTTTTTTATATGTATTTCTTCCATTTTCGCCCCCACTTTTTCCGGTCTTGTAAATGCCCATAGCATAGTAGCATATAAACGAATTGCTTTTTTCCGATTCCTGTAATATGTCGTACTTGGCATATCATCCAGCATCAGCATCACATCATCATTTGTATTCCCGGACTCAAAATACCGATATTTCAAGAGTCTGTAATACAGTTGACCATTCTTCGGATAATCCCTCAATGCCAAAAGGGAGTCTCTCATAATCTCCAATAAGCACAAATTCATATCATTATTCAGCAACTTATCCTGAATTCTTCGTTTCTCTGCAGTTGAATCGAAATCAACCAATTCGTAAAGCATTTCTTTTAAATGCTTTCCTTCCACTACATATAACTCGTAATCTATATCTACAATATTTTTTTCAATACGGAACATCACCTTCGTATATTGTTCAAGTAAAAGTTCCGTATTTTTATAGGCTTCTTCAGTCACCACTTCCATATTGTCAAAAATATTTTGAATTGTCTGCATAATTGTCCTCCTTCCCGACTGCACCTGCAGTCAGACCAATCATAAAGTATTTCTCAGCAATAACTGCTGTGCTGAACATCACTGTCATGCAGCTTCCGCAGAAATTTCTACAGTGGGATTGTTTTCATTTCTGGCTGACCGGAAACTATATGATATATGTAAAGCAGCCGGTTCTCACGGGAAAGGATGTATCCCCGACTACTGATGTTTCTGTTTTGACTATTTTCTATTTTCAAAGGGAGCCCTGTTTTAGGGCATCCTTTTGGAATCTCTTATTTTCGTTCCATAAACCATTTATAATTTTCTTCATATGTGAGATGGCATATCTTACCTTCCACCATACAAGTATAGCGATAACCGGTACCACCAGCTTTCCTGCTCGCACATCTTTCCGGTTTTGAAATTTTATCAATTTCATACCGATGTCCGTCTTCCCATACAAACGCTTTTGGAATCAATTCACCTTCCCGGCTAAACACCGCCAGGACATCAACATATACCTTATCCATCACTCAAAAACACCTTGCCTCTCCTATCCATGGAAATAACCTTGCGGATGAACCGTATGCTCTCTTGCATTTAATTGTGCCAGGATCTTATCCTGATAAACGAAAGCTCTTTGAATGCTTTGATATCCAAACCTAGCTCGGATTTCATCCACAACCTGATCCATCTTTTCCAACTTTTCTCTTTTCTGTTCACTTATAAATAAGTCCAACTGATACGGCATATCATCTGATACCAGATCGCATCCCCGAACGCCAAGACTTCTAATAGGATGTTCCCATCTGTAATTATCTTTAAACAGTCGATACGCAGCCTGAACAATTTCATCCGTAATATTGGTTGGACGCTTCAATTTGCATTGTCTTGAAAAATGATATAACTCATTATCACGAATTGATATTTCAACCACTTTACATTGAAATCCATTTTCACGTAATCTGGATGCTACACTTTCAGACAGAGCCATCAAAATAATCTTTACATCCAAATCATTCACCAAGTCTCTTGGCGTCGTTGTGCTATTTCCAATAGATTTGATTGGAGCTTGATACCCTTCTACACAAACTGGCGTTTCGTCCCAGCCATTTGCAAAAGTGTGTAATACCAGTCCCATCTTTCCGAGACGACTCTCCAATATAGCCGGTTCCGTATTTGCAAGTTCACCAATTGTTTTGATTCCTAAAGTCTGCAGTTTTTTATTAGTGCTTCTGCCGACATAAATCAAGTCTCCTGCCGGAAGGTTCCAGGCAAGGTTTTTATAGTTTTCTCTTGAGAACTCTGTAATGGCATCAGGCTTTTTATAATCGGAGCCAAGTTTTGCAAATATCTTATTCCATGAAACACCAATGCTGACCGTGACTCCCAACTCATGCTTTATTCTTTTACTTATTTCATTTGCTATTTTCATTCCATCGCCTTTTATTGAAGTGCTGGCAGATACATCAAGCCAACTTTCATCAATTCCGAATGGTTCTCTCAAATCTGTATATTCACTATAGATTTCCTGTGCCATTCTTGAAAATCGCAAATACAAATCCATTCTTGGTGGCACAAAAATGATTTCCGGGCAAACCTGCTTTGCCTGCCATAATGCCATTCCTGTTTTCACACCAGATTTTTTTGCAATATAATTTGCTGTAAGAACAATTCCGTGCCTTGCTTCCGGATCTCCTCCCACCGCTAATGGCTTTCCCGCTAATTCCGGATGATGCAGCATCTCTACGCTTGCATAAAAACAGTTCATATCAGAATGAAGTATTGTACGTTCCATATCATCACCGTCCAATCAATATTAGCAACTTATAGCAAGTTTATTATTGACTTTTTCTTTTGTTCATTCTATAATTTGCTTATAGTTACGACAGATTGCCACTTCTTGCTAATTCGTATTCTAGCAACTATTAGCATGATTGTCAAGATACTATTCGCAAGAAATAGCAAATTAGAATGGAGGCGCATTATGAAACCCTTTAAAGAGAAAGTAAAAGAACATCGAGGACAACTTGGATTAAGTCAAAAGCAGCTGGCAGAAAAAGCAGGGATTGGATTCCGTACCATCGTTACTTATGAAGCTGGAGAACGATTTCCACAATCAGCGCAACTCTATAAGCTGGCAAAAGCATTAAATGTATCAACCGAGTATCTGAAGGACGATTCCATCGAAGACCCTACCTATGGACTTGACCGGATGGACTATGTTGAAGAAATGCGTCAGATGACCAGTAAGCAAGATTCTCTTAACCTGGAAGAAATGCTGAGACAAAACCAGACACTTTTTGCCGGCGGCACAATAAGTGAAGAAGCCAAAGATCAATATTTTCAGGCTGTGATGGAAGCGTATCTTGATTGTAAAAAAGCTGCGAAAGAAACTTTCGGCAGAAAAAAATCTGAAAATCTTGCATCTACTGATAAGTAATCCTCCTGCTATCCTTTTTATAGGACAGCTTTTATACTACACTGATAGTGAGAAATCCTATCTACTATAAAACAGGGAGGATGTGAATTCGATTGACCATTGAAACAATAGCAGACACAGTCAAACAGCTGCAAAACAAATATGATGAAACTGATCCTTTTCGTTTAGCTAAAGCAATGAAAATTACAGTAAAGTTACGCCCAATGGGAATCTATGAAGGATGCTGCAAGGGATTTTTTCTAATTTCACGGCGGATGAAACATATCACAATCAACAGTGATCTTCCAGAACTTTTGCAAAAAGTAGTCCTCTCTCATGAACTGGGTCACTGTGTATTACATGCAGACTCTGCAGCCAGCGCACCTTTTCATGAGGTAACTTTATTTGATAATACGGACCATAAAGAATATGAAGCAAACATTTTTGCTGCCGAATTGCTCCTGCCAGATGAACAAGTTCTGGCTCTGCTCAATGATGATTTATTTTTCTTTGACGTCGCAAAAAAATTGTGCGTTCCATTTGAAATGCTGGATTTCAAATTCCG
>JBJENX010000024.1:0-22268 GCA_051880415.1 Lachnospiraceae bacterium | reverse complement strand
GTCAGCAGTATGCATCACGTTATTCTGCTTATTATGCGGATACGGTAGAAACCGGAACCGCATATGAGGCAACAGCTACCTATAAAGCAGAGATTATAGATGAGGAAGCTGCACCGGTTTATAAAATACAGGCTTCAGCCTTATATCAAAATACCGGAATATGGTCCAATATAATTAGCTTTGTTGTTAATCATAAGGCCGTTTCCGGTATTTTTCTTTTCATTATCATAGCTTTGGCTGCGTTAATTGGTATTTATCTTTTTAGGAAAAAGAAACCGGCAGAACAAACGGAAAATTAATATTTGGTGTGTAAGGACATTTTCCTTTTTAAGGAAGGTGTCCTTTTTAAGGAGGCTGAAGAGTGAAAATTAAAATAAACAATCATGTATTTTCCCATCAGGAATTAGGGTTAAAGGAATACATGTACCAGGGAAAAAAATATATTGATGTTACACCATTCTGGATTGATTCCAAGGAAACCCAGAGAATAAAAAAACATGTGGATAACATTGATAGCAGAAGGGAGGTTAAAGAAACATGATATTATCATTTATCATTTTAGTTACCTGTGTGGTTTTTCTTTGTTTTTTTACCATGCAGACCAATGGAAAACGTAAAAAGGATGACAGTATCAAGCTTGTATCTGCTCAGGATTTTATCAATGTGAAGGATATAGAAAAGAATATACTGTACACGGCAGATAATAAGTGCATTGCTTACATTAGATTACAACCGCCTATGTCTTCTCTATGGTCAAGAAGGGAAAAGCGGATGAAAACCAATACATTAGTTGCGGAGATATCCAAGGATAGGGAGCCATGGGTATTAAGTGCGGTATCCAGACCGATGGATATAACCTATTTGATTAATCAATATAAGCACATGAGAGAGCAGACGGATAATGTGATCCGGAAAAATCTGCTGAAACAGGAAATGATGGAGCTGCAGGATAAGGTTGGTTCCGGTCAGGCGGTGGAACGCCAGTTTTATATTAAGATATGGGCTGATAATAAGCCGGGAGCAGAAGAGAAGCTGTTAACCAGGGCACACCAGATTATAGGTGCATATGAAAGTATTGGAGTCACGGGAAATCTTTTAAAAAAGCAGGATATTATACCGTACTGCAACCTGGTACATAATCCGTCTTATATTAACCTGGATACTACGGATACATCACCGGGAATACCCATGATTATAGACGAGGAGGAAGCTATATGATGATGCAGAAACAACAAAAATCAAATCAAACCTTAATGAATATGATAGCTCCCATAGGGTTTAGATTTTATAAAAATAAATTAGATATTGGAGAAAATACCGGTAAAGTATATGGTATCACTCGTTACTGTGAAAATCTTGATTATGGGTGGATGGAACCATTAATGAATATACCGGGAACCATAGCCAATGTATCTTATGAGCCCCTTCCGGAGGGAGATTGTACAGATGTAATTAATAGCAATATGAAAGTTATCAAGCGTAAATTAGACCAGACAACAGATGATCTTGCTAAAAAACGATTACAGAAAGCCTGGGATAATTCGGATAAAATGTTGGATGATATTACATCCCGGCAGGAATCTGTTGGAGCAGTATCTACAACCATTATGACTCTGGCGCCGGAGGAATATATAGATGAAGCAGATTCTCGGCTGAAAGGCGAAGTGAAAAAGGGAAAACACCGGTATCGTCTGCTAGCCAATATGCAGAAGGAAGGTTACCGGAATATTTCACCCTGTGCAGTTCCTGATAAGAAGGTATCAGATGTATTAGACCGGGTTGCTCCTCTTCGTTCTGTAATCGGAGGATTCCCCTTTGCTTCATCCGGATTTAATGATGGTTCCGGATACTTATTTGCAACATTATCGGATAGCAATAATTCCACTAGCTCTAATATGATTTTAGATTTATGGAAAAGAGAACATGACCGAAATAACAGCAATATTGTAATTATGGGTGAATCCGGTTCCGGTAAATCTACAAAATTGAAAGATATCGAGCTTATGGAATATGCCATGGGTACCAAAATTATCGTTATTGATCCGGAACGGGAACAGAAGCATCTTTGTAAAAAGCTTAATGGTAACTGGATTAATGCCGGAGGTGGTTCCGGAAGGATTAACCCATTACAGGTAAGAGTTCTTCCGACGGATCCGGATGAGGTTGGAGAAGAGGAAGATGGTCTTCCGGATCTGGCAGCCTTTTTAATGCATCTAAAAGCCTGGTTTCAGATGGCTTGTCCGGAAATTACAATTTCCCAGTTAAACATGCTGGAAGAAATGCTGATTATAACTTATCAGAAGTTTGGAATGACCTGGGAATCGGATTTTACACAATATAAGAATGAGGATTATCCGATTCTGGCAGATTTGTTAGGCACAATCGAACAGCAGCTTGTTTTTGTTGAAGATGAAAGAAAAAAGGATATGCTGCAGATTAAGGATTTTGTCAAAAATATGGTAACCGGCTCGCTGCAGTTTTTATGGAACGGACATACGACCATTAATTTTGACTCAGATTTTATCGTAATTGATACATATGATCTGCAGGACACCCCGGATTATATCAAGGGGGCACAGTATTATAATATTTTAACCTGGATATGGTTAGAAGCTTCCAGAAACCGAAAAGAAAGGGCAATGATTGTAGGTGATGAGGCTTATCTTATGATTGACAGGAGAATACCGCAATCTTTAATTTTCCTTCGTAATTCATTAAAGAGAGCTCGTAAGTATGAGATTGCATTTGTCCTT
The DNA here is from genome assembly GCA_051880415.1 of Lachnospiraceae bacterium. Classification (GTDB taxonomy): domain Bacteria; phylum Bacillota; class Clostridia; order Lachnospirales; family Lachnospiraceae; genus CAG-590. The sequence goes on along the minus strand of JBJENX010000024.1, from coordinate 19,515 downwards.
GTATCTCATTCACTGGTAGACTTTTTGGATGAATCTGTAAAGGTTTATGGTGAAGCAATTTTAGATTCTTCATCTATTAAGATATTAATGGGATGTGACGGTAAGAATCTGGAGGATACGGTTAAGTTATATAAGCTGACAGAAGCAGAAGAGGAAACTCTTGCCATGAAGCAGAGAGGCCTGGCACTTATGATTATTGGTAAAATTCATATGAAAGTTAAGTTTGAATTTGCAGAATATAAGTGGGAGTATTTTGGTTCTGCAGGAGGACGATAATGAGTGGCAAGGCATGGTACTGTGGTTGTGCCGGCTCTTTCATTTTCATCATTCTTATTTGTACTATTGTTGCATCCATGTTTGATGATAGTGAAAGAAATGGCAGATATTACGGTACCAATGAATGGATGTGGCCGGTTCCGGACTGCAGAGATATATCTTCTTACTATGGGAAGAGAAATTCCCCTACTGAAGGGGCATCTACAGACCATAAAGGAATTGATATACCTTGTGAAGAAAATACCAATATAGTAGCAACAAAGGATGGCATTGTTAAAATATCGAAAATGTCAGGTTCCGAAGGATATTGGATTGCCATTGAGCATGACGAACATTATACATCTTATTACATGCATTGTAATACGTTACTTGTAAAATCCGGACAATCTGTAACCAGAGGACAGGTAATTGCCTTGTCCGGTAATACAGGGGTATCTACCGGTCCCCATTGTCATTTTTCTATTTTAAAGGATGGGGAGTATGTGAATCCTTTGGATTATGTGGATCCAGAAGAAGAAATTCGTTATTCCACAACCGCTACCACAGGACTGCGAAATGATATGGTTTCTTATGCAAAACAATTTTTAGGTAATCCATATGTCTATGGTGGAACCAGTCTGACCAATGGTATAGACTGTTCAGCATTTACCATGAGAATTTATGAGCATTTTAATATTACCATCCCAAGAACTGCCCAGGAACAGTATAATGCATCAACTCACATATCTGCAGACGAATTAATGCCCGGGGATTTATTGTTTTACGGAAAGAGTATCGGAAGTATTTCACATGTAACTATGTATATAGGGGATGGAAAAGTAATACATGCAAGTAACTCCAAAACCGGAATTATAATCTCTAACATTAATTATAGAAATCCGGTGGGATATGGACGATTTATTATTGCAAATTATACGGATGAGGACTTACGATATCTTGCTGCCTGTCTTGCTGCAGAGTGTTATTCCAATAGTAAGGAAGGTCAATATGCGGTGGGTTATGTCATACTGAACAGGGTGAATGATGAAGCATTTCCGGACAGTGTAAAGGGTGTGGTGGTTGCTCCGGGACAATTTACATCACCCTGGAATCAATATCTATCCGATCCTCCGGATTGGGCAATGGAATCTGCACAGGCTATATTAGAGGGAAGTGCACCGAATCCAATCGGGAACTGCAGATATTTTCTTGCCGGCTTTGCTGCAAGAAAGAAGGGAATTGATTCGAAAGGGATTAATATTGGTGACAATATATTTTATGAGGAGTGTATATGGTAATAATAAAAAAGCTGCAGAACAAAATGTATCTGCAGCTTTTTTGTAGTGTAAATGTTACACCTACTCACGAACAAGGTAAGTGTAGCATAATTAATTGTTTTTGACAAGGGGAAATATAAATTATGCAAAGATTTGAAACAAAATTTGATTTATTAAAAGCAGCATATAATGATGATGAATTGAAAAAGAGTGCAGTAGCACTGTTACAGTATCTGGTACATAAATCTAATAAGGAACAGTGCTTCCCTGCAGTTGAGACAATAGCAAAGGCAATGAATGTATGTAAACGTACCGTCCAGTACAATATGCGTAAGTTAGAAGCTGCAGGTTATATTATTCGAAAGGACCGGTATTACAATCATCAGCAATTAAGTAACCAGTACATATTTAATTTTGGAATTGTGGATGAACAGAAGCAACTCGGGGAGAATTTATATTCAGATTCTGAAAAGGAAGAATTAAATGAGTTTCTTTTCAATAACCTTGGGAAAAACAGTGCCCCGGATATGGAAAAATCGAAGGAAGTAATTAAAATCTATAATATGAATCTGTCTAAGTATGAGAAGCTGCTGCTTATCTATCTGCTGCATAAGGCTGATAAGTATGCATTTGTATATGAGGAAATGAGCACTTATATGAAAGCCATAGGAGTCTGCAGAGCAACATTTGTACGTCTCCTTAACGGTCTCCGGAAGAAAGGGCTTATTCTGGTTAAGTCTAAACAGATAGGACAACAAGAGCTGCTTACCATTAAATTAACCAGGATTGTATATGATGATAAAAATATGGATTCTACACAAAACACACAAAACAAGCCTGCTGATCAACATCAGGATATGGGAAATCTTTGTACAAATCTGACAAAAAGAAATAACCTTTATGCCCCATGGAGCTTACCGGGAAATTTTATAGGATATATACGAAGGATATCCGGAAGATTTTTGAAACAAATCCGGAAATTATTCTCCCGGTACAGGAAGAATAAGAAGCAAATTGTATCAAAATTATTCAGGTTGATTGGCAGTATTTTTTCCCTTGAATAAATCTTTTGCACCCTATCTAAACAATAGAGTTATAGAAAAAGAAACTATAATTGTATATCACTATATAGTGGTATAATATACAGGAAAGTGGAAGGCTGTATATTTTTTGTTTATGTACAGATAATGTTAAGTAACAGATGATGGAATATAAGAATATACTGTTATAGGTTTAGTCCGGCCGCTTGCATTTGGTTGAGGAATTAAGTATAATGAGGGTGTGAAAATATACAACCTCTTTGTCGTAGGATGTGTTTTTTCTACGATAAAGAAGGAGGATGCCATGGAAGAGAAGTTTAGCAAGGAAACGTTGGAAACAGCAAAAGGATTACGGTTAATTGATGACACTCTGTTTCGGTTAATTGGAGCAAGACCGGAGGTGTGTCAGGAAATTCTTAGGACGTTACTGGATGATGCCGAACTGATTGTTCTTGATGTAAGACCTCAGGAAACAATTGTAAGCCTGCATAGGGAGATTTCATTAGATGTTCTTTGTAAAACAAAGGACGGAAGGCTCATTAATGTTGAAGTACAAAAGGGCAACCGTAACGATGATATTCGAAGGTGCAGATTCCATTTATCGTCTGTAACTGCAAACCGTACTCCGAAAGGGACGGATTTTGCAGATATTCCGGATGTTGTAATTGTTTACATTACGGAATATGATGCATTAGGAAACGGACAGTCTGTTACCTGCTCGGAAATGTGTCAAATGGTTGATGGAAAGTATGTACCCGTCAATGACGGTGCCAAAATCTATTATGCCAATCCTGTTGGGAAAGACAATTCTGATAAAAGGGAACTGTTGAATTTATTCCTGCAAAAAGATTCATTCGAAAATCAGAAGTTTCCGGAATTGAGTCAAGCAATGAAGTATTTTAAAGAAGATGAAAGGGGTGTTCAGGTCGTGTGTACTTTGGTTGAAGATTATGCAAAGAAAGTCGCTGAGAAAGCTGAAAAGGAAATGGCAATAAAATATGCTCGTTGTCTTATCTCTCTTAATAAAGACACAGAGGAAATCGCAAAAGAAACCCATCTTTCTGAGGAAGAGGTAGAAGAACTTCGTAAGTAATTTATAGCCGGGACAGGAAAATAGAAAACCGCTATCCAATTTTTTACTTAGTGTGGATGGCGGTTTTTGGTTTACTTATTCTAACCTATAGTTCAAAATCTAACTCTTGATCTTGCTCTATTGTTTGTAGATTCTTCTGTTCTATTATTTCTTCGATGGCAGCATCAATTAAGCAATAATAGGATTCTTGTTGTAGAATTGTTAATATATCATCTACAACAGCTTCTGGTGTTTTTGCTAGAGATATTTTATTAATAAAGTCTTTTGCGAAAGAAGGATTTTGTGTAAAAGATAAACTAATTATATTATATGAAATTGCAATTGATAATATGGCAAACATCTCTGAATCTGTAAGCTTATTATCTGTTTTTTGGTCATCAGTTTTTATGTGTTCCCGGTATATTTCTTTTACTTTTTTTAAAATTTTACTATATAGTTCACTTTTCTGTTCTTCCGTTAAATTATTGTAATTCATAAATATCTCCTTATGTATATGACATTATGAGTTTTTTTAGCTATCCTATATTTTTTTCTTGATTTTCGCTGGATTGTTGTTCCTTGATTAGTTCTGCCATTTTTCCTCTGATAATTGCACGATTTAGAACATTGAGCTGCTTGCCTAAATATAAAACCTCTTGTATAAATTCATCATTTTTATATTCATATTCCTCAACACCTAATAGATAATCTGTTGAAACTTGAAAAAAAATAGCAATCTGTTTGAGAGTATCTAAATCCGGCTGGCTGGTTTCGTTCTCATAACCTACATAAGTGGAACGAGCTATGCAAAGCTGTTTTGCAACATCTTCCTGTCTTAATCCTTGAGCTTTCCTTAAGTCTTTAAGTCTTTTTCCAATAGTTAAATCCATTTGTAATCACCTCTTCCTTAGTTTGTTAAGTTTAACTTTAATTTTTCTGAAAATCATGTAATATCAAATAAATAGAAATAAATGTCGAGTATGTTGACATTTATGAATGTTTTGAAGTATAATTGACGTGAATATATAAAAGCTATAGACGGTATAGACAGTATGTATTTGTGTTCCGTTCTGATCAGACCGGGCGTGTACCTGACAATTAAATAATCATGAAACAAATGATGCTTTTCCTGTGGGGGTGTGAAATAGTCCCAAGCGGAATATATATACTGCAGAGAACAGATGGATAGGAATGTGTTTTGTGAACACTATCAGATGTTAGGAATGTAGATATCAATTTAAGCTGTTGGTGGCGTAACAGTGAGCGATGACAGCAGGAAAAGATAAATCACCAGACTGGTACGTGGACGCACGTATGTCTCTCTGTACAAGAGCAGGGGGGAAGGACCAAAGGTCGACCGGGGTAAGCGACAAAGCCTAGCTGTTTGTAACATGTTTTTATAGATGGTTAAGGGAAACGTAAGCATATAATAATTGTATATTTACGTTTCCTTTAAACTCACATACACATAATGAGAGGAGGGATTTGTATGATTAATAATACAGAGACTTCCTCTCAACAATTGCAATCTTTTTACCAAAATGATATTATTAATATGAGAAGAAAAAAGTATAAACGTAAAGTGAGTGAAAAGGAATTAGAAATAAGGAGATGTATTAGTAAAAGGCGAACTGCAACCTTTCGGCCAGATGGACGATATCAGGTTAGAGCAGTTGTGAATGGCAAAACAAAAACATGTTATGGATTAACGGAATACCAGGCTAATTGTAAAGCAGATATTGAAGAAGCAGACGAAGTAGTAAGAGGTATATTAACCACAGATAAAAGGTATCAATTTGGCTATACCTTCATCAGGTGGCGTAATTATCTCTTATTTTATTCTAATCTAACCCATGAAACGATTGACAGATATGAAAATACTTATAATAAGTATTTCCTGGGTACCCCCTTTGATCGTTTAAATGTATGTAAAATGTCATCCAGAGATGTATTACAATTCATTAATAATATTTTACAGGAATATGGTCGATTAACCAATAAGGAATATCAACGTATTCGTCATATCATCAAGTCAGTAATTGATTTCCTGTTTGATGAAGAACTAGATGAGACAGAGGTACATGAGGTGTTGGACTGGGATAGAATTAAAAGAAAAATTCCACGTGGAAAAATCTACACACCTGTAAAAAGAGAATATGCAATGTCTCAGTCTGTAAAAGGAGAGTTAATGTCAGGAGTTTTAGACGAACATGTTTATCCTGAAAAATATGCTGCAACTTTGTTGTTAGTTGCAAACTTAGGTTTAGGACTTAGAATTGGCGAATTAGCGGCACTTACCATTCATGATATTGATATGAAAAACCGAATTGTATATGTCAATAAATCATGTAAAACCTATAAACAAAGAGATGAGTATGGCAATTCTACAGGAAGTTATGAATATTGTATCGATGCAACAAAAACTCCCAAAGGTGTAAGGTTTGTTCCAATGTCTAATACAGTCTATCAGTTGTTACAGGAACTGATTCGATACAGAAAAGAAATGGGATATAAGTCCAATTATCTTGCCTATGATGGCGAGCGTTCTACACTTAAAACAAGGTCTCATACAATGATTGTTACATGGGAACGTCTTCAAAAAAGGTTAAATCTGGATCCATGCAATACCCATGTAATAAGGAAGACATTTGCCACAAGCTTATCAAAAAGCCCAGATATAGATATTGCAACTATATCTGAATATATGGGACATGCACAAGTTTCAACTACCCTGAATAATTATATTATTCCGGAGAAGGAAAGTATTGAAACTCAGATTAAAAAAATATCAAAATATATATAAAAAATGCCAAAATTGACAAGAATCGTAATTGATAAATGGCGTAAACACAAGGAAAAAGGGCAATTAAGAAACGGGTTCAATTCCCGTTAACAGCTTTCTTTTTTTGCTTGAATTTAAGCCATTCTTGTTTTCCCAAAGTTGTCAAAATTTGAATTTGGTTAGAATTATGTGATTAAGGGAAGGAGGATGTTTTTTTTGCTTCAATTGATGTTTGGATAATAAAAAGAAATTATATTTATATATCACTATATTGTGGTATAGTATGCTGGAAAGTTTTTGAGAATAATTTGTAAAAAGGTATACTTGATTTTAGTCTTTGCATATGATATTATGTGTCTAGACAAAAAAGAAATGAGTGTTGTCGGATGGGCAACAAATGAAACCCCGGTAGTTGGCGCTACTGGGGTTTCTTCTCATTTTACGGTTGAGCATCCTAGGCTAGTTGTCTTTGTCGTCTCCGTCTAACCATTTGCATATGTAGTGGCAAACTACACCTGCCATAACGGAAACCAAAAAAGAAATAAGTAATGTTGTCAAATGGACACCCCCTTTCTGTTGCCAGATTGGGAGAGACAACAAATACAGTATAGCATATATGGTTACTTGTGTAACGAATTTTAAAATTTCTATGGAAATAATACGGAAACTCAAGTATCTGTTTCGTTGACGATAATTGGTAATTATGATAAACTTGTTTTTGATTTGTGACTATTTTATTATGGAATGATAAAGTGATTTTAGTGAAGGAGAATAAGCATGGAAGAAGTGATTTCTAAGAATTTTATAGAACGAATTATAGATAAGGATTTAGAGGAAGGTTCTTATAAAAAAATTGTTACCAGATTTCCACCTGAACCAAATGGATATCTGCATATAGGTCATGCCAAGTCCATTATTTTGAATTCCGGTCTGGCAAAGGAATATGGTGGCAAATTTAATCTTCGATTTGATGATACTAATCCTATGAAGGAAAAAACAGAATATGTGCAGTCGATTTTAGAAGATGTAAAATGGCTTGGGGCAGATTTTGGTAATGAAATCTACTATGCATCGGACTATTTTGATGCAATGTATGAGGGTGCTGTGAAGTTAATAAAAAAAGGCAAGGCTTTTGTATGTGATTTGTCTGCAGATGAGATACGTGAATATCGGGGAACACTGGATGAACCGGGTAAAAACAGTCCTTATCGTGACCGTAGCATAGAAGAGAACCTGGATTTATTTGAACGTATGAAAAATGGTGAGTTTCCGGATGGTTCTAAGGTTTTGCGTGCAAAAATAGATATGAGTTCAAGTAATATTAATATGCGTGACCCTGTTATCTATCGTATTGCAAGAATGACACACCATAATACGGGAGATAAATGGTGTATTTATCCTATGTATGATTTTGCTCATCCAATTGAAGATGCAGTAGAAGGGGTAACCCATTCTATCTGTACCTTGGAATTTGAGGATCACAGACCGTTATATGACTGGGTTGTTAAAGAATTGGAGTTTGAGAATCCGCCAAAACAGATTGAGTTTGCGAAGTTGTATCTTAAAAATGTTATTACAGGAAAAAGATATATTAAGAGACTGGTAGAAGATGGTGTTGTAGATGGATGGGATGACCCAAGACTGGTTACCATCAGTGCTTTAAGACGTAAGGGTGTAACCCCGGAAGCAATTCGTATGTTTATGGAGCTTTCCGGTGTTTCAAAGGCAAATTCCACATCTGATACTGCAATGCTTGATTATTGTGTTCGTGAAGATTTGAAATTAAAAGCAAAGCGTATGATGGCCGTCCTGAATCCGATTAAGCTGGTGATTGATAACTATCCGGAAGGACAAACAGAGTTACTTGAAATAGAGAATAACCAGGAGAATGAAGCTTTAGGTGTTCGTCAGGTAAGCTTTAGTAAAGAATTATACATTGAAAGAGAAGATTTTATGGAAGAGCCTCCAAAAAAATATTTCCGTTTATTCCCTGGTAATGAGGTTCGCCTTAAAAATGCATATTTTGTAAAATGTGTTGATTATGAAAAGGATGCAGATGGAAATGTCACCGTAGTTCATTGTACCTATGATCCGGAAACAAAATCCGGTTCCGGTTTTGAAGGACGGAAGGTAAAAGGCACCATTCACTGGGTTGATGCATCAACAGCGGTAAATGCTACTGTCCGTTTATATGAAAACCTGATTCAAGAGGGGGATGAGGTGCTTTTGGAGGATTACTCTAATTTAAATCCAAATTCACTGGTTGAACTTTCTGATTGTAAATTAGAGGCAGTATTTAAAAATACACCAAAGGGAGAGGCTTTCCAGTTTCTTCGAAATGGTTTCTTTTGTACAGATACAAAGGATTCCACAGAGGATTCTTTGGTGTTTAATCGTATTGTTTCATTGAAGAGTTCTTATAAGCCGGCAAAGTAGGAGGATAACAGTATGAGTATACTTTCGGGATTGGAATCCTTTGGATTTCGGAATGCAGACCGAAAAGTTTTTGAGGATGAAGCAGATACAAAAGAAACAGTAGAGGAAAAACAGGAAAAGAAAGAAAACATATTGCGGGAAGAAGATGTGTTATTTCCTAAAACCTATAGATGTCCTGTATGTGACAACAGCTTTAAATCTCTGGCTGTTCGTGCAGGAAAAATACATAGCACCGGTCAGGATGATGATTTGCGGCCGCGATATGATGTTGTTGACCCAATTAAGTATGATGCCATTGTTTGTCCACACTGTGGTTATAGTGCAATTGCCAGATATTTTGATTATATAATGCCTCTTCAGGGAAAAAAGCTTCGCAGCGAGGTTATGTCCAAATTTAAAGGAATGGAACTTAGTGTAGATAAATATTCCTATGAAGAAGCAATCACTCATTATAAGATGGTTTTAATGTGTGACATTGTTGGGGGCGTTACCAACAGCCGTAAGGCATATACCTGTCTTAAAATGGCATGGGTTATCCGTGGCTGGCTGGAAGCGGAAGGAGATCAAATGGCTGCGGCAAAAAAGAATTCTTTGGAAGCGGATGAGCAGGAATGCATTCGTAATGCCTATGAAGGTTATGTAAAAGCTTTTTCAACGGAAACTTTTCCTATGAGTGGAATGGATGAGCTGACATTATCCTACTTGCTGGCGGAGTTGGCATTTGCTCTTGGTAACTATAAGGATTCCCTTAAAATGCTGGTAAATGTATTGGGTAATAAAAATGCATCTCCGCGTATAAAAGATAAAGCATTATCATTGAAAGAACAAATCCGCGGAGCTGTTAAATAAAGTACAGACTATTCATTATGAATAAGTTTATCATCAATAAGATAAGGAGAAATCGAAGTGGGATTTTTTGACAAAATAGGAGACATCATTAAAATTGCTGATAAAGCAGTGAATAATGTAGAGGATAAAGTGGAAACTACGGAGAATATTGTAATTGCGTCATCTTATCACACTGTAAAAGATGATTTTTATGGGGATGGGGATAGCAAGTACATAATATCCTTTCAATTAAACGATTCATTTAAAGAGGCACAGTCTCACGCGGGGGAGGTTGAAATGTTAAATACCTATGCGCCTTTTGATGAATACGGAGAAGAAGGCACATATCCATATGTGGCAATGCAGCTTGATGATAAAGTTTATGATGCTGTTAGCGAATTCAAGGAAAAAGGTACATTTACAGGGGGGATAGAAATAATTCCTCTTACAAATCATTTTTATTTTAAAGCTAAAATGGAATATTATGGATATATGATGTATTTTTATGGATTGGATCGTTGCGACGGTTCTTGGGAAAATAATGGTCTTTGTATTGTTTATCCTAAGAAATATGTGGGCACAGAAAATGAGAGAGTGCTGATGAACGTGCTTGACGAAGCTGCAGAAAGCTATAGTGAGGAAAGAAAATCTTAAAAGTAAAGGAGATATTACCCAAAGGTAGTATCTCCCTTTTCTTTAAATAAGATTAAGACTTTCAGAAAATAAAAAGAGCGCGAGACGGGGATCGAACCCGCGACCCCCTCCTTGGCAAGGAGGTGCTCCACCACTGAGCCACTCGCGCATGTCTTAACGACAAGTTGTACTATATCAAAGATGAACATGTTTGTCAACACTTTATTTTATTTTTTTAATTATATTGCATTTTTCAGGGTGTTTACTGGTAAGGAACTAAAAACAATGTTATAATAACTTCACAATATTTTATAGGACACTTTAGGAGATTACACCATGGAGGGAGAACCGGTGTGTAAGGTGACACTGGAATATAATGTATAAGGAAAAAATGATTTAGGTGGACAGTAATATGGAAAATTATTTAAAACAGGATAATAATAAAGAATATAACAGCCCTTTTTTTGCAATGATGTCCAGAATGAAGTATATTAACCGTTGGGCATTAATGCGAAATTCATATCCTGAAAATATCAGCGAACATTCTTTAGAGGTTGCTATGCTTGCCCATGTATTAACACTTATTAGTAATAAGCGTTGTGGAAACCATTATAATGCAGAAAAGGCAGCGATAATTGGAATGTACCACGACTGTACGGAGATTATTACAGGGGATATGCCTACTCCTATTAAATATTATAATACAGATACAAAGGAAGCTTATAAAAATGTAGAAGAGGAGGCAGCAAAGGAATTACTTAATATGTTGCCGGATTATCTCTATGACGAATATGTTACCCTTTTTTTGCCGGATGAGGAAGACGCATATTTGTGGAAACTGGTAAAAGCGGCGGACCGGTTATCCGCTTACATTAAATGTATAGAGGAAGAAAAAGCAGGTAACCGAGAATTTTCCAGTGCAAAAGCGGCCACATATGAGAAGCTTACCCAAATGGATTTACCGGAGGTTCGTATATTTATGCAGGATTTTGCAGAGGCATATAAAAAGACTTTGGATGAATTAAAAGATTAAAACTTTATTATCTGTCATAGACAGAATATGAAAAAAAAGGTATAATATTACTATTGTGGGTATCATTAATGAATTACGTATTGAATAATGGAGGGTGTTGGTTATGAAAAATATTTTGTTTGCAGCTTCGGAGTGTGTTCCTTTTATTAAGACCGGAGGATTGGCTGATGTTGTTGGAGCATTACCTAAGATGTTCCCGAAGGAAGAGTATGATGTGCGTGTGGTAATTCCAAACTATACCTGTATTCCGCAGCAGTATCGTGAAAAATTCCGGTATGTTCACCATTTTTATATGGATTTAGGACGTAGGTTTGAGAATGTCCATGTAGGTATCATGACCTATGAAATGGATGGAATTACTTATTACTTTATTGATAACGAGTATTATTTTTCAGGATGGGCACCATATGGAACAATCCGATTTGATATAGAGAAATTCACCTTCTTTAGTAAGGCGGTACTGGCAATTCTGCCTGTAATTAACTTTAAACCGGACATCATCCATTGTCATGACTGGCAGGCAGGATTAATACCTGTATATCTTAGAACGTTATATCATGATAATCCATTTTATTATGGAACCAAAACAATTATGACAATTCATAATCTTAAGTTCCAGGGTGTATGGGATGTTAAGACCTTTAAGTATATTTCAGGTCTTCCTGATTGTGTTTTTACACCGGATAGAATGGAATTTTATAAAGACGGAAATATGTTAAAGGCTGGTATGATATATGCAGATTATATCACAACGGTAAGTGACACATATGCAGGTGAGATTCAGACACCGGAATATGGAGAAAATCTTGATGATGTGCTTCGGTTCCATAACAACAAACTGTGTGGAATTGTGAATGGTATTGATTATGATGTATATAATCCAAGTACAGATGAGAAATTATTTAAAAAATACAGTGTCCGTAATTATAAGAAGGGCAAGGCAGAGAATAAGATGGGATTACAGAAGGAGCTTGGACTTCCTGTAGATGAGAATAAATATATGATTGCCATTATTTCACGTTTAACAGACCAGAAGGGCCTGGATTTGATTGACTGGGTAATGGAGCGTATAGTCGACCCTTATATGCAGTTTGTAATTATTGGAACCGGTGAAGCGAAGTATGAGAATATGTTTAAGCATTATCAGTGGGTATATTCTGACCGGGTATCTGCCAATATTTTCTATTCTGATGAGAGAGCACATAAACTGTATGCTGCGGCTGATGCCGTGTTAATGCCATCAAGATTTGAACCATGTGGTTTGACACAATTAATTGCACTTCGTTATGGTACCATTCCAATTGTACGTGAGACCGGCGGACTTAAGGATACGGTTATGCCATACAATGAGTATGAAGGTACCGGTACCGGATTTTCATTTAGTAATTATAATGCAGATGAGATGCTTAAAATTATTAATTACTCAAAGGAAATCTACTATGATCATAGAGAAGACTGGAATAAGATGGTAGTACGTGGCATGAAGGCTGATTTCTCTTGGGATAAGTCTGCAGAGAAATATATGCGTCTATATGACAAGGTATTAGGTTATTAGAAAATATATGAATTAGAGGAGATTTAAGAAAAATGATCGACATCAAATTTTTACGAGAGAATCCTGACATCGTAAAGCAGAACATTAAAAACAAATTTCAGGATGAAAAATTACCATTGGTAGACGAGGTTATCGAGTTAGATGCCAGAAGCCGTGAGGCGAAGAGCAAGGCAGATTCCCTACGTGCAGAGCGTAATAAGATATCAAAGCAGATTGGTGCTTTAATGGCTCAGGGCAGGAAGGAGGATGCTGAGGAAACTAAGAAATTAGTAACTCAAAAGGCTGAAGAATTGGCAGCTCTTGAAGAACAGGAAAAGGAATTACAGGAAAAGGTTACAAAGATTATGATGGTAATTCCAAATATCATTGATCCTTCTGTCCCAATTGGTAAAGATGATAGCGAGAATGTTGAGATTGAGAAATTTGGAGAACCTGTTGTTCCCGATTTTGAGATTCCGTATCATACTGAAATTATGGAAAAATTTGATGGTATTGATCTAGATGCAGCAGGCAAGGTTGCAGGTAATGGTTTTTATTATCTCATGGGAGATATTGCAAGATTGCATTCTGCAATTATCTCTTATGCCAGAGATTTTATGATTGACAGAGGATTTACGTACTGTATTCCTCCGTTTATGATTCGTTCTAATGTAGTTACAGGCGTTATGAGTTTTGCAGAGATGGATGCAATGATGTATAAGATTGAAGGAGAAGACCTTTATCTGATTGGTACCAGTGAACACTCCATGATTGGAAAATTTATTGATACAATTATCAAGGAGGACCAGCTTCCAAAGACTCTTACAAGTTATTCTCCATGTTTCCGTAAAGAAAAAGGTGCACATGGTATTGAGGAACGTGGTGTTTACCGTATTCATCAGTTTGAAAAGCAGGAAATGATTGTGGTGTGTAAGCCAGAAGAAAGTCCAATGTGGTTTGATAAATTGTGGCAAAATACTGTTGATTTATTTAGGACATTAGATATTCCAGTAAGAACATTAGAGTGCTGTTCCGGTGATCTTGCGGATTTAAAGGTTAAGTCTATTGATGTGGAAGCCTGGTCACCTAGACAGAAGAAATATTTTGAGGTTGGTAGCTGCTCGAACCTTGGAGATGCACAGGCAAGACGCTTAAAGATTCGTGTAGATGGACCGGATGGTAAGTATTATGCACATACTTTAAACAATACAGTAGTTGCACCTCCACGTATGTTGATTGCATTTTTGGAAAATAATCTCAATGAAGATGGAACCATTAATATACCAAAAGCCTTACAACCATATATGGGTGGTAAAGAAAAAATTCAGTAAACTAAAAGACCTGCATGATTAAAGTGCAGGTCTTTCTTTTATGTGGAAAAAGTTTTCTGTATGCCGGTACATTGATTTTACAGCCGGTGCCATAAGTTCAAGATGCTGTGAACAAATGCCGATTGTTCTGTGTTCTGCAGGCTTAAAGGAATATGTATCAACTTCATAAGGCATATTATTCATTACAAGCTTGGGCATAACGCATACCCCTAAACCGGCGGCTACCATGGCAATGGTGCTTAAATCATCTACTACATGGCAGGAAGATTTGATTTGTAGATTGTGCTTGTGAAACAGATTCTGGATATCCGCATCGGTACTTTCATGTTGGGAAACAAAACTTTGTTCTTGCAATTCACAGGTTTCTACGTATTTTTTGTGCTTTGTTTTGAAGCCTTTAGGAACAACGTACAACAATTCATCCTCATAGAGGGGTTGAAAATCTAATTCTTTACAGCTTGATTCTGAAAGAAATCCCAGGTCAACAACTCCGGTTTTAATCCAGTTATATACATCTTCATAGGTTCCCTGATATATTGTGATTTCAATATTGGGATGTTCCCTCCGAAAGGAGGATACCAGGTCAGAAATAAAACTGCAGCAAAAAGAGGAAAAAGTACCAATCTTAACAGAACCGTTGGTTAATCCGTTAAATTCCTGAATTGCCTGTTGTAGTTTCATATCGCTGTTTAGAACTGTCAGTATATAAGGTTGTAAATTTTCTCCATAACTTGTAAGGGTGATTCCGTTCTTGTTACGGTTAAACAAGGGAAAGCCCAGTTCTTTTTCTGCATTTGATATTGCATGGCTTATGGCAGAGGGGGTCAGATTTAATACTTCTGCAGCCTTTTGAAAACTTCCCTGTTCTACGACTGTTTGGAAAATTTGATAGGATAACAAGGTCATAGGCATTCATCTCCTTACTCAAATATTGGCTGTAAATCACATGGAAGCAGTGTAATTAATGCTTCCTTATCAGATAAGTCCGCAGTTAGTAAACGGTTAGCCTGAGCGGATATTGCAAGGTCTAAGAAATTACGCATATCTCTTGCATTTCCAAAATCTTTGGTTTTGTTAGAAACATAAGTCTCTAAGTGGCTTATTAAATAGTCTGTAGCTTCGGGACTTAGTTTGTAATCGTTTATTTTACAAAAGCGCAAAAATACCTTGTATAATTCTTTTGCATTATAATCGGCAAAGTGCAGGGTTTTCTGAAAACGGGATTTTAGTCCCGGATTGGAGCTTACGAATTTTTCCATTAAATCAGGATAGCCTGCCACAATTACAATTAAATCATCCCGATTGTCTTCCATAGCTTTTACTAAGGTATCAATTGCTTCCTGACCAAAATCACCTCCCGGTGTTTCGTTGGACAGGGCATATGCTTCATCAATAAATAAAACGCCACCTTTTGCTTTTTCTATTACTTCCTTTACTTTAATGGCAGTCTGTCCCATATATCCGGCAACTAAGCCTGAACGGTCAACTTCCACCAAATGTCCTTTTGATAGAATCCCCAGAGAACAGTAGATTTTTGATAATAATCTTGCAACCGTTGTTTTACCTGTTCCGGGATTTCCCGTAAATACAAAATGCTTGGTTACAGCAGGTGCTTTTAGTCCATTTTTTTCACGGATTTCAATGATTTTAAGAAGATTAATCAGATTACGGACTTCCTCTTTTACGGAGTCTAATCCGATAAGAGAATCCAGTTCCTCTAATAAACCGTCTAAGTCGGATATGGTTTCTTCTCCCCCGGAAATAGAGCCTATAAAGGTTGTTTCTGTCTGGGTAGATGTGCTTTCCTCCTGTGTTTTTCTCTTAAAAGGAATACGGTCCGGGCGTTCCTGTTTTTTACCACCGCTTTTTTTGAAAGCTTTAATCTGACTGTCTAACATGAAATGATATCTGGTAAGCTGATTAACTTCTTTTTGGTCAACATGACGGCAGGAGGCAAGAAAGTCTTCGCCAATAGCCTGAAAAACTGACAGATACAGCTTTTGGATATCATAATATTTTGATTCATATACAATATACTCTTCTTTGGAATATTCTAAAAAATATGTAAGGGATTTAGGAGGGTGATTTAGAAAATCATCTTCTAAAATACCGCTGTTTGCGATAAATCTTTTGAAGGTTTCGTTGTCAAAATTATAACCAAGGGTTTTATTTATGTATTTTAATTCATCCTTTGCTATTGTTCGGTCAGCAACGATTAAAAAAATTAAAAAGTCCCGTAAATCCATACGTAATAATTCTTTTACACTTTCCGGATGCATCTTAGACTGCATAATGGATTTATCAATTTGTCCGGCAATATTCATTGCTGTAGAATATAAATTTTGGGTTTCAATATCCATGTCGAACCTCCTGTGTCTCTATAAGGATTATGATATAATCCTTCAAACTCTTTTGTTTATATTCTATCAAATTCTGTACTATCAATCAATGTCTGCATGAAATTTATTCATGATTCTGTGTAACACGTGTAATCAAACACAGGGGTTTCCTCTTGAAAAATACAGAATAAAATGGTAGAATACATAGCGGTTATGGGTAAATTTAAGATAAAAAAGGAGAATAAACATGTCAGGACATTCAAAGTTTGCAAATATTAAACATAAAAAAGAAAAAAATGATGCAGCAAAAGGAAAAATATTTACCATTATCGGTCGTGAAATTGCAGTGGCTGTAAAAGAGGGTGGGGCAGATCCGAATAATAACTCAAAGCTTCGTGATGTCATTGCAAAGGCAAAGGCAAATAATATGCCCAATGATACTATTGAACGTGGAATTAAAAAGGCTGCCGGAGATGCAAATTCAGTAAATTATGTAGCTATTACATATGAAGGATATGGACCAAACGGTACAGCAATTATTGTAGATGCTTTAACTGATAACAAGAACCGTACTGCATCTAATGTAAGAAATGCATTTACAAAGGGTGGTGGAAATGTTGGAACAACCGGTTGTGTTTCCTTTATGTTTGATGAAAGAGGACAGATTATTATCGATAAAGAAGAATGTGATATGGAAGCAGATGATTTGATGATGATTGCTTTAGATGCCGGAGCAGAAGATTTTGAAGAAGAAGAGGACAGCTTTGAAATCTTAACCGCACCAGCCGATTTCTCTGCGGTAAGAGAAGCCTTAGAGGCAGAGAATATTCCTATGGCTTCTGCAGAAGTAACCATGGTTCCACAGACTTATGTAGAATTAACAGATGAGAATGACATCAAGAAGATGAATAAGATTCTTGATTTGCTTGATGAAGATGATGATGTCCAGGCTGTTTATCACAACTGGGACGAATAGTTTTTGTAGTTACCGCACATAGTGTAACATATTAAAAACCGGTAGTATCAGCTACCGGTTTTTGTCATTAATGAATCTGATATATACTTTTAACTGCTTCTTTATATTCAGGATGTGCCCGATAAGCTAAAATCAGCTTAAGTTCTTCTTCGGACAATTTTTCATAAACCTCCAGATAATCTTTCTGCATTTTTTGAATTTCAAAATCCGTATTTTCTGATGAGTATCCAAAAGATTCTAAGACATGATCAATATGATAGAGTTCGCATAATGTCATAAACATATCAGAGGATGGCTTAGATTTGTTATTTTCCCAGCTATATATTGATTTTGCAGATATTGGTTTGACTTTTTTTGATAAATAATCTGCTACCTCCTGAACGGATAATCTATTTATTTTTCTATAATAACGTAACTTTTCTGCAAAGCTTTGATTATTCATTTTATTAACACCTCTTTTTTATTCTATCTCACAATAAAAAATAATGTCAATTACAATTTTAGGAAAAATTAATAAAAGTACTTGATTTTCTAACATGGTAAGAATAAAATAGATGTGTGCTTTAAATTGTCTAACTATATTGGAAAAAGTTGGTGTTGATGATGAAGATGTCCGGAGAAATTCGAAAATACATATTTGAACATAATATAGATGAAAGTAAATTGGCATTACAGACCGGGATAAATCAATATCAGTTGTCAATAAAGGGGAACAAGCCCTTTAATGCTGAGGAATTATTAATCATATGTAATACATTGTGCATTGAACCGGAGGAACTATGGAATCAAATAAAAGAATATTAATCGATTTATAGCTTGGAAAGCATAATCTATTTCTTTGCATACAATGTAAAATGCCGTTGAATTATATTTTAGATTGTTGTATATTTTATGCTATATTTGTGTTTTGGATTGTTGTATATTTTACTTATATAAGTTTTTCAGATGTACCCCAATATACCTGTTAGGAGATGAATAGATGAAAATAGTGATATGTGACGATAATGAAATATTTTTAAATAAAGTTACTGACTTGTGTAATGAATTAAAAGAAGATGGGGATATTATTTGCCCGTATATCTCATCTAAAGAATTATATGAAGAACTTGATAAGGATGAGGAGAAGGCAGAATTATATATTCTGGATGTGGAAATGCCGGATGTAAATGGATATGCAATTCGAGATAAACTGGAAAAATGTGCTTGCGGAAGCAGAGTTGTTTTTTTATCTTATCATCAGCGTTTGGTAATGAAAGCATTTGGAAAATATGTTATTGCATTTGTTTATAAAGATGATTATGAGGAGCGGCTGCCGGGAATTATACGTGATGTCCGTGAGGATGTAAAAAGCAATCTGGTGCAGATTGATGATGGAACAACAACGATATTTATCAATAAGAATCAGATTGTATCCATTGTATCTGACCATGTTTACACGAAAATCAATTATATGGAGAAGGATGGTTCCATACGGGATGATATTATAGTAAGAATATCGTTGACTGAATGGCAGCAACGCTTAGGTGAGAATTTTTTTAGAGCAAATAATTCTACATTAATTAATTTTGAACATGTAAAAAAGATAAGTGAAGAGATTATTCTTGATGATGGAACTTCAATAAAATTACCGAGAAGAAAAAGAGCACTTTGCCGTGAACAATATGCAAATTATTATATGAGAACTGCGAGATTTTTATGATTTTATATGCGTATAATCTTATTGCAACTTCACTTTGAGTACTTTTAGATTGTTTATAATGAAATAAATCAGATAATGGAAGAGACCTTAGGGTCTCTTTTTTTCTAACCAAATTAGAATTGGTGTCATTTTAGAACATAAAACGACCTTTTAGAACATTTTGCTTGCTTTTTCAACTTTTTGAATTATGATAAAAGAAAAAGCAGTTTTGCAATAATGAGGGAGGATATTATGTATGCAAAAGAAAAATTAAGGAATTTTATTTTTCTCATGGTGTTTT
>JBJENX010000023.1:0-22426 GCA_051880415.1 Lachnospiraceae bacterium | reverse complement strand
AAATTAAATGCTTTCACATGATTTGCATGGTCATAAATGGCTGCCTTTACCTCTGAACCCAAAGGACCACCCTTGCCACGGAAGCCCTCACAACGGTCCATAATGGCTACCGTCTTACAGTTTGAAAGTGCCTTTGCAATCTCCTCATCCGGAAACGGACGGAACACACGAAGCTTAAGGAGTCCAACCTTCATTCCCTGCTCCCGTAATTTGTCTACAGCATCCTTTGATGTACCGGCAGCAGAACCGATGATTACCATGGCATACTCTGCATCCTCTAAACGGTATTCTTCAAAGAATCCGTATTCTCTTCCGGATAACTGGCCATATTCCTTGCCAACTTCCAAAATAACCTTTTTGGCATTGTTCATGGCAGTATTTTGTGCCATCTTCGTTTCCATATAGTAGTTAGAAACTGCATATGGACCAAGTGCCATTGGCTGGTCGGCATTTAACAGGAAGTTCTCAGGCTGATACTCTCCCACAAAATTCTTGACTTCCTCATCCTCTAACAACTCAATATTTTCAACCGCATGGCTGGTAATAAATCCATCCTGACAAATCATAATTGGAAGCATAACATCCTTATGCTCTGATATACGATATGCCTGAACAAAATTATCATATACCTCCTGATTACTCTCAGCATATATCTGAATAAATCCTGTATCCCTTGCACCCATGGAATCAGAATGGTCACAGTTAATATTAATGGGACCGGATAACGCACGGTTTACCAGACAAAGTGCCAAAGGCAGTCTGTTAGAAGCTGCCACATACAACTCCTCCCACATCAAAGCCATACCGCAGGAAGAGGTTGCTGTTAAGGCTCTTGCGCCCGCTGCCGAAGCACCAATGGTAGCACTCATGGAACTATGCTCACTTTCCACCGGAATAAACTCTGTATCCATTTCTCCATTTGCAATATAGTTTGCAACATACTGGGGAATCTCCGTTGAAGGCGTAATTGGAAATGCCGGCATAACATCCGGATTCACCTGCTTAATTGCATAGGAAATGGCTTCATTTCCCGATAAACGATCTCTTTTTGCCATCTTACTGTCCCTCCTTCATTGAAATTGCATCAAAAGGACAAACCTTTGCGCAGATTCCACAGCCCTTGCAATGGTCGTAGTCAAAATCTTCTCTTTTACAATCCTTTACAGGAATGGAGCTGTCCGGACAAACCGGAACACATAATAAGCATTGCTTACACTTTTCACTGTCAAATACGGGAGTCTGGGTTCTCCACTCACCGGTTTTAAATTCCTTTGAAGTACCGGCACCATACACCTGATTTCCCATGGTTATATCCTGCCAAGGGCTTTTTTCTGTAATCTTTGAAATATCTGTAGCTGCCATTTACTCCACCTCCTCATATGCCATATGAAGTGCTTTTAAGTTACCCTCAACCACTTCCGGTTTTTTTGCAAATTTATGCTTATAAGAGCCTTCCATTTCACGGAAGAAATCTTCCTTTGTCATAACCTGACTGATTGCCACAATGGCTGCCAGCATCGGTGAATTTGGAAAATATCTTCCTAAACACTCCTCTGAAATTGCTCTGGCATCTAATGTATATACCCTGCCGGTATAACCCTTAAGATGTGGCATAATATCCTCCGGGGACTTTGTTGTATTTACTACAATTGCTCCCTCCGGATTCAAACCCGAAGTTACATCTACACTTTCCAATAATGTTTCATCCACCACTACCACATAATCCGGATTATAAATATTGGAATGTACCCGAATCGGATTATCACTGATACGGTTATAAGCTGTAATCGGTGCACCCATACGCTCCGGACCATATTCCGGAAATCCCTGTACATGTTTACCTGTCATAAATGCAGCATCCGCAAGCATAAGGGCTGCTGACTTGGCACCCTGACCGCCCCGGCCGTGCCATCTGATTTCTACAGTATTCTTCACAATTTGTTCCTCTTTCCTAACTTTCTTTTTTCATTTTTGCGAATTTCTGATTTTCCGTCTTCTTACCCTTTCTTAATTCACAGCTATCATTATGTATTCAGGGAAAAACAGAAAACCACAACATACTATCCGATTATAGTAGTTACAGCGAAAAATGTAAAGTGAAAATATGAATAGTTTTCAACCGTCCAATGAAGATTGTTCATCCAACAACAAAAAAACATCTGAACACCCTTATGAATGTTCAGATGAATGTAAGTACTAAGCTTCTTTATTCTCATCCGCTACAGTCTCCGGAAGCTTACGAATCCGGACCTTTGTAATCATACGATCCTCATACTCCATTGCTTCAAACAAAAATCCCCGGTAATTAATCTGTACCGCTTCCCGTTCTTCCGGAAGTTTTCCATATTGACAAAGCATAAATCCGTTTACCGTATCAATGTCTTCTTCAGGAAATTCAATATCAAAAAGGTCCTCCAATTCTTCCAGATTAGTAGTTCCATTTACAATATATCCATTACCTGCAGCAAGACGCATGATATCATTCTCTTCTTCATCATGCTCATCTAAAATATCTCCTACAATAACCTCTATAATATCTTCTAATGCAACTAAGCCCTCCGTCTGACCATACTCATCTACCACAATTGCCAAATGATTCTTACTTTCCTGCATTTCCTTTAACAGCTTACTTATTTTCTGGGTAGGATGAACGTATATGGGCTCACTAACCACATTTGCCACTCTTTGTCTCGGATCTTTCATATAAGCAGCAACTGCCTCTTTCATATGTAACATTCCAATAATATTATCAACGTCCTCTTCATATACCGGATACCTGGAATAATTATTTTCCAGCATAAAATCCATGGTTTCCTGCATATCCAGTTCCGAATCAATACATACCATCTTCTGTCTCGGCGTCATAATATCACGAGCCTCTTTGTCTCCAAACTCAAACACATTGGATATAAATTCCGCTTCATCACTTTCTATGGTTCCATGCTCATGCCCTTCTTCAACAATGGACAATATCTCCTCTTCAACCGCTTCCGCCTGCTCGTCGTTGTTTTTCTTCCCTAATAACGCTTTTAAGCCACCGGGGCCACCAATTGCCATACGTATAATTCCTTTCTCTCATATATTCTCTTAGATAATCGGGAAAATCCGTATCCCGGATATCCACTTATATTTTCAAGAAATGTATCATAAATCACTATTACGGTCAATATAATTCACCTAGATTTCATTGATCAGTCCCTATAAAGATAAACTAACCTTTAATGCCTTATTAACCGTACCCATAATTTCATCATCCAAATGACACACCTTTTCCCGAAGTCTTTGTTTATCAATGGTTCTTACCTGTTCTAATAACACAACAGAGTCTTTTGCAATATCATATCTGCTGGCAGACAACTCTACATGGGTAGGTATCTTTGCCTTATTCTGTCGGCTGGTTATCGCCGCACAGATTACAGTAGAACTATATTTGTTTCCGGCTTCATTTTGTATAATAAGTACAGGCCTTACGCCCCCCTGTTCAGAGCCTACTACAGGTCTTAAATCCGCATAATATATATCTCCTCTTGTTACAAGCAATTTACTCACTCTCCACTCATAGATTCCTAATTATCTTAGGTATTCTAAGTATTACCATTATATTCTGAGAGTATTCAATTGGTGTAAGTACATATTACTGCAAAAGATAATTCTTTTCTCCTATTTTCTCTCCATCACGATAAAAAATCCGGGGTACTCTACGATTCACACCACATACAAATTCATAGTTAAAGCTTGCACTCATACCTGATAACTCTTCTACTGACAAACTGTTTTCCCCCTGTTTTCCAACAAGTACAACAGTATCTCCCACAGCCACATCTAAAATCCCTGTAACATCTATCATTGTCTGATCCATACATACCCGTCCAAGGATTGGTGCATACTCACCATGCACAAGCACTCTTCCCTGATTGGATAATGCTCTTGGAAAACCATCTGCATATCCAACTCCAACAGTGGCAACCACCTTATCCTCCTGTAACATATAAGTGCCGCCATAACCAACGGTTTCTCCCTTCCTAACCGTCTTAATATGGGTAATATGACTTTTGAAACTCATGGCCGGAACTAATACACATGCCTCTTTATTCATTTCTTCTGAGGGATAAAGTCCATATGTAGATATGCCGGAACGTACCATATCAAATTTATCATTTGGCATTTCCATAATACCTGCACTGTTAGAAATATGACGAAGCTTAAAGGTCACACCGGCCTCCTGCAACCGGTCAAGCATATGTGTATACTCTTCCAACTGCTTTTTAGCAGATGTTTTATCCGCTTCATCAGCCTTAAAATAATGGGTATAGATTCCTTCCATATCAATGTTTGGAAGCTTTGCAATCTTAACAATATCTGCTACACTCTCATCTGTACATTTATATCCGATACGGTTCATCCCCGTATCAAGTTTAATATGTAATTTAGCCTTTTTTGAAAGACTTCCTGCAGCCTGGGATAACTTCTCTGCCTGGTCAAATGTGAAAATTGTCTGGGTAATATCATGGATAACCAAATCCTTATATAAGCTCTCATCCGTAACACCAAGAATCAAAATAGGTTTCCTAATTCCGGCATTCCGAAGTTCAATTCCTTCCTCTATACAGGCGACACCATAATAATCCGCCAAATCATCTAATGCATTTGCCACTTCAATTGCACCATGACCATAAGCATTTGCTTTAATGACTGCCAGTAATTTCTTTCCTTCAGGAATACAGGCTTTCATGGTTTTAATGTTCTTTCTAATTGCGGATAAATCAATATCAGCCTCTACACGGTAGTATTTATCCATATCAT
This sequence comes from Lachnospiraceae bacterium, assembly GCA_051880415.1. GTDB lineage: Bacteria > Bacillota > Clostridia > Lachnospirales > Lachnospiraceae > CAG-590. Next base: position 17,623 of record JBJENX010000023.1, on the reverse strand, counting down.
ACGCCCTCTTTCCGTAGTATACATAATACATTTACATAATACACATTTTCATGTAAGCTTCTAAATATAAATCAATTATCATCGCATTACTTCCCCAAGATTAGCAATAATGTCAGAGGCCAGCATAGCATAGGGACCTTTTTGCTCCGCCGCCTTGTCTCCTGCCCGACAATGGACATAGGTTCCCATCTTTGCCGCCTCAACCAGTGATAAGCCCCCTGCTAACATTCCTGCAATAATACCTGCAAGCACATCACCGGAACCACCTGTTGACATACCATTATTACCTTCTAAATTAATATAAAGCTGTTCTCCACCATTTGTTACAATGGATTTTGCATCCTTAAGCACCAGGGTAATACCGGATTTTTTTGCAAACTTCTTAGCAATATCAAATCGATTAGCTGTAATCTCTGATACACTCTTCCCAATTAACCGGCTCATTTCCTTCATATGGGGTGTAATAATCATTTGCGCTGAGGATGCCTCTAATAATTCCATATTATTTGATAAAATATTAAGTGCATCTGCATCTAAAACTAAAGGAACCTCCGCACTCATAAGCAGCTCATATAACATTCGCTCTGACGTTGAATCGATTCCAAGTCCCGGACCCACAACCACTACGGTAGCCCACTTCATGGCATCTTCAATACAGGAAAGCGCACCTTCGTAATCTTTATATGTCATCATAATTGCCTCAGGAAGCTGGGACTGTAATACCATTCGATTGCTTTCATGGGTATATATTTTCACAAGCCCTACACCTGTGGAATATGCTGCCTTACCACACAAATAAGCTGCACCGGACATATTTTTACTGCCGGCAATTACTGCAACCTTGCCATATGTTCCCTTATTTGAATTATTAAATCTCTTAGGAAGTTTACACATATCACTCTTATCATAGGCATATATCTGTGGTTTTACGGAATCAATAGCCCTTTGGGGAAAACCAACATTTACACATATAATCTTGCCGCAATAATCAATACCATCTGAAAAATACATTCCTAACTTCTTTAATCCAAAGGTTACCGTATAGTCTGCACGGAATGCAGTTCCTAAAATATCACCGCTTGTAGCATCAATTCCTGAAGGCATATCAATTGCAACCTTAATCCCATTCATCTGATTCAAAACATCAATTGTTTTTTTCTGCACACCATCAATTGCTCTGGACAGACCTACCCCAAATATACCATCTACAATGACTGCATAGTCTTTATTTGGAATTGTTTTTCGTAATCGTACTCCTAATTGATGTAAAATATTCATTTGTAACTGAAACTGCTTTGTCTCTTTCTTAATTCCGCCAATATGATATATATCTACCAGATAACCCCGCTCTAATAATATTCTGGCGGTAGCCAATCCGTCTCCCCCATTATTTCCGCTTTCCACAACAACTAAAATCCGTCCCTTTGACGTATTTACATCTTCCACCACTTTCACAACTTCCAAAGCAGCCCGTTCCATTAATACTTCTCCGGGAATCCCCATTTTTTTTATGGAATACGAATCAATAGCCTGCATTTCCTGTTTTGTAACAATATACTGCATATGCTTCTCCTCCCATATAAGATAGCAGAAGAAGGCATGTCTTCTCCTGCTATATATTTTACTTTATCCTATTTAAAGTATTCAACACCTGACTCAAAGATTAACTGGTTCTGGTCACCATATATGTTAATGGCAACACTATCATCCCGCCGCTCTGAATGAGCCATTTTACCAAGTACACGACCATCCGGACTTGTAATACCTTCAATTGCTGCATAAGAACCGTTTACATTATAATCCTCATCCATTGTAGGATTACCATTAATATCCACATACTGTGTAGCTACCTGTCCGTTTGCAAATAACTTATCAATCCATTCACGGCTTGCAACAAAACGTCCTTCACCATGAGAAATCGGTACAGTATATACACCACCTAAAGTTGCCTTTGTAAGCCATGGACTCTTATTGGTTACAACCTTTGTATATACCATTTTCGACTGATGACGTCCAATACTGTTATAAGTAAGGGTTGGTGAATCCTCCTTTTGAGAACATATCTTACCGTATGGTACCAGTCCCAACTTGATTAATGCCTGGAAACCGTTACAAATACCCAAAGCAAGACCATCACGTTCTTCCAATAATTTTGTTATTTCATCCTTTAGCTTTGCATTTCTAAATGCTGTGGCAAAGAACTTAGCAGAACCTTCCGGTTCATCACCGGCAGAGAAACCACCGGGGAACATAATAATCTGAGCCTGACTGATTGCTTTTGCAAATGCATCTACAGAATCCAGAATATTTTGCTCTGTCATATTCTTAAATACCATTGTTTCAACCTGGGCACCGGCTCTTTCAAATGCTCTTGTAGAATCATACTCACAGTTTGTTCCCGGAAATACCGGAATAAATACTTTTGGTTTTGCAACCTTATTCTTACATACATAAATATCGTCTGTTTTGTAGATATCTTTACGAACCTCTTCCTGTTTTACATTGGAAGAGGTTGGGAATACCTTTGAAAGCTTGGAAGTCCATGCCTTAATGGCTTCATCCATTGTTACAGAAACTCCTGCATAAGTAAATGCTTCTTCCTCTGTAGTAGAACCAATAACCTTGCTACCAACTGTAAGAGATTGTCCTTTAGCAACCTCTAAGAGAATGGCACCATATTTCTTTTCAAGCATTTCTCCGGCATCCAGATTATCAATTACTGCACCAATCTTGTTACCGAATCCCATCTTTGAAACAGCTTCTACAATACCACCGAATCCAATGGCATATGCAGATAATACCTTACCTTCCTGCATATCCTTATATAAATCAGAATAAGTCTTTTTAATTGCTTCATAATCAGGAAGACCATATTCATTTCTTGTAATATCAACCAAAACAATATCATTACCTGCTGCCTTAAATTCTGTTGTGACCACATCAGAGGTTTTAGCTACATCTACCGCAAAAGAACAAAGTGTAGGTGGAACGTCAATATCATCAAAGGAACCTGACATAGAATCCTTACCACCTATGGAAGCAAGTCCAAATCCTAACTGTGCATCATAGGCACCAAGTAATGCAGACATCGGTGCTCCCCAGCGTTTTGAATCAGAACCAAGACGTTTGAAGTATTCCTGATATGTCATATATATCTTACTCCAGTCACCACCGGCAGAAACAATCTTTGCAATGGAATGAATAACTGCATAGATTGAACCATGATATGGAGACCAGCTTAGTAAATATGGGTCCAGACCATATGACATCATAGTAACATCATCCGACTGTCCTTTATCCATAGGAATCTTTGCTATCATAGTCTGGGTTTCAGACAACTGGTATTTTCCTCCATAAGGCATTACCACCGTACCTGCACCAATAGAGCTGTCAAACATCTCCACCAGACCTTTTTGTGAACAAACATTAAGGTCTGACAAGGTATCAAGCCATGCCTTCTTCACATCGGAAAAGTCTGCCTTAGTATGGAATGCATCTTCCTTTTCATCCGGCATTTCTACCGTTACATCACTTTCCTGATGTGCACCATTGGTATCAATGAAGCTTCTTGCAATATTTACAATCTCTTTACCCCGCCATGTCATGACTAAACGAGGACTTTCCGTAACTTCAGCGACTACAACTGCCTCTAAGTTTTCCTCCTCACAATAACCAAGCATGGTATCTACATCTGCCTTATCCACTACAACTGCCATTCTTTCCTGGGACTCAGAAATAGCAATTTCCGTTCCATTTAAACCTGCGTACTTCTTTGGTACTTTATCTAAATCAATCTTCAAACCATCTGCCAGCTCACCAATTGCCACACTGACACCACCGGCACCAAAATCGTTACATTTGCGGATAATACTTGCAACTTCCTGTCTGCGGAAAAGTCTTTGAATCTTACGCTCTGTTGGAGGATTACCCTTTTGAACCTCAGAACCGCAGGTATCAATTGACTTTGTTGTATGCTTCTTTGATGAACCTGTTGCACCACCAATACCATCACGGCCGGTTCTACCACCGATTAAAATAATAACATTACCGGGATCAGAGGTTAAACGTTTTACATTCTCCTTAGGTGCTGCGGCTACCACTGCACCGATTTCCATACGTTTTGCAACATAATTTGGATGATATACTTCATTTACATGTCCTGTTGCAAGACCAATCTGATTACCATATGAACTATAACCATGGGCAGCTGTTGTTACAATCTTACGTTGTGGAAGCTTTCCTTCCAAAGTCTCAGATAATGGCTTGGTAGGGTCTGCAGCACCGGTAACACGCATGGCCTGATATACATAGGAACGTCCTGACAATGGGTCACGAATACAACCCCCAAGACAGGTTGCCGCACCACCAAACGGCTCAATCTCTGTCGGATGGTTATGGGTCTCATTCTTAAACTGTACCAGATAAGGGACCTCAACACCGTCAATGGTAACCGGAACCTCAATGGAGCATGCATTAATTTCATCTGACACTTCCATTTCCTGTAACTTACCTTCACTTCTAAGCTTCTTCATAGCAAGTAAGGCAATATCCATTAAACATACAAATTTATCATCTCTGCCCTCATATAATGCTTTATGATTGGCAAGATAGTCATTATAAGTATCTTCAATTGGTTTTTTATAATATCCATCCTCAAAGCTTACATTGGTAAGTTCCGTTGCAAAGGTTGTATGACGACAGTGATCAGACCAGTAAGTATCTAATACACGAATCTCTGTCATGGATGGATCACGTTTTTCTTCAGAAGCAAAATAATTCTGAATATGAAGAAAATCCTTAAATGTCATGGCAAGACCCAAAGAATCATATAATTCCTTAAGTTCATTTTCCGGCATATCCTTAAATCCATCAAATATTTCAACATCAGCAGGCTCTTCAAACTGCTGTACTAATGTTTCCGGTATCTTTTTATCATCTGTCTCTCTTGAATCAACAGGATTAATACAATATGCCTTTACCTTCTGAAACTCCTCGTCGCTAATCTCACCGGATATTACGTAGGTCATTGCAGTACGAATAATGGCTTCTTCCTTTTCATTTAACAGCTTCACGCATTGCTCAGCAGAATCAGCCCGCTGGTCAAACTGACCCGGAAGTGCTTCCACGGAAAACACTCTGTCACTCTCTTCGGTTGGAAATGTCATTTCATATACATAATCAACCGGAGGCTCTGAAAATACCGTCTTTAATGCCTTCTTATAAGTGTCGTCCGAAATATTCTCTACATCATAACGAACCAGCACTCTAACCTTTTCAATCTTCATATCCAAATATTCGGTAAGCTCTTCAAACAACTCCTTTGCCTTAACCGCATACTCAGGTTTCTTTTCAACGTATACCCGTTTAACTTTGCTCATATTATCCTCCTGTATATTACCTCTTTTTGAGGTTGTTTTCATAACAAACAAAAATAGCAGGCCGCTTATCATTTTTCCTTTCAAAATGTTGAAGCACACCCTGAATTATCATAATATATCTTACAATTTTAGTCAATTATAAAAGCTTATAAATTAAGGGAAACACAACATATAAAAAGGTTTCCATAATTAATATGTATGTACCGTATACACATATTAATCACAGAAACCCTTTTATTATTGCTAATCCGTTATTATCCTAAAACCTTATCCATAATCTTCCTAAGCATTTCCGGTTCAAAAGGCTTGGATACAAATTCATCAGCCCCGTTTTGCACTGCTTCTACCATCTTTGTTTTCTGTCCTGCAGCCGTAACCATTACAACCTTTGCATCCGGATAGTCACCCTTAATCTTCTTTAGTGCTTCAATACCGTCTAAAACCGGCATGGTAATATCCATTGTCACAACATCCGGCTTCAGTTCACCATAAGAATCATAACCTTCCTGTCCATTGGTTGCCTCTCCTACGACCTCAAATCCGGATTCTTCCAATATTCCTTTTAAAATTTTTCTTGACGTTCTTGAATCATCTACAATTAAAATTCTTGCCATAGTCATCTCATTCCTTTTATTTAATATTGTGCAATAGCCTTAAGCCAAACAAACCTCACTATCCAAACAGATAATCAAATCAACCTCCACATTCTTAACATACATAGGAGCCTTATATATCTTTCCTTCTGCGCTAAGAGTTGTAAGTTCAACCTTCATAATAGGTGGTTCCATATCTATCTCGATTCCGTTATTACATGCATTTGTTGCATATAAACCATTATTACAATTAAGAAACTCACATGCCGCATCTAATACATCCATATCAACAACATCAAAATGCTCATCTGCAAAATCTTCCGCTATCATACGAATACCTTGTCCATCACCACACAACGCAGTAAACAACTTATGATCTCCGTCCAAAGCCTGTGCAGCAACGAATGGTGTTGTATAATCTGTTACTTCTTCTACCTTCTCCATACGGAAATTACGGTCAACAAACCGAACAACATTACGGGCAACCAATGATATGTAATCCTTAACCATCTGAGGAATGGTGTCATCCTTCATAAAAATTGGAACAATCCTGTCTACGTCACCACTTTTAATGGCATCAATATCTCTTGCCGTATAATGCTCTGCTTTCTTGTAAGCATTAAGCTCCGTCTGAATATTACCAAGTGTTAACACATTATGTTCTATCAAAGCCTGAATGAATAGCAGATATCCATCACCCTGTTCCTGTAACAGTTCCTCAATCTGTTCTTCCGTCAAATATCCTTTCTCTATAGCGATATCTCCGAAACGTTTATCCTGCATCTGCTGAAGCCTATTCACTTCTTCCGCCTGAGCAGTTGTCATATAACCAAGCTCTACAGCCAATAAACCCATCTTAACCTTTGCTTTACTACTGTCCTCCAGTAATTCATCTAAGGATTCCTTCGTCAACAATCCTTTACTTTCCAAATATTTGCCAAAATATACCCCGAACATAACTTCCTCCTACTTGCGTATTTATGATTCTATCATCATATCATAAGCTCGCTCTTTTCACATGATTGTAACACACATTGCATATAAAAAGCAATTGATTTTGTTTTTTTTTGTACAATTTAACAATATTTTCGTATTTAAGATTGAATAATCACATTTCATTTTATATAATGAAGGCAATCAGTTTACTAAAGGGGAAATATTTTCATGTCTATTAAAAAATCCTTACGAAGTTCCATATTATTGCTGGCCATACTGCCTGTTATTATTATGGCTATACTGGCATATATTGTTGCCACAATGAAATATGCGGAAATTAATGAAGAAAACACACGGCAAAAGGCCTCTGACTATAGCTATGGGTTCTCATCCCGTTTAGAAGCACAGGTAATAGAAACATCTGCCCTTGCCAATACCAATGACATAAAAAGCTATCTGTTGGAAAAAATAAATGCACCGGATGTATTACTTAACAATTCATCTGTGTATTATAACAGTATACAAAGCACAATGAACCAGATATCAGGTAATTTTGACAATAATGTCAACTATTATCTGTATGATATTGACGGCTATCTGGTAATATCCTCATCAAAGGACTCCATATCCGATTGGACTGAAATTATGATGGAACCCATTTCCACATACAAAGAAACCCAATTAATTGCAAACTCAGAATTTACCAAAGACACCATTGACATCGTGTGTCCCATTATTGTAAAAGATGAAACCATCGGCTTAATTCGAACCAATATATCGGCTGATTACTTTGGCCACTACCTCTCCCTTGAGAATGGCCGGGAAAATTTTGTCCTTGATAACAATAATTCCACACTGTTTGGCTACGAGATAACCTCTACAGAAGAAGAACACTTAATAAACGCTATCAAAGAAGCGAAACTCCCACAGGTATCTGCCCAGGAAAAGGAGCTAAATGGCACCTTTTCGGAAAATGGTGGATATATATATGGTTATGCAATTGTAAACGGCTACGACTGGATATATGTTGTTAAGGAAGATACATCTTCCCATACCCAGATTGTTTCCTCTCTTCCTTTATTGTTACTGGCTATATTAATCGTTGTAAGCTTTATAGCACTCCAAATCAGCCAGAGTCTTGCCACACGGTATACACAACCGATTTTAGATATAAGCGAGAAAATGCAGGCTGCAACAAACGGACATTTAGATGTCCAGTGCGATACGGACTGGTTTGGGGAATTTGGAAACCTTTCAACTAATTTTAACAACATGATGAATATCATATCCACAAACTACAACGAGATTTCAGATGCAAGAAAACAATTGGAGCTTCATCAAAACGAATTACAAACTAATTATGAAAGTATTGAAAAAATAGCCTATACGGATGCTTTAACCGGTTTATATAATCGTATGGCATTTTATAAATATGCCAGCGAAATTCTTAACAACAGCTCCTTAGGAAAGAAAAATCATGCCATTATCTTTATTGATTTAGATGGTTTTAAATCAATCAACGACACTTTGGGACATGATTACGGTGACTTATTATTACAGGCTGTTTCTGACCAGCTTTCATCCTTTATGGGAGAAGGGGATATTTTAGCCCGTAACGGCGGTGATGAATTTGTAATCCTAAAAAATAATTATCAGGGAATTGATGAGCTGGAAAAATTTTTAGAAACCTTAGTTTCCATTGCAGTCCATCCTTTTGTTCTGAATGAAGAAACCGTCCATATAACGCTTAGTGCCGGTGCAGCTTTATTTCCACAAAACGGTTTATCCTTAACGGAGCTTATGAAGAATGCCGACATTGCCATGTATGCATCAAAAAATACAGGAAAAAACAGCTATACCTTCTTTAATGCTACAATGGAGGACGAAGTCAACCGTCGTAATGACTTAATTGACATCTTAAGAAATGCCATTGAAAACAACGATATCTACCTGTTATATCAACCTCAGGCAGATATTTCCACAGGAGAAATCATTGGATGTGAAGCACTTATGCGTTTAAATTCGCCTATCGTCGGTTTTGTTTCTCCTGATGAATTTATCCCTGTTGCAGAAGAATGTGGATTAATTGACGAGTTAGGGGAATGGGCATTGGTAGAGGCATGCCGTTTTAATCAGCGTTTAATGGACGCAGGATTTAAGCCACTTCGGATATCCGTAAATGTCTCAACGGCACAGCTTCGGGGAAGCCGGCTGCTATCAACAATCAAGTCGCTACCTGAAAAAACTTCCATGCCGTTAAAATATCTTGAACTGGAATTAACAGAGAGTGTATTGATGAAGAATTTTGAACATAATCTGGCTTTAATAAACCAGTTTAAAGATTTAGAAATAACCATTGCACTGGATGACTTTGGAACAGGCTACTCATCATTCAGCTACCTGACAAAGATTCCAATTAACACATTAAAGATTGACAAATCCTTTATTGCAAATATCTCAAATGATATCAATGATGCTTATATTGCAGAAACAATCATTAAGCTGGCACATAAATTAGGAATTACCGTAATTGCAGAAGGTGTTGAAACAATTGAACAGCTTCGTATTCTACAAAACCAAATGTGCGACGTATTACAGGGATATTTCTTCAGCCGGGCAATTTCCGAAAAGGATTTCATTGAATTACTAAAAATCAATTCTTAAGAAAGGATATGAACCATGAGCAAAGAAAAAGATATTATTACTGAAACAACCATTACAGAAGATACCATATCATTATTATTAGATGATGGCATAGAAATCGAGTGTGATATTCTTGCAATCTTCCCTGTAAAAGAACAGTTCTATGTTGCATTAATGCCTCAAACTGCCATTGATGGTTATGAGGAAGGGGAATATTTCTTATACCGCTACTGGTCAGACGGAGAAAATACCACCTTATCTGATATTGAATCAGAGGAAGAGCTGGAAGCTGCCGAGGATCGGTTTGAAGAACTGCTAGATGAAGAAGAATTTAACGAAATGAAATAAGATTTCAAAATATGACATCTAAGAAAAACGCCGGTTTCTGATAAGCCATGCTTACCGAATCCGGCGTTTTCTCTTCCATATGTTTTTAGTACCTACATCTGGCTTTTTCCAAAAGCCTTTAATTGTTCAACCAGTTCCAAATCCTCCCGGTTTACCTTCATATTGGTTGTTATTTTTCTTCCATCCGGAGAGGTTACGCTTATTTCAATAATACTTCCTTCTCCCATGTTTCTTGCCGCATCTGACAAAAACATGGGTACCTTTGGATGATTGTTTTTAAACTTATCCAACATACCTTTTACCTGCATAAGTGCCATAGGATTCATCATATCTGTATCTTCCTCCCTATATTTATGATAGACGTAGCTTCGTGCCGGAAACGTTACGATTCGTATGTTTAATACGGGTAAATGGATATTCCTCTTCTCCGATTCTGAAGTTTCCGCTTACATGACCGGATGCAGCATAATCCACATAGTCATCCTTTGCTAACCGTATCAGTCCCAGACCGGAAGCACTCTTTCCCTGAATAGAAATCTCATCTACATCCGTTCTTACGTAATAACCGTTATTGGACTTCACAACAATCTGGTCTCCATCTTCTACCGCACTGATATAAGCAATTGCCTCAGACGCCTTTGCCGCCTGGCTAACCTTACGGGTTACGTCAAACTCCGCACCATCTACTCTCTTTGCCTTACCGTTTGCAAATACAAACAATAAGGTTTTATTCATCATCTCCTCAATGGAATCCATATATAAAATATTGGCATCATGATTCATACCACAGCATTCAAATATCTGTATACCCTTGTCTGATAGCTTACCACCAACAGAAACTGTTTTTCCTTTTTTAGCAGTGTTCTTTTTATTAATCATCTTAATCAAATCTGTCACTTTAATGGTATACATTTGATTTTCATCTGTAAATACACCAATACGGTCTGCAGTAGACATCTGTGCGTAACACCGGTATTCCTTCTGTATCTGCTCAAAATTCTTCTCAAATACAGTTTTATCAACTATCTTAATATAGAAGAACCGGTCAATTAAAACAGCAATATCCTGTTTTACAAACTCAACCTTTTTCAGTTTAACTTCACCAAAATCTTCAATCTTCGTCTTTCTCGGTGTTGCATACTGATTCCTAATTTCCTGCAAATCTTTAATCATTCTGGCATCCATCTTTTTAGCAGAGCTTAAAAGACCACTGTACTCCTTGATTTTCTTTTCTGCATCTAAAATATCTTTCTTTAAAGCCTCTAACTCTAATCCAATCAACTGAGAAAGCTGCATCGCCAATATAGCATCGGTCTGACGCTCCGTAAAATGAAGCTCCCGGGCATCCGCCTCCGAGCCTTTGAAACGGAATGTAATCTTAGAGGTATCTCCATTCATCAGACAGGCTTTTGCATCTGCTTTTTTCTTTGAACCACGTAAAATCTCAATAATCAAGTCGATACAATCAATCGCTTCTGCCAGTCCGCTTTTAACCTCTAAAATATCCTGTTGTTCTTTTAATAATTTGGAATATTTTTTATTATAATTTTGGGTCTTAAATTCGGTGTATAATTTAAGAATCCGCTTGATTCCCATAACCTCTGCAGTGCCCTTATTCAGACAATTGATATTCACACCATATGTTTCTTCCAGACCGGTTTTCTTCATGAGAATATCAATAATTTCATTAATCTGTTCATCTGTCGTACCACGCTTTACATCAATAGCAAAACAGGTTTCATCCTGGCTGCTTCTATCTGCCACATCATCAATTTTCTCTAAAACGGAATACTCCCTCTTACGGCATAATTCTGCCACCGTCTGCATAAATTGATAGGTACTGCCAATCATGGTATATGGAATCTCTGTTAAACAAATAGACTTTCTTCCATATCCGGCATCCCGAATCTCTATCTTGCCCCTTACACGAAGCTTCCCTAATCCTGTCTCATAGGTCTCCAATAACAAATCCTTTGATGCATTAATATACCCACCGGTAGGAAAATCCGGTCCGGGCATTACTTCTAACAATTCTTCTGTTGTTACATTACCATGATTTTCAATATATAAAATAGTCGCATCAATCACTTCTCCCAAATTATGGGGAGGAATATTGGTTGCCATACCTACCGCAATTCCCTTCGCACCACTAATTAACATATTAGGAACCTGAAATGGCAATACTGTAGGTTCAGACTCGGTTTCATCAAAGTTGGGTACGAACTCATCTTTAAAATATTTCAAATCATTCATACAAACAGTTTCCGTATATTCTGCAATACGGGCTTCTGTGTATCGCATTGCCGCAGCACCGGAACCATCCTCGGCGCCAAAATTACCATGAGGGTCAATGAGGGGTACATTTATCTTCCAGTCCTGTGCCATATTCACCAATGCTTCATATATGGACGCATCACCGTGAGGATGATACTTACCCATGGTATCACCTACAATACGTGCACATTTACGATGAGGGGTATTGGAACGTGTCAGCTGACTGGTTGCATAAATTACTCTTCTTTGAACAGGCTTCAAGCCATCCCTTACATCCGGAAGGGCACGATCTGTAATAACACTCATGGCATAATCCACATAAGCCTGTCCCATTTCCGATTCAAATTCTACTTCTTGTAATCTTTCACTCATATTCTTATCCCTTTATCTCTACAATTCATTTACAAATCAAACTACAAATCCAGCACCGCTTCCTTGGAATGTTCATTAATATAGGCCTTTCTTGGTGCCACATCACTTCCCATTAAAACAGAGGTAAGCTGGTTTGCTTCCATCTGACTGGAAATACTGACACGTTTCAAAATACGGGTTTCCGGATTCATGGTAGTATCCCATAACTGGGAAGCATCCATTTCTCCCAAACCTTTGTATCTTTGCACAACATACTTTTTCTTGTGGGTATTACGGTATTTTTCCAATTCTGCATCAGAATATAAATAAGCAACCGTTTTATCCCCTTCTTTAATTCCGTATAGGGGAGGATTCGCCAGATACACATGACCTTCCGTAATCAATTCCGGCATATACCGGTAGAAAAATGTAAGCATAAGTGTTGCAATATGTGCTCCATCCACATCCGCATCCGTCATAATGATAATCTTGTCATAATTTAGCTTCGTAATATCAAAATCCCTGCCAAAGCCTTCTCCTACTCCACAGCCAAATGCATAAATCATTGTCTGGATTTCTGCATTGGAAAGTACACTGTCGGATTTTTGTTTTTCAACATTTAAGATTTTACCTCTAAGTGGAAGGATTGCCTGATATTTTCGGTTACGGGCTTTCTTGGCAGACCCTCCTGCCGAATCACCCTCTACAATAAATATCTCACACTTATCTGCTTCATTGGATTCCTGCTTGGCTAACTTTCCGTTACTTTCAAAGGACATTTTACCGAGATTGACCTTTGACTTTTCTTTGGCCTTTCTCTTTGAAATCTCAACTGCACGGTCTGCAATGGTTTTTAATACTTCATAATTCCTATCAAAATAAACCGTAAGCTGTTCCTTTACAATATCCTCAACAGCCTTTGTAACATCTGTATTGGATAACTTGGTTTTCGTCTGTCCCTCAAACTGGGGATCCGGATGCTTAATGGAAATAACTGCCTGCATACCGGTGCGGATATCGGAACCACTTAAATTGGAATCCTTCTCCTTCAACAAAGCAAGCTCATTTCGGGCATAATTATTAATAATTTTCGCAAATGCCGACTTTAAAGCAGCCACGTGAGTTCCACCGTCCGGGTTTGTAATATTATTGGTAAATCCAATAATGGTTTCATCTCCGTCCTCCGTCATTAAAAACGCAATATCCGCCTCTATCTCATTAGCAGAACCGGATAGGGAAATCGTTGGGGTAATAAAGGTTAAGCCTTCCGAAATATCCTGTACGAACGCAGTTAAGCCTCCCGGCTGATGAAATACTATCGGCTCCTGTCCATCCCTTTTATTTTGAAATGTAATGGTAAGATTGGGATTTAAATATGCCGTTTCCTTTATACGCTGCTTGATGGCATCCGCTTTAAACTTTGTGGTTTCAAATATGGTTCCATCGGGATACAGAGTAACAATTGTTCCACTCTTCTTTCCCTTAATCTTTTCCTTTGGTAAATATCCGTCTACCAGCTTTGTTGTAGGATTTCCTCTCTCATAAGTATCGTGATGAACATATCCGTCACGGTACACATCAACAATTAATTTATCTGATAATGCATTCACAACTGCGGAACCAACACCGTGCAATCCACCGGAAATCTTATAGGTATTGCCGTTAAACTTTCCTCCGGAATGAAGCACTGTATATATCACACGTTCTGCCGGTACTCCTTCCTCATGCATATCTACCGGTACACCCCGGCCATCATCTTCTACCGTAGCGGAACCGTCTTCATTAATGGTCACGGAAATGTTATTACAAAATCCTGCCAGATGTTCATCTACCGCATTATCAATTAACTCCTGCACCAAATGATTTAATCCGGAACGACCTGTGTTACCGATATACATACCCGGTCGCATCCTTACCGGCTCCAACCCCTTTAATACTTCAATATCCTTTGCACTATAAGCCATAAAATACCACCTTTAACTACTTTCTTTTCTCATTATCATTTCTTTCCGATTAGCAATTATACAACATGCCACCATATATGGAAAAAAACATAAAAGCATAATACCATATATTGGTTATTTTGCAAACAAACATTCGTTCGGTATTATATCATAAAATTTTTTTTGTGTAAAGAGATAGCCTTCCTCTTCCCCTTAGGAAATAGCCATAAGTGAATTTAAATATGATAAGCTTTTCCAAACGCCCACTATTTTACATATTTTTTACATTTTCTCTTTTTATATCTAATCATATTTTGTATAATACATGTACCAGGAGGAAATACTCATGAGAAAAGTTAAAGATATACTGATACATTTTATTACAAAAGAAACTGTTGTTTTCATTTCAATGATATTAGCAATCCTTTCCGCAATAATCATTCACCCTGGCAAGGAATACATAGACTATATCGATTATCGGACACTTAGTATTTTGCTTTGCCTTATGTTAGTCATGGCTGGCTTACAGGAATTAGGGATATTTAAAAAAATCGGAATTTTCTTATTAGAAAAGACAAGCTCTATCAAAAGTCTTGCCTTTGTATTAGTCCTATTATGTTTTTTCCTCAGCATGATTATAACAAATGATGTTGCACTGATTACTTTTGTTCCCTTAACTATTGAGATTTTAGCAATGGCCGGTTTAGAACAATATTTGATTCCAATTATTGTACTTCAAACCATCGGGGCAAACTTAGGCAGTATGCTAACCCCTATTGGCAATCCTCATAATCTTTTTCTATACTCCCAAAGCAATATGCACCTTTTTGAATTTCTTCAGTTAATGTTGCCATATTCACTTATTTCTTTACTTAGTATTGTTATTGCTATTTTGATATTGACAGGAAAACAACCAACCCGGTCATTAGTAAAGGACGAAACAATAATTGATCAAAGGGCAAAAATGAAAATAGCATTGTATTTCTTACTTTTTCTTCTTTCCCTTGCAACAATTTCCCGTGTCATTCCTTATGGCATTACGCTGGCAATTACATTATTACTGGTACTGATTTTTGATAAATCAACAATCAAAAAACCAGACTATTATCTATTATTAACCTTTACCTTTTTGTTTATTTTCATCGGAAATATTAGCCGAATACCTTCTATCCATCACTGGTTATCAGATATGGTTGAGAAAAATGAATTACTTACCTCAATACTGGCAAGTCAGTTTACAAGTAATGTTCCTGCTGCCATTCTTCTTTCCGGCTTTACAGATAACATAAGAGCACTTTTGGTAGGCACAAACCTTGGAGGATTAGGTACTTTAATTGCATCCATGGCAAATTTAATCAGTTATAAAATATTAGCAAAGGAATATCCTAAAAAAAGACTTTCCTACATTGGATATTTTACTCTATTAAATATTGTTGTATTAGGAATTTTATTATTATGGAATCACTTCTTTTCAACAATATAAAAAAGCGCTTCAAATCGAAGCGCTTTCATTATGTTTTTATGTAATTAAACTGTTGTATCAATACTTCCTGCAATCAGATTATTAAGCTCACTGGAATAGGTTGCATTCCTTGTATAAATACCGCTGCTGTTCTCTGTAGCTCTTGAAATTGCAGATGCCTTTGTAGTAATCTGGTCTGCGAAGGAACCATTACCTGTAAACAGTGTTTTTAAATCACTGATATCTGCCTTCTTAAGCTTCTCCTCATCAACAGTCAGCTTATTATCCTCACCAATACTAATACCCACTTTGCCAAGTAAATTTGCCGCTGTGCGGTTCGTAGTATTAATCATACTGACACTGTTACGAAGCACATTCTTATTATTTGAATCTGAAGCCTTGGAAAGAACACTGTTATAGCTGTCAGCAAAGGACTTAACCGCCTTTGTAATTGCCTCCCAGTCATAATCCTTCGTCGTCTTTGACTCACCGGTTGTCCCATCCTTGGTTGTAACAGATTTTTTCTCCCACAATCCGGCGTCCATCAACGCATTTGCTGATTTCTTAAGCGTCTCTGCGCTTGATTTGGTCATGGATAGATTCTGCTTTGTATCAGCTTTGTTACCGGAACCTTCCAACTCCTGCAGACTTTGATTCTTATAGTAAGCCTTCATTAACTTACCATAACTTCCATTACGGATGGCTGCATAATCGCCAAGACTCAATCCCTGATTTGATGTTGTATTATTGTTCATTGTATTATTCCCGGACAAACCGGAGAACATTGAACCAATACTCATTGACATTGTCTCATCCTCCTGTCATTACTGACATATATCTACATCTGTTCTTTTGATGCATAGTAATCCTCAAATAACTGATTCGCAGCAGCCAATGTATCCTGAGACAGCTGTGGAAGGTCTTTTCCCCAAAGCTTTGTAGCCTCACCAAAACCCTTCTCCATAGCCTTCTGCATCTCTTTCATTTTATCTACGTCATCTCCTGCTAAGGCACTGGCAAAATCAAACAAACGCTGTGAGGTCTGTTTTACTCCCCAGTAACCATCTTCAGAAATATCTTCCTGTGCCTGCTTCTTTGTAGCTTCATCCACAGTATACTTACCACTGGCAATAAACTTCCACATAGAAGACTCATCTTCTTCTGAAAGATTGCCAAAGTCTCCTGCTATGGTAGCCACATCTGCCTGTTTACTCATCATCTGTTTTACCAGATTCACTAAGCTTTCCTGACGAGCTGCCTGGTCTTCCTTTAATTGAGTAATTAAAGCATCTCTGTCTTCCTTACTCATCTTGTTAATGGAATATGTAGCCGGCTTCTCTGTACTTTGTTCCGATTTTTCATATACCGCACCCTGATTCACTGTTTTTTCAGCAACATCAACTTCCTTCTTAACAGAAGTATTATTATATTCGGTATACACTCCTGCTGATGACTGTGCATTTGAAATTCCATTCATGTCCATAGTTTACCCTCCTTGTAAATCATTTACTTCTTTCACCTCCCTGTGAAAGAATGTGAACCACTTCACACGCCACAGGATATACCTATAGCTACTAACATTTTAGCACAATTTTCCAGAAGTGTACACACCTATTTTTTAATTTATCTTTACTTCATATAAATTCTCTTCCGTAAGGATACCACCCTCTCCCTCAGGTGCAGACTTGATAAATA
>JBJENX010000022.1:2969-22496 GCA_051880415.1 Lachnospiraceae bacterium | reverse complement strand
CAAAATAATCTTGAACAACGAATCGGACTTTCATCCGCAAGTAATGCCCCTGCATTCGTTAAATCGCCCTGCTCATTTACCAGTCCAAATGAAATCAAATCTTTATCATCAAAGCTATTGCCAGTCCATTTTTTATATCTTTCTTTAAGCTTTGAAAATGCATAATCTTCCACCTTATAGGTAGAATTCTGTGAATCATATGATGCATTCTTTCCTCTAAGAACAAGACGCTTCAATTCAGTCGCAGTTGCCTTTACACTTTCATTCCCAACACGGACATAAGCTTCCAGTACACCATCTGCCGAATAATAATATGGAGTTTCGTCTCCTTTATATACATCAAGTATGACCAAAACCTTCCCATCTTCGGTTTTATGGAATCTAAGCTTAAATTCCGGTATCGGATCAAGTCTTGTCTTAATTGCTTCACTAATCTTTTCTGCATCACCTTCCGGATTATCAAGTCCAACAACCTGATTGTCATTTGAAATACCAAAAATCAATGCTCCGCCAAATGTATTTGCAAACGCACTTACACTTTTACACCAGCTTTTTGGTTTCTTTTCTTCCAGTGCAAGCTTTTTATCGTATTCAGTTGCTTCACCAATTAAATTTTTTATATTCACAATAAACATCCACTTTCTGTTTTAGTTATAGTATATCCAAAATTTCTAGTTTTCTTTATCAGTCATACGTAAGAACCGCTCTTCCATTCATACGACTTGCTATTTCCTTTGCTAACATGAGCAAAGCAATAAACATATCTTCTCCAACGGAATCATTTTCAATAACGTCAGCCATGCCATTTGCAAAATCTTTGCCTTCGCTGTAATTGTTTGAAATGGAGTTCGGTTTATATGACAAGTCAGACGCAATATTACCATTGATATATGCAGTCTCTAAACCACCACGAATTAATTGTAATTTTTCTTCTTGCATGATAAACCCCCGTTTCAAATTATGTGCATACTTCTCCTAATAAATAGCATTCACAACCCTTCTTTCTCATAGTATCAAAAACCCCACAAATTCTCAATGAATTTGTGGGATAATTTCTGATTGTTATGTTATTTTGAAAGCCACTTGATACTATTCAAACTCCGCTTCGAGATACTAATTCCATATATGTTTACAGCTTTTTTGGCATTAAAAGCAGACCGAATTTAGCAATTTTTGCCCCACATATCCACCGTCATACTTTTTAATCCCCAAACGCTCCCCATTCCATTATGAATCCCCATTATGGTAATCAATATTTACAGTATCAAGCAATTCCGACAGTTTATCCTGATTTCTCAGGACTGAACCTTTCTCACTACCCCTATCAAACAGATAAGCCGCACCATCCAGAATCTCAACTAATGCTAAACACATTGCCAGATATTGTTTTTTCATTTCACAGAAACCTTCTTCTGAAAGTTGGGAATTACCAGCAAATAGACTACTGGTAATTCCTACTAACTCATGCCTCATATCCTCTACAGAATCCAAAATAATCTGGATGTTCCGCTTATCACCGACAACACTTATATTAGAATAAATACAACTTTTTGTTATAAAGTCTTTTTTTGTTAAACCGCTTAATCTTGCCTTTTCATCAATCATAATTCTTTCCCATTCTGTCGGGCGAAAAGATACAGTATTGTTCTTATGAATACCTGGCATTTTTAATCCTCCTGATTTCCTATATAAATATCATCCAACTTATCTGCAACAGCTCTAGCATTTGCATCAAACAGATGAGCATATGTATTTAGGGTTGTCTTTATGCTTTCGTGACCTAATCGATTAGCTATTGTTGCAATATCAACCCCATTTGCAATCAGCAAAGATGCATGGCTATGTCTTAAATCATGTACACGTATTTCCTTCAGACATGCCATCTTTGCACCACGCTTAATTTCTTTTTCCAAATACCCCTTGGATACTTCAAATAATCTATCCCCTTTTGTTTTTCCATACAATCTGCTTATATATTCTTCCATATCATTTACTACAAATTGTGGTAAAACTATTACACGCTTACTACTCTCTGTTTTTGGAGCTGTAATTATATCTACTCCATTTTTCCTATGTAATGACTTAGTGACCATTAATTTATTATCTTGAATATCTCCTACATTAAGAGCTAACAGTTCACCTAGTCTCATGCCTGTCCAATACATGAGTTTAAACGCATAATACGACTCAGGTTTTTCTCTCACTACATCTAAAAATCTCTCCATTTCTTCCTGTGACCAAATCCCCATGTTTCCAGATTTGTTTTTACCCATCATTCCTGCCCGTCTTACTGGATTATTACTTAAATTGTAATAATTAACCGCATAATTGAATATGGCACTTAGTTGAGAATTAATTGTCCTTAAATATGTATCCGAAAAACCTTTTGCCTTGATTTCATTCTGCCATTTCTTTACATCTAATGTTGTAATATCTGCCACCTTTTTATCCTTAAAATACGGAAGAATATGCAATTCAATTATATGCCGTTTATTTTCCATTGTTGACTGTCTAACATCAGGACTGAGCATGTCCAAATATTCATTTACAAAGGACTCAAAACTCATATCCATATCTCCCTGTGCCTTGCGAATAAACTCATGCATCCAAATATTAGCATCATTTTTTGTTCTAAACCCCAACTTATGTTTTCTGCGTTTTTGCCCTGCATAATCCACATACGAAAATTGGACTGACCATTTACCATTGTTTTCCCTTTTGAAACTTCCTGCCATAATTATTTCTCTCCTTTCTTATATTCAATTCCACCGTAGTACTTTTCTGCTAAAAATGCTTTTGGAATCTTGCCGGCAACTATAATATAATTTTTGCTAGCCAATTCCTCATTTAATGCTTTAATTAACTTGTACGCATGTCCTTTAGACACTCCTAATAAATCAGCCACATCCTGAGCTGTGTAAAAAATAGTATCCATACTGATACCTCCTAAAATATAATATTTCTTCTAAAAGAAGATATTTATTCTCGGACAACTAACATTTCAACTGATGAACTTCATTGGGTATAACAAGCCACCGTGCACTATTGTTTGGCAGTATTTTTTGTATTCTAAGGTTAACTCTGTCATCTGAGGTTTTCAAATCACTCACAACATTGGGCAGAGGAAACTAAAAAATTACTCTGTAAAAATAGGATTTAATTTTCATATACGAATAAAAACTCTATTGGAACTAATTAACCTTAAGGTTTTGGCAATTAAAAAAGCAACGATACCTGCAACAAACGCACAGATACCATTGCCTTAGGGTATAAATTGTAAACACATTTATAAAAACCAAGATTTATATAGCAGAAATCCTCGGAAAGTAGATAACCATATCTAACCCCATATTATCCCAACGCACCTGCTCCAACTCCTCACTTGCTTTTTTAACGCCACACTCATGAAGATAGTCTGCAAGTTCAAGGATGACTTCAAGCATATTTCTGTCTGTAATAATGCCAATACATTTCTTTCCAAACATATAGCGACCTGAATAATCATCAAGATATTTACAGCCAAAGTCATTACAATAACTTTTAATATATTCAGCAATACTCACACTACCCCTCCTCACCAATCAATACTCTTATAGCCTTTTCAACACTCTCACCAACATCGTCACTAAACAATGCTTTTAAGAAAATGACATCTTCTGTAGATAACTCTCCTCTTTTATCGACAATTCCCTCCAGCATACCTTTTGTATATGCCATATCCACATCGTAGTCCTCATAATTGGAGTCAGAAATATCATAAATTACTAAATAGTAATGCTCCAAAATATCATATGCCTCATTTAAGCTCATAATTTTAAGCACCTCTCTTTTCCAGTAACTGTGTCCTAAGTTTATAATAAGAGGTCTTTTTTAATCCTAAGGCTCGCATTAGCTCCACTGCTTTCATCTCACCAGCTTCTACCCGTGAATATAGCTCGTCAAAACCTTCTGGCTTAACCAATTTAGGTCTACCAAAGCAAACACCCTTTTCTCTTGCCATAGCAATACCCTCGGCTTGTCTCTGTAGCATTTTAGTTCTTTCCTCTTCTGCAATGCTTGACATTACTTCTATTAGAATGTTTGATACCATCTCAAGCACCCAATCGTTACCTTCGCAATTGATAAGCGTTGTTGGAATATTCAATACCTTTACCCTTACTTTTGCTTGCTTGAAATATTCAAGCTCTTCCTTAATTTGCTGTTTGCTCCTGCCTAGTCTGTCGAGTTCTTTTACCACAAGAACATCCCCAGCCCTAAGAAGTGTATTCTTCAAATAAAGATAACCATCACGATTGAAGTCCTTGCCTGACTGCTTATCCACGATAATATCCCTTTCAGCAATACCATAATCCTTCAGAGCTTCTATTTGTCTGTCAGTATTCTGATGGGTAGTCGACACCCTCGCATATCCAAATACCTTTGATTGCATATTTTTGTACCACCTTTCCACAAAACTAGATATAAAAACCTTCCGTAAATTACCTTACTCAAAAGTGAACGCCCATAAATCAAGTACCCCATCAATACGGACTTAAACCACCCACATTCCGAGCCTTAATACCAATATCCGTAAATCCATGGTATTACGCACCATTGACCGAATATCGAACAGTTCAGCCGACCTTCAGCATCAGAGCCACCAGCACAAGCACCGCTTTATTTTCCATCAACACCACCCTTCCAAAGCGTGAAGCCCTGTGTTGCCCTGTGTCGCATTTTTCTGGCAACCTTGGACGGTAGAGCCATAAAGCACCCAATCGGGCTAAATGAGCCGATATGAGCGACCTTTTTTGATTTTGCTACTATTACGAACGGTTTGTGTGATGTTAGCTCTGTTTCATAAAGCTGGCAATACCGCTAAATGTTACAAGATTTTCAGCCATTGCTTTAGGATGCTTTGGTGGTATTGCTACATAAAAGAAAAGGTTCAAAACCCTTTCAGACCTTGAACCTACATTACCCTATTCTTCTTGCCAATTATCAAGAATCAACTTCACTAAATCTATATGCTCAGCTAAAAAAATTGCTTCTTCAACACTGCACCCTTTTTTGATGAATAAATCATAAAAATATGTCTGCATCATTAATTCTGGGTTATGTACTTTAAGATATTCTAACATGTCCAGCATTTCCTCACGTGACATAATAGATTCTGGATTTCCACCATCTAATTCTTTTTCAAGTTTTTCTCCAAATTCATTGAAATTGAAATTATCCCAGTCCCTTAGCCAATTTCTTTCACTCATTTGTGGTCACCTCCAAAGAATAATATGGCATACCCTTTTACTCAATGCAAGCAACACACTACTTAAGTTCCATACCTTTCAAAAAATCCTGCATTGTCTCTGCACTAACATCACTTAAGAAACTCTTTAAGCCATCAGCACAATACAACCTCTTTATTGCTGATAATTTCTTTGCATCTTTCTCGGCATCATTACCCATATTCTCAGAAGTTGCAACTTCCTCAAGGACACCTACAAGCTCGCTCATATCTGAAAACCCATACTTGAAATAATTGTCGACCTTTTCAGGTTCTTGTACTTTCTCTGCCTGCTGTGCTGCTCCATCAAACAGAGTGGTTGAAGCCCCAGCTTTTTCCATCAGATTAAGAACTTCCAATTTCTTTAAATTGATATTGCGGTACTTATTGGATGCTATCGGTGTCTGTAACACTTTGTGCAAGTACCCCATTTTATCACGATTAACCAAATCAAGCATTTCAAACAGATATCTCTTTCTCAGCATGGCAAGTAAGTGTATTTCATTCATACAATCTTCCAGAGAATATTCCCTGCCACTATAATCGGAATAATCTTCTACAAGCTCAGTAACAAATAAATCATTATAAAATACATCCCCATCAGATAACAAATCTATGGTACCTAAAATCTCCTGAATACTATTTCTGTCATCATCAATAAACGCCTGTTCAACTTGTGGAAACAATGCATAGAGCTGGCGTGACAATGTGGATACTTGGCTACGGAATGTGTTCTCACTCTTCTCGCTGACCTCTTCATTATTCCATTTATGGCATAGTTCTTTTGATGTGAGTCTCCAGTTCTTAGCTATATATTTTGAGCTAGGACTTGAAGTAAATACTCCGCTCTCAACAAAAGAAACCAGACGATTGAATGCAGTTATCAGAACCACACCCTTACTTTCAACTTCCCTTTCAGTCTCAGAAATCATAAAGAAAAAATTCCTACCCATACAGATAACCCCCTTGATTAATCAAATAATAATTTTTCAAAATACTGTAATGCCGACTTTCATGGCTTAAAACAAGGTTTTTCAAAATGGATTTACAAAATTGTTTAACCCCCCGATACACTTTATAATCGTTTTTTTCATCAATAATATTCTGAGCTTATGGCAGGTAAATCAAACTTACGATGAGAATCTATTTATAACAGAATCAGTTTCTCTGCAAACGCCAACAGTTTTATTCATGACACCAGCAGTTTTATTCTTAACGCCACCAGTTTATGGCGATTCAACAACAGTTTTCTACTTAACACCCAAAGATTGTAGAGAAACACTATCAGAGTGATTCACAACACCATCAGTTCAGCCTTATAATAGCATGGATTTTACAAGCAAGTATAAATAGAAGTATGAATAATGTCACATCAAATCGCAAAAATGCTCTGTGAAACTAAACAAATTTCACAGAGCATTTCCACACCTTAATTATATTATTCTTATCAAATTCCTGACGAGCCAATATTTTTTCGTCTCGTATAAGACCTTGGAATAACTGCCAACCATGTATTCTTTACTATAACTATCAAAATATCAATTGTCTTTTTCTTGAAAACATTTATCTCAATTATGGATATTATAACTACTACCTTGATATTATTCCAGCTGAATACACATTGTTACCAACAACGACTGATTCCACCTGTGCTGCATCATAAAATGAATCTAATGTAAAGAAAATGGCTGAAGTCTCATAAGCACGCTGTTCAGTTTCATCTACTGGATACACATAATACTCTATATTTTCAGATTGCACTATCGTACTTGTTCCATCTTTCCAGTTAACTGTTATAAATCCTTCTGTCTTTACTTCATTTTCATCCAGTGTACCATCAAAATATATACGTGCCGAACCATAATCTACTATTATACTGTCTAACAAATCATTTTCTGAATCATCAGTATAAATCCATGACTTACATTCTGCATCTACTAGATTAACACCATAGGAAACATCCTTGAAAATTGTTGTCTCAACATCATCTTCAAACGGATGTGCTTCTGTAATCTCTGTATCAAGTTCTTCATACTCAGTCACACCATTTCCATCTAAAGCTAATATTAATCCATTGTAATCTGCAGGAACAACTGCCGTAAGTGTCATATGTTCCGTAATATCACATGAATACTTCAGTTTATCAGCACCACTTTCTGTAAATACAGCGTTCTGGTCATCACCTTTGTTCATACTACTATACGTAGAAATATGATATGTCTTACCATCTACTTCAATATCTAATTCTATAGCACTCGCTTGTTCATTATCACTTGTTAAATCTGCCTCAGGAAAAACTGTTCCTGTATAAGCATCTACAAAATAATAATTTTTGGTTATATATCTGTAATTTATCGATTCGTAGCTATTTGGTAAAAGACAACTATATGGAAATGTTACATCATATTGCACAGTATATGTAATATTCCCATTTTCATCTGGAGTGCTTATATCCAGTATTGGTTCTGAATATGATGCATTTTGCTGTGTTACAGTTACATTCTCATCAACAGAACCATCATCATTTTCTACATATCCATAATATGGAACTGTAACCTCACCCTCAGTAAATGTTATGTTATTCTTGCCAAACCATGTGTTGTCTTCTTCTACTACTTCCTCTGCTTCTGTATCAGAAGCTACATCTTCTGAACCAACATTTTCTGTCGTAGCATCTGTTTCTGAAGTGGTATCTGTGTTCTCTTTACCACAACCTGCCAGACTGCAAACCATAGTCATGGCTAATCCTATTACCAGTATATTCTTTTTCATTCTTCTGTATCCTCCTTGTATACCCCTTACTTTTTAGTAAGTTGCTGTATAGTAAGTTATTTTTCCGCAAATCATTATATAAAATGTAAACTATAAAGTCAAGGAGGTTAATACTTTGGATTTTGAACAACAAAAACACGGCTATCTAGAACTTCATATTGAAGATATTCTCAGGGAAAGAAAAATATCCAAGAACACGTTATGTAAAGAATGCGACATACCAAGAGCAAACTTGAATAGATATTGTCAACAGCGGTTTCAACGCATAGACTCAAGCCTAATTTGTAAACTATGCGATTATCTTGAATGCGATATCTCAGACCTCATTGAATATCACAAACCAGAGGAATAGCCACGCCGTCGCCCCCCTGTGTGGGCTTTTACCCCCACCATGCACCAAGTGACCACCAGAGCCAGAACAAGCCAGCGTAAAGGCACGTGTGAAGCCGTAGACACCCTTTTCTGCAACGCACATACCCGTACCAATAAAGCAACGAAAAAGAGCCATGCACAAGCACAGCCCTTCCGTTTAATAATATGGTAACTCCTCGTTCAGATAACCATATCTTTTATGTATATAACGCTCCATACAAATTCCTTCAGACTTCAGAGTATCAAATATCAGCTTCGACATAATGAATCCAACTGTATTTATATATTGATTTTTCCGTTGCCAGCAATAATAGGCTCTTAATATTTCATCACCATCACCTAAAATTTCTTCCAACAAATCGCAGGCTAACTTCCTCACAGCCTTTCGTTCTTTGTACTTTCGATATAACCTTAACGTTTGGACGCAAGCCTCAGGCTTTACACCATTACCCCTGTATAGCTGGGATACAATCTGCTCCTCAATATTCATCATCGGATACCACCCTAAAGCTATCATGTTCAATATCAACAGCCATCGAACCACCATCCAGCCATCTGCCATGTAATTGCAAAGCATCATCAATACCGCTTACTCGAAACCTATCTCCTACCTTCTTTGGTGTGTAAGGGTCGTCTATATCCGCAGTAAGCTCAATCACAGTTCCTGCAGGATACCTTGCTTCATATACTGCTTTCTTATCAATCTTCATCGGCATTCTCCCTGTAATCCAAAAGCTCATCTTGATTAAAATAAAACAGCAAATTAGGGAGATACTTTCCATCCTTGCCCATGACAGAAGTATTTAATTTGACTGGCGGTAATAACCTCTCGATTATATCACAGTCCTCAGACAAAATATCAGTAAATTCATCGTCACGATGACGAACCACTATGATATTACCAACAAGAATATCAAGTGGCTTACCATCCCCACTGAGCCAAGCTCTGTTGAGTGGCATACCCCGAAGCTTACCTTCATCATTGATTATAATATCTATTTCAGGAGTTAAGCTGACCACCTGAATAAGACCACCGACGATTTTCTGTTTCGCCTCAAGAGTATTTTCAATCTCTGTAAAGTAACCCTTATACTGCCTGCCATCCTCATCTACTCGGATGATATATGCTCTAATCTTCTGCTGTTTCATCGGCAACCTCACTTTCTGCTTCATTACCCTTGCCAAGAATATCCAGACCTTCAATACCAAAGTATTCTGCAAAATCATTACAAATAGCTTGAAGTCTGTATTCAGTTTTTACCCGTTTGACATTGCCTGAACCCATACCAGCCTGATACTCCGGGCTTTCATACGAACTGAATTCATTGATAAACGCCTTATATCTTTCTGGCTCAATTCCCTGTTCAATGGCAATCTTTGAAAGAACCACCACCATAGGGATATTAGACTTACGCAGGAATTTATGCTTTTCTCCGCCAAATGCTTCGCTGAGATAAGAAAAGATATCTTCAATCATCTTTCTCTTATCTTCGTTATAATTATCCCGAATGAAATGACAATACTTAGTGACTTCGGCACATGAGATAGTTTTATAGTCATAGCCCTCGTGACGTGCATCTAAAAGAAGCATACTCTGTAACACCACTTCCAAATTACATTCCTTTCTAGCCTGAGTAAGCGTAAGGGAAATACTATGCTGCATAAAATCTGTCTCGCAAATAGTTCTGAGCCATGAGGATAACTCCATTCCAAGAATACCCCTGCACTTCTGGATAGGACTGAGTGGCGTACTGTTATTCAATCTGGTAAAGATTTCTTCCACTTCATCATCAAAGCATTCTTCCAGACACTGAATATTAAACCTGCATCCTAAAATCGCATCTTTGCTCTCAATTGGTAATTCTTCAAATGTTTTATCCGCTAACTCTGTTAATACACCATCTGCAAAATAACTGGGCGTACTGGCATGCAACGCATACTCGCCGTCAATAAACTCAAATACAGATGTAAGTCGCTGTTTGGCATCAAGCACACTGAAAAATGTGTTACCATCTTCGTCCTTATCCTTTATAAAATACATGGCAGGAATAGGAAACTCGGCAAGTATTGAATGTATCAGCAATGACTTCTGAAGCAATGTCCATTGGGAACTTGCCCTCTGGATAGGACTGTCAAAACGCAGTATCCCTTTCTCATAATCCTGTTTTAACGCACGAACTCCCTTGGGTAAGTTTGATTTCTGCATATCATCCTACCCCCTTTTAGTCTTCATCATCATAGGCATCGTACTCATCGTACTCATAATCATCGCCTTCTTCGTCATCATAATATGATGAATTATCGACTTCCTTACTCTCGCTTTCCAATGGCAAGTCTGCGAACAATGGAAAGTTCTCAGACGAAATACCAACGTTGCGACACCAAAATACTGGGAAGTCAGAACCAATGCGATTATTGAATGGTGTATTCTTGAATTCAGCTCCAAGAACTGACAAATCAAAGAAGTCTCTTGTTAAGAGCCCTTCCATAACTTCCTTCAATTTACTTGGTTCTAAATTGCCAATGTAGATGTTATTAGCAAAGATTGACGACTCTGCTCTGTTATCAGCAATCTGCATCAGCAAACCCGTTGCAGTGCTTCTCATTCCATCTTCACAAACCTCAATAATTGTCTTGACCTTTTCATTAAGTATCACATCTGCTTCACACATAGCTGTGACTCTTGTCACATTAATCAGCTCTCCTCTCGGTGAAATAACTCGCATAAACACGACCTCCTTAATAAAATTTGACTACCCCAGAACACCAAATACGATGCTTCGGGGCGTGTCGTATCTATCACTCTGTCCGCCCATAAATGCAAGTCATTTTTGAAAGATTGTTAATAATGCTGTAAAGACCGAACCTACATTACCCTATCTATTTGTTCATTTTGCTTTATCATTTTCCTTGATAAGTTCCAAATAAGTGCCAATATCTATAGTGCGATGGACATTCACAAATCCATAACGAATCGCATTACTTGATAAAACCCCAAGTCTGTCGGGATTACCTTCATGCAGATATAAAACATTATAAACTTCATTGTCAGCAGATATATGTGGCTCGATTAGCAATGTGCATTCCTCAAATTTCACAGCACCTCCAATATAACTAACAGGTATTGCTTTAAAATCCTCTGTATCTTTTACAGAATCAAGAAATAACTTATCCAACATAACTCCCATTACACCTAATACCCTCGGCGTTCCAAACTCTACCCCACACAAAGAAGCCAGCTCCTCCATTGTCTTACCTTTAAACTGCTCCATGAACTCTTCCTGCATTTCCTTTAATGTCTTACCCATAATCAAAGACCTCCTTCATTTATTTATAAGATTAAGAACAGCTCACATATTTTTCTCCTGTATGACAAAATCCATGAATACTACTATTGGCGTATGCACGAATCACTTAACCACTTTTTATGTATCTACCGGCAACACATTCAATAATCTCAATTGATTATATTTTGCGGACTGGAGCAGACCATGGCGTTCTTTTTGAATTGTCTGGATGTGTGGAGTGTGCCTCTCTAACTCTACCCCACGAAAGAATCCAGAGCATATCAGATATCCCAAAAGAAATACAGAAAAACCTGCTAACCTGACAAAATAAAAGATACCTTTCTATGAAAGACATGTTCTTGAAGGAGTTTATAGTTCCTGAACTGATTACACTCCCAGAATGAATACCATTATCTTGCAGGCAGATAAAATCTATAAATATCCCTAAAAAACTGATACCCCAATCCATAACATAAAAATTGCTCCCAGTAGCAAAACACATCCGCTACTGAGAGCTGTATAGGAAATCACCTTATAAAAAAGGATGATGACAAAAAATAATCTCTGTGGGCTGAAGCTGAATACCCCAAAAGATTTACAATAATAAAGAGAGCTAACCATTTTCATGATTAACTCTCTAGCTTTGGAGGTCTTATATGACGGATAAATCTTAAGTATCGTATTGCCGACTGGCTGAGATGCAAGGCTATATGCGTCAGATGACTCAGTCGGGGATATGCAGGTATGACAGGAAATTAAGGAACTAATTGCTCTTAACCTTTTAGGCTTTAATTTATCATACCCATATCCATTACCCATAATATTTGATTTGCTCTGACGATAAGCTTTATGCGTCTGGTAAAGTTAGCGTTCTTACTATATTGCTAATAATGTCATATAGTAAATTAGTCTGCCTGCTTTTTATCTGGCAGGCAGGCTAAACCAAAATCAAAATCAGCTGTACCAGTCAACTATTTTTTTGATTTTTTCAGGCATCCAATTTCACAAACTAATCGTTCAGAACATCATTCATCATCGTCAATATTCAAGTCATAATTGGCTTCAGGTATCAATACTCTATTTACCTTACAATTTTCATCGTTGATTATCATTTCAGCGTACGTTCTGATATTTTGTTTTGACATCAACATTCCGTCATCCTTTAACTGATTCAGCACTACTTCCACATCTTCAAATCCAAAACCCTCAATAAGTGTACGAAACCTCTCTTCTGTGAATACAAGGCATCTGTCATACTTAATATTGCTAATAAATTTCGGTGTCTTTATATAATAAACCATGCCACAAGCACCCTTTTCAATATAATAATAGGGATCTTGCCAGCTTGATATGACAAATGAATCTTTATTATTCACGTAAAAGTCAAAAAGTGCTCGATAAGCTCTTGCTCCGATATTCGCCATCTCGCATACATGTTGTATTAAATACTTAAACAAGAAATTATAAATGTCCATAATACTGAAACTCATTTCTAGTACTTTAGTCAAAATCTCCGCTGAAACCATGCATAAACCCAAAATTGGAGCTATACGTTCAATTTTAACCTTGCACTTCTTATCAATTCTCTCATCGGTACTCGCCTTTGTCACCCAATTTTCAAATACTTTTTCCCAATAATCTCCATTTTCAAGCAATTCTGTTGCAACCATAGGAATCACATGACCATAGTTTTCAGACACAACAGCCTTTATTTTATTTGCATTTTCAGCAGACTGAGTCCAAGTAACATTAGCAATTTCAAAAACTCTATAGCGTAAACCTTCATTCTGTCGACATCTTGAAAAGATGCTACTTTCGCCATTTGTGAAAACTGTTGTGGAAAACTCCGACTTGTCCTGAAGCTTATTACCTGCTCTGACAAGACGCTCTTTTTCAATCCCCTCCGCTAATGCGTATATCAGTGCTGTTATATCTTTATTTCCCAACATCGAAATTTCATCTATCGCAATTGGAAAACCATTGTTATTTCCAATCTTTTTCATTATGGCATCACTCGTCGAATGAAATGTCATAAAAAGAGACTGGTCGTTTGAAAGCATTGGCATACCACCAAGCGATACAGCAAGTTGTACAGCAGTTGTCTTTCCCGATGAACTGTTACCATAAACATGAAAAATGGGATTGTAGATTTTACACGACCATTTGACATTTGCATATGAAAGTACAGTTGCTGACGCTGCCATCGCCATAACTGACTCTAAGGGAATGTTTCCCAACACTTCATGCTCTAACATCTTGCGATAAACCTCAAAATCACCGCAAATATCGATTGCAAGCTTTCCTACATAATCTGAGTAAATTTCTTTACCTTGTTCCTGAATATTCTTTCCCCTAAATTGCAAACCATTTTCATTTTCAAAAAAACCCGTCGTTGAATGAATCTTCCTTATTTTTCTAACAACTTTTTGAACAACTACGGACTCTCCATCCAAATCTTTGGTGTCAAAATTCGCTCCTCTATATGGAATCCGCAAATTTTCGTTCATTTTTTCAATCATTAGGTCATACGATACATTACTGCACACTCCACCTTTTGAATGAATCAGGGAACAAAATTTCTTCTTATTAAATAATTCTGTTCGTGTAACCATCAGCTTCTTGTGTTCCCTGCCAATGACATCCAAATAGTCAATCTCCACAAGATATTCTTCTGTCTCAATCACCTGTAAATATCCTACAATAGATACCAGTCCTTCTGGTTCTTTACTGAAAATAACGCCCCCCTCCTTTACATTGATTTCATTATCAATATTTATAATCTTTTTCATAATGTACATCTCCTTTCAAATTATTTACAACAGTTTTAACGTTATTCCATAACATCAATTTTCACCTCCAATCTACTACAATATTGTTAAAGCTATCGTATAGGTTCTGTGTGTCTAAACACACATTCACACTCCTCAACCTAAGGTTTCCACTGACAAAATTTCTTTCAAAACACACATCTGTTTACCACTATCTTGCATGTGTTTTGCAAACTGATAAAAAAACTGTAAAAATGCATTTTAAATCTTCAGAACCATATAAAACTAATCAAGTAATAATTAAAAACTGATTTTCAGAGCAAAAAAAAATAAGACAATGAACATTAGAAAATTATATAATGTTCATCGTCTTATTTTTTTTGCTTATATGTCTTGGGAATTTGGGATTTTGGGAATTGGGGATTTCACTCTGAATTTGGCACCTGTTTCAAGACCGAACTTGCATTTTCACGCTCATGCCACCAAAGCAATCCCCATCCAAGAATCCGCATATTCTGGGGCTTTGTCGGCACTTTCTCTCGAAATTTCAGCCAAAATATGACCGATTTTTTGACAGAATGGTGTTTTTTATCCCCAAACTATCCCCATTTCAAAATAAAAATCCCCACAAAGCCCATAAATACAGGCTTTGTGAGGATTTTACACTATTCAAACTCGGCAAGTTGTTTCTTTTACTTAAACTATTTTGTTTAAGTTTTATTTAAAATCTGCCTTTATTTTACTTCATTTACACATTTTATTTTGGCTTACTGATTTTCTGTTGCCAAAGTGTTGCCAATAAATATTATATATGTACTATGCTGCATTATCAACTGAAAATTGCTTTAGAAATGCAATTAAACCTTCAGGAGTATCTGCACATTGACTTAAAAGTAATAACGGGTCAACATTAGGATCAATTTTTATACATTCGTATTCTTCTGAAAAATATTCTCCTTTTTTATGCTTCTTTTTTAAATCGTCTATTATCTTTTTTAAAAACTCTAATTCGTACTTTCCTCTTAATGTCTGTTGCATATTAGTTTGTTCCAGTTCACTAACGTATTTTTCAATTTCAGTATCTTCAATAATACATGAATCAGGAAAACACTTTTCTAGAAATTTTTTATCAATTTTTTGTTTGATCCCTACCTTATCAATTGCTAATGTTTCAAAATATTTTGATATTTTGAAATTTGTTAATTCTAATTTTCTTTTTCCGTTTTTTAATTCATTTACTCTTTGTGCTTTTATCCACGCATTTAAAAAAAGAACTTGTCTATGAAATACATCCATACTTTTTTTATAATCTTCCATGCATCTTTGATAATCACCACAATTGCAATTAACTCCAAACGCATAATTTAAAATCCTTGTAAAAGCTGTACTAGATGTATAATAATTTTCAACAGAGTAACCTGTTGTCTGATAAACATTTTTTTCTAAATTTTTTTGAGGGAAGAAATCACTATCTATGAAATATGCCGTTTTCACATGATCATACTGCTTTTTCTTTTTTATCAATTCCTTGACTTTTAATACACCAGCTTTTCCACCACAATTATAGCTAACTATATTATCACAAGATCTTCCCGTAATTTGCTCAACCCGATTCCCATAATATTTTGCATCTTCGCCTTCATAAAAACAAAATAGTGCTCTTGTATGAAGCTCTTTTGATTGGCAAAATTTCGTAAACACAACGACTGACTTATTTCTAGCCTCTCGCGTCTTTTGTACATCCATCGCCTTACTCCCCTATCACTTCTTCTATACATTCACCCATGTCCTGAGCCAAATAATCATATTCATTATCAAAGATAAATGGCGAGTGAGTGACAGCAACGAGCAAACTACATTTCCCTGATTTCATAATATCTGGCAAAAAATGTTCCTGCCACTTTATCGATAAAGATAATTCTGGCTCGTCAAATAAAATAATACAAGGTTTTTGTTGCTCTAAATACAATTTAGAAAAAATAGAAAGCACCTGTTTCTCTCCAGATGATAAATTTTGTATATTTATAGGTTTTTTATAGTTATTTCTATATATTTCTAGTTTTACATTACTCTCATCATAAATATATTTTTTGCCATCCAAATATGCATTACAAACATCTCTATACTTTCGTATTTTCTCATCATGTTGAGTTTGTTTTTCATAACTTGATATTAAATTTACAATCAGATTAAACAAATGCTGGTTTTCATCTTTATATATTTCATCATTAGCAACTATTTGCTTTATTTTTTCTTTATCAGATTTCTCTATTACATCACCAATTCTATCCAAAGCAATATTTAACGTTTCTTTATCTATATTTATACCCTTATCAATTTCTGTATGATTTAAATATTGCTTCAATAGAACACCTGTCATCTTAGCAAATCCATTTATAGCAGCTGATTTTATTGTCTCAAGAACTTTGTCAATTCTATTTTCTACATCTTTCATTCCAAACTGAATGAGGCGTTCTTTTACATTATCTCTATCCATATCCACACCCAACTTAGACATATCTTCCTCTATTCTTCTATATGTAGGATAATAAAGGACATCTTCCTCAACCAAGTTTTCGACTTTATTTTTGAAATCAACTGCATTTGTAGCTTTTCCGTATTCATCCGGTTTTATAAGTGAAAAGATATATCTACTCACTTCTTCATATGCCATTCTTATTGACATGCCATATACATCTCCAACTCGAACAGCATACTCTGTCAATTCCTCTCTATTTGCATTTCCTTCTTGAGCTAACCTCTTTAATTCTTCTTTTTCCTTTTCTGAAAAAATGTTACCTAAATTACTATGACGCATTCTTCTATATCGTGGTGTATCATAAACATTCTCCTCCAGATATCTATTCAAATCATTTCGGTTTAATGTAAGTTCTTCATTTCCCTCAAATTTTATTACAATCGAATCAAACAATATATTATCTAGCTTGTCTAATCTTCCACTCAAAACATAATATAAACAACTTAGAATTGTTGTTTTTCCCATTCCGTTTTCACCCAAAAATATGTTTACATTGTCGTCAAAGTTTAACGAAACATTATATTGATTAAATAAATTGTATATCCTAAAATATTGTATCTTTGTCATAATTATTCTCCTTCTCTTATCATTATATGATTACAAAACTTTCTTATTCCTCAAATATCCTCAACCTCTTCACAATCTCCTCCGGTTCTGGCAACATCGCCTTCATCTCTTCCGGCAATGTATTTCTCAACTGATATGTAGCCACACCAATTGGTGCATTGATTTGCTTCAAAGCATATTCTACATAAGTTTTATCCTTACTCTTACAAATAATGATACCAATGGAGGGATTCTCATCTGGCAATTTGACCTGCTCGTCCAATGCCGTCAAATACAGTTGCATCTTTCCAGCATATTCTGCTTCAAATTCACCTATTTTCAACTCTATAGCTATCAGACTTCTCAATCTTCGATGAAAAAGTAATAGATCAATATATAAATCCCTGCTTCCTGCCATCAAATGATATTGATTTCCAATAAATGTAAAATCACCACCCATTTCAATCAAAAATGACCTGATATTGTTTACTAACTGCATCTCCAACTCGTGTTCTGAATATTCCGGCGAGAGTTCAGCAAAATCAAAAGTATATTCGTCCTTTACTGCCAGCTTTGCTTGCACTCTTTGTTCTGCCGGTAGTGTCAAATCAAAATTGGTCTGATTCAGTAAATACTTTTCATACGTTTGTGCTTCAACAAAATTAGTTAATACACGTTTTGTCCAACCATATCGCTTCGACATTTGAATATAGAATTCTCTTTGTAAATCATCTTTGCATTTCTCCATGATGATTATATTATTGCTCCAGCTAATTTCTCGCACCAATGGTGCGAGTTTTTCAGAATCACGATAAGTCAAGTAAAAATTACGCATTCTCCACAGATTAGCGGCTGAATAACCTTTTGCTCCCGGAAATTCTTTCTGTAATTCTTTTGATAATACTTGTACAATAGATTTTCCCCATCCATTTTGTTCTTGTTGTTTATAAATCTCTTCTCCAATTTCCCAATATAAATTAATAGTCTCCGCATTTATCATTTTCAAAACATGATATTGCTTTTTATTTATCAATAGCTTTAAGTCATTGACCAACGGCTCATATCCCACAATTTCACTTTTTTCCATATCAATCTCCATTTCTCGCGCCAATGGTGCGAGATTTATTAACCATATTATTTCTAAAAAGGCGTCCTTTTTTGTCACATTTTCACAAATACATTATACTATGCTTGTATCGCTTTCTCAATAAATTTTTACGTTCTCTTCTCAACGTTAAAAGGTCTAGTGCTTCTTCACCAGACCTTTACCAGAATGTTGTTTTATTTTACCCATTCCCGATTTCGTTTTGGTTTTCCATGACCAAAATAAATTGTTTTCTCACCCAATTCACTAATATATTTAGCACTTGATAACATTTCCTGTTCATCTACATAAAGCATAGATACTGTTGGATAAAACATATTCATCAACGCATCTCCGACAAACAAGTTATCTTCTATCTCTATTCCAATAGAACCTTTCGTATGTCCCGGTAATTCTACAACCTTTGCAGCTATACCATATTCACTCAAATCATCACCATTTTTCAAACAAAGTATTGGTTCAAACACTTCTAACCTATCTTTTTCAAAGCTGCTTAGAGATACAGATAAAACAATTTTTCCCAAGAGTGTTTTTGCTAATAAATATTGTTTTCTATTATCCGGTATCAGATCCATATCCTTTTTATTCATAGCTATCGGAATATGCAAAGCATTAGCAAGATAAGCTGCATTTTGACAATGATCCATATGTCCATGTGTGAGTACAATCAAACTTACATGAAACTCCTTGCACTTTTCTAAAATCTTCTCACGATATTTCTTTCTGCCAGTATCAATTAATATAGCATTTTCATTATCCGCTACTATATAACAATTTACATTACCACTTGCGATTCTATGTATTTTAATCGCTTTGGAATCTTCTCGTATTTTATACATCTCTCTTACCTCAATTCTTTAATTAACGAATACATT
>JBJENX010000022.1:0-2869 GCA_051880415.1 Lachnospiraceae bacterium | reverse complement strand
CTTCTCGTATTTTATACATCTCTCTTACCTCAATTCTTTAATTAACGAATACATTCTCATATCCAGCACTTTGCCGTTTTTAATTGCATTATTCCTGAGAAGTCCTTCAAATTGAAATCCTGCTTTTTCAAGTACGCGACACGATGCTGCATTATAGGCAAATGGCTCTGCAAATATTCTGATAATGTCAGTATTTTCAAAAATATAACTACAAACCTGCTTTACAGCACTCGTACCCAGACCATTCCCCCAATAAGGCTCACCAATATAATATCCCATTTCAGCCGTCCTAAAATGAATATTCTCACACCGAAACACTCCTATGCTGCCAACAACCTTATCATCGGCAGTTATTGCAAAAGCAAAGGTTTTCGTTTTATCAGCCGAAAGCATTGACATAATATATTCTTCTGCATCCTTCTTAGTATATGGATATGGCAAACCATCGCGCAAGTTATTAAGTATATTTTTATTATTCAACATTTCTGCCAAACCAGCGGCATCTTCTATCTTCCATTCTCGTATAATGCACTCCATATATATGCTCCCTTCCTTCCAATAGCCTATTTTCTCGCACCATTGGTGCGAGAACTACAAAAACAACTTATTTATGTTACTATTTTTTCATTTGCATGAGAATACAGAATTCTCCTTGGCTTGTAACCCGTAAGATGATTCCAAGCATTTTTTAGATTTGGATTATCAACATAAAGGAGTCTGTAAGTCCTTCTCATTTGATAAGCGGATTTTATACCGAATAAATGAGCTAACCAAGAACAATATTAAAATCACTATGATCATTATTATTACTTTAATACATTGCTTTAGTACTTTTTGCGCAGATGCTCCTCCAAAGGGAAATTAGAATCTGTCAAATTACAGTTTGCAAACCATAATGTATTCTTCATTATTTTCATCAACGATACTGAAGCCGACATTTTTATACATATGAACGGCATAATTTATCTTTTGAACTGACAATGATGCCTGCTTATATCCTTGCTTTTTGAGTTCTAAAAGCATTCTTTTCATCAATTTAGTTCCAATACCATGATTTCTATACTCTTTAAGCAATGAAATAGCAAATGACGGAGTTTCATCATCAACATGTCCATAATCATACATAATACGAGCCCATACTGCTCCAACTATTTTGTCATCTGTTTCAGCCACATAACACATATCACCTTTTTGCTTGCCAAAATCTGTTACATATACTTGTAATTCTGGTTGCTTAATTATTTCATATGGCGGCGCATCAACTCCGTCTGGAATAAAAATAGCTTCATACAAAAATGCGTTTAGTATATTTACTTCATTCTGCTTTAATTTTCTTATTTTATAATCCATATAAACCTCCGATTTATTATTT
The DNA here is from genome assembly GCA_051880415.1 of Lachnospiraceae bacterium. Lineage (GTDB taxonomy): Bacteria > Bacillota > Clostridia > Lachnospirales > Lachnospiraceae > CAG-590. The sequence continues at coordinate 1,497 of JBJENX010000022.1, read as the reverse complement.
TATAAATCAGTTGTCATTCCACACATGCGATACCTCCATCAAATGTAAATACGTTATTTCATAAAATTATCATTTGCCGATTACAATACTACTCTTTCATTTGCGTGTGCATAAAAAATAACTTTAGGATTACGACTCATGACAATTTTCCAATCTGCTTTAAGCTCTACATTGTTATCATAAGCGTCAAGATAATCTATAGGCTCCAAATCGCCAACAAAACAAAAACCATCATCCAAAATGAGAGAAATACTATCTTTACTATGACTTGGCGTAGATAAAATTTCACCTTCAATTCCTATGCTGTGAAGAAATACTCTGCTTTCTTTACATTTAACCAAAACAGCATCTTCTTTGTTTATTGGCACATATTTCATCCGTGCATCCCTACTAAATATTTCATCAGAGAAATGAATATATTCGACTTGTGTATCAATCAGCAGAAGTTTTACACCCAGTTCCATAAGTTCGCTTATAAGACCAATATGGTCAGGATGGTAATGTGTTGCCAAAACATAAGTAATATCACTGATTTTTATGTTGTGCTCTTTAATCGCCCTATAAAATGCAGGCAATGTTCCTGCATAGTCAGTATCAACAAGCAAATTACCGTTTATTCCACGAACAAAAAATGTATTTGTATTGCCGTATTTCAACTTACTTACCACAAACACCACCTCCGCATATTCCAGTTTTGTTTACTCCAAATCTTCAAGAACACTTTCATAGTCCTTTACATAATACTTGATGTTTTTACGTCCTTTTTGAAGAATTGTGTGTCCTTCAGCTTCCAGCTTTTCTTTCTGTGCTTCTACACCACCGGGATATTTTTCATTTAGCTCGCCATTTGCTTTTAATGTTCTCCAATATGGTGTTTCATCATTGGAGCGTTGGTAGCTTGCCCACGCAGCAATGGAAACAAAAATACCTGCTGTAATGGGCTCTGTAAAATCTGCACCATTTAGTTTTGCAAAATGCTCCCGTATTTTGCCAACAGTAATTACTCTGCCACAAGGAATTTGTTTCATTACCTTGTCATAGTCAATCGGTGGAGCAAAGTACATTTTATTTCCACCGTATTTCTCAATACTTTTTTTGTCTGTAATAATCTGAAACTTTGGCATATCTTTGCTATCATGCAACATAGCATTAAAATCCTTTTTATTTTCATTAGCCATATCTGCCACCTCCTCCTTTAAGAATAAGCATTTAAACACTTCTATGCAATGAGACAGTTTTAAAAATTATCAATAAATTTTACAGTGACTCAACCTTTTCAGTCTATTGCTCTGATTATATCATAACATCAGTTAATCCGCATTAGGATTTAAAAAATGCGGAGCATTTTCGCTCCGCACCTTTCTCACACATATATCAGTTCTCTTATCACAATCTCCTCCGCCGCACTCCGCACATTATTCATAAGTCCTACCCACTTCATCTGATCGCTCGCCTTTAATTCTTCTGTAATCCCTGCACCAGCTTTCATCTGCTCCA
>JBJENX010000021.1:0-4444 GCA_051880415.1 Lachnospiraceae bacterium | reverse complement strand
ATCAAGGTTTTAAAAGGATTTTTAAAATAAAAAACGGGTAGTTTTTGACACTACCGTTTCCTGAAGGGAGGAATGGCTTATGAAAAAGAAATTATACATGTTTGGAATGGTTATGACACTTGGTCTTACCTGTATCGGATGTGGCAATAAGGATGTGGCAGTTAATACGGAAGCAGCTGCAGAGACAACGACGGAAGTAACCACAGAGGAGATTACCACGGAAACCGAAAAGGCTACCACAGAGAAAACAACCAGGGAGACCACAGAAGAGAAAACTACAGAGAGTAAAACTTCTGACAAAGAGTCTGAAGAGAAGAAAACTGATACCAAAAAGGTGACGGATGCTACAGGAGGTAATACGACTGTTGCTAGCAATACTAATACCCAAAGTAGCAGTACACCTTCTTCATCCGGACAGACATCTAATAACACTACACCACAGACAACGGAGTGCCAGCATAACTGGGAAGCAGTAACACATACAGTACATCATGATGCAGTTATGGGAGAGAGAATCACTAAATCAGCAGTTTATGCCCATTGGTACTGTTATAACTGTCAGCGGTATTTTTTAACTCATCAGGATGATCCGTGTTGGGGAATTAGTAGCAACGGTTCCGAGGCTAGTTATTGTCTTGAACCAGCCGTGCGTGAAACATATGAGGTAACTCCAGCCTATGATGAAACCATAACGGATTATTATAAGTGTAGTAAATGCGGAGCAACTAAATAGTAATTAATATATGGCAAAATAGGATGATAGTTATATATGTTGAGGGAGAGTAAGCAGATAATGAAAAATAATATATCTGAATATAATAGAGTCGAATTGATACAATTTTTTAGGAATAATTATAATGCGATTGAACAACAGTTTAATATATTGCTTGCGATAGAAAATTGTTCAACCCAATATAATTCGGCAAAGGATAATGAGAAATCATCAAAGCATGGATTAATAATATGTATGGTTACATGTATTATAGTATATATAATAGCGGCTATTATGGTGTATTCACTGGAACAGGGGGTAAAGGATATAGTTTTTTGGATACTTTCAGTTTCGTGCTTAATGCTTTTTTTGATTTTGATTTCTGCCTTTTTAGGATGTATGGTATCTAGTAAGAAAAAAATAAAAATTGCTACTGAAGAAATGAATAAAACTAGAAATGACTTAATTGTATTTCTCAATAACCACACAGAGTTAAGAATGATACCGATGAAGTATCAAACGCCAATCGCTATTAAAATGATGATGGAGTATTTAATTAATTATAGAGCTAATAACTGGACAGAAGCAGTTAATTTGTTAGAAGATACAATATATAAAAATCAAATGCTTTATCAACAATCCCAACAGTCGGCTATGTTAAATCAACAGATAGAACAGTTAAGAAGGATACAATCAAGTATTAACCTACCGTCATTCGGAATATTGATAGGTTAATAGATGATTAAAAAAATGAATAACAGATAACCTTAAGAACAGATTAGAATTTCTAACCTGTTCTTTTTTTGTGTTTGAAAACAATCTCTTAATTAAGAGTTTACATAGATAGTTTCATAAAAGGAGGAAAACGGAAAAATGAAAAAAATGAAACAATGTATTTCTGTATGTCTCATGATAGCTATGTTATTGTCACTTTTACCTACTGATATAACGTATGCTACGGAACTATTACCGGCAGAGCTTACAGAAGAAACAACAGAAACAGATGTCACTACAGAAATGACAACGGAAGCGACAATGGAGGAAATCTCTACAGAAGAAATTCCTACAGAGGTCAGTACTGAAACAGAACCGGTAATAGAAGAACTGACGGAAGAATCGACAGAGGAAGTTTTGGATGAGTTACCGGTATATGAAGTGGATATGCTGGAGGATGAATTACTTGGAGCTACCAGTCATAAGGCCTGTGCATCCTGCCAGGCTAATTTTACATTGTCTGTCAGTGCCAATAATTCCAGCTGGTATCAGAACATCGTTAATATCCGCTCCACTGCTGCTACACATGCACTCAACGATGGATATAGTGGTGCCTGTGCATCATTTATATCGTATTTATTGCATGATTCTGGTCTCAATGTAACACCGACTCCCAGTTGTGCAACATTATATTCACAATTAAATGGTGGGGCTGCCGGCTACCGTATGATATGTTCCGGTGTAACGCCTGCAGCCGGTCCGGTACATCTTAGTCTGCAGGCAGGTGATATCGTCTTTTTTGGACCGAATGAGCATGTAATTATGGTAGGACAGCCGACGGATTCTCCGGAGTTTTATTCATCATCCTTAAACGGTGGTGCAAGCTACTTATGTTATCCCGGTAAAGTTGCATCAGATGTAGCAAATGAAGGTGTCGGGGAGTTAGAGTACTATCTCGAAAATAAAACCTGTGTTGGAGATGGCCATGTAAACCTAAGTAAGAGTGGTCCGCTTACTGTATTCAGAAGGTCAACCACACCGATTGCATATACGGTAAAGTTTACGAAAGCAAGCTCTAATCCGGCTTGTACGGACAATAACCCATTATACAGTCTGGCAGGGGCTGAGTATGTAATCAGGGATACCAACGGTGCAGCTGCTGACTTTATCGTTGGCAAGAATGGTGATGATTATATTTTTGCCAATACGTCAAGTACAAAGCTCATTACGGATGCTAACGGTTACCTGACTTATACCTTCACCTATGACGGTACGGCATCTAATATAACAGGCTTTTATAATAATGTAGCTGTTAATGGTAATATATATACCATTACATTTTCAGATGGAATTAAGGCAGTAGCCGGTACCTACCGGATATCAGAAACAAAAGCTCCAAGTGGATATGATCGTGACCCAGATTGTCAAGAGGATATTGCAGGAAAATACCATGAAGTAACCATTAATCCATCCAATCCGGTGGCAGAGATTACCTGTAAAGAGCCACCAAGACTTGACCCGTTACAGTTTTCCATGAAGAAAGGGGATACCGTGTATGGAGATGCTGCATGTGGTGGAGGTAGTTTAGCCGGTGCTATCTATGAGGTGGCTTATTATGACAATTACTACAATAAGGGTAATCTTCCCGGTACACCAACTGCAAAGTGGTACTTTGCAACAGACAGCAATAATTCATGGGATTTTTGGAGTAGTCCTTTGTATAACGGAAATGGATTTGTTTCTGACCCGGTATACACGGATATAGATGGAGATAGGGCTATCCCAATGGGTACCGTAACAGTAAAAGAAGTAAGTGCTCCTAAAGGCTATGGTCTGGTTAATGATACTGAACTACAGGGTAAATATGTAGTAGACGGATCTGATTATAGCGATACCAACTGTATTTTATATCAGTTTAAGTGGAGTGAAACAGATGGAAGAGTGCTTCGATATTTAGATGGAGGAACTACTGCTTCATCCGGAAACATGAATAAGATTGTTACAGCCACTTATGATGTGGTGATGCGTGGCGATTTGGAGTTTGACAAGCTGGATTATAAGTCCGGCACAAAAATGCAGCATATAGGCTTTATTATCAAATCGAAAACCACCGGCGAACAGCATATCATTGTGACAGACGAGAATGGTAAAGCAACGACCAAAGGAATTGCCCATACAGATAATACCAATGGCAATGACAGTTATCTTGATGATTTGGATAATGAGGCAGTAAAAACCAACCAGTTAAGACCTACCGGTATCTGGTTTTACGGTACAGCGGATCAGAGCAAGTGGAATCCTTCCCTGGTAGATGATAATACCGGAGCATTACCTTATGATGACTATACGGTTAAGGAGATTGTGTCAGATGGTAATGCAGGTACACAGTTAATTGATTATGGTGACTATACCTTCAGCATTACAGATAATGGGGAAGTGAACCGTCAGACCTTAATTGACATGGATTTGCCTTACTTTGAGACAGATTCTGCAGATAAGACTTTAGGTAATAATTATACAGTTGCTTCAAAGGATGCAGAGATTACTGATACTATTATGTATAAGAAATTACGTTATGATCATACATATACCTTTAAGGGTATTATGGTTGCAAGAGAGGATTTTATATTAGATAATGGTACCTCTTATAAGGCAGGACAGCCTATATTAGATGATAATGGTAATTACATTCGGGCCAATAAATCATTTACCACGGCTTCAAGAGGCAGTTCTAATTATGTCGCAAATGCTTCGGGAAGTGTTGCATTAAGTTATAAGCTTGATGCTGAGACTTTATCCGGAGCAAAGGGTGTATGGAAAGTGTACTTATGTGACGGTGCCGATAATGATTTAGTAGTAGTGGATGATGAAGGAGAAATAAATCGAAAAGCATCTAATGTTATTTCAATTCATTTAGTCGATAACGAGCGTTACTGGTGTGAATCAGTAGATTTAGATAATACGAGAGAGTGGATTACATTTCCAAAGGTAACGCTGCATACCACAGCCTTATCTGAA
>JBJENX010000020.1:0-4510 GCA_051880415.1 Lachnospiraceae bacterium | reverse complement strand
TCTCCTTTGAGCACATTAAATTACTCTTGATTGATCTTTTTCTTTATATCTCCATAATACCAATTTTTTTATAAATATCAACTAATTTACAAATTGGGCCCTACCATTTTAAATAAGTCTTTAGATTTAAATCAATACGCCATAAAGCTTGCAATAGCAGCATTTTCATCATTTAATATAAGTGTTTCAGCTATTAAATGCTGACAAACGCTGATAAACAAATATAAAATGCTGATTAAGCAATTACAATTTTAGTCAGTCATGTTAACTTACTTTATGGAGATACGAAATGATTCAAGAAGAAAGATTAGTTCAAATAAAAAAGATGCTCAAAAAAGAGCACCAAGTATCAACTAAAGAAATCGCTAAAAAGTTCGGTGTATCTTTTGATACGGCTCGCCGAGATGTAATTCACTTAGCCACTACAGGTCAAGCAGTCAGAATCCACGGTGGGATGATGGAAATTAGTCAAAATGACGTACCTGATTTTCTAGCTAGAAATCAAGTTCAATCTCCCGTGAAATTAAAAATGGCCAAGATGGCAAAAAGGTTCATCCATCCTGGTCAATGTGATTTTATCGGTCCTTCTACCACGCTCAAGCAGCTTTGTCCCATGCTTAACGGGATGGATATCCAAGTAGTAACCAATTCAATCGATAATGCTTTGAGTTTACTGACTAGTGAATTTCCATCCGTTAGACTTCTGGGCGGCGTGATTAATAAACAACAGCGCTACATTTATTCAGAGGCTGCCCTTGAGACAATTAGAAGAATTCGTTTCAACACTGCTTTTATTGGTGGTTCTAAAGTTGACGCCGATGGCGTTTATACATCATCAATGGCGGATGCCGAAATTGTACGTGCAACAGCTAGTCGAGCAAAACAAATCGTCTTGGTGGCTGAAAAGTACAAATTCACAAATCATTCCACTTCTCCATACATGTCAATTCCATTAGATAAGGTCGATGTCTTAATTACCGACACGCCTTTATCTGATGAAATTAAGCAGCATTTCAATTCAAGAACGCAAATCATACCAGTATTAAAGGAGTAATTATTATGTTCAGTCTCTTTAAATCCAACCAACCCAACACTAAAGAAATTTATCAAGAACTCAAAAAATTCTACAACAGTTTTTTCAGCGATATTTATAATGAAAAGAATATTGATCGCTATCGTCAAATCAGAGACGTAATCGGTCTCGTAATTAATAAATTCGATGAAAACGATCACCCGCTTGAATACACTGGCAAATTAGTGATGTACATTCAAGCCAGAGTTGCTTCACGTCACTTGCGTTTAAGCAGCGAACAAGAAGCAATCATGAAAAAATTAACGGAATCTACAAAATATGTAAATCTTTCTTACGTTTACTTAAGTCCGATTGATTCTGCCGAGCAATTCGTTTAAGATTTATAGAAATCAGCTCTGCCCTAGATCAAAAAGATGAATCCCCCAATAAACGATCGGGCAGACTAAAAAATCTCGAGGTTCTTATGTGAATTTCGAGATTTTTTCTTTTAGAAATTGATAGCGCTTAATTTTTAAATCGAATTAGCTAAAGTTTTGCCTTATAATAAGATTCGAAAGATATAGATTTTTTACAAAGGACGAATATATATGAATAAACTTCCCTTCAAAGTTGTTGCTGTCGATATGGACGGTACTTTCATGCGCGATAATCAAACTTTTGATCACAAAAGATTTGACCGCATTCTAAACCAGTTAAGAGATCAAGGTGGCCACTTTATCGTTTCAAGTGGTCGTCCTTATACCAGACTGCGTGAAGATTTCGCAGGCTTTTTAACTAGAATCGACATGATCGCAGATAATGGCTCGCTTTTATTGCAAGACAACAACATTATCAGCACTCACCTGCTTACTTATAAGACAACAGTTGATTTAATTCACTTCATCCAAGAACATTATCCAGAAAGTTCAGTTATTGTTACTGGTGTTGATAATTCATACACAACAGTTAATGCATCCCCTGACTTTAAGCAAAAAATGAGCTTCTACTATCCAGAATGTGTTGAAGTTAATGACCTACTTTCAACCGTTTCGCCTAATGGTCAAGTTACCAAGATTACTTTGAGCTATAAAAAAGACTTCTCGGCAGAACTTGAAAGAGAATTTAACAAGCACCACGCAGAAAAAGTCCACTGTACTTCAAGTGGTTTCGGCTTGCTCGATATCGTGCCTTACAGCGTAAACAAAGGTAGCGCATTGCAATACTTCTTACGCTACTTTGACGCTAAGCCAAGCGAATTGATTGCCTTTGGTGATGGCTTGAACGATACAGAAATGCTTAAACTTGCTGGATACAGCTACGCAATGGCAAACGGTGATCCGGAAATTAAGAAGATCGCTAAATATGAAGCTCCTTCTAACAACGATGATGGTGTTTTGGAAGTGCTTGATAATTACTTGAATAACTAAAAAAGTTGAGCAATTTTGCTCAACTTTTTTAGTTACCCTATTATTTATTAGCTTTTTCAGCCATTTCTTTATCCTTCTTGGTGTAATACTTTCGAGCTTCATCAATCAAAGGCCTTACTGGGATAATTCGAACATATCCTTTTAAAATTGGTACTTTGACTACTAAATCTGGATATTTTTCTTCAAAATAACTACCAAATTCATTAAAGTCATCATATTTATCTAAATCATCAACGTCTTTAAAAGTAATCCATTTTGTTTTGCCATCTTCACCTTTTATTGGCGCCTTTTCTGTTAAATTTGGACGACCAATCGTAGAATCAGCTAAATGAAGTGAGGTACAACTCTCGTAATCTGTCCCCAACATGACAACTTTTCCATCAAGATTGTACAAATCTGCTACTGGACTATTTAGTCCAAAGGGATAATCATAACTATCTCGTACACGTGCTATTTTATCTGCATCTTTACCCCAGGCACACATTGAATAAAGTGGATGATTGGATCTCTTTACATCTTTGCTAGTTCTAAAGTATTCAGGCGTTTTACCGATATAGTGAATAGGTGTAGTTTCTTTATCAAAAGCCGGCATATTCTCCATAATCTCTTTTCGCGCTTCAGGAGTTGCTGGTGGATCTTCCCAATCAATTGGGTCACCAATATCAGCTGTTTGAGCAGCCATAATAATATTTCCTTGATTTACGACTTCTTTTAATACTCTTACTACGCTCTGTTCGCCACCAGGGATATAACCAAATGCACTGAGGGATGTATGAACTTCAATACTATCCGTAGGTTTAAGATATTTTTCAAGGATACTTTTCAGCTTTTTAGCTGGCATAACTGTTTTAATTATTTTTTCTTGATATGGCATTTTTGATTTTCCTTTTTACAATATATTTTTCTATATATCTTCTATCAAAATAAATTTCTCTTATTTTTAACAATTATTAAAATAAGACAAACGCTAAACACACTTAAAATCGCTATATTAACGAATGCTGACACATATTGCACTGATGATGAAAAAATAAAGGTGGAGAGTGGCGGAGTAATTGCCAACAAAGTATCAATCACTCCGTTAACACTTCCTATCTTGGATTCTGGTACATTCTTCATGACCCCACCGAATAGAAGTGGAATAGTAGCACCTATAAAAAATGAAGCCAAAAATAGAGTTAACATCAGGACATAAATATTTCGAGTAAAAATACTTAGGCAAAAAATCGCAGAGAATATGCTTCCAACCATTACTGAATTAATTAATGCTTTTTTCCCTTTAAATAATCTGAGACCAAAAGTGGGCCCTAAGATACTAGCCAGTGAATCTATCGCTGTTAATAACGACACCGACATTGAATAATTAACAGGTGAATACATTTCTTTATCGGCTAATAAAATATATGCTATCGGTAAAATAGGAGCTAACACAATATTTATATTAGATAGCAAAACTACAATAAATCTTACTTTGGTATTGTCTTTTAAAAACTTTATTCCTTCTAAGGCACCGTTTTTTCATCTTCATCATTTTTGGTTTTTTTGGTAATGACATTCCCAATTAGTGCCATAGCAACAGCTGCGCAACCAAAAGTTGCAGCATTTATAAAGCTCATAACAATATAATGATTATTCATTACTGTTAAAAGAACACCGCCTAAAAACTTGCCCCAATTGAAAATGACTGTGCTACTGCGCTTAGCCAACCATATTTCTTTTCATAAGATATCTGTGGTGACAATTTTTTTAAGATTATCGGTTCCATTTCTTGTGTAATTATTCCTAGAGTATCTGAAATAAAATTTATGGTTAGACATAAACCAAATAAAGTCCATTTTTGAAATTTCAAAAATATTAGTCCATTAATCAGATATAAAGTACACTGTAAGATATTTACAATCATTGATACCTTAGTTTTATTACATAATTTATCTGCAATTGGACCTATTATGATAGAAAATACAGGCGGAATAAATTCCAATGTAGTAACTAAAGAAATAGCTAATGAAGAATTAGTTAATTGACTAGCATATGTAATTAAAGCAACGTAATAGAAAACATCACCAATTTC
>JBJENX010000019.1:0-4568 GCA_051880415.1 Lachnospiraceae bacterium | reverse complement strand
ACGATTACAATAATGCGTATTACATTGTAACTGTCTTAGAATCTGAATAACTCAAGATAAAGAGTTTTGGTATATTCCAGTTTCTGTGGAAAAGGAGGTAGTAGTTTGAATAATAGATTAAAAGATGATTTTAAGACAATTGAATATTTTCAAAAAGAATTAAAGCATCTTGAAACAAGAATTAAGAGGTATAGAGATAACCTTTGCCAAGAGAATGCTTCAAGATTGTATATTGCAATAGGGATAAGGCTGCTATCTGTTATTTCGATTGAATATCAACTGGGGTATGAGATTGACGAAATAAAGCAGACTGTCTTGGAATATATAGAAAATGATAAGCGAAAGGTTCAGTATTGCGGCGGAAATATAACCTATAATGATGCAGCAAATATACTTTCGCTAGCATATTTGTTTCATATCGATTCAAAACAAGTTGAGTTTATTAAAGAATATATGGTCGAAGAAAAATATATAGACATTTGTTTGGATCTCATTCGTAATATATATTTTGAAGGGAAGTGTTATTCTACCAAAGATTTTTATTACAAGGATAAAGGTTATTTTGGAGAGCGTAGTAAAGAACATGGAGGGATTGTAGATATTTACAATGCTTCTGATGCAGAAAGAACGGACTTATTTTTAAAACATTTAGATGTAGTAAAAGACAAACATTATAGAAGACTTATAAAATATTATGAAACATTAGATGAAGATAGATATACATATGTTGGTTCCTATGATTTCATATTAACAGCAGTTGCGAAAGCATTAAAACTGGATAAGTCTAGACTTTCCGACTCAAAATATATAGCATTAGATTTGTTATAAGGACAAGGTGTGGGTGAATTAATTGATAGTTAAATATAAAGGACAAAAACTAACATATATAGAGGATTTTCATGGAAAAGAGGTTTTAAGGATAATGAACCCAAATCAAATCAATATGCCAGGAATGACTTTTGTTGGTGGTTATCCAAACGAGTATTGTATTTTTATTGATGAGTTACCTGTAGAAGAACAATCTAAAATACGAAAACAGCTAATGTAAAATTTTGATTTTACATTGAATGAAGGTGCGAATTAAATGGAAGAACTTTATAGAGAAATTGAGATATTTTCAAAATGGGCAGAAACATATTATCCTGAGTGGTCGGAGAAGAATGACAACGGCGAGTGGGAGATAGGAATGGACCATTTCTATGAGATGTGTGATGCTGCAGTAAATGTTATAAATGAACATGAAAGTAGCAAAGCAGACGAAAAGACCATAGATTCGTTATTATTTGTTATAGCAAGAGATAATGAATGTGAAAAAATTGTAGATAAATTGACTCTTCATAAGGATTGGTTCGAACTGCTTGCAAAGAAGAGTATTGGTTCTAAATATGTGAATGCAGAGTGGCAGTTCGCCAAGTATCTTGGTGAATGTAAAGAATGTGATGAAAATCTTATTTTTTCATTTATAGAATCTGATTATGAATATACCTCTAGGATGGCACTCAACACAATGGCAGAGTTGAAACCTGAGTGTGCAGAGGAGTATGCAATCAGATTTTGGAATCGTGGAAAATATCCAGAGGGTTCGTATGAGGATGAATATCAGAAAATAATGGCTTTGAGGGTTTTGGAGAAGATTCAGTCAACGAAATTAGAAGAATATTTAGAGAAAGCCCTAAAATCCGAATATAAGTGGCTAAAGGGAAACGCAGAGGACATTGTTCACAATCTATTGAATAAGAAAAATAAAGTATAATTATTTGTTTGATTGTGAATGCAATATCCGGTAAAATTGTTATTTTTAAGTGGGAATGCTGATAAATTAGACAATTCCATGGATGTTTTCGGGGTGATAAAGGAAACAGATAGAATGACGATTAGTAAGTTGTTTCTTTAGTTTGAGTACGGAAGAAACTTCGAGAGGAGATGGAATTATGAATGGAGAAATAGTACAATCAAAGCGTATAAGTCCATATTTAGCAATCATATTCTGCCTGCATTTCCAGGAAGTACAAAGTTCAATAAGGAACTTGGTAAACTTAGACGTATGGAGGAATGGAATCATTTTATAAGGGAAGCGTATAAGGCTCATCAATTGGAACTTGTTACAACAGGGTGTCAAGAACATAACGTGGAAATCGTATATGATATATAAATTCCAGTTGTTGTACAGATTAGTTGGTGGAGGATGAATTATGAGCTTTCTATGGTGCTGTTTATAAGACAGTAAGAATGGTTGGTATCAATATGATACAAGATTTGCTTTGCCAGTATATCAGGAAAATGGTGAAATTGATAGATACAATGTCTTTAGTGCAAGATTATTGATTAGACATGCTTCATCAGGAAAGATGTATCTTTATGATGTTTTAGAAATAAAAAAAGAAACAAGCAAGTCCTGTCAGGCGTAAGCCTTACCCAGTGAAAACCCATTTCTTTATGAGAGGATAATACTATATGATATTGAAATTGTCAATCTGATAATTCGTAAAAGATTGCGTATGTTGCGTAAACAGCAGTCATACAGATGGTCATACTTTTTTGGGGGATAAAATCTCTTGTAAGTGCGGCAAGGGTGAAAAAATCGTAAAATCAATATAAAAATGAGGCGGGATTAAATGGCTTTGAAAAGGTTGTATGCGAATAGTTTCCAGAAAGGATAGGATTATATGAGTTTAAGAACGATAATGATATTTCCAGAGTTTGAAAATGTAGATATTATTAATGGTATCAGAACTAAGTATGATCCACTAGCAGATTTGGTCAGGCCACACATAACGATAGTTTTTCCTTTTGAATTAGATGTTTCAAATGAAGAATTATCGGTCATTCTAGAAAAAAGACTTAGCCAGATAAAACCCTTTGAGATTGAAATGAAAGGTTTTAGTAAATGTGAGGACAGATCTGGTAATTATCTTTTTTTGAATATGATAAAGGGCGAGGAATCTATTATTCAGTTACACGATTTGTTGTATAAAAATGAGTTTAGTCAACTCGACTTGGGCATACCATATACTCCTCATATAACTGTAGGAAAATTATCTACTGTAGAAGAATTAAATGAAGCGTATAATTATGTAAAAGAAATTAATGCAGAATTCACTTGTAAAGTGGATAAATTATCTGTTGAAATGATTGGAGAAAATGAGGAATCCATTATCGTGCTTGAAAGAACTTTTGAGTAAACAAAGAAAGGATATTTTCTATGCAAAGTGCCAAAATGGCAAACGAAATGGTAGGTGGAAAGTACTGGTTGAGGTGTAAGGATTAACCAAAACAGAAATATGAAAGCGTATGAAGTAAGGTTGAATAAAAGATTATAAGATAAAAAAGAGGGAAAAGTATGAAGGAAAAACGACCAATTTTAAAAAACAGATTTTATTTATATCTGACAGAATTTTTTTCGGGAATGTCAGTTATGGCGGTGGAGCTTGGAGCAAGCAGACTTATGGCACCTTATTTTAGTTCCTCCCAGATTGTATGGACCATTATTATCGGAACCATTATGATAGCCATGGCTTTAGGAAATATTTATGGCGGAAGAAGTGCCGATAAGAATCCAAATCCCGATAAATTGTATGGGCGAATCATTATTGCAGCTATTTGGATTGCCCTGATACCTGTCTTAGGAAAGTATATTATACTGGGTATATCTGCCATTCTGATTTTTTCAGTTAACAGTAATTTTCTTGTAATAGCCGGCTTTGCAGCATGTATGGTGATATTTGTTTTTCCGCTGTTTTTATTGGGAACAGTTACGCCTTCTCTTGTAAAATTTACGGTAGATAATCTTGATGATAATGGTAAGCTTGTAGGAAACTTAAATGCATCAAATACCATTGGAAGTATTATTGGTACATTTGTGCCTACATTTATCAGTATTCCGGCGGTAGGAACCGCAATCACCTTTCTGATTTTTGCCGGGATTTTACTTCTGCTTTCCATCATTTATTTCGCCAGTGGAAAAATAAATATATTGAAGGTAAAAAAAATACCTGTTAGCATTGTCATCTTTGTAATATGTGTGTGCTTGGGTCATGATAACAGCTTTGCCTTCTGGCAGGATGATTTGACATATGAGGGAGAGTCTGTTTACAACTATCTTCAGGTCTATGAGGATGACGAGAAAGTGGTTTTATCAACGAATGTTTTATTTGGTGTCCAGTCTGTTTATAAAAAGGAAAATGGGCTGACAGGAATGTACTATGATTATGCAATGGCGGCTCCCTTCATGACCGGGATACATGAAAAGGAAAATTTAAATATTCTGGTTTTAGGAAATGGAACCGGAACATATGCAACACAATGCACAAGATACTTTGACAATGTAGATATTTCCGGGGTTGAAATAGACCAGAAAATTACAGACCTTGCTGTGGAATATTTTGAATTACCTGAGAATGTGGAGGTTGCAACCTATGACGGTCGGGCGTACCTAAATGCTATCGATGAAAAATATGATGTGATTATGGTGGATGCTTATCAGGATATTACCATACCTTTTCAGATGTCCTCTGTAGAATTTTTTGAATTGGTAAAGGAGCATCTTACAGAGGATGGCGTTATGGTTG
>JBJENX010000018.1:0-176490 GCA_051880415.1 Lachnospiraceae bacterium | reverse complement strand
GTGGTTCTTGTGACAGATACCATGAAAAGTAAGAATCTGGTTACTGCATTTGGAACAGAATCGGATGTTTATATTACAGATTCCATGCTTATTAAAATGAATATCATGGGAAAGACAGGGGATGAACAGCTGGAAGATAAATTCAAGCAGCTTGAAGGGGATTTAAAAGAAGCAGGCATGCCGGGAACAGTAAGTATGGAGGTGTGGTATAAGTACCCCTGTGAAGTAAATGGAAAGCTATATTCTGTTATTTTCCAGAAAAATGCAAAAACCTCTACATCTGATTATGACTACATAGAGGGAACACCCCCTCAGAATGATTCCGAGATTGCCATTACCCCTATGGTTTCAGAACAGATTGGTGCGCATATTGGAGATACGGTGACGATTGATTTTGGAAGTGAGAAAAAAGAATGTATGGTAGTAGCTTATTTCCAGACGATGAATCAGTTAGGACAGGTGGCAAGACTGCATGAGGATGCACCAACCTCTATGGAGTATTCCAATGCATTAATGTCTTTCCAGATTAATTTTAATGACCACCCGGATGAAAAGGAAATAGAAAGTCGTATTGAGAAAATTAAGGATATGTATGGTATTGAAGGGGTATATGATGCGGCAGAATATTGCGTAGATTGTATTGGTGTTGTGGACACCATGGAATCCGTTTCTTTCCTGCTTTTATGTATTACGGGAATTGTAGTCATACTGGTTACTGTGTTAATGGAACGTACATTTATATCCGATGAAACTGGCCAGATTGCATTGTTAAAATCCATTGGTTTTCAAAATTCAGTCATTGTAAAATGGCATATATATCGGTTTATGATTGTGGCAGGTATTGCGGAGCTGCTGGCTGTTATTTTAACCATACCGGTGACAAAGCTATGGTGTAATCCAATATGGAAGATGATGGGAATGACTCATGTAAATTATTATTTTAACCCACTAACCTTAGTTGTTATATATCCGGGAATCATTTTACTGGTTACCTTGGTTGCACTTTGGTTAACAACCCTTTATGCAAGAAAAATTAGCAGCTCTGATATAGTAAATGTGGAATAAAGAAAGGAAATATTATGGGAAATATATTAGAAGTTAAAGATTTATGCAAAACTTATGTAATAGATAAGAGACAAAATAATGTATTAAGAAATGTAAATTTTAAAATAGAAGAGGGAGACATGGTGGCAATTATGGGTCCTTCCGGTTCCGGTAAATCTACATTGCTTTATTCCGTATCCGGTATGGATACTCCAACAAGCGGAACTGTATTGTTTGATGGAAGGGATATTACGAAGCTTTCTTCCAATGCCCTTGCTAAATTACGCTTGGATGAAATGGGATTTATATTTCAGCAAATGTATATGATGAAAAATCTGACGGTAATGGATAATATCCTTTTACCTGCATTGGAAAGTAAAAAGACATCGGAGACAAGGAAAAGCAAGGTAGAACGGGCAGAAAATCTCATGAGGAAGCTTAATATAATTGATGTGGCAGATAATGATATCAATGAGGTTTCCGGTGGGCAGCTGCAGCGTGCCTGTATCTGCAGAAGTATGATGAATCATCCAAAGCTTTTGTTTGCAGATGAGCCCACCGGTGCACTTAATCGGGCTGCCTCCAAGGACGTAATGGAGGAGCTGGTTAAATTAAACAGGGAGGGAACCGCTATCATGATGGTTACCCATGATGCAAAGGTTGCAGCAAAATGCAAACGGGTGTTATATATCGTAGATGGTAACATCAAAGGGGAATATGTGGCACCGGCAGAAGAGGGCTTAAGTGAAGCGGATAAAGAGAGAAGACTAAACACCTGGCTCATGGATTTGGACTGGTAGACAAGTATATATTCCGTGAGGAAAATACAAAAAAGCATATCATGAGATATGCTTTTTTATATATAACGGCTCCTGCATGGATTAACAGGACTCATGTGAAGTTTATTTCCCCTTTTTCTTTGTTCCTTTTTTCATACTCTTGCTTGTAACATATGAAAAACCTCCGGGTAAATTAACAGATGTGGTTTTTCTTCCTGTTGTGCTGAATGTCTGTCTTGCATTTTTTGTACCAACTGAAACACTGGCACTTTTTGTTCCGATATTTAATTTAACACCCGGAGCAATCTTGATACTTTTTCTAAAACGTAAACCCATATGAAATCTCCCTTAAAATTGGTTGAAAATTATTCTACAGTAAAGCTGCTGACGATTTCGCCCAAGCGCTGTGCTTTATCTCTGTTAATAGAAACTAAATCCTCTTCGTCTGCCATTTTCTGAACGATATCACCGGTTTTTGCTGCAATAACGGATATGCCTTCTGCGGATTCTTCTGTCATTTTACTGATACCCTCCATGGCTTCCGTAATCTCCTTAATTGCTGAACCAAGAGAAAGAATGGAATCACTGATTTCTTTCATATTGGCTTCAAAATTACCTGCATCCTCTGCATACTGTCTGCTTACCTGTAGAAACTCGTTATAGTCTACCAAAACGGTATTTTCAAGGAAGGCGGTTGAAGCGTTTAAACATGCTGTCATATTATCCACTGCCTCGTATACTTGTTTTATGATGGTATCAATATCATTTACCGTTTCCTGTGTCTGGTTTGCCAGATTACCAATCTCATCTGCAACTACCGCAAAACCACGACCGGATTCTCCTGCTCTGGCAGCCTCAATGGATGCATTTAATGCAAGTAAATTGGTCTGGGTGGATATTTCTAATATTGTTTGTGTTAGTTCGTTGATTCGGTCTACTGCTTTTGATTTTTCAATTGCAAGGGTTGTTTGCTGCCGCACCTGGTCGTACATACTCTTTGTACGTTGTGTAGCTTCCATGGTAGTATTACTTAATGCCTGTGCCCGTTCTAATATCTTCTGGGAGTTTGTTTCTCCATTCTGGGACAAGGTCATAATTTCTCTTGCATTATCATGTACGGTTTCAATATTTCTTGTAATGGTTTCTGCAGTTGCGGAGGATTCCTGCATTGCGGCTGCAAGCTCTTCTGTTGTGGCTGAATTATCACTACACATTTCGCTGACACCTTGGGAGCTGGCCTCTAATTTTTCAGCATTTTCCCGGACAACCATACCGGTTTCTTCCAACTGCTGTACCATATCTAACAATCGGTCATTCATTTCCTGAACGGCTCTGGACATAGCGCCTGTTTCATCTTTTTGTCTGCTTAAACGGTCGATTCGTTCATCCCGGCAAAGATTTAAATCTGCAATCTTACGTACAATTTCTGTTACCTGTTTAATTGGAGATGCGATACCTGCGCTCATGAAATATCCCAGTAAGATAGAGAACAACAATGCTACTGCCATTGCAATCATGTTCATAGTTAAAACGGTGGATGCTTGATCACGAATCTCCTCTGTAGGTGCCGTTAAAACAAATTTCATACCGTTAACAAGCTCTTTATAAAAGCCAACCTTTTCCACATCCTGATATGTATATGAAATTCCGCTTTCTTCCATTTTACGGTCATTTAAACCTTCTGTCAGACTTTTATATGCTCCGTTTTCTGTACTGTTTAAATCTGTACCAAATTCCAGATCCTTGTGATACATAATCTGATTGTCAGAATTTACAATAAATGCAGCACCGGTATCATAAACAGTAGTATCTCCGGCTATTGACTCCAGCATACTGAAATCAATATCCATACCAACAATACCAATAGATATGTCATTTACATATATTGGTACTACATAAGAGATCATATAGACATTAATATTTGAATTAAAATAAGGATCCATCCATGTGGCAGTTCCGTTTTGTACCGGTATATAATACCAGCCTACATGCTCTAAATCACTTGGATCATACATACTAAAATCTGTCGGTGTTAATTGCTCAAACTGGGCATCTGCAGAACTTCTGGTTGCAAAGATACCGGATGTTGGACTGGTAAATTCCGGATTGTATCGAATATAATAGGTAAGAGCACCTTCTGTGTTGTTTGCAGATTCCAACGCAATAGACTCAAGAGATTTTGTATATTCTTTTACATACTGGTCACTGGTTCGGAAAGCATTTAAATCTGTTAAAGACTGCTCTGCCAATTCAGCAAGGGTATCTACCGACTGCTCTACCTGTTTTAATGTAGAATCAATTTCCTGACTTCCGTTTCTGCACTCCATGGACATCATTTTATGTGCATCTTCATTGATGACCTTAGCTGCCCCCTGATAACTGAAGGTACCATTAATTAATGTAGAAACCACTGCACATATTGCAACTAAAGTGACTATTTTTCCTTTGATTGATTTCATTGTTACACCCCTTTTCATTGTTGATTCCGGCATATTTTTCTTTTGTTTTGTGTTTATACCCGCCAATATAATATGTCTTTAATGAGAAGAATTTTACCATATTTTACAATGTAATTCAATTATTTAATGGAGTAAAAGACTGGACTTTTGATAATATAAAAGTTATACTGTTAAAAGATGTAACATATAAGATTTGAAGAGTATGATAACGGAGATAATTATGGAATTACAACAATTACAATATTTTTTAGTAGCAGCACAGTATCAGCATATTACAAAAGCAGCAAATTCCTTACATATTGCCCAGCCGGCACTTTCACAGTCTATTAAGCGGTTAGAGCAGGAGCTTGATGTCAAACTGTTTGAACGAAAAAAAGGTGGTATTGAGTTAAGTGCTGCCGGTAAGATTCTGGCAGAGGAAGTAAAACCTATTATGAAAAGTTTGGATTCCCTGCCCAGAAAATTAAGAGAGGCAGAGAGAAAACAGAACCAAACCATCCATCTGAATGTACTGGCTGCTTCGATTCTGGTTACAAACTGCATTATTGCCTATAAGGCGAAGCATCCGGATGTAAACTTTCAATTTGTACAGAGTCAGACTTCTGTAGATTATGATTTGTGTATTACGGCAACATTGCCTAGGAAAAATCCTGTTACGAATCAGATGATGTTAGAGGAAAGCTTTTATCTGGCGGTTCCTGCAACTTCAAAATATGCAGATTATGACGCCATTGATTTATCAGAGGTTGCGGAAGAGGGATTTATTATGATGGCGGATACCAGACCAATCCGTAGCATTAGCGACCAGTTTTGTTTAGAAGCCGGATTTACACCGAATATTGTATTTGAAAGTGTGAATTTTGAGTCTGTCCGAAGCTTAATTAGTGCCGGATTGGGTGTAGGCTTCTGGCCGGAATATTCATGGGAAGATGCAAAGCATTCTACGAATATGGCACTTTTGCCAATTAAAAGTCCGGATTGTAAGCGTGATATTATTATTGCTTATAACGAGCAGTTTTCTGAAAATCCCATAGTGAAGGATTTTTATGAATTTTTAATTGCTTATGCAAAGGATTGCAGAGACAGACATCAAAAAACCAGATACCAGAAATAAATTTTTATTTGACAAAATAATCCATGGGTAATATAATTGTCGTTAGTTGAAACACTGATGTTATAAGGTCAGTTATAAAGTACTACAAACCGATGAGTAAGAGGAGTAGACTATGGTAAAGCTTTTCAGAGAGCTGTGACGGTGGGAATCAGCAGGCGGTTCATAGTTGAATGGACTTACGAGGGTGACTTGAAATGCATAATATGCAGAGTAGGTGTCAACGGGAACCCGTCCGTTACCAATGGGGAACATATGATGGTATGTTTGGAGAGTGGATGTTATTACATCAATTTGGGTGGTACCGCAGAAGTAGATTTTATAAGCTTTTGTCCCTTATGAGGGGCAGAAGCTTTTTTGTTTATTTAAGAACAATAGACGTTTTCCAAACGTTTGATGAAAGATAATTAAAGGAGGTAAAACCATGTTTCCAAGTTATGAAGAAGCGAAGACATATGAGAAGGAATATAATATGATTCCTTTGTGTAAGGAAATCTATGCAGATATTGTGACGCCTATTTCATTGCTTCGTCGTTTGAAAGAAATTGACAGTAAGTATTATTTGCTAGAGAGTATCGAAGGTGGCAAACAATGGGGACGATACTCCTTTATGGGTGTCAGCCCGCTGTTACAGATTAGCTGTAAAAATGGTTATGTAACTATGAAAAGTGGAGCAATGAAAACAACTGAAAAAAAGGATGCAATGGAAGCCCTGAGACAATTGTTGAAGCAATACCGTTCTCCAAAGATTCCCAATATGCCAAGCTTTACGGGAGGATTGGTTGGTTACTTCTCTTATGAAATGATTGGTTATGCAGAGCCAAAGCTTCATCTGAAGGAAAGTGATTTTGATGACTATAACCTTATGTTGTTTGATAAAGTGATTGCCTATGACCATTTAACCCAGAAGATTAGTGTGATTGCAAATTACAGAACCGAGGATGGGGAACAGGGATATAACGCGGCCGTGCTTGAGATTGACAAAATGATTCATCTGATTCAATCTACCACGCCTTTAAAGGAAGAAAAGGTGGAGGAAAATGTTTCCTTTACCTGTAATCTTTCCGAGGAAGAATATTGTGCCATGGTGGAAAAGACAAAGAAGTATATCCGTGAGGGAGATATTTTTCAGGGTGTTATATCCAGACGGTTTGAAGCGGAATATAAGGGAAGTCTTATCAATACATACCGGGTGCTTCGTACTACAAATCCTTCCCCTTATATGTATTTTATCGGAATCGATGATATGGAAATAGCAGGAACCTCTCCGGAAACTATGGTGAAGCTTCTAAATGGGAAACTGACAACCTTCCCTGTGGCGGGAACAAGACGCCGGGGAGAAACAAAGGAAATGGATGAGGCATTAGAAAGGGAGCTTTTAGCAGATGAAAAAGAGTGTTCAGAGCACAATATGCTGGTGGATTTAGCAAGAAATGATATCGGTAAAATTGCAGAGTTTGGTTCTGTGGAAGTAGAGGAGTATATGCAGATTCACAGATTTTCCAAAGTTATGCATATTGCTTCCACGGTAGTTGGTACAATTCGTGAGGATAAAGACGGCTGTGATACCATTTCAGCCTTGCTTCCGGCAGGTACCCTATCCGGGGCACCAAAGTTTCGGGCATGTGAAATTATTGATGAGTTAGAACCGGTAGCCAGAGGGGTATATGGCGGTGCTATCGGATATCTGGATTTTTCCGGTAATCTGGATGTATGTATTGCCATTCGTACCGCCGTGAAGAAGGGTAATAAAGTATATGTTCAGGCAGGGGCAGGTATTGTGGCAGACAGTGTACCTGAAAATGAATATCAGGAATGTGCTAATAAAGCAGGAGCAGTCATTGAGGCTGTGAAACGTGCCGGGGAGGTGAATGGATAATGATATTGTTAATTGATAATTATGACAGCTTTTCTTATAACCTGGTACAGCTAATTGGTGGTATTCAAAGAGAACGATTTGAAAAAAGTGATAGTAGAAAGGAAAATGAAGGCCCGGATGCCAATTACGGAATTAAAGTAATCCGGAATGATGAAATGACGGTGGCAGAGATTGAAGCCTTGCATCCGGATTATATCATTTTATCACCGGGACCGGGACGCCCTAAGGATGCAGGTGTTTGCGAAGACGTTGTGAAAAATTATAAAGGAAATGCAAAAATCTTAGGAGTCTGTCTGGGACATCAGGCGATATTTGAATCCTATGGAGGTACCGTAACCTATGCAAAACAGTTAATGCATGGGAAAACCAGTGAGATTACCTTTGATAGCGAGGATTCTGTTTTTAAGGGTATCCCACAAAACATTAAGATTGCCAGATATCATTCTCTGGCAGGGGATGTGGATACATTGCCGGAATGTCTTAAGGTGATTGCAAAGACGGCAGACGGTGAGGTAATGGCTATTAAGCATAAGGAAAAAAATGTGTATGGTTTCCAGTTTCATCCGGAGTCGGTGTTGACAGAGTATGGAAAAGAAATGCTGGAAAACTTTCTTCAATAAAACTATTCAATAAAAGGAGGAAAAAACATGATTAAAGAAGCAATTTTAAAGTTAACCAACAAGGAAGATTTGACCTATGATGAAGCCTTACAGGTAATGAATGAGATTATGAGCGGTGAGGCAAGTGAGGTGCAGAAAAGTGCCTATTTAACAGCCCTTGCAATGAAGGGGGAAACCATTGAGGAAATTACGGCATCTGCAAAGGAAATGCGTAATCATTGTGTGAAGTTTTTAAATGATATGGATGTACTGGAAATTGTAGGTACCGGTGGAGACAAGTCAAATTCCTTCAATATTTCAACCACATCCTCATTGGTTATTGCAGCAGCCGGTGTTCCTGTTGCAAAGCATGGAAATCGTGCAGCTTCCAGCAAATGTGGTGCTGCTGATGTGTTAGAAGCATTAGGTGTGAATATCACCATTCCACCGGCAAAGAGTGCACAGATTTTGAAGGATATTAATATCTGCTTCCTATTTGCACAAAACTATCATATTTCCATGAAACATGTAGGACCAATCCGTAAGGAGTTGGGAATCAGAACCATCTTCAATATCCTTGGTCCTTTGGCAAATCCTGCAGGTGCCAGCCTTCAGGTCATGGGAGTTTATTCAGAGGATTTGGTGGAGCCAATGGCACAGGTACTTAGCAATCTTGGAGTAAAACGTGGTATGGTTGTATACGGACAGGATTGTCTGGATGAAATATCCATGAGTGCCCCAACAACCATTTGTGAATTTGGCAATGGAGACTTCAAAAAATATGTAATTGAGCCGGAACAGTTTGGATTTGAGAAATGTGACAAGTCAGTCCTGGTTGGCGGAGACCCTGCAGAAAATGCAGCAATTACAAAGGCTATTTTGGAAGGAGAAAAGGGACCAAGAAGAAACGCTGTAGCATTAAATGCCGGTGCAGCCCTTTATATTGGTGGCAAGGCAGACAGCTTTGAGGCAGGTGTACGTTTAGCAGAGGAAATGATTGACAGTGGTAAGGCAATGGAGACTCTGCAGCAGTTTATTACCCTTTCTAATCAGTAATGGTTACATGTACAAAAGAAGCTATTTTTAGAAAATAGGAGAGAAGGATGGCAGCAGATATTTTAGAAAGAATCGCCGCGGATAAGAGAATACAGGTTGAAGAAGAAAAGAAAGATATATCTTTGGAGGAAATGAAGAAGCTTGCTTATGAAACAGTAAGCAGGCTTCCGGACTTCATTTTTGAAGAGACCCTTAGGAAGGAAGGCATGTCCTTTATCTGTGAGGTAAAGAAGGCTTCTCCCTCTAAGGGTTTGATTGCAGAAGAGTTTCCCTATGTGGAAATTGCAAAGGCATATGAAGAAGCAGGGGCTGACTGTTTGTCCGTACTTACGGAACCAAAGTATTTTTTAGGCAGCGACAGGTATCTGGAGGAGATACGGGAAGCGGTGGATTTACCAATTCTTCGTAAAGACTTTACAGTGGATGTTTATCAGATTTATCAGGCAAAAGTCATTGGTGCCAATGCTGTTTTGCTAATCTGTTCCCTGCTGGACGAAGAATTTATTCGACAATGCATAGAAATATGTGATGAATTGGGCCTTGGTGCATTGGTGGAAACCCATGATGAAGAAGAGATGCATATGGCAATCCGGGCAGGTGCAAGAATCATTGGAGTAAATAATCGTAATTTAAAAGATTTTTCTGTGGATATCAGTAACAGCACCAAGCTGCGAAGCCTTGCTCCCACCGGTACCATTTTTGTTGCGGAAAGTGGTATTCGTACAAGGGATGATGTAAAAGCATTTGAGGATGAAAAAGTGGATGCCGTATTAATTGGAGAAACTTTAATGCGGGCGACTGATAAGAATGCAATGTTACAGAAACTGAAGGGCGGAGAGTCTGAATGAAAATTAAAATATGTGGATTAAAAAGAAATGAGGATATTGCCTATGTAAATGCTGCAAAGCCGGACTATGTGGGCTTTGTATTTGCCGGTTCCAAGAGAAAGATTGATTTTGATACAGCAAAGGCATTGAAACAGCAGTTAATGGAAGAAATTCCCGCTGTGGGAGTGTTTGTAAATGAAGATATTGATTTTATCGTAAAACTTGTTTCAGAAAAGGTAATTGATGTGATACAATTGCATGGGGATGAGGATGAGACTTATGTAGAAGCATTAAGAAAGCAGTTGGTAAATAGTATTCCTGGTTATGAGGATTATGTCACAATTATTAAGGCAATAAGAGTGAAGAGCCAAGAACAGGTGTTGGTAGCGGAGAAAATAAATGTGAACTACTTGTTGCTGGATGCTTTTAAAGAAGATGAGTATGGTGGAAGTGGTAAAGTCTTTGACCATAACCTGATTCCTAAACTTACGAAACCATATTTTCTGGCAGGAGGTATTTCTTCTGATAATATCATTGGGATTTTAGAGATGTTAAAAGAAAAAGATAACCTTCCGTATTGTGTGGATGTAAGTAGCAGTGTGGAAAGGGACGGAGTTAAGGATAAGGAAAAAATAAATGAGATTGTGAGGCTGGTTCACAGATATTCCTAGATGATTTTTACGGCGTTTTACGAGAGTGATAAAAAAGGAATGTAGAATTGGCAGATTTATTATTAAGAGGTACATATGAAAGAAATTACAGATTTATTAATGGAATTAAAGGATGAGGAATATGCCAATTTTCACCGGAAGCTGATACCCAATATTTTACCGGAGAAGGTGATTGGTGTCCGTACACCTGCTCTTCGTAAATTGGCAAAGCAAATCAGCAGGGAAAGCTATTGTAGGGACTTTCTAAAAGAGCTTCCCCATTCCTATTATGACGAAAACCAATTACATGGATTTATCATTTCAGAAATAAAGGATTTTGATGCATGCATGGAGGAACTGGAAAAATTTCTTCCTTTTATTGATAACTGGGCAACCTGTGACCAGACCAGTCCTAAGATTTTTAAAAAGAGAAAAGAAGATTTATTACCATACATTCGTAAATGGCTGGACTCTGAGCACACCTATACCATCCGGTTTGGAATCGGCATGTTGATGCAGCATTTTTTAGATGAAGATTTCCTCCCGGAATATCCTGCCATGGTATCGGGGATTCAATCGGAAGAATACTATGTGAATATGGAGATTGCCTGGTATATGGCAACTGCCCTTGCAAAGCAATGGGATGCTACCATTCCTTATATTGAACAGGGAAAAATGGATGTGTGGGTACATAATAAGACTATTCAAAAGGCAAGGGAAAGCTACAGAATTACGCAGGAACAAAAAGAGTACTTGAAAGGATTAAAGAGATGAAGATACGACGGGTAAAGGAAGAAGACGCAGACGGTGTATTGAAATTACTGGTACAGGTAAACAATGTCCATAGCAAGAACCGTCCGGATTTATTCATTAAGGATAAAACAAAATACACAAGGGATGAATTGCTGGTGCTTATGAAGGATGATAATTGTCCGATTTTTGTTGCGGTAGATGAAATGGAACAGGTTTTAGGATATGCATTTTGTGTGTATCAGTCCCATGTGGAGGATAATAATTTCCCGGATATTGTGACTATGTATATTGATGATATCTGTGTAGATGAAAATTGTCGGGGAAGGCACGTGGGAACCGCCCTTTATGAATATGTAAAAACTTACGCAAAAGAAAATGGTTGCTATAATGTGACGTTAAATGTATGGGATAAAAATGATGCTGCCATGGCATTTTATGAAAAATGCGGATTTCATATTCAAAAATATGGAATGGAAGTTATTTTATAAACAATAGACAATCTGAAAGGAGATAAAAATGGAAACAGGAAGATACGGAGAGTTTGGGGGACAATATGTTCCGGAAACCCTTATGAATGCAGTACATGAGCTAGAGGATGCATACGAACATTATAAAAATGATCCGGAATTTAACCGGGAGCTAAATGAGTTGATGGCAAACTATGCAGGCCGTCCATCTCTGCTTTATTATGCAGAAAAAATGACAAAGGACCTTGGGGGCGCGAAGATATATTTAAAGAGAGAAGATTTAAATCATACAGGCTCTCATAAAATAAATAACGTATTAGGTCAGGTTTTACTTGCCAAGAAGATGGGGAAAACAAGAGTGATTGCTGAAACCGGTGCAGGTCAGCATGGTGTTGCCACAGCCACGGCGGCAGCATTAATGGGTATGGAATGTGAGATTTTTATGGGTAAGGAGGATACGGAGCGTCAGGCACTTAATGTATTTCGTATGGAATTGCTTGGTGCAAAGGTTCATCCGGTTACAACAGGAACCATGACCTTAAAGGATGCGGTAAATGAAGCCATGCGGGAATGGACAAGCCGGGTAGATGATACCCTTTATGTATTGGGTTCGGTTATGGGACCTCATCCATTTCCTATGATTGTAAGAGATTTTCAGAGTGTCATCAGTAAGGAAAGCCGGGAGCAGATTCTTAAGGCAGAAGGGAAACTTCCGGATGCAGTGGTGGCCTGTGTTGGTGGAGGAAGTAATGCCATGGGTTCTTTTTATGAGTATATAAAGGATGAAGGTGTTGCCTTAATCGGATGCGAGGCGGCAGGTCTTGGGGTAGATAATCCGAAAAATGCAGCAACTATGACAAATGGTTCCATGGGTATTTTCCATGGTATGAAATCCCTGTTTTGTCAGAATGAATATGGACAGATTGCTCCTGTGTATTCCATATCTGCAGGTCTTGATTATCCCGGTATCGGACCGGAGCATGCATGGTTAAATGAAACCGGACGTGCCACATATGTGCCGGTTACAGATGAAGAGGCGGTACAGGCTTTTGAGTATCTGTCAAGAACCGAAGGAATTATTCCGGCAATCGAAAGTGCCCATGCTATTGCCCATGTCATGAAGATTGCGGGAACAATGGATAAGAACCAGATTATTGTTGCAACTGTTTCCGGTCGTGGAGATAAGGACGTAGCTGCAATTGCAAGATATAGAGGAGTGGAGTTATATGAGTAGAATTAGTGATGCATTTAGGAATGGTAAGGCGTTTATCCCATTTATTACGGGAGGTGACCCGGATATTGAAACCAGTTATGAGTTAATTAAGGCAATGGCAGAAAATGGAGCTGATATCATTGAAATCGGAATCCCTTTTTCAGATCCCATTGCAGAAGGTCCTGTTATTCAGGAAGCAGACCTTCGGGCACTTTCTTCGGGAACAACCACTGATGGGTTGTTTGATTTAGTTGTACGACTTCGGAAAGAGATTGATATTCCGCTTATTTTTATGACCTATATGAATCCCATCTATGTGTATGGGACGGAGCGTTTTATGAAACGTTGTGCAGAGGTTGGAATTGACGGAGTGATAGTGCCGGATGTTCCATTTGAGGAAAAAGCGGAGCTTGCCGGTCACTGTAAAGAGGCAGGAATTGATTTGATTTCCATGATTGCGCCTACTTCCAAAGAGAGAATTGAAACCATAGCAAAAGAGGCAGAAGGATTTATTTATTGTGTATCTTCTCTTGGTGTTACCGGAGTCCGTTCTGAGATTAATACGGATATCGGAACCATGGTTGTCCATGTGAAGAAGGTAACTGATACTCCGGTTGCAGTGGGATTTGGAATATCCACACCGGAGCAGGCAAAGAAAATGGCGTCCTTATCCGATGGTGCCATTGTGGGAAGTGCAATCGTAAAGCTTATAGCAAAGTATGGAAAAGATGCAAAGCCTTATGTTGCGGATTACGTGAAAAGAATGAAAGCCGGCGTTATGGAGGCGTAAAGGATATTTGTTTAAATGATAGTTAGGGATTATTTTGCCTATGAAAAAAGATAAAGGCCACATTGATATCTGGTGATGCCAATGTGGTCGACCTGTATTTTTATCTGTTATAACTCTAACACAGATTGTACCAGATCTTCGCCTATTTCCAATCTTAATGCAATGTCTTTTATTTCCAGCCCTTCTTCCCTTAATTTAAATATATTTTTTGCAAGGATAATTCCTTCTTCCTTGCTGTCTCTGGCTGTTAATTCCAATTGTTTTTCAAATGTAAAATCTAATGCAGCCACATCCAACACCTCCTGTTTGTTCTCCTTAAAGAATTCAGTCAGAATATCCTCTTTCATACATTCATCTATTGCTTTTTCTACTGCACTTGATAATTCCCGGAACTGTTTTTGGTATATTCGTACCTTCTCCACGAAGGATGAATAGCCAAACAAAACCCTGCTTCTTTGTAACATCTCGTCATTGAAACCTGGGTTGATGTTATACATGGTACAGACAAGCTCTAAATCGTAGGACTCACATCTGCGTTCAAAGGAATCTGATAGCCTGAATTCTTTTACTGCCGGTTGTTTATCGATTCCATTATAGAATACCACAAATTTGGGCGTAGGAATAGTCAATTTTCGTGTGCCGTAAAGATTATACCGGTTTTTTTCCACTAGTTCCTTTATCAGGTCTGCATAATAAAGTAGAAATCTTCGAAAAGATATGAAATATATTTCATAATTAGTGTAAAGAAGAAGTTTTCGATTTAATATAATATCTGATTCTAAGTTCCACAAAGCTATATGCTAGTCCAAGTAAAATCATAAAAGGAATCAGTACAATACAGAAAAATGGTATGGTATGGTCCTCCCGTTGCCATATATTGGTAAGAATATAGATGTACAAAGGATGCAGTAACAGGGAAGAAAGCATATAGATAATCCCCATAATGGTTAAATGTTGTCCGTACCATTTTTGGGAATGATTCCATACATCTTCACTAAAAGCTGCACTTTTGGATTCATAGTAGGGAGAACCGTTTCCGTTTTCATGATGAAATGGTGCAGGCTTTAATAGTGCCCGGATTCCGGTAATCGCAAAAAGTGCACCTAAAACAATGATGGCTAAATATAATTTCATAACAAACCTCTTTCCTGTCAATTTCTTCTGATTATCATAGCACAATTCCAATTTGAATGAAAGATACGTCTCCGTAAAGTTCACAAAATGGGCACATTTTGTCTATGAATAAAGGTTGCAAAACATTTGGAAAATTCCTATAATGGAGGTATCTACACCAAAGTGAAAGAAGGAAAATACCATGAGTCAGTTTTCATGGGATAATGAATGGCGGTTAAATGAATTAAAAGAAGAGTCTTTCATGGTAAAGAATGTAATGGATAAAACTCCAAAGTGGATTCTTTTTGTAAGAAGATGGGTTCCCAAAACATTACAAAAAACTTTGGATGCGGCTTTTGGAAAGGCTTTTTATGCTGTTTTTGATAAAGGTGCCATCATTATAGAAAAAACTTATAATAAGGATGAAGAGATAAGAAGGTTCCGTTTTAATAAAAAACAGATGGAAGAAGAAACCTTTACAAAAAAGGCGGTCAGACGGTTTGAACGACAATGTAAACTGACCATTAACAGGAATCTTTTGATTTCCTTTTTTGAAGGGTTTGGCTTTGGATTAATGGGAATGGGACTTCCGGATATTCCGGTAATGGTATCCGTTCTTTTGAAAAGTATCTATGAGATATCCATAAGCTATGGATTTTCCTACACCTCTGAAAAAGAAAAGCTTTTTATTTTACATATTATAGAGGCCGCGTTGGATAGCGGAAAATCTCTTCGGGAAAAAAATGCATTTATAAATGATATGATTGATGTCTATGTGGCAGATGCCCGAAATGGTAATATACTTTCTAAAGATTTATTAGATGCAAACAAAGTAAAAGCACAGATAGAAACCACTGCAAATGCTCTTTCCAAACAGCTTTTATATTGGAAATTTGTGCAAAGTAAAGGTTTTATAGGTATTGCAGGTGGAATGTCGGACATTATATACCTTAAGAGAATCACAGATTATGCTTTCTTAAAATATAAGCGGAGATTCTTACTAATTCACCAGGTAGAAAATTAATAGGCAATTGCGAAACTCATGAAAATGTATATTAAGTTGTGCAGATTTGACAAGCATCCTAAGCAGGTGCTTTGAGACCGCCGGCACTTAACGAGTGTGAAACACGAGTTTAGTACCGCTGCGAGGCGAGAGTAGCGAGAGCGTGCCTGCGTGGATATTGTTAAAACTGCACAACTTTTGAAGAAGCAAGAGTTTTGCAAACGCCTATAGAAGATTAATATGGAAAGGAGCGTATGCAAAAGCATACAATAATGTTTATGTTAATGATAAAAGCACTGATTTTGTTGGTACTTGGTTTTGTACTTTTAATTAAGGGTGCAGACTGGTTTGTGGATGGTGCAGCGGGAATTGCTGCCAGATTTGGGATTCCGCAGTTAGTAATCGGTCTTACCATTGTGGCCATGGGAACCTCGGCCCCGGAGGCTGCAGTCAGCATTACCGCTGCTCTTTCCGGTAGTGCAGGTATTACCATTGGTAATGTTGTAGGAAGTAATATTATGAATATCCTTGTAATTCTTGGTGTTACATCCATTATTACTGCAATTGCAGTGCAAAAATCTACCGTACGCTATGAGATTCCTTTTATGCTTTTGGTAATGCTAGGCCTAATGGTGCTTGGAATGATTGGTGGAACTGTCAGCTTTATCGATGGTGTGATTTTATGGGTGTTATTTATCATCTATTTTATTTATCTCTTTCTAATGGCAAAAAAGGGTACCGGGGAGGAAGAGGAGGAAGAAAAAATCCGTCCCCTGTGGCTGCAGATTATCATGCTGGTTGTGGGAGCTGCATGTATTGTGTTTGGTAGTGATTTAACAGTTGATAATGCATCGATTATTGCTTCCAAACTTGGTATGGATGACCGTCTGATTGGTCTTACCATTGTGGCATTTGGAACTTCCTTGCCGGAGCTTGTAACCTCTGTAACGGCAGCCAGAAGAAATAAAGCGGATATTGCAATTGGTAACATTGTGGGAAGTAATATATTTAATGTGTTATTTGTTGTAGGAACTACTGCGTTAATTACACCGGTTACCTTTAAAACTTCTTTTGCAATAGATTCAATTGTATCTGTTGTTGCAGGAATCCTTTTATGGATTGGTGTTGTAAAAGATCATAAATTAAAACGTCCTATGGGTATCGTTATGGTACTTGCATATGCCGGATATTTTGTTTATTTGTTAATGGGCTCATGATGTTATAATATATTGAAAACTGATTGTTCTTAAGATTGAATGGGGGTAGGCAATGAACATTTTTAAAGTGATAACAGGAAATATTGTGAAGTGGTGGCAGTTAACGGTTATGCCAATACTTAGAATTGATAATAATCAGTTGCCACAAAATGGGGCTAATATACAAAACCTACCGGCTGCGAATGTACAATCGGCAGATAGCAACAAAGGCAGCGAGGCTGTATCTTCCAATAATATGAAAAATAATGCCGTATCTGACAAAACAGTACAGGATAGCAGCAATTATTCAGAGAAGAATACTGCCTCCCCTGATACTTCAGATGCACAGATGATAATGGACCGCATTAATCGTGAACGGGAAGAAAAGAGAAAACAGGATATGGAAAAGGCCAGATTAAAGGCGGAAGAAGATGCAAAGCTTGCGTCCATTATGAATGCAAATAAAGTGGATGTAAATGCCTTTATTAAGGCAGGGAAAGAAGCAATGGAGCACAAACAGGAGGATGAGGCACTTATAAGAGCACAGGAGATAATGGACAGGTTAAACCGTGAAGCTGCAGAGGATGAAGCAAAAAAACAGGCAGAGATAGAGGCGGCAAAACAGAAAGCAAATGAGACCTTCGGGATGTAAAGGAGATATATGAAAACATTAGAAGAAATGCAACGGGATGGAATTGACATAAATAGTGCCATGGAAAGATTTCTCAATAATGAGGAAATGTATCGTTCTTTTTTAAGAAGACTGCCGGATGAGAATACATATGACAATATGTTGGAGGCAGTCAGAAAAAAGGAAGTATATAATGCCTTTGATGAAGCCCATAAATTAAAGGGTATTTTAGGTAATCTGGCATTAACTGAGGCCTATAATAAATTATTTGATATTGTAGAGTGTTTACGAAGAGGAGAATTGCCCGAGGATAGTGAATTGTCGGGCTTTATTTCTGTTTATGAAAAGTGGATTACCTATATAAAAGATGTGTAAATAAAGAACGGATGATATATGATAGAGAATAAAACAAGTAAGAAAAAAACAGTCAGAGACACAATATTGATTGTAGATGATGTATATATGAATCGGGCATTGTTAAGCCAGATGTTTTGGCAGGATTATTCTATTATTGAGGCCGAAGACGGACAGAAGGCAATGGAAATAATTGTAAATATGCAATCAGAGATTGCGGTAGTACTATTAGATATTAAAATGCCGGTTGCAGATGGTTTTGAAGTAATGGAATTTATGAAAAAATGTGGTTATATGAAACAGATTCCTGTAATATTAATTACCGGTGATGAAGAAGGCAATGCCATGGAAATCGGATATACATTAGGTGCTACGGATGTCATTTTTAAACCCTTTAATGCAAAGGTTGTTATGCAGCGGGTGCATAATGTTATGGAATTATACCGGCATAAAAATCATTTGGAGGAACTTGTAAAAGAACAGACAGAGGAACTGACATACCAATATGGCAGATTAAAGGAGCACCATGAACATTTGGTTAGTGTATTACATGATATTATTGATTATCGGAATGTTGAGTCCGGTGAACATATAGAATACGTTCAGGGGTATACCAGAATATTGGCAAATCATTATGCCAAGCTATATCCAAAATCTAAAATGACAAGTCAAAAAATTGAGTATATTGTAAGAGCTGCAAGACTTCATGATATTGGAAAGATTACCATGCCGGATGCAATACTTTCAAAATCCGGAAATTTATCAAAGTGGGAAATGGAGATGTTAAAGGAACATACAACAAAGGGCTATGAGCTTGCCAAAGTTATGTCTGAATTTGAGGATGAGGAATATAGCCGGATTTGCTGTAATGTGTGTTTATATCATCATGAAAAATATGATAAAAGCGGATATCCGGGTATTGTACGAAAGGAAAGGATTCCTATTGAAGCACAGCTGGTGGGGCTGGCAGACATGTATGATGCCTTAGTTCATGCAGATATTCATCGGATGAAATTATCCAAGGAACAGGCAGTTCTCATGCTTTTAAATGGGGAATGTGGAGAGTTATCCCCCCGAATGAAAGAATGTTTGTTAGATGCAAAGGATGATTTGGCTTATTTTGTAATATGATTATGCAGCTACAAATTTGATTGATAAGGAGACAGTAATGAATATTGGACTATTTACAGATACTTATTATCCTGAGTTAAACGGGGTAGCAAATTCCGTTTATTTATTAAAAAAGGAATTAGAACAAAGAGGACATAATGTTTACGTAATAACAACGAAAACCCCCGGTGTAACTGAGGATGAGGAGGGGGTATTTCGTGTTCCGTCAAAGGCAGTATCATTTGTGCCGGAAAGAAGATTAGGTCTTTTTTACCATCCTCAGATTGCACATCAGATTCATAAAATGAAATTAGACATTATTCATACCCATACAGAATTTTCGATTGGGGTTTTTGGACGAATCATGGCACATGAATTATTCATTCCTGTGGTACATACCTATCATACCATATATGAGGACTATACCCATTATATTAAAAAGTATATTTCCAGCGAGGATAGAGCGAAAAAGTTTGCAAAAATATACAGTAAATTCAGTGTGAGAGGTGCGGAAGAATTAATCGTTCCCACGAAAAAGGTTGCTGATTTATTGACCGGATATCGGGTGAAACCGGATATCAATGTGATTCCAACGGGAATCGATTTAAGTCGTTTTGGAGTAAGGGATAGTGAGGAGGATAAGAGAGAATTAAAAGAAAAACTAGGTATTCCTGCTCATTATAAGGTTGTTTTGTATTTGGGACGGGTTTCAGAAGAAAAAAATATTGATGAAATCATGAAATATCTTGACGGTTATATGGAAGGGGATAAAAATGTATGTTTTCTCGCTGTGGGTGACGGACCATACATGCCTTCCCTTGAACAACTGGCCTCCAAGCTTAAAAATAAACAACGGATAATATTGGCAGGTGCAAAACCATGGGATGAAATAACCCATTATTATCAGATTGCAGATGTTTTTGTGTCAGCATCAACCAGTGAAACCCAGGGCTTAACCTATATTGAGGCATTGGCATCGGGGATTCCGGTTCTGGCAAGAAAAGACCCTTGTTTAGAGGGGGTTCTGATAGAGGGATATAATGGATATTCATTTGAGAATAATGAAGATTTTATAGATGGTTTATGTAAAATTATTTATAATGAAGCTCATATAGATTATGGTAATAATGCATTAGAAAGTGTGGAGAAATTCTCAACATACGAGTTTGCGTCTAAGGTTGAGAATATATATTATCATGCAATTAACACCCATCGTACTATTTTTGGACGGGTGGCAAATAAGGTAGCAGATAAGATTGGCTATGTTCAGACCGGCGTAAAGCATTTAGGGGGACCTATGGAGATGTTTTTAGGTAATTCGGATATGGATGCCAGCCGGATTGCATTAGGATGTATGCGTTTGGAAAAATTGTCTGTAGGAGAGGCTTCAAAGCTTATAAATGCGGCTTTGGAGGAGGGGATTACCTTATTTGACCATGCTGATATATATGGTGGAGGAAGAAGTGAAGAGATTTTTGGAGAGGTACTTTCCCAAAATAAGGGTATCAGAGAGCGAATCCGTTTGCAGACGAAATGTGGAATCTGTGATGGATATTATGATTTATCAAAGGAACATATTCTTGAGTCTGTTGATAATAGTTTAATGCGGCTGAAAACGGAATATTTGGATATGCTTTTGCTTCATCGGCCGGATGCATTAATGGAGCCAGAGGAGATTGCAGATGCATTTTACCAGCTTGAAAAAAGTGGTAAGGTAAAGCAGTTTGGTGTCAGTAATTTTAATTCGGCACAGATTTCATTGCTACAGGCCTATTGTGAGGAAACTTTATTGGTAAATCAAATGCAGTTAAGTCTTACCCATGCAGGAATGATACAACAGGGAATTGAAACAAATACTCTTTTAGAGGGTAGTGCTGTCCGGGATATGTCGGTACTTGATTATTGTAGAGAAAACCGTATGACAATTCAGGTGTGGTCCCCTCTTCAGTATGGAATGTTTGAAGGTAATTTTATAGATAATGATAAATTTGTACAGCTGAATGAGGTTCTTAACCGTATAGCAAATGAAAGAGGCGTAAGTAAAACCGCTATTGCCATTGCATGGCTGTTACGCCATCCTGCACAGTTTCAGGTGCTTGCCGGGACTACGAATGTAGCACATTTAAGAGATACCTGTGAAGCATCCAAAATTGATTTAACAAGACAGGAATGGTATGAATTATACCTTGCAGCGGGACATGTGTTACCATAATATTATAGTATCTGAAAATAAGCAGACAATTGAGAAACTCATGTATTGATAGAATACGTTGTACAATTATAACAATAACATTTTCGGCACGCTCTCGCTCCGCTTCAAACGTAGCGGTACTAATGCCTTAAAATACAAGGCATAAGTACCGACGTTTTCAGAGGGCACGAAAATGTTACTTGTTACAATTGCACAACTCACACTATTCAAAAAGGGAGTTTCTCAATTATCTAGAGGAACTCGTTTTATAAAAGGAGAATGGAAATGAAACAGAAATTAGCTTTTGTCATGGTGGTTATTATGGCCTTATCCGTAATGACCGGATGTGAAAAAGAAGAATCTAAGTACTTGCCGGATATTGATTATTCGGATTATGTGACACTTTGTGATTACAAAGGAATTCCTGCCACAAAGGTAACCTTTGAGGTGTCGGAAACAGAGGTGAAGCAGCAGATAAATCAGGAGATGTATGGATACGTGACTTATGAGCCTGTAACGGACAGAGGTGCTATGGAAGGTGATTTTGTAAATATTGATTACAAAGGGGTGATAGATGGTGTGGAGCTTGCGGAATATTCAGATACGGCAAGGGATTATTTGCTTGGGGAAGGTTTTTTCTACGAGGAAGGAGAAAAGGCCATTGTTGGAATGGTAGCAGGGGACGAAAAAAAGGTGAATATACATCTTGATGATGAAACTGCAAAGAATCCGGAGGAAGTAGGAAAAACTCTGTCGTTAACCATTACCCTGAATGAAATCAGTGTGGAAAATCTTCCGGAGTATAATGATGCTTTTGTTCAAACCAATATGGGATTTGATTCAACCGGTGCTTACGAGGCATCTGTTCGTGCGGAATTGGAATACAGTAAAAAGGAACAGTATAAAGCTGTTGCAATTAACGAGATTATGAATTATTTACTGGAAAATTCCGTGTTTGATAAGTATCCCCAGGAGCTTTATGAAGAATGTAAGGAAAGCTTTGAGGCCTTTCATACCCAGTATGCGAAGCAATACGAAATGACGTTAGAGGAATATCTTTCGTTGTATAGTATTGATGAGGAAACCAAAGAGCAAATGATTATCCAGAATGTGAATATGGAATTAATTATAGGTGCAATAGCGAAACAGGAAGATATCGACTGCTCGGAGGAAGAGGTTGAAGCATTTGTTCAGGCAAACTATGAGAAGTTCGGTTATGGAAGTGCTGTTGAATTTCAAAAGGGGTATAGTGAAAGTCAGTTGGGATTTGAAGTAATATATGAGAAGGTTGCTGATTTATTATATGATAGTGCCAGCCTAAAAACCATTACGGAAGATGAATATTATGAACAACAGATGGAGATGTATAATATAGAAGAATCAGATGCAATGGGAACGGATGAAACGGAGCTGGTAGACGAACCTATGGATATGGAAGATGTAATAGATGATACGGAAATGATAGATGAAAATCAAATGGAACCTGTTACAGAGGAGCCGGCTAATACCGGTGAAGGTTCTTCTGCTGACGGGGAGGAAGTCCCGGTTGGATAGTAATAAAGAATATGAATTAAGAGAAAGTCTTCATTTTTGAAGACTTTTTTAATGCCATG
Source organism: Lachnospiraceae bacterium (assembly GCA_051880415.1). Lineage (GTDB taxonomy): Bacteria > Bacillota > Clostridia > Lachnospirales > Lachnospiraceae > CAG-590. The sequence continues at coordinate 153,652 of JBJENX010000018.1, read as the reverse complement.
TATTTCCATTGTGACATTGGTAAAATATGAACAGAATAAATAGTGCTTTTATTGATTTGTTAAACTGTCTAAGGAGATATCAATGCGAAAAAAATCACATGTTTTACTGGCATATCATATAGCAGGTTATTTGGATGAACCGGTATTTTATAAATACAAGGCGGCATTTTATATTGGCAATTTATTGCCGGATATAAAGCCTTCCTTTATAACAAAACGCCATGAAATTACGTCCACATGTAATATAGTGGAAATAAAATTAGACAGATTATTGAATGAAAAAAACAGGAGTGGGTATAATGCTTTGTTTTTTGTGAGACTTGGAGAGGTAATTCATTACGTGGCGGATTATTTTACATTTCCCCACAATAAAGGATTTTCCGGAACCATAAAGGAACATTGTGCATACGAGGGAAATCTAAAGCATGAATTGATAAGATACGTAAGAAAGATGCATGAAATGAAACTGCCATTATATGCTTTTGTAAGGGAGGATAAATTAAAGGCATTAAAAACGGCGGAAGATATATGGGGCTATATAAAGGATAAACATAATGAATATATTAGGGCACCTTATCATTGTGTCTGTCTTGATTGTGAATACATTGTAGAAGTTAGTACTACAGTGGTGTTTGCAATTTTACAGCATTGATTTATTTAAGGAAGTTCACTATAATATACTGTATGACATAATGCAGATAAGAATGAGGCAAAACAATGGAGGATAAGATGAATTATACAACACAAATGGATGCTGCTGGAAAAGGCATTATAACCAAAGAGATGAAGGCGGTTGCTGAATATGAAAATATTGCAGTGGAGGAATTGAAAGAACTTGTGGCAAAAGGACAGGTGGCGATTCCTGCCAATAAAAATCATAAATGTTTGAAGCCCTATGGTATTGGCAGCAGATTAAAAACCAAGATTAATGTTAATTTAGGCACTTCAAAGGATTGCCTGGATTTGGATGTAGAAATGCAGAAGGTGAATGAAGCAATTAAGCTTGGAGCAGAATCGATTATGGATTTAAGCTCCTTTGGAGATACGAGAAAATTCCGTACAAAGCTTACAAAGGAGTGTAGTGCCATTATCGGTACCGTTCCTATATATGATGCGGTTGTGTATTACAATAAGGCATTAAAATCCATTACTGCCAGGGAATGGATTGATGTAGTAAGGATGCATGCAGAGGATGGCGTGGATTTTATGACCATTCATTGTGGAATTAACCGTGCAACTGCACAGCAGTTTAAACAAACCAAAAGACATATGAATATTGTTTCCCGGGGTGGTTCCATTATATTTGCATGGATGGAGCTTACAGGAAATGAGAATCCTTTTTATGAATATTATGATGAGATATTAGATATTTGTGCCCAATATGATGTTACCATTTCCTTAGGTGATGCATGTCGCCCGGGTGGTATTGAGGATGCGGGAGACATTTCGCAGATTAGTGAGCTGGTTACCTTAGGTCAGCTTACACAGCGGGCATGGGATAAAAACGTACAGGTTATGATTGAAGGACCGGGACATATGCCTCTTAACCAGATTCGTGCCAATATGGAGATTGAACAGACTATTTGTAAGGGAGCTCCATTTTATGTATTAGGTCCTTTGGTAACGGATGTTGCTCCAGGTTATGATCATATTACATCTGCTATTGGAGGTGCCATTGCCGCTACATATGGTGCATCATTTTTATGCTATGTGACACCGGCTGAACACCTGCGTCTGCCAACTGTTGAAGATGTAAAGGAAGGCATTATTGCTTCTAAGATTGCTGCCCATGCGGCAGATGTTGCAAAGGGACTTCCCGGTGCTGCAGACTGGGATCACGAAATGAGTGAGGCCCGCCGTAACCTTGATTGGGAACGGCAGTTTGAACTAGCCATGGACCCGGAAAAAGCAAGACGTTACCGTGCAGAATCCACCCCGGAAAAGGAGGATACCTGTACCATGTGTGGAAAGATGTGCGCCGTCAGAAATATCAATAAGATTCTCCGTGGTGAAGATGTAGATATTATGGATTGATAAGTTAAAGATATACATATGGAGGGAGAGAGATTATATGTCAGGAGAAACTAATAATACAAACAGGAAAATTTTAATTGGATTGGGATTTGCCATAGGTATATTAATCCTATTGTTGTTGATTCTGATTTTGGTTTTTCTTATAATGTCAAAAAATGAGAACAATTCAGACATTACTTCGGAGCAGACTACAGAGCAGATTACGGAGGATGAGACATCTAAGGATACAACAGAAGTTTTAAGTGAGGAGAAGGAAGAACCCCTGTCTCCTGAAGAATTAAAGCAATTAAGTGAGTTGATTAGTTCCTCAAGGTATTATGGCTTTGCCTGTTGTGAATATCAGGATGCTACCTATATTGACTGGAATCAGGTGTTATATTCAAGTGCCGGAATTGATTGTGGTCCCCTTACAGAGGAGCAGCGTCAGGAGTATATGAGAATAGAAGGATTAGACGAAATCTATACGGATGTTTCTGTCATTAATGGCACAGATTTAGAGAATTATATTAAAGAAACTACGGGAACCAGTTATAAGGATGCAAAAAAACCATTGGAATGGGGCTATTTACCTAATGACGATTTATATGTGTCCATGCATGGAGATACAAACTATCAGCCGGTGAATTTTACAGGTGGCACAAGACAAGGGGATTTATATACACTTTATTACCATACGCTAAGTTATACTGATTTTGAAGACCATGATTTTGTTATGACGGTACAGATTCAGGGAGAGAACTGTCTATTTATATCAAATGTAATAAGTACCGAAGGAAATAAACCACAACCGGGTCCTGATTCTAAAGATAGGAGTATGAATCCCACAACCGGTTCTGCTTATACAGATGACGAACTGGGAAAAATGGCACTTGACTATTATGAGAAAAATTATAATTACCGTCCGGATTTTGCAGATGTAACCCCTGATGAGGGAAATATGGTGGTTATCCAGTTATTTGACGATATGGGTGACCATACAGCAACCAGTGCATGGTATAAGGTAGACCGAACAACGGCTGTTGGAACGGATATGCTTAGTGATATGGCTGTTGACTTGAAATGAGAGATAGAATTTTCTATCCCTCATTTACAGGTGGTATAAATTGCTCTAAGGCCCGAACCATTTTTGGATGTTGAATAACAAACTGGATGGTTGGGGCTTTTTCTTTTGAGATGATAACCCGTTTGCCCTCAAGCATCTGAATCTGGATATTACGAAAGGCAAGTGTGCTATCGGTACAAAACTCATAGTTTTCATGCTCCTTAGCATAAGCCTTTGTTAATTCCAGATGTTCTATATATTCTTCATAGGTATAAGGAATTTCTCTTTCCAGAAAAACACCTGATAAAGCAAGATGCATAGGAAATTTCTCAAATTCTTCATGGCTCATGTATGGAATTTCATCGTATATTTTGCATTTTTTCAGTGTGATTTCTGTAAATTCACGTTTTGACTTGGCATATTCAAGAATCTCGGTGGTAATTTCAACGCCTACATCTGTTTTTGCCAGAATTCGCTTTAGCAAATCATCTGAAATTGTGTATAAAGGGAGAGATGATAAAATATTGTGCCGGTTTCTCTCTTCGTTAGCATAATTACTTTCAAAGGTCTGAAACTGCTTTTTTGAGTCATCCCGGTATATTGTCATCAAAGGCTTTGCCTTTGACAGAAGATTATCGGCCTGTTTACGGTAGTAGGCAATCTCTTCCTTGTTACTTGTTAAATAATATTTTCCCTCACTGTGATGGCCGTCAATACATTCTCCTGTAAGAGCTGCAGCACCGGATACATAGTTAATATGATGATAAATATTGGTAGATATATCCGGTAAATGGTATGGTGATATCTGTCCTGTCATGTAGATTGGAATCCATGCTTCAAGTCCCAGCATCATTTCATTAAAGGGACGGTCGATATTATGAATGATGTCTAAGTGTAATCCCTTTTTTAGGGAAGCGGCAATTCCAAACATCCATTTTTTATTAAAATCCATATCCTCGGCTAAATCTGCCATGGGCATATCGCTACACATAAATACTGGTTCTTTGGACTTTGATAAAACCGTTCCCTTAAAGAATTCCAATTCGCATTTTCGCATTTGGTGGACACCATAATAATTTTTGCTGGCAACCCGGTAAAATGGCATGGAAGGAACCTTCAGTTCGTCAAAGTGTATGGAACGGATATACTCATCCAGATCAAATTCATCCAGCTTTTGTAAAAATGTTTCCATATAAGAACCAAGGTCTTCGGAAGCATCAGAAAGAAACCAGTCTTTCAATGCATTGCTCAGATCTTCCTTACTATTTGAATCATTACAAGAATAATTCATGAGTTGATTTAATTTTTCTATAGAGTTCTGGTCTGTATAGGTTTCTACAATGAATTGGGATATGCTTTCCAAAAATGCATTTAAATCATTTGGTTTTCGTTCTCCGGAACGGACACGGTAAAGATAGGAAACGTCGAAATTTGTAGCTGCTGATAAATCTTTCATTTTTATTTGCAAAACATCCACAATTGTAGCAAAATTTTTTGCAAAGTATTTAAACTCCAATTGACGCTGCTTTAAAGCAGATTGCAGTTTGGAAAGTACGTCCTCATTAAGTATGGATTCGACACACTTAGCTTCCGCTATAAGTGTAATGCCCTTTGCAAGTTTCTCAAGTTGTTCACTGTCAATGCCCGGCTCCCGCTCTCCGCTTCGATAGCGGCTGATGACTGCAGAGGATAGGTCAGAGGCTTCCGAAAGCTCTTTTGGTGTACAATCTATTTCTTCCATATATTGGTTGATAAGTTCAGATAGTTTCATTTGTATATATTCCTCCCCATATGTATAAAGTATCGTTTTAAATGATTTATTGTAATAACCATTATAATTATATCAAAAAAATCAAAAGAGTAACTATGAAAAGTATTAATTGACAGAATAGGCAATTGTCAAATCTGGAAAGTGCTTGTACAGAAGAGAGATTTTTGGTAATTTTATGTAAAGTGTGCTTTTATATTTAGGCAGAACAATAATGAATTAATGTAACGAAAGGAAGGGAAACATGTTTAAACAGTCAAGAAAATTATTAGCATGGGTGCTAAGTCTGGCAATGGTTTTAACAATGACGGTGACAGGCGGTAAGATTAACGTATATGCAACAGAAGCTGATCAGTTAGTCGTGACAGCAACAAATTGTACCGTTTATTGGAGAGATGCTAATGGCGGAAGTTGGAGTGATTCAAACAAAATTAGTAATATGACTGGTACAATACCAAGGCCTTCAGATGCTGGTATAGAAATTAAAGTAATGTTTGACGAGCACTACCAGTATGAGTCATGTTTATATGATGGAGCATCACATGAACTTGGTGGTGGGGCCAAGATGGAGTATGAGGCAAATCCCAATGTATCACAGTGGGGAGGTGGAGAATCCTTTTTAAACGGTGTGTCCGGTTCCCACACATTAGAGATTACTGCCGGGGCGGAGGAACCACCGTCACCGGGACCGGGACCTGAAGAGGAGTCTCATACATATACAATTCGTGTCAATGGGGTAGATTATACCAATGTTGAGGGCGGTGCCACCATTAAAGGCGATTTTGATATTGAGAATTTGGAATTCTGGGTTACAAAGGTTGATGATATTTCATTGACCAATGTTGGTAATAAGTCAACAACAGTTGATAGCGAGGGACGTAATCCGTTGGAGATTTTTACAGTTTCCAGCACCGCAAATTCCTGTACATATAATCTGACTTATCATGTTGAAGACGATCCCGCAAATGCAGGAGCTCCTGGATTTTATTTGACAAATCTGACCTTTATGACACAGGATTATGTAGGTGTTCAGGTTATAGCTGACAGTAAACCGGATATGTATGATGATACTGTATTCTCTGATTTGGCAGATATTACAGCAACAACCGCTTCCAATCCGGCTGTCATTCCGGTATATTATGGAAGCAGTACTGTGACATTAGAGGGTGTGGATGATGCAAATGAAGTACAGTCAATTAAGGTTGCAGATGGATTTAATCCAAATGCGGTTTCCATTGATCAGACAACAAGGCAGGTAAAGTTCAATTCGCCATATTATGCGTCTGTTCCGTTAGTTGTTACTCTGGCGGATGGAACTGTGGGATATATCACCATTGACCGTATCGGTATAGAACTGGGATCATATGGAGCAGGGGGTACAACCTTACATGGTTCACAGGTTGGAACAGCTGTATCAAATGCTTCGGGAACAGGAGCCAGCAACATAATTGCCACATTCTATTATTCGGCATCAGAAAGTTATAGAAATTACAATATGGTTGCAAACCTGACCTTTGCTGATGGAACTACAGATACAGTGGTTGTTTCCGGTTATGGAGAAACTTTGTGTATTGATCCTTCTTTAAAGGGTGGGGACTACCTTGTATGGTCCGGTGAGGCTTCAAAAAGACCTGTCAGTGTATCAGTTACAGCTGTTAAGAGTGGTGCACTTAGCGGTTCAACCTTCGGTGGTGCCTGCTTTGGTTCCGGCAAGGGCGTTTCTGCAAAATTCAACTAAGGAGGTATTTAGGAAATGAAGTTGAAAAAGGTTCTTTTAATGATGATTTTATGCCTTAGTTATGTAATGGTTATGCCATTGGCGGCAAATGCGGAAACTACAGGTTCAAAGGCTGTTTCTGAGGGTGGAAAAATAACAGTGAGTGGTACGGCAACAAATGGAACAATTGCATGTGCCATAGTTGTGAATGATGCAAATAATGAGCTGGTAGGTATGGAAACCTGTGCGGTTAATTCCGACAATACCTATTCCTATACGCTGGGTAATACATTTTCAAATGGTACATATACAGTAAAAGTTGCTGATTATAATGGAGGAGCTTTTGAGGAATTATCGGTAGAAGTGAAAGATGCAAAGTCTGCTACATCGCATGTTAAGGATTCTGTTCCAAAGACCGGTACTTCGTCGCCAATTGCTATTGCAGTTATTGTGTGCATTTTGTCCGGTTCTGTTCTTTGGATTATGTCTAAAAAGAAAGTGTTAGGAAGATAATATGACGGATTCCCCAATGAAAAGATTGCGGGAGATATTAGAGAAGGTAAAGAAATCCAAAAAACTTTCACAGTTTTTGTTTTGTCTTTGCCTTTTCCTGTTTCTGGCAACAATAGTAGTAATAATTGTATATTCTATAAAATGGTACAAAGGACAAAAGGAACAACAGATCCTGGTGGAACAAAAGAAAACAGAAATGCCCGTGACGGAAGATGAACCGATACAGATCTTGCCGGAATATCGGCAGTTGTATGATCAAAACAAGGATTTGATTGGATGGATTACGATTGAAGATTCGGTAATTGATTATCCGGTTATGCAGACGCCAGAGGATGAAAACTATTATTTGGACAAAGACTTTGAAAAGAAAAAAAATGATAATGGCAGTTTAATCATGGATACGGATTCTAATGTGGGGGTAGGAACCATTGAAAATAAATATCAGAATGGAACACCACCGTCAACAAATCTCATTATACATGGTCATAATATGAAAAATGGTCAAATGTTTGGAGGACTCTTTCAGTATCAAGAGCAGGATTATGAGAAAGAACATTCTATTATCTCCTTTGATTCCTTATATGAACACCGTAAATATCAGGTGATTGCAGTTTTTTATTCGGAAGTTTTTTATGCGGACCAGGATGTGTTTAAGTATTATAATTTCTTTGAGGCTGATTCATTATCTGAATTTAATGATTGGTATAAAAATATCAAGGAATTATCCCTATATGATACAGAAGTAGAAGCAAAGTTTGGAGATGAATTTATAACTTTGTCTACCTGTTCATATCATGTAGAGGATGGACGATTTGTAGTAGTTGGAAAAAGAATAGAATAGTTAACAAATGAAATCATTTGTGCTATAATACCATTAACTGAATATGAACGGGGAGCTTGTGAGCAGGCTGAGAGGAAGTCATCAACTTCGACCCGCAACCTGATTTAGGTAATGCTAACGTAGGGATTCAAGGAATGATACATGGAATCATTCAGTATATTATATTTTATGGATGATATAACAGAAGGCTCTCTACCCATTGTGGAGAGCCTTTTTAGATGCTTTAAAATAATGTCATTTCATTTAGATAATAATTAGCAATTCATATCCAGAAATAAAAACGAAAGAAGGAAAGAAACATGAAGAAAATTCTTGAAAACGTCAGAGCCAACGTACCTTTGGTTCACTTTATCACAAACTATGTAACGGTAAATGATGTGGCAAATATGATGCTTGCCTGTGGGGGTTCTCCCATTATGAGTGATGAGGTGTTAGATGTAGAGGACATTACATCCATTTGTAATGCAACAGTCCTTAATATTGGAACCCTTAATAAAAACACAATTGAGGGTATGCTTGCAGCAGGTAAAAAGGCAAATGAATTAGGACATCCGGTCATTTTAGATCCTGTAGGTGCAGGGGCATCAAAGCTTCGTACAGAAACTACATTTAAGCTTTTAAAAGAGATTCAGTTTGCAGTCATTAGAGGAAATATTTCCGAAATTAAAACCGTATATTCCGGCAGTGGGACAACACAGGGAGTAGATGCGGATGTGGCAGATGTGGTAACAGAGGATAATCTTGCTGAAACCGTTGCATTTGCAAAGGAGCTTTCTAAGACAACGGGAGCCATTATTGCGATTACGGGAGCCATTGATATTATTGCAGATGAAAACAATGCATACATAACCAGAAATGGTGTTGCAGACATGTCTAAGATTACAGGTACAGGCTGTATGTTAGATGGTGTCATTGCCGGCTATCTGGCTGCCAATATGGATAATAAACTAAAGGCGGTTGTAGCAGCCATTGCGGCAGAAGGACTTTGTGGAGAAATTGCGGCAAATAAGGTTAAGGAAGAAGGAAGCGGAACCTCCAGTCTTCGTATGCATTTAATTGACGCAATGAGTACCTTGGATGGAGATACATTGGAAAAGGGTGCCAAGGTATTTGAAGTATAATGATTTGAGGTGATAACGTATGAAACCCTTTACAGATGATGAAATAAGAAAGTCCATGTGTTTATATGCAGTATCGGACTCTATGTGGTTGAATGGAAGAACCTTGCCGGAGGTTATCAGAGAGGCATTAGAAGGTGGTGCCACCTTTATGCAGATAAGAGAAAAGGAGCTGTCCTATGATTCCTTTCTTGCCCTTGCAAAAGAGGTAAAAAAAGTAACAGACGAATATCATGTGCCTTATGTGGTAAATGATGAGGTAGAGATTGCAAAGGAAATTGATGCAGACGGTGTTCATATTGGACAAAGTGATAAGGCACTTGTGGAGGCGAGAAAAATATTGGGACCGGATAAGATTATCGGTGTTTCTACCCAAACGGTAGAACAGGCAATAGAAGCAGAGAAAAACGGTGCAGACTACCTTGGGGTTGGTTCCATATTTACAACCTCTACCAAGTTAGATGCAGACGATGTTTCTCTTGAAACCTTACGGGCGATTTGTGATGCAGTATCCATTCCTGTTGTTGCCATTGGAGGGATTAAAGCAGATAATATACTTAAGCTAAAGGAAACCCATGTAGATGGAGTTGCCATTGTTTCCGGTATTTTTGCAGCAGAAAATATTAAGGAGGATACCGCAAAACTACTTGAAATTTCTAAAGAATTAGTGGAAAATAGCAAGTGATAGAACCAATATATGAAAAGATAAAGAGGGAGTATCTATGAACCGAAAGAAAATCATTTTGTTCGATGTAGATGGAGTATTAATTGATTCCATGCCAATATGGGAAAATTCAGCAAATGTATATTTGAAGGAGGTTTATAACATAGATGCTCCCTCTTATGTTGATAAGAATTGTGAAACCTTAAGTTTGTTAGAGGCGGGGGCATATATTAAAAGCTTATATCCACAGATTAAGGAATCGCCGGGAGAGCTTGCAGACGGGGTGGCGGAACTGATTAGAGAGCGTTACTGGAAGGTGGATGAAAGACCATTCATGGTTGAAACCATAAAAGAATTGAAGCGTCAAGGCTATGAAATGTATTTAGCCACCGCATCGGAAGTGGCGAATGTAAAAGGTGCATTGGAAAATTTAGGTGTCTGGCAGGATTTTTGTGACATCTATACCTGCACGGATATTGGTTATAGCAAAAGCTATGTAGAATATTTTGAAGAAGTTGCAAAGCGGCTTCAGGTGCCCTGCAGTGAATTGATAATGGTAGAAGATTCTCTTCATTCTGCAAGGCCCGCAAAAAAAGCAGGACTTACCGTAATTGGAGTCTTTGAAGAACATTCCGCAGATAAACAGGAAGAAATGAAGGCAATCTGCGACGAATATTTGATTGATTTAAGGGGAGTAAAGGATTTCCTTCATTTACAATGATAGTTATGTAGTTGAAAATGCTATTCTACATAAAACAATATCTTTAAATAAGGATTTTGCAATTAGCTATAAAAATATTTTTATTATAGGAAAAGTGTAAGTTGTAAAAAATATACAATTCATATGTAAAGGCACTTTGGAGCCGTCGGTACTTAGGTGCCGTCCTTTGGCACCTTAGTACCGTTACGAGCGACAAGTAGCGAGAGCGTGCCTTACATTGAATTGTATATTTTTTACAACGTATTTTACGAAAAACTGGAAAGGAGCAATTATGCACACTGTCTTAAGTATTGCCGGCTCGGATTCTTCGGGAGGCGCAGGAATCCAGGCGGATTTAAAAACAATTACCTGTTTAGGGGAATATGGGATGACGGTAATTACTGCCATTACGGCACAAAACACCATGGGTGTAACCGGCATTGAAACAATATCTCCCCAAATGGTGAAAGCGCAAATAGATGCTGTGTTTCAGGATATTTTTCCGGATGCAGTGAAGCTTGGTATGATATCCAAACCGGAGATTATGGAAGTGATATGTGAGAAATTAAAGGAGTACCATGCAAAAAATATTGTAGTGGATCCGGTTATGGTTGCAACATCAGGAAGCAATTTAATGGAGGATGATACAGTTATTACCTTAAGGGAAAAATTAATTCCTCTTGCCGATATCATTACTCCAAACTTAAGTGAGGCACAGGTCTTAAGTGGCGTCACAATCAATAATCGGGAAGATATGGTAACTGCAGCAAAGAAAATAAATACATTTTATAATGGTGCAATACTCATAAAGGGAGGACACTTAACGGAAGAAGCCTCGGATTTATTATACGTAAATGGTAAGATTCGCTGGTTTAACGGAAAAAGATATGATAATCAAAATACCCATGGAACAGGCTGCACCTTGTCTTCAGCTATTGCCACTTATCTGGCAAAAGGATTCAGTGTGGATGACAGTGTGGCATATGCCAAACAGTATGTATCGGATGCAATTGCAGCAAAGCTTGATTTAGGAAAAGGCAGAGGCCCTTTGTGGCATAATCATATGATTTGCGATTAAAAGATGTTTATTGCAAGTTTTTCCTTTCTCGGTTACAATAACATTTGTTACCTTGTTTCATAAGTTTTATGAACGGTGTAAGAAGGACATTGCAAGGAGTTATTACATATGAAATATGGCAAAATTGTCCATGGTCAATTTCATGCAAGACCGAATCGGTTTATTGCTCAGGTATGGTTAGAAGATAAAGATGTTGTAGACGGGGCAGAGCTTGTAGATGTACAGGGAAAAGACAGACGGGCTGGAAAGAAACTTGTAGTTGTTCATGTAAAAAATACGGGACGATGTAGAGAGCTTTTGATTCCCGGTGCAACAGTGGTATTAGAGGTTGCCACAAATCCTGCCCGTAAAACTAAATATGACCTGATTGCAGTTTATAAAGAAAATTTTGGCCTTGTTAATATGGATAGTCAGGCTCCGAATAAGGTTGCTTTGGAGTGGCTTCAGGGACAGGATTATACTACCATAAAGCCGGAGTATACTTATGGAGAGTCCCGGATTGATTTCTATATGGAAGGAGAAAATCCGGACAGAGATAAGTATTTAATGGAGGTAAAGGGCTGTACCTTAGAGGTAGAGGGTATTGGTTATTTTCCTGATGCACCTACAACAAGGGGTGTAAAGCATTTGAAGGAATTAACGAAGGCCTCCAAAGAGGGCTATCATTGTATGGTCGCTTTTGTAATCCAAATGGAAAATGTATGGGAAGTCAGAGCAAACACTTCCATGCATCCTGAATTTGGCACTGCATTGGAGGAAGCCAGATTAGCCGGTGTTAAGGTGCTTGCACTAGCCTGTAAGGTATATGAGGACGAGCTTTATGTGAATGAGGTTCTAATTATTTGATATAAATACCATTATTTCTAGGTAATTGCGAAACTCTTGAAAATGTATATTAAGTTGTGCGGATTTAACAAGCGTCCTAAGCAGGTGCTTTGAGACCGCCGGTACTTAACGAGTGTGAAACACGAGTTTCGCAATTACCTAATATCATTATTTCAGGAAAAAGGAGAAAAAAATGTATTTAGTGTTTGATGTTGGGGGAACATTTATTAAGTATGCATGGATGACAAAGAGTGGAGAGATAGAGGAGTCAGGGAAAATTCCTACTATGCGTGGGAAAAATTATGATATTACAGATTTTATTGAATCCCTGGGAAAAATCTATGATGAATATAAATTAAAAGGTGAAGTGGAGGGTATTGCCATGGGCGTACCCGGACTTGTAGATATTGAAACCTGTACAGTATATAACGGTGGGGCAATTCATTATCTGGACGGAATGAATATGCAGGAGTTACTGGGAAATCGTTGTGACGGTGTCAGGGTTTCTGTGGAAAATGATGCAAAATGTGCAGCCCTTGCTGAGGCCTGGCTTGGAAATGCCAAGGACGTAAGTACCGCCTGTGTTTTGATTTTTGGTACCGGAATTGGTGGTGGAATTGTAATTGATGGAAAAGTACACCATGGGAACAGCAATGTGGCTGGAGAGCTTTCATGGCATATCTGCAATATGAAAAGGGAGGATGTAGATAATCTTGTTTCAGAAACAGAGCTGGATGCAGTAGAAGATGTTTTTGAAAAATTAGCTTTCTTTGATACGATATACTGTGGAACGGCTGCTTTGGTTCATAATGTTGCAAAAAAGAAAGGCTTGAAGGATTCTGAGGTTTCGGGAGAATTGATATACCAGTGGGCAAAAAATGGTGATGAAATTGCCATAGAAGCCTTAGAGGATACATACTTTAATATTGCCAAGCTTTGTTTTAATGTATATGTGACCGTTGGAACGGATGTTATTTTAATCGGCGGAGGCATCAGTGAAGAACCGGAATTTATCAAAGGAATTCAACGGTATATTGATAAGATGAAATTTGTTACGGGAATTTATGCAGGTATTAAGATTGATACCTGTAAATATCATAACCGTTCCAATTTGTTAGGTGCATTGTATAATTTTGAACAAAAATATGGACTGTAACCCTCTTTTGTTTTGATGAAAACAAGCATAGTTGAATGAGCAGGAAAAAGAGACAATATTCACCGAATATGGTCTCTTTTTTATACGGACCGGTCAAATAAGGATTCTTCCTTTGGAAGATAATCTTCTTCACCGGATGTGGTATTTGTGGATTTTTTTCCTTTGGATTTGTAGACACTTTGTTTCTTGTTTTTTTCACGTAGCTCTCTTCCCGGCTTCTCTATCCGGGTAACAGGATTTACGGGTTGAATGGTTGAATAATCGTTAAAGTAGATTGCGGGAATCATCTCCTTTTTTCATATAAAACACATTCCTGTTTACATTTGAAAATATAGCGTGCTGTGTTATACTTTCAATATATATATCGACATAACCAGAAAACGGTTGAAGTATATAAAATGTATTTCGAGTAAAGGATGCTTTGGAAAAAAGTGGTTTGGATTAATTGTTGTATCCCAAATAGCAAAATAGTCTGACAATTTTAGCACTCAACTATTGACAGTGCTAACAATGAGTGCTATATTATCATCAGAACAGAGATTGTGAATGAAATCCTGTTTATTGTGAAAGATATTGTTTCATAATAATGATAGAAAGGTGGGTACGCTTATGAATGCAGAGAAATTTACAAAAAAGTCACTGGAAGTAGTAGAAAATTGTGAGAAACTTGCCTATGAATACAACAATCAGGAGATAGATCAGGAGCATATTTTATACAGCCTGATTACGGTGGATGATAGTTTGATTGCAAAACTAATTGAGAAAATGGATATAGACCTTTCTCATTTTTCGGGAGAAACTGAAAAGCTGGTTGCATATCGCCCAAAGGTTTCAGGAGGTAATTTGTTTACCAGTTCTGATTTTCAAAAAACCTTTGTTCATGCGGAAAAAGAGGCCAAACAAATGGGAGATGAATTCATTTCCGTTGAGCATATCTTTCTGGCCTTGTTAAAGTATCCAAACAAAGCATTAAAGGGTTTGTTTATGGGATATGGTATTACGGCGGATCGGTTTTTGAAGGTTTTGGCGGATGTCAGAGGTCATCAGAGGGTAGACAGTGATAATCCGGAGGCCACCTATGACAGTCTGGAAAAATATGGATATGATCTGGTAAAAAGGGCGAGAGAGCAGAAATTAGATCCTGTAATCGGCAGGGATACGGAGATTCGAAATATTATCCGGATTCTTTCCCGTAAGACGAAAAATAATCCGGTGTTAATCGGTGAACCGGGAGTTGGTAAAACTGCAGCGGTGGAAGGCCTTGCACAACGGATTGTAAGAGGTGATGTGCCGGAGGGGCTTAAGGATAAGCAGATTTTTGCTTTGGATATGGGAGCCTTGATTGCAGGTGCAAAATATCGTGGTGAGTTTGAAGAGCGACTAAAAGCAGTTCTTGACGAGATTAAAAATTCCAATGGAGAAATTATTTTATTTATTGATGAGCTTCATACCATTGTTGGTGCCGGAAAAACAGACGGAGCCTTGGATGCAGGCAATATGTTAAAGCCTATGCTTGCCCGTGGTGAGCTCCATTGTATCGGTGCAACAACACTGGATGAATACCGGAAATATATTGAAAAGGATGCGGCATTGGAGCGAAGATTCCAGCCGGTGCAGGTGGATGAACCAACGGTGGAGGATACCATTTCCATTCTTAGAGGATTAAAGAGCAGATATGAGGTTTATCATGGTGTTAAGATTTCCGATAGTGCCATTGTTGCGGCGGCTACCTTATCGGACCGGTATATAACAGACCGTTTTTTGCCGGATAAAGCCATTGATTTAATTGATGAGGCCTGTGCACTCATAAAGACAGAATTAGATTCCATGCCTGTGGAATTAGATGAGATATCCCGTCGTATTATGCAATTGGAAATTGAGGAGGCGGCTCTTAAGTTGGAAGAGGATAACTTAAGTAAAGAGCGTCTGGAAAAACTTCAGGAGGAATTAAGAGAGCTTCATGAAAAATTTGCTTCCATGAAAGCAGATTGGGATAATGAGAAAATGGGCGTAGATAAAATCCGTTCCTTAAAGGAAGAAATTGAACAGATTAATAATGAAATACAAATTGCCCAGCGGAACTATGATTTAAACAAGGCTGCGGAGCTTCAATACGGTAAGCTTCCGGAACTGCAAAAGGAATTGTCCCTGTTAGAAACGAAAGAAAATACCAAGGATAAGGTTATGGTACATGAAAATGTATCAGAGGATGAAATTGCGGGAATTGTTTCAAAATGGACAGGAATACCGGTGTCAAAGCTTACGGAAGGAGAAAGAAACAAGACTCTTCATTTAAGCGATGCATTGCATGAAAGAGTGGTTGGACAGGATGAGGCAGTGGAACTTGTATCTGATGCCATTATCCGTTCCAGAGCCGGTATTAAGGATCCTAGCAAACCCATTGGTTCCTTCCTGTTTTTAGGACCAACCGGTGTAGGTAAGACAGAGCTTGCAAAAACCTTGGCACAGGCTTTGTTTGATAATGAGGCGAACATGGTGCGGATTGATATGAGTGAGTATATGGAGAAGCATTCCGTGGCAAGATTAATTGGAGCGCCTCCGGGATATGTTGGATATGATGAAGGTGGTCAGCTTACAGAGGCGGTTCGCAGAAAACCATATTCTGTTGTATTGTTTGATGAGATTGAAAAGGCACATCCGGATGTGTTCAATGTTTTGTTGCAGGTTTTAGACGATGGACGAATAACTGATTCAAAAGGAAAAACCGTTGACTTTAAAAATACCATTTTAATTATGACCTCCAACATTGGTTCTTCTTATTTATTAGAGGGAATTGATGAAAATGGTGAGATTACAGAGGAAGCAAAGAATCAGGTTATGAATGAACTCCGTATGCATTTCCGTCCTGAGTTTTTAAACCGGTTAGATGAAAACATTTTATTCAAACCACTGACAAAAGAAAATATTGGTAACATTATTGATTTACTTGTAACAGATTTAAATGATTTATTAAAGGCCAAGGAGTTAAAGCTTTCTATCTCAGTAGCTGCGAAGGACTATATTATGGAGCATGGTTATGATCCCATTTATGGTGCAAGACCTCTTAAGAGATATTTACAAAAGCACGTAGATACTTTGGTTGCAAGAATGATTTTGGAGGGTGATTTGGAACTGGGTGCTACCATTACCATAGATGTGAAGAATGGAAAACTGGTTGCCAAGCCGTGATGAGATTCTAAAATGTGACAGAATATGAAAACAGCAGTTATCCAATTATGGAATAACTGCTGTTTTTGACTGTTGTTAGTTTTTTAAGAATATAACTTGCGTATTCTACGCAATAATTGTAAAATAAAGGCTGGAACTAAATATAAATGAATATAGTACGGAGGATGAAATATGTATAGTTTCGATGAAATCACAAATGTTGATGCAGAAGTTGCAAAGGCTATGACTGATGAGATTAATCGTCAGAATCAGAATTTGGAATTGATTGCTTCTGAGAATATTGTCAGTAAAGCTGTTATGGCAGCTATGGGAAGTCCACTTACCAATAAGTATGCTGAGGGTTATCCGGGAAAACGTTATTATGGTGGCTGCGAATATGTGGATGTTGTGGAAGATTTGGCAAGAGAACGGGCAAAGGAATTATTTGGTTGTGAGTATGTCAATGTTCAGCCTCATTCCGGTGCACAGGCGAATATGGCTGTATTTTTTGCAGTTATGCAGCCGGGAGATACATTTATGGGAATGAATCTTGATCATGGCGGACATTTAACCCATGGTTCACCTGTTAATATGTCAGGTAAGTATTTTAATGTTGTTCCATATGGTGTCAATGATGACGGTTTCATTGATTATGATGAGGTAGAAAGAATTGCAAAAGAATGTAATCCAAAGTTAATTGTTGCAGGTGCTTCGGCATATGCCAGAAAGATTGACTTTAAGCGTTTCCGTGAGATTGCAGATTCGGTAGGTGCGGTATTGATGGTAGATATGGCGCATATTGCAGGTCTTGTAGCTGCAGGCTTACATGAAAGTCCGATTCCATATGCTCATGTAACAACCACAACAACCCACAAAACACTTCGCGGTCCTCGTGGTGGTATGATTTTATCAAGCAATGAAGTGAATGAAAAATATAATTTTAATAAGGCTATTTTCCCCGGTATTCAGGGTGGTCCTTTGATGCATGTAATCGCAGGTAAGGCAGTATGCTTCAAGGAAGCATTATCAGATGACTACAAGGCATATATGACTCAGGTTGTTAAGAATGCATCTACCCTGGCAGATGAACTTACAAAGAGAGGCTTTAAGATTGTATCCGGTGGTACAGATAATCACTTGATGTTAGTTGATTTGCAGAATTTAGGACTTACCGGTAAGGAAGTTGAAAAGCTTTTAGACAGTGTACATATCACAGCCAACAAGAATACGGTTCCAAATGATCCAAAGTCACCATTTGTAACAAGCGGTATCCGTTTAGGAACTCCTGCAATTACAACCCGTGGTGCAAAGGAAGATGACATGGTTACCATTGCTGAAGCAATTAAGGCTGCTGTAATTGATAAAGACGAGACAAAGGCTATGGAACTTGTGAAGTCTATTACAGATAAGTATCCGTTATATGCTGAATAGTTGCAAGGGATTTGATGAGAATAACTTGAATGATTTTAATAAAAACAGACAGTTTTCAATATCAGGAAGGCTGTCTGTTTTAATAGTATTTTAAAATGAGAAAACTGCATTTTCCTGTAGTTTTTTGTACATACAAAAGAAGGTAAAAAATGATAGATCGAAAATGGGCTGTTAAAATTGAATTAGCAGAATTTATATTGTTTGTGTTTATACATTCGGCTTATGCATGGTTATTTTTGCCTAATAATGTGGCAGTGGATGTAACAATTTTTGCAATTCTTACATCCCTTTGTTCTTTTATTAGTCTGCTTTGTGTTAAGGACTTAATCCGTTCCCAGACCTTGTTTATTTTTTGTATAATGGCTGCAACCCAGTTGATTGGCGCTTCCATGGGAAGTCTGGCTATGGGAATTTGTATCTATATGATTTCCGGTGCGTTAATATCCATTATTGGTTCGATGAAATTGAATATGCGCTTTTTTCTTATTACCAATATTGCCATTGCAGTGGGTTTGATTATGGAACGTGATGCCATTACAAAATTTATGCCTTTGCGTTACTATGGAATGGCCATTATGTTTTGTGAGGCGTTTTTAATTACAGAAAATTATATGGTTATGCTTTATCAGCGGAAGGTTGAGGAGGTAGAAACAAAAAATGGATTGCTGAATGTGGCACATAAAGAGAAAAATCAATTTTTTGCAAATATGTCCCATGAAATCCGTACGCCTATGAATGCAATTATAGGTATGAGCGAGCTGATTATGCGAGAGGAAGATGCATCGGATAAAATCCGGGAGTATTGTTATAATATTCAATCCTCAGGAGAAAATCTCCTTGGAATTATTAATGATATTCTTGATTTTTCCAAAATAGAATCAGGAAAAATGGATATCGTATGCACGCCTTATTCTTTTGCATCCCTGATTCAGGATGTTGCCAATACAACTATGTTTCGAAAAGGATATAAGGATATCGATATAATCATTGACTGTAGTCCTGATATGCCCAAATCTCTCATAGGAGATGAATTGCGAATCCGTCAGATTTTCATTAATATCGTAAATAATGCAATTAAATATACGGACCAAGGGTATGTATTTATTGAACTGGCCTGTCATGAAAAAGATGGAACCAATTATTTGCGGTTTAAAGTTGAAGATACAGGTATTGGAATAAAAAAAGAAGATCAGATTCATTTATTTGATGCCTTTAACCGTACGGATTATCTAAAAAACCGTTATACGGAAGGAACAGGACTGGGACTTGCCATTTGCAGGCAATTGGTTGGCTTGATGCACGGAACCATAAAGTTATACAGTGAATATGGACAGGGGACAACTGTAATTATAGATATTCCTCAAAAGATTGCAGATGACACACCTTTCCTTAGATTAAATCAAAAGGATGGTATGAAAGTTGGTGTTTATATTGATAAAGAACACCATTTAAAACCCGGTGACAGTCATTACAATGAAGCTACAAAGCATATTTGGGGAGCAATGGAGATTCCTTTTAAAGAGATTGCTGATTTTTCTGAAGTTATTGACAGCGTGGAAAAGAAAAAAATTACCCATTTGTTTGTGGGAGAGGGAGAATATAATGATCAAAAGAGTTATTTTGATCAGATTGCCAAAAAGATTCATCTCTATGTAACCCATGGAGTACAAACATCCCTTCACCTGCCTGAAGAAATTGACGAAGTAATATTGCCTTTTTACTCTGTTAATATTATTACCGCCATGAACGGAGAACCTCTTTATAATCAATTTATAGACGAAAAGGCTGTTAAGATTTTATTTTCGGCTCCCTCGGCAAAGGTTCTGGTTGTGGATGACAATGATATAAATCTTCGTGTGGCAGAGGGAATTCTGAAACTGTATCAGATTGATGCAGAACTTGTACATAGTGGAAAAGAGGCAATTGAGCGATTGAAAAAACAGGATGTGGATCTTGTATTAATGGATCATATGATGCCTGAGATGGATGGTGTGGAGACAACTCAGGTTATCCGTCGATCCTACAATGAATATGGAAAGCAGGTGCCTGTTATTGCAATGACGGCCAATGCGGTAAATGATGCGAAAAATATGTTTTTATCAAGTGGTTTTCAGGATTTTCTTCCGAAGCCTGTTACATTAAAAGATTTAAATGTTATTCTTCGGAAATGGCTTCCCGGAGCAAAGCTTGTATTTAAAAATGAATATGACAGAAAGCAGATTAATGTATTTGTTTCAGATAATGGGGAAGCTTCTGAAATAGAAACGGCGACGACATTGGATTTGCCTTTTGAACCAATGGAAATAAATGAAGCTTTTGCCTTGGAAAATATGGGTGGAATGAGGGATTTATATAAGGAATTGCTGGAATATAGTCTGGAAATGCAGCAAAACCGTTTGGATGAGATTCAGGAAAGCTTTGATAAAAAGGATTTTAATGAATATCAAATTCGCGTCCACGCATTAAAGGGAGCCATGCGTAGCTTAGGTATTGAAGAAATGGCACTGGCGGCTCAAATGCAGGAACGTGCATGCAAAGAACAGAGATTTCAGGATGCGGTTGAAGGACATGAGCATTTCCTGGAAGAATATGACAGGGCACATAAAAGTATTGCACTGCATTTAGAAACTATGGATGTGTCATAAAGTAATTGTAAGGTATAAGAAATAAAAAGCAGTTAACAAAACATAGAGGTTTTGTTAACTGCTTTTGTTTCGGTAAGAAACATTATTTGATGTTTTGAGCATCCAAATGTTTATTAATAGCTGAAAGTAATGCGCATACAGAGGCGTCAATAATATCATTTTTAATACCGCAGCCCCAGATGGTTTCACCCTCTGTAATCTCAATTCCAACATAAGCACATGCCTGGGAATTGGAACCGCTGTCAAGGGCGTGCTCTTCGTAGGTAACTAATTTAAAGTCAATGTGGAAATGCTTTTTCACAGCATTTGCAACTGCATCCAGACGTCCGTTACCTGTTCCGTGATATATCTTTTGGATGCCGTCACGTTTAATTGTAATAGCAGTAGAGAATACACCGTTTCCCTCCTGTACAAAGTGACATTCATCTAATTTGATTGCCGTTTTAATATTTACATACTGTTCACTAAAGATGCCAAGAATTTCTTCCGGTGATAATTCCTTGTGTAAATGGTCTGATACATTTTTAACTGCATAACCAACATTTTCTCTCATTTTTGCAGGAAGGTTAAATCCATAATTTTGTTGTAAGATATAACCAATACCGCCTTTTCCTGATTGGGAGTTGATACGAATAACGTCGCTTTCGTATTTTCTTCCTACATCATGAGGATCAATTGGTAAGTAAGGAACGGTCCAATCTTTTAAATCGTTATCTACACGCCACTGCATACCTTTTGCAATCGCATCCTGATGAGAACCGGAGAAGGCTGCAAATACAAGCTGGCCGGTATATGGTGAACGTTCATGCACCTTCATGCCGGATACACGCTCATATAATTCTGTAATCTTTGGCATATCGCTAAAGTCAAGCTTTGGATCTATGCCGTGGGAGTACATATTCATTGCAAGGGTAATAATATCCACATTACCGGTTCTTTCACCATTTCCAAATAAGGTTCCTTCTATACGGTCGGCACCGGCAAGAATACCTAACTCTGCATCAGCAACACCGCAACCTCTGTCGTTATGTGGGTGTAATGATATGATTACATTTTCCCGCATGGCAAGGTTTTTGTGAAAATATTCAATCTGGCTGGCATATACATGTGGAAGTGACATCTCCACAGTAGCCGGTAAATTAATAATTACTTTATTGTCCGGAGTAGGCTTCCATACATTGATGACTGCATTACAAACCTCTAATGCATATTCAACCTCTGTACCTGTAAAGGATTCCGGAGAATATTCAAATTGATAGTTTCCGCCATCCTGTTTTGTCAAATCCATTAACATCTGGGCGCCATCAATGGCAATCTGTTTGATTTCATCCTTTGATTTCTTAAATACCTGTTCCCGCTGTGCAAGAGAGGTTGAATTGTACACGTGAATAACAGCTTTTTTACATCCCTTTACGGCTTCAAATGTTTTCTTTATAATATGGGGTCTTGCCTGGGTAAGAACCTGAATGGTTACGTCATCAGGAATTAAATTCTGCTCGATTAATGCACGTAAGAATTCGTATTCAGTTTCAGAAGCAGCAGGAAATCCTACTTCAATCTCCTTAAAACCTACTTCTACAAGCATTTTAAAAAACTCGATTTTTTCATCTAAGCTCATTGGAACAACAAGAGCCTGATTACCGTCTCTTAAATCCACTGAACACCATGCAGGTGCTTTTTCAATATACTCTTTCTTTGCCCAGTCCAAACATTCTACCGGAGGCATAAAATAATTTCTTTTGTACTTGGTTGCATCCATCATAATAAAATACCGTCCTTTCTTCTATAATTGGCTGATAATAACTTTAAGGATATTTATTTGCAATAAAGAGGGATTACCATAAAAAAAAGCCCCAACATCTCCTTGTCAGAGACGTAAGACTTAACAGTTCACGCGGTACCACTCCACTTCATACATCATTGTATGCACTCATTGCAGATACGGACTTTCGTCGTATATCCTCCCTCAGATAACGGTTGGGATCCGTCCTTACCTACTGCAAATCATGTTACCGCTGTTCAGTAAGGCTACTCAAAGGCGAGTTCAGATTCTTTCCACAACTGTTTCACACCGGCCAACAGCTCTCTGAATGTTTTCACAATCTTACTATTCCTTATCATTGTATTTGATATACTATATGTAATTCGTTGTTATATAATGCTAACAACTACCAAGAAAATAACATATTCAGTTGAAAATGTCAACTTGAAAAATAAAAAATCTTGTAGGTTCCCGGTAAAAGTATTAGAATATGAAAATAAAATAATCCGTGAAAGGGGTAAGATAAATGGGAGATAGAATTAAAGAATATGTGGCATATATAGATGATTTATTGGCATCAGAGGACGATTCAATTGATTGGGAGGAAGAGATAAAAAAGCATCTGATCCAGATAAAGTTTTTTGCCCATGAACGTCTGATTCATCTGATTGTAACGGTTTTGTTTGCCATGATGACGGTTCTGGTTTTTCTTTATTTATTAAGTGATTTTAATCTGTCTATATTTGCCTTGTTGGTTGCAATTATGATTTTGTTAATTCCGTATATAAAACATTATTTCTTGATGGAAAACAGTGTGCAATATATGTTTGAACAATATGACAAAATGATGGAAAAGGCTGGAAAGAGAGCCTTTAAACGTAAGGGAGAATTTAATGAGTTAACAAGAAGGACAAAAAATCAGTAAGAATACAGATATAAGAAAATTGGGTAATATTTATTAAAATATTACCCCTTTTTTGTGTATTTTCACAATAAAACTTGTGTTTTTAGTAAAAATATTGTAAAATAAACATGCTACTGTTTTGTCAGCAAGGGAAAAACACAATACTTTATCTAATGTGTTAAGGAGAATATATATGACAGAATTTTATCATGTGCTTCGACAAACGTTAAATGGCGTACGCCCCATGAATGATAAAATTAAATATCCGGTAATTTCATATGCCATTGCTTTTGTTCATTTTACTTTTGCATGTCTGTTTGGGTATTTACATGTTACACCATTACTGGTTTATAATATTTTTATTACGGTGTTTTATATTGTAATAGGAGTGCTGTTGGCAAAAACTGAGCGATATACCGGGATTTTTTTGGCAGCAATGATTGAGATTTTATTTCATTCCATATTGGCTACTGTTATGTTAGGCTGGGGTTGGGGCTTTATGCTTTACACAATAAGTCTGATACCTGTTATTTTTTATCTGACATACACATTGGCATATTTTAAGGGTAATATTGCAGTTCCCATGTTAACATCTGCAGTTGTTGTGGTGTGCTACTATGTTATGAGATTTATTATGAGTTATATGCCCCATACATATCCTACCGATGATATAAAGTATATGGAGAAGATATTCTATTTTTATAATACCACATTAACCTTTTTATTGTTGTATACGTGTTCTGTGTTGTTTTCTGTTGAGGTTCGCTATATGAGGAAGAGCTTAGAGCAGGAAAACCGCAATCTTGGAGAAATTGCAAATTATGATCCGCTGACACATCTGTTAAATAGGCGAAGCATGAATCATCATATGAAGCAGGCCATGGAAACTGCGGATGGTACCGGACAGGAATTTTGCCTTATTATGGGGGATATTGATAATTTTAAAAAGGTAAATGATACTTATGGACACGCCTGTGGAGATACGGTTTTGACTACAATTGCAAGAGTAATTTCAGACAATGTCAGGGAAAATGATGTTGTTTGCCGCTGGGGAGGAGAAGAGATACTGGTTTTAGTTAATGCAGACAGGGAGATTGCCTGTCAGGTGGCAGAGCGTATATGCAAGAATATTGCAAACACTGTAGTAAAGCATGATGATAAAGAACTTTCCGTGACCATGACTTTAGGTGTGGCTGCATATATGGAAGGTCAGACAATCCGTTCCATTATTGATGAAGCAGACAACCATTTGTATTATGGTAAAAAACATGGAAAAAATCAGGTGGTGAGTTAGGAAAATATATGAATCATATAAAAGAATGTAAATATACACAGACAATGGAACGATTTAAAAAACGAATATTTGAGATTATACAAATAGGAAACAGAAATGATGTGGTTAGTTCCGTTTTTGATTATTTTATTGTTTTTGTAATTTTTCTTAATATATTTGCAGTATTTTACGAGACCTTTGACAGTGCTTCACTATATATGGACAAATTGTATATAATAGAGGCTCTGACATCCGTTATTTTTTTGATTGAGTACATAATTCGGTTATGGACAGCAGATTATTTATATCCAGATGAAGGAAAATGGAAAAGCAGATTTCGATTCATTGTTTCCTTTTACGGTATAGTTGATTTACTGTCTTTTTTGCCATTTTTCCTGCCATATTCGGTTATGACCGGTGCAGTGGCTTTTCGAATGCTTCGTGTTGCCAGGGTATTTCATTTATTTAAAATTAATGCCCAATATGATGCTTTTAATGTTGTAATGGATGTTTTAAAGGAGAAAAGACAACAGCTTTTTTCTTCCATAGTTTTAATTTTAATTATGATGTTGTCATCCTCCCTGTTAATGTATGGGTTGGAGCATGATGCACAACCTGATGTGTTTGAAAATGCATTTTCAGGAATCTGGTGGTCTGTTTCCACGTTGTTAACTGTAGGATATGGGGATATCTATCCCATTACCCTGCTGGGTAAAATAATGGGTATTGTAATTGCATTTCTGGGGGTTGGAATGGTTGCCATTCCAACGGGTATTATTTCTGCGGGATTTGTAGAGCGATATACGAAAGTGAAGTCTTTAACCGAGATTGCCTGCGATGGAGATATGCGGTTTATTATGTTGTTTGCAGAGGAGAATCATCCCTGGGTAGGGTGTAAGATAAAGGATCTTGTGCTGCCACCGGAACTAATTGTTGTGGTTTTGGTGAGAAATGGTTCGGAACTTGTGATTCCCAATGGGAATACGGTAATAAAAATGCAGGACCGGGTTGTACTCGGTGCATTAGAGTTTCATGATGATATTGGAATTATGTTAAAGGAGGTATCGGTTACTGAACAGCATATTTGGGTGAATAAGCAAATCCATGAGCTTGATATTCCTGAAGATACGGTAATTGTATCTGTGTGCCGTGATGGTAAAGTGGTTATTCCAAAGGGAAACACTGTGATTCGGCCCGGAGATATGGTTACACTATGCGAAAAGATGATATAAAATATTAAAAAATAGAATTAAGGGGTGTGTTAAAATGAAAGAAAGAAAATGGACATTGTTATCAACATTAATGTTAATCGGGTTAATTCCGTTGTTAACGGCATCGGTTGTATTAACCTTGGTTTCCGTTAAAAAAGTAAAAACATTAACAGAGGAGGCAACATATCAAAGGTTAAGAATTGCTGCAGAAGATTTGGATAAGTATTACATGAGTGATATTGTTAGTACCGGTGAGGTTCCTTATGAACATGATTATGTGGACAGCCTGTTAAAGGATGATATTGAATTAACATTGTTTCTTGAAGATACCAGATACATTACATCCATTAAGGGTGATAATGGAGAGCGTAATGAAGGTACAAAGGCTGACCCTGACATATATAAAGAGGTATGTAAGGGAAATGATTATTATTCGGATAAGGTGCCCATTTGCGATGGGAAATACTATGTTTATTATGTACCAATGACAGATGGAAACGGAAAAGTAATTGGTATGGCATTTGCCGGTGAGCCGGAGGACAAGGTAAATGCAGAAATCAGAATGGCTACCGTTAGCGCAGTTGCTGTGGCTGTTATTTTTACACTTATTTGTTCGGTAATGGTTGCCTATGTTGCAAACAGGATTCGTAAAACCATTGCTGAAGTTATTAATGTTACAGATACCCTTGCTAACGGACATATTGGTGTTGATGTAAATATGAGAAGTTCCATAGCAGAGATTCACACATTAATTTCTGCATCATCGAAGCTTCAGGAAAAACTTGGAGGTGTTATTTCCGGCGTACTGGAAGATGTCGGAAACCTGGATATCAATATGGTTAATATTACTGATAAAGTAAATAGCTGTAATCAGGCTGCGGAAGGTATTTCTTCTGCCATAGAGGAAATTACAAGAGGTAATCTGGATATGGCAGAAAGTGTTCAGAATACAGCTGAACAAATGATGGATATTGGAGACCATATAACGGAAATTACAAGATTGGCTACAAATGCATCCATGGCAGCAGATACTGTAAAAAATGAAAGTAATGAAGCCAAAAAACAACTGGAGCAGCTGATGGATGCTAACAGCAAGACGGTTTATATTTCTGAAGATGTTGTTTCCGGTATTCATGCTTCTTCAAAGGCTGTTGAGAATATTAGACAGGCTGCTGATATGATTGCACAGATTGCAAGTCAGACATCATTATTGGCATTAAATGCCAGTATAGAGGCTGCGAGAGCCGGTGAATTTGGCAGGGGCTTTTCTGTTGTTGCCAGTGAGATTTCTAATCTTGCCATGCAGTCAGAGGAATCCACGCAGGAGATTCAGAAGGTTGTTGCCGAAATTATAGATGCCTCTGAACAGAATATTATACTTGCAAACAGAATTAAGGAGGCAGTTAATAACGAAGGCGTGGTTTTATCACAGGTTAGTAACAGCTTTGATGTTGTAAATGATAAGATTGTTCAAAGTGCAGATGCGATTGTTGAGATTACAGACAAATCCCAAAGGCTGGATATGGCCAAGGGAAAAGTGCTTGATGAGATTAATACACTTTCTTCTATATCAGAACAGGATGCTGCAAGCTGTGAAGAAACAAGTGCAAGTATGGTGGAATTTACATCTAATATGGATAATATCAATCAGCAGGCCATGGACACAAGGGATACTTCCAGTCAGTTAAAGGAAGCGGTATCTTATTTCCGGGTACAGGTATAAATAAACATTTGGAGAAGGCAGCATTATGAAAAAGCATAAACTGACAACTACACACATTATTATGATGGGTTTTTTGGCAGGAATCGTACTGGGAACCATATGTCTTGCTCTTCCAATCAGTACACGGGAAGGACAGGATGTCAACTTAATAGATGCATTGTTTGTTTCCGTCAGCAGTATTTGTGTAACGGGCTTGTCTACTGTTAATATAGGGCAGACATTTTCCTTATTTGGACAGATTGTGATTCTTTTATTGATACAATTTGGAGGATTGGGTATTGTAACCTTTACAACATTGGTTCTTTTATTATTTCACAGAAGAATTACATTATCGGAACGGTTACTGATTCAAAATGCATATAATTTGGACAGTTTATCAGGGCTTATTAAACTGACTGTAAGAATTTTTAAGGTTACATTATGTATTGAGGGGCTTGGTGCCATTGGTTATTCCTTTGTATTTGTTCCTGAGTATGGATTAAAGGGTATTTGGTACAGCATCTTTCATGCGGTATCTGCATTTTGTAATGCCGGAATTGATTTGCTTGGAGGAAACAGTTTCTGTGAGTACTCCCATAATGTTATATTAAATGTAGTGACAATTATGCTGATTATTGTCAGTGGACTTGGATTTCCTGTATACTGGGAGATTGTAAGAGTTGCGAAATATAAGATAAAGGGAACCCGTAGTGGAAATGAGCCCAAACTTAATATTCAGGTTAAACTGGTGTTTGTAACTACGGCAGTCCTAATTTTAGTAGGTTTTGCTGCAACCTTGTTGTTTGAGTACCATAATCCCGATACATTAGGTGATTTTTCCTTAAAAGATAAAATAATGGCATCCCTGTTTCAGTCTGTGACACTTCGTACTGCAGGATTTTCTACCA
This sequence comes from Lachnospiraceae bacterium, assembly GCA_051880415.1. Lineage (GTDB taxonomy): Bacteria > Bacillota > Clostridia > Lachnospirales > Lachnospiraceae > CAG-590. Next base: position 125,192 of record JBJENX010000018.1, on the reverse strand, counting down.
TTGATCAGAGCTTTTTTTCGGATGAATCCTGTCTCGTTTATATTGTCCTGATGTTTATCGGTGGTTCCCCTGCCGGTACAGCCGGAGGTGTAAAAACCGTAACCATTGCTTTGCTTTTTGCTTCCTTAATTGCAAATATAAAAGGAGAAGAGCATGTAACGGTATTTCGGCGTAAAATTGCAGATTCGGTTATCAGGAGATGTGTTGCCATTGTATTATTCAGTTTATCCGTGCTCATTGTGTTATCGGTGGCACTGATATATGTACAGGATGGTAATTTTTTAGATGTATGTTATGAAATGACTTCTGCAATTGCAACTGTTGGGTTATCAAGAGGGCTGACAGGAAGTTTAAATGATGTAGGAAAAATCATTGTGGCGTTAACAATGTATCTGGGTAGAATTGGTCCTATCACGCTGCCTCTTGCTTTCTATAGTAAGAATATCCGGAAAGAAGTATCATATGGTGAGAGTAAAGTTATAATTGGATAGGTGATATAGATGAAAAAGATGATAAAGCAGAAAGAATATGTAGTAATTGGATTAAGTAAGTTTGGAATCGGTGTTGCAAAGCAATTGGAGGCCAACGGCTGCAAGGTGCTGGCGGTTGACCTTGACGTGAAAAAGGTAAATGAGGTTGCTGATTATGTTACATTTGCCAAATGTATGGATGTAACCAATGAAGAGGCATTGGCAGAATTAGGCGTAAAGAACTTTGATGGTGCAATTATCTGTATCGGCGGTAACATGGAGGCTGCAATATATGCAACAATCTGGGCAAAACAACAGGGTGTTAAGCAGGTGATTGCCAAAGCTTCCAGTGAACTGTATGCCGATGTTTTATCAAAGGTTGGTGCGGACAATATTATATTCCCGGAGCGGGAGATGGGGATTCACCTGGCTAATAACCTGGCATTAGACAGATTGTTTGATTCTGTTGAATTAACAGATGAATATTCTATTGTGGATATTCCGATTTTGAAGGAATGGGTAGGAAAGAACTTAATTGAATTAAAATTAAGAGAAAAATATAAAGTAAATGTAATTGCGGTTAAACGGGAAGGAAGAATTATGGTAAATCCTCCGGCGGGTGAAAAACTGATGGAAGAAGATAGCCTGGTTATGTTAGGAACCAATGCAACCCTTCGTAAACTGGCAAATAAAAGCTTAAGTGCTTCATAGAAAAATTAATATATATATGAAAAAATAGATGGCAATTATAAGTCATCTGTTTTTTTTTGTAATTTGCTATTGACAAACCGTTCTAAAAGTAGTAAATTCTGTATATCCTATTAAACAGATAGGAATAAAAGAGAAAGGAGAAACCGGTATGCGAATGATTATGGAAATGAAGAAAATGATTGCTTGGATAAGGGAATACATATGTTGGATGTCATGCTGCTGCATGGTGGTATTCCGGTGCTTCTTTACGAATCAACGTTATTTAATCTGCCGAATGTGTTGTTGTATGCAGGGTTAATACGATGTGAATGTGAAGAGGTGTAAGTGCCTCTCTTTTTTATGAGGAAAATTATAATAGTAGATTTGGAGGATATGTATTATGAAGAATAAATGGTTGAAGAAATTAGCCGTTACGGTATTAGGTGCAACACTGGCAGGAAGTCTGCTTACAGGATGCGGAGCGACCAAGGATGAAGCCGAGACGGCTGATAAGAGTAACTTTAGAACAGTAGATGAGATTAAAGAAAGCGGAACCGTAAACATTGGAGTTTTCTCAGATAAAAACCCATTTGGATATGTAGATGAAAATGGTGACTATCAGGGATATGATGTATATTTTGCAGAGCGAATCGGTAAGGACCTGGGGGTTGACATTAATTATGTATCAACGGAGGCTGCAAACCGTATTGAATATTTACAGACTGGTAAGGTTGATATTATATTGGCAAACTTCACAGTAACAGATGAGAGAAAAGAAGAGGTAGATTTTGCTTTACCATACATGAATGTAGCCCTTGGTGTTGTATCTCCAAAGGACCGTGTAATCACAAGCTTAGATGAAATTGGTGCAGACGATGAAGTGATTGTAATATCAGGAACAACAGCAGAGACATATCTTACCAAGAATTATCCGGATATTAAGCTTCAAAAGTATGATGCTTATGCAGAAGCAAAGACAGCATTTGAAAATGGTAATGGTGTAGCGTGGGCAAACGATAATACGGAAGTAATTGCATTTGCAATAGAAAATGAAGGATATGAAGTGGGAATTCCGTCTCTAGGCAGTGCAGATACCATTGCACCGGCTGTAACAAAAGGAAATGACAGTTTGCTTAGCTGGTTAAATGATGAAATCAAAGCTCTTGGTGAAGAGAATTTCTTCCATGCAGATTATGAAGCAACTTTATTGGATACTTATGGCGCAGATTATGAAGAAACATTAGTTGTAGAGGGTGGTGTTGTAGCTTCTTCTGAATCAGAGGATACAGATGTAGAAGAGAAAGGTACCATTACCGTTGCAGCTTCACCTACACCTCATGCAGAAATTTTAGAAGAGGCAGGAAAGCTTTTAGCAAAAGAGGGCTGGACATTAGAGGTAACGGAATTTGAAGATTATGTTCAACCTAACCTGGTTGTGGACAGTGGTGAAATTGATGCAAACTATTTCCAGCATGTTCCTTATCTGGATAATTTTAATGAGGAAAACGGTACACATATTGTGAATGCAGGCGGTATCCATTATGAGCCATTTGGAATTTATCCGGGCACAAAGAAGGATTTATCGGAATTAGAAAAGGGAGATGTAATTGCTGTTCCAAATGATACAACCAATGAAGCAAGAGCATTATTGTTATTAGAAGCAAATGGTGTGCTTAAACTAAAGGATGGTGTGGGTCTTGAGGCAACTGTTAAAGATATTGAAGAAAACCCATATGACATTGAGATTCAGGAGCTTGAGGCTGCCCAGGTATCAAGAGTTGTAGATGAAGTTGCATTTGTAGTATTAAACGGTAATTACGCATTAGAGGCAGGCTTCTCTGTTTCTAAGGATGCTGTAGCATATGAAAAGAGTGATTCGGAAGCTGCCAAAACATATGTGAATATTATTGGTGTAGCAGAAGGTCATGAAAATGATGAAGGCATTCAGGCACTTGTTAATGTATTAAAATCAGATGAGATTAAACAGTTTATTACAGATACCTATGATGGTGCTGTGATTCCATTTGAATAGATACAGGTATTTTAAATGCTCCGGGAGCATGCGCAGGGATTCGATTATGTTTTTGTCAACAAACAGACTCGAATCCGGCGCCAATACTCCCTTAGGAGTCTTATAAAAAGAAAGATAGGAGAGGAAAATGAGTAAACCAATTATTACAGTAGAAAATCTTACAAAAACTTTTACAGCAGCAAATGGGGTTGTAGATGCATTACATGACATTTCCTTTTCTGTTAATGAAAAAGATATTTTTGGAATTATAGGTTTATCCGGTGCAGGTAAAAGTACACTGGTAAGATGTATGAATTTATTAGAACAGCCAACATCCGGAAGGGTAATGGTAAAAGATAAAGATTTGATGACGTTATCAAAAGAAGAGTTAAGATTGGAACGACAAAAGATTGGAATGATATTCCAGCATTTTAATTTATTAGAGCAGAGAAATGTAATAGATAATGTTTGTTTTCCTTTAGAGATTAGGGGAATTCCAAAAGCAAAAAGGATAGAAAAAGCGAGAGAATTATTAAGAATTGTAGGATTGACTGATAAGGAAAAGGCATATCCTTCCCAATTATCAGGGGGACAGAAACAAAGAGTTGCCATTGCAAGAGTATTGGCAAATGATCCGGATATTTTACTTTGCGATGAAGCAACCAGCGCTTTGGATCCCCAGACAACCCAGACAATTTTAGAGTTATTACAAAGGATTAATGAACAGTCAGGCATTACAATTGTGGTTATAACCCATGAAATGAGAGTAATTAAGCAAATCTGTAATCATGTTGCAGTTTTGCATAAAGGTAAATTGAAAGAAACCGGAACCGTGAAGGAGGTATTTGAACATCCGAAAACCTCTGCAGCGAAGAGACTGGTATATGTTGGACTTAGTGAAGAAGAAAATGAAGAACCGTTGGGAGGTGTGGCAAGTGCTTGATGAGACAATGATTTTAATGTTGTTAGAAGGTATTAGAGATACATTACTTATGACCCTGCTGGCAACATTTTTTGGATATGTTTTAGGACTGCCCATTGGCATTGCCCTTACAGTTACGGATAAAAGTGGTATCCGTCCCAATGCTTTTATATATAAAGTTTTAGATATGATTGTTAATGTTACAAGAAGTGTTCCATTTTTGATTTTGTTAATTCTGGTAAGCCCTCTTACCAAATTAATTGTGGGAAAAAGTTATGGTGCAACAGCAACCATTGTTCCCCTTACCATAGCGGCGGCACCTCTGATTGGAAGAATGGTAGAATCCTCGTTAAAGGAAGTGAATGCCGGTGTGATTGAAGCGGCAATCAGTATGGGTGCAAAAAATAGCAGTATTGTTTTTAAGGTATTATTGGGAGAGGCAAGAACTTCACTGTTAGTTGGTGTCACGATTGTATTAGGAACTGTACTTGGCTACTCTGCCATGGCGGGAGTTGTAGGTGGCGGTGGACTTGGAGATATTGCCATTCGGTATGGATATTATCGATATGAGACAGGAATCATGGTGGTAACCATTGTAATTATTGTGGTGTTAGTCCAATTTATGCAGGGCTTTGGAATGTTTCTTTCCAAGAAGCTGGATCACAGACAAAGAAATTAATTGGAATGAAGGTAGGTGAGAGTGTTGAGATTTGATGTAATGAGAGAATATTTGCCATTATACAAGGAGGCACTCTTTTTAACGTTAAAGATTGGATGGATGGGTATTTTATTTTCCTTCCTGCTGGGTATGATTTGTGCTGTAATTGTACATTTTCGTGTTCCGGTCTTGCGACAGGTTGTAAAAGTCTATGTAGAAATCTTTCGGAATACACCATTACTGGTACAATTATTTTTCATCTATTTTGGTCTGCCTCAAATTGGAATTTCATTATCTGCAGAGGTTTGTGGTGTTTTGGGATTGAGTCTGATTGGGGGCGCTTATATGACAGAAACCTTTCGGAGCGGTTTGGATGCAGTGGATAGGATTCAATATGAAAGTGCCATTAGTCTTGGAATGAAACCCTTACAAACCTTTGGATATGTAATTTTACCACAGGCTGTTTCCGTAAGTGTTCCCGGAATGGTTGCAAATGTTATTTTTCTGTTAAAAGAAACCAGTGTGTTTTCTGCCATTAGTTTAATGGATTTAATGTTTACGGCGAAGGATTTAATCGGACTTTATTATAAGACAACGGAGTGTCTGGTTTTATTAGTTGTTTTTTACCTGGTTATGTTACTTCCGGTTTCGGTTCTTGGAAGCTTCTTAGAAAGGAGGTCCCGTTATGCAGGATTTGGGGATTGATGTGTTATTCAAAGGTCAGAATCTGTTTCGTATGTTAGAGGGGCTTTTGGTTGCTCTTAGAATCAGTTTAATCTCAATTATTATCAGTATTTTTTTAGGCATTATTGTTGGTGCATTCATGCTTTCAAAAAACAGAATACTGAAAGCAGGCATCCGGATATATTTGGAAATCGTACGTATTATGCCTCAGATGGTTCTCCTTTTTATTGTTTATTTCGGAACCACCAGAGTTTTTGGATGGAATGTGGAGGCGGAAAGTGCTGCCATTTTTGTGTTTTCCTTTTGGGGAACTGCTGAAATGGGAGATCTGGTTCGGGGGGCGTTGGTTAGTATTCCTGGAATTCAGTATGAAAGTGCATGGGCACTTGGTATGACACCATCCCAAACCTACCGTTACGTAATTATTCCCCAAACCATAAGGAGGTTAATACCCGTATCCATTAATCTGATTACAAGGATGATTAAAACCACCAGTCTTGTTATGATGATTGGAATTGTTGAGGTATTAAAGGTTTCACAGCAGATTATTGAGGCAAATAGAAAAAACTCCCCAAATGCTGCTTTTGGGATTTTTGCTACCGTATTTTTAATATATTTTCTTGTGTGCTGGCCAATTAGTATGTTAGCCGGCCATTTGGAAAAGAGGTGGAGTGACTAATGGAGGAAGTTTTACGATTAGAACATGTACATAAAGAATTTGGAGACAATGTCATTCTTAAGGATTTTAATTTAACCGTTCAAAAGGGAGAAGTGGTTGTGATTATAGGGCCCTCCGGATGTGGAAAAAGCACTCTTTTACGTTGTATAAACGGAATTGAGGAAATCCAGGGAGGAAACATATTTTTTCATGAAGAAATGGTGGATGCAAAGGGCAGACAGATATGTAACATCCGCCAGAAAATAGGAATGGTTTTTCAAAGCTATGATTTGTTTCCTCACAAGACGGTTTTACAAAATATAACCTTAGCCCCTGTTAAAGTACAAAAGAGAGATAAAAGGGACGTTGAAAAGGAAGCACTTGCACTGCTAAACCGTGTTGGATTGCAGGATAAAAAGGATGCATATCCCAGACAGCTCTCCGGTGGACAAAAGCAAAGGGTAGCAATTGTGAGAGCCTTGTGTATGCATCCCGAAATATTATTGTTTGATGAAGTGACTGCGGCATTAGACCCGGAAATGGTGCATGAAGTATTACAGACAATGTTGGAGCTGGCAAAAGACCATAGAACCATGTTAATAGTGACCCACGAAATGGCTTTTGCAAGAGCTGTTGCAGATCGGATTTTATTTATTGACCAAGGTGAAATTATGGAGGAGTCAGAGAATCCAAGGTCTTTTTTTGAACAACCGAAGACAGACCGGGCCAAAAAGTTTTTGAAGACTTTTGAGTATGAATAGATGCAGAAAAAATAATGATGACAGATGACTGGGAGGTGATGGTATGAAGCAGTTATTATGTTATGGAGATTCCAATACATGGGGACTGATTCCCAAAACTGAAGAACGGTATCCGTGGAATATCCGTTGGACGGGAAGATTACAGGAAGAATTAAGAGATGATGGTGTGACAGTGTTAGAGGAAGGCTTGTGTGGACGGACAACGGTGTTTGAGGATGTATTTCGGAAGTATCGTAATGGACTGGCAACATTGCCTTTTATATTAGAAAGTCATAAACCTATTGATGCAGCAATTCTTATGCTGGGAACCAATGATTGTAAGTCGAATTACAACAATACGGCATACAAAATAGGATTAGGGATTGACCAGTGTTTATCCGAACTGTTAAAGGTGATACCTGCCGCCCATATCCTTTTGGTTTCTCCCATTTATCTGGGAGAAGAAGTGTGGAAGGAGCAATATGATCCGGAATTTAGCAGGGAATCTGTGACTTTATCTAAAAGTTTGGAAAAAGAATATAAGCGGATTGCTGCAAAAAGGCAGGTTCATTTCCTTGCTGCTTCCGATTATGTAAGTCCCGGCAAGGTGGATATGGAACATTTAGATGAGGATGGTCATAAGATACTTGCAAAGGCGATTTTGGATGCAATAAAAACATATGAGATAGTTTAGGTATTGAAAATGATAGAAGCAAAGGATGAAAAGAGGGGGAAGAAAAAGATGACACAGTCTGAAATTGATATGGCGCTGTATAATAAATACATTGCACCCACCAAGAAAAACCGTAAACGATGTATTGGCATTGAAATAGAAATGCCGGTAGTAAACCGGAAGGGGATGGCAGTGGATGAGCATATTTGCATTGAGGTAGCGAAAAATTTTCGACAAAAATTTGGTTTTGAACCTAATGGCAGAGATGATAACGGTGAAATTTATTCTATGATTCATAGAGGAAATGGAGATGATTTATCCTTTGATTGTGCCTATTCCAATTTGGAGATTTCCCTTGGCAAAGGAGAAAATTTATATAAAATAAAGCAAAGATTTGAACAGTATTATTTGTTTTTGAATGATGCTTTTTCAAAATATGACTATACACTAACGGGAATGGGAATTAATCCCCACTATAATATCAATCATAATCAACCGATACCAAATGAACGGTATCGAATGCTGTATCATCATTTACATACCTATAAAGCATATGAAAATAATCCCGAAATGAGTTTTTGCAATCGAGCAGATTTTGGTACCTTTACCAGTGCATCTCAGGTTCAGATTGATGTGGATTATGAGAATCTGGTGGATATCATTAATGTATTTGGCGGTTTGGAACCATATAAAGCATTACTTTTCGGAAATTCATATATTGAAGAATATCCGGATTATATGATTGCCAGAAATATGCTTTGGGAACATAGTATGCAGGGTTATAATCCCCATAATATAGGTATGTATGATAAAAAACTGGAAAGTGTTGAAGACTTATTATCTTATATTAAAACAACCAGTATATACTGTGTTATGCGAAATGGAAAATATGTGAATTTTAAACCGGTTCCTATTGATGAGTATTTGAAGCAGGAGAAGGTTGTAGGTGAATATTATGACGGGGAACAGTATATACCAATTACAATTAGGCCCTGTATTGATGATTTGGAACATTTAAGAAGTTTTAAATTTGAAGATCTTACATTTAGGGGTACCATTGAATTTCGAAGTACCTGTTGTCAGCCTATATCTGATAGTATGACGGTAGCAGCATTTCATATCGGATTAATGGAGGAGATAGAGAAGCTGAAGATTCTTTTAAAAACTGACAATGTGATATATAATCACGGTTATACTGCAACGGAGCTACAGAAAATGTTGTCCATGCGGGAATTACCTGAGTTTATTGAGAAAGAAGCATTAAAGAAACAACTGATGACAATTCTTGATTTGGCAACGGAAGGTTTGGCTGTGCGTGGATATGGGGAAGAAAAATTGCTGGATTCTCTATATAGAAGGGCAGAAAAACTAACCAATCCCGCAAAGGAAATGGTACAGGGATTGGAACATGGGAAAAATATGATGGATTATATATTAGAATATGGATGTGTATCCTGAAAGGATTTGTTTGTGAGTATTATTGAAAATGACATGAAGTTAATTGGACAATTTGGAATAGAGAGAGAAACCTTAAGAGTAACTTCAGAGGGAAAACTTGCGTCATCCCTACATCCTTTTACTGAAAATGCTTTGTCAAAGGATTTTTGTGAAAACCAGCTTGAGATTATTACCCCTGTGTGCAAAAGTGTAGAGGAAGCAATGAACAGTTTAGCCCATTGGTCTCTTAAAGCACAAAGCATTTTAAGGGACCGGGGAGAATATCTGTGGATGTATAGCAATCCGCCCTATTTTGAGAATGAAAATGAAATATCCATCGCAAAATATGATGGAGATCAGATTCATAAACATAACTACCGCATTAAACTGGAACGCCGCTATGGAAAAGGGTTAATGCTATACAGTGGAATTCATTTTAACATGTCCTTTGATGACAAAAACTTCACAATGGAAAGAAAAAATGCTTTTTACATGAAGTTATTAAAATATGCCACCCGGTATAGTTTTGTTCTTACATTTCTTACGGCTGCAAGTCCGGTGTTTGATCCGTCATTTGTGGGAGAAAAAAAGTGGAAAAATCTGATAGACGGCACTGGCAGTTATTTTTCCGGCTATGCTTCCATGCGAAACAGCAAGCATGGATATTGGAACCAGTTTGTACCTGTATTGGATTATTCCTGTATTTCAAACTATTGTGACAGTATACGGAATTTGATTCATAAGGGTGCTTTGTTTTCGGAGGGTGAATTATATATGCCTGTTAGATTAAAGTCGAAGGGTGCTTATTGTATTGACAGTCTGGAAAGAGAGGGGATAAGTCATATTGAACTTCGAATGTTTGATTTAAATCCTTTGTATCCTTTGGGAATTGCAAAGGAGGACTTATTGTTTGCCTGGTATTTTATGTTGTATTTATCAAAGCTACAGGACTTTGAATTTACGAAGGAGATGCAGCGACAGGCAATAGAGAACCAAAAAAATGCTGCAAAATATAAAACAGAAGAAATTGAAATATTGGAATCCTGCTTTGGAATGAAGGATAGGGCCGGTAATACATCTGTGACATCAATGAATATTGTAAATGCAGTAAAAATAATCTTATCTGATATGAAAAATGAATTTTTGCAATATCCGGAGGCTCAAAGGGTTATTGCATTTCAATTAAAAAAATTAGAACCGGGTAACCGCTATGCAGAACGAATATATCAAAAACTGAATCGGGACTTTCAATCCCGTATGCTTACATGGATAAAAGAGGAGAATAAAAATGTGTGAATTGTTTGGTGCAAGCTTGCATGTACCAATTGAATTAAAGGATTATTTATCAGAGTTTTACAGTCATTGCGACAAGCATCCTCACGGATGGGGAATTATGCGTTATCATGACCAATCATATGAGGTAATAAAAGAGCCGGTAAAGGCATCTGAAAGTAAAATTCTTCCCAATATTATTGAGAAAAGCGTAAAACAAAAAAACTTACTGGCCCATATCCGCATGGCAACGGTTGGCTCCATCAGGGAAGAAAACTGCCACCCATATACAGGTGTTGATATAACGGGGCGTACATGGACCATGATTCATAATGGAACCATTTATTCCAGCGGACATTTATTTCGGTATATGGAAAAACAAAAAGGGGATACAGATTCAGAACGGGTGCTCTTATATTTGCTGGATTTAATCAATGAGGAATATAAAAAAACAAATGCTATGACCGAGGATACCCGTATTGATATTGTTGATAAGCTTGTTCGTGAACTTTCCAAACGAAATAAATTAAATTTAATGATATTTGATGGAGAAATATTATATATTCACAAGAATATGAAAAATACATTATCATATAAGGAACTGCCTGAAGGTAAGATATTTGCCACAACACCACTGGACGAGCAGTTTGTGGAGCTGCCAATGTGTAAATTATTTGCTGTGAAGGATGGAGAATTTATATTTGAAAGCAAGGAATTGACAGAGGAGTTTGTTCCTACTTTGGAATATATATCTGCAATGGCGGCAATGAATATTTAGTGAATAAAAATATTTTACTTTTGGGAAAAGAAACCTTATAATCCAATGTTGGTAAGCATTACAAGATTGGAGTGACGAAAATGAACAAGGATTTAACAGTGGGAAAACCGGAGTCGGTATTGTGGAAATTTTGTATTCCTCTTTTTGGAAGTGTGGTTTTTCAGCAACTGTATAATATAGCAGACAGTCTGGTGGCAGGACGTTATATTGGAGAAAATGCACTGGCAGCAGTGGGAAACGGATACCAGATTACCCTTGTATTTATTGCCTTTGCATTTGGATGTAACATCGGATGCTCTGTTGTTGTATCCCGGTTTTTTGGTGCCAGAGAATATAAAGATATGAAAACTGCGGTTTATACAACATGGATTGCCAGTGCAATTCTTTGTGCTATTTTAATGTTAATCGGACTGACAAGCTGTAGTGGTATTTTATCTCTTACAAGGACACCGGAGGATATATTCGAAGATTCAAAATTATATTTAAATATCTATATGTGGGGATTTCCCTTCCTGTTATTTTATAATGTGGCAACAGGAATTTTTTCTGCTTTAGGAGACTCAAAAACCCCATTTTTCTTTTTGGCATTTTCTTCCACATCCAATATTTTAGTGGATATTTGGTTTGTAAAATCATTTCATATGGGTATTGCTGGGGTTGCATGGGCAACTTTTCTTTGCCAGGGACTAAGCTGTGTTTTTGCAGTGATATTTGTACTTAGAAGATTAAGGCAAGTCAAGGTAGAGGGTAAATGTCAGTTATTCTCCTTTGATATTTTCAAAAAAATAAGCGGAATCGCCATCCCAAGTATATTGCAGCAAAGCTTTATTTCCATTGGTAACATTATTATTCAGGGAACCATAAATGATTATGGTGCTGGGGTGATTGCAGGTTATTCCACTTCCGTAAAATTAAATAATTTAGTTATTACATCCTTTACCACCCTAGGAAACGGTATGTCAAATTATACTGCCCAGAATCTTGGAGCGGGAAATATGGAACGGATTCGCTTAGGCTTTAAGGCGGGTATTAAAATGGTATGGACAATCTGTATACCAATCGTTATTTTGTATATGCTGGAAAGTAGAGCATTAGTAAGGTTTTTTATTGATAAGCCTTCTGAGATTGCAATGACAACCGGTGTGCAGTTTCTTCATATTTTGGCACCCTTTTATTTTATAGTTGCAGTGAAACTGATAGCGGATGGTGTGTTAAGAGGAACAGGTCAAATGAGGCAATTTATGATAGCAACCTTTACAGATTTGATTTTGCGGGTAGTCTTGGCAATTGTTTTTTCTGATTTATTTGGTGCGGTTGGTATCTGGCTTTCATGGCCGGTTGGATGGATTGTTGCAACAGTCATGTCGGTATATTTTTACGGGGTAAGTATGGAAAAAGGAAATAAAATAGCTATACAATGAAGGTGTTCACAAAATCTTCACAGAAATTATTAGCACTCGCTATTGACGAGTGCTAACAGAAGTGGTATAACATAATCATAGCAAGGAACGAATAAAAGATTCCAAGCTTGCAAAGAATAGTAACCAATATTTTCTAACGAAAGTTAGAATGATTTTAAAGGAGGAATGACTTATGTTAATGCCTAGTATTTTTGGAGAAAATTTTGTAGATGACTTTTTTGGATATCCAACAAGAAGTAATAAGTACTATGTGGATCATCACGACCTGATGAAAACAGACATTAAGGAAAAGGAAGATCAATTTGAATTAGATATTAATCTTCCGGGATTTAAGAAAGAAAATATTTCAGCTGAGTTGAAGGATGGTTATCTTACCATATCAGCCCATACTTCTAAGGATTCAGAGGAAAAGGACGAGACCTCCGGTAAGTATATCCGCAAGGAACGTTACGAAGGCTCATGCAGCCGTAGCTTCTATGTAGGAGAAGATGTAACAAAAGAGGATATTAAAGCAAAATATGAAAATGGTATCCTTTCTCTGGTTGTTCCTAAAATGGATAAGAAACCAAAGGTTGAGGAAAAACATTTTATCTCTATTGAGGGATAATACAGAAAAATGTAAAGCATCTGCCAAAGGGGTCGGACATAATCGATTTTAAATCCTTAATGTCCGGTCCCTCTTTCTTTTTATTCTTACCATATACATACAAAAGGACCTGTTTCTGAATAGGGAAAATTCCTTGAATATGTTGATTTTTCTACAAATGGAAAAGATATGTTTCCATATTATAATTTCAAGGTTATTTTTGACTAAAAATATATAAAAATTCCCTGTGATTTTTGACATTTCTACACTTGATATATTAAAAAAATAAGTTTAAACTTATGAAGCGTGGGTATATGATAATATATTCATATCTAGAGAGAAACTTAATGAGTAAGGAGATGGTTTTTTGGGTAGTTTGGCAGAAGACCTGATGAAAGAACTGGAATGTGAGACAGTGTTTACAATTCCAATTGGAGACGGTATTCCCGTATACGAATCCGTTGTTGTAACCTGGATTATTATGGCAGTTTTGATTGTGATTGCTTTTATCTTTACACGTAATTTAAGGGTTGACCACATCAGTAAGCGTCAGGCTATTGCAGAATTGGCTTACACCAAATTAACCGGTTTGGTATCCGGCATGATTGGAGAAAAGGGACTTTCCTATGTTCCCTATCTGGTCACTGTTCTTTTGTACATAGGATGTGCCAATATTATCGGTTTGTTTGGCTTTAAATCCCCGACCAAGGATTTGAATGTTACCATTGCACTGGCAGTCATGAGTATTATACTTGTGGAAGCGGCAGGTATTTATCATTTGGGCTTAAAAAAATGGCTTAAAAAATTCACACAGCCTGTTGTAATCGTAACACCAATTAATATTCTTGAAGTATTTACCAGACCGTTATCACTTTGTATGCGACTATTTGGTAACGTATTAGGTGCTTTCGTAATTATGGAACTGATTAAAATTGTAGTTCCTGTCATTGTACCGGCAGTTTTAAGTTGTTACTTTGATTTGTTTGACGGATTACTTCAGGCATATGTATTTGTATTTTTAACATCACTTTATATTAGTGAGGAAATTGAATGATTTATTTTAATGGAAAAGAAAAGGAGATATAACTATGACAACTTTATTAGCAATTGGAGCAGGTGTAGCAGTATTAGGAGCAGTTGGAGCCGGTGTGGGAATCGGTGTTGCAACAGGTAAAGCAACAGAGTCTATTGCAAGACAGCCGGAAGCAGCAGGTAAAATTAACTCAACATTAATTATCGGTTGTGCCCTTGCAGAGGCGACAGCAATTTATTGTTTCGTAATTGCGTTAATGATTATTGTTGTATTAGGAAAGTAAGGTAGGAAAGGCAGGTTAGTAACATGCTGAAAATAGATGCAGCAAATATAATTTTTACTGTAATTAACCTATTAGTACTTTTCGTTGCTATGAGATTGGTTTTCTTTAAGCCGATTGCCAAGATTATTGAAGAACGCCAAAAAGAAACTGATAAGCAGTTAGATGATGCGGCAGCCAAACAGACAGAGGCAGACGCATTAAAGACCCGGTATCAAGAGTCTCTTGCAAACCTGGAAGAAGAGAAAAAACAGACCATGGCAAAGGCTCGTAAAGATGCAGATGAGGAATATCAGAAAATAATCAGTAATGCGGAAGAAGAGGCAAAACAGATTAAGATAACAGCAGAAAATGATGCCGAAAAAGAGAAGGCAAAGATTATTAAAAATGCCGAAAAAGAAATAGCCGATATGGTTGTAGAGGCAGCAACGAAGGTAGTAGGAACACAAAGCGGAGCAAAGATTGACGGCTCCCTTTATAATGAATTTTTAGGTAAAGCAGGTGATTGATAGTGACTTCTACAAGTATTTCATATGCGTCAGATTTGCAAAACATGGCAAATGCCGGGGAGTTACTAAAGCAGGTGAAGGGAATTTTAGATGCGGTACCTCAGGTACGTGTGGATTTTGAAGACCCTACTGTTGAAATCACAAAAAAACATTTAGTGATTGAGCGGGTATTCCCAACGGAAATCCGTAACTTTTTAAAACTGCTTTGCGATAATGGCGATTTTAATTTATTTGATGAGATTAGTGAGGCATTGGAAGAGCTTCAAAAGGCTCCAACAAAAGAAGCAGAACGTGCTGAATTAATTTATGTTACTGCTCCCAATGAGGAACAGCTTGCAGGAATTAAAAAGTTTCTTGCAAAGGAATTTGGTAATGATAATATGACCATTGACATGAAGGAGGATGCTTCATTAAAAAGCGGATTTATTCTTCGTGTTGGTACAAAGGAATACGATTGGAGTGAAAAGGGGCGTATTGCCCAGTTAGAAAACCGTATAGCAAAGGCGGTATCTTCCGCATCCGGAAAGTCTGCCAGTGAAGAGGGAATTATTTCTATCTTAAAGGCAAATATTAAAGACTTTGAACTGGAAGCAAAGGATAAAGAAATTGGTGTTGTGAACTGGGTTGGTGATGGTATTGCCAATGTGGACGGTATCGACCATGCCTTTTATGGTGAGATTGTTGTATTTGACAGCGGTGTAAAAGGAATGGTTCAGGATGTAAGAAGGGACGAAATTGGAGTTATCTTATTTGGCCGGGATACAGAGATTCATGAGGGAACCAGAGTTGTTCGTACCGGTAAAATGGCAGGAATTCCTGTTGGTGAAAACTTTAAGGGTCGTATTGTAGATGCTTTAGGTTCACCAATTGATGGTCAGGGTGAGATTGTTTCAGATGGGTATCGTCCAATTGAAAATCCGGCACCAAGTATTGTAGACCGTAAATCCGTATCTGTTCCAATGGAAACCGGTATTCTTTCCATTGACTCCATGTTCCCCATTGGCCGTGGACAGCGTGAGTTAATTATAGGTGACCGTCAGACCGGTAAAACATCTATTGCCATGGATACCATATTGAATCAGAAGGGAAAAGATGTTGTCTGTGTTTATGTAGCCATTGGACAAAAGGCGTCTACCATTGCAAAATTGGTAAATAATCTGAAAAAGGGCGGAGCAATGGATTATACCATTATTGTTTCTGCTACAGCAGCAGATCCGGCACCTCTTCAGTATATAGCACCATATTCAGGTACTGCTTTGGCAGAGTATTTTATGTATCAGGGGAAAGATGTTTTAATTATTTATGATGATCTTTCCAAACATGCGGTTGCATATCGTGCTATTTCCTTATTGTTAGAGAGAAGTCCCGGACGTGAAGCATACCCCGGTGACGTATTTTATTTACATTCCAGACTGTTAGAACGGTCTTCCCGTTTGACACCGGAAGCAGGCGGTGGTTCTATTACCGCACTTCCAATTATCGAAACCCAGGCGGGAGATGTATCTGCGTACATTCCTACCAATGTAATTTCCATTACAGATGGTCAGATTTATCTGGAAAGTGAACTCTTTAATGCAGGACAACGCCCGGCCGTTAATGTTGGTCTTTCCGTATCCCGTGTAGGTGGTGCGGCTCAGACAAAGGCAATGAAGAAGGCGGCAGGTTCTATTCGTATTGATCTGGCACAGTATCGGGAAATGGAAGTGTTTACACAGTTTTCTTCTGATTTGGATGATAATACGAAAAAACAGTTATCCCATGGACGTGCATTAATGGAGCTTTTAAAACAGCCTCTCGGTAATCCCTTTAGTATGGCGGAACAGGTAATTACCTTAGTTGCGGCAAATGCACATGTATTTAGTGATATGGATGCTTTAAGAATCAAGAAATTCCGTATGGATTTGTTACAGGAATTCCATACCAATCATGGAGATTTGATTTCCCAGTTGGAAAGTACGAAGGAGCTTACCGATGATGTGAAAGAAGGCATTATTGATGTAGCGAAAGGTTTTGCAGAAAACTATGAAGGGTAGTTGAATAGGAGTTTGTTATGGCGAATGCGAAGGAAATACAAAATCGTATAAAAAGTATTCAGGATACTATGAAAATTACCAAAGCAATGTATATGATGTCTTCTATGAAGCTTCGGAAAGCAAGAATAAAACTGGAAAATACGGAACCATATTTTGATGGTTTGCAAAAGGAGATTTCAGATATTTTGTTGCATTTTCCTGATATGGAGCATTTGTATTTTGATAACCGTGATAGTGACAAAGAAGAAAAAGTTAAGAAAAAAGGTTATATTATTATAACCGGAGATAAGGGTATGGCAGGTGCCTACAACCATAATGTCATAAAAGAAGCCCAGAGGCTGATTGGCAATGATACAAATCATAAGTTATTTGTTGTAGGCGAGTTGGGAAGGCAGTTTTTTTATGGTCAGCATGAAAATGTTGCAAAAGAATTTGTGTTTTCAACCAATAATCCATCCATTCACAGAGCCCGGGTTATGACAGAGTACATTATGGATTTATATAATCGGGAAGAGCTTGATGAGGTATATGTAGTTTATACCCGAATGATTAATTCCATGAAGGAAGAAGTTCAGATTGAACGGATTCTTCCGTTAAAAACCCACGAGTTTATCAAAAAAGAAATGATAGATGCATCTTTAATTGGTGAAGGTAATTATGACAGGAAGGCTTTGGATGAGGCAGATGAATGGTTTTTTATTTATCCGTCTCCTCATGAGGTTCTGGAAAAGCTAGTATATAATTATGTAACAGGATTTTTATATGGTGTTTTAGTTGAAGGTTCTGCCAGCGAGGAAAATGCCCGAATGATGGCGATGCAATCGGCAACAGACAATGCAGAGAAAATGCTTGCTGAATTGTCTATTGAATATAACCGTGTAAGACAGGCAGCCATTACACAGGAAATTACTGAGGTAATCGGTGGAGCGAAAGCTTTAAAAAAGAAAAAGAAGAAGCAGGAAAGGTGAGATTCACATAATGGAAAATACAGGTAAAATCGTACAGGTTTCAGGACCTGTGGTAGATGTTGAATTTGAAAATGGAGAATTACCTGCCATTAAAGATGCACTTTATGTTATGAATGGTGGCAAAAAGTGTGTGATGGAAGTTTCTCAGCATATTGGACATAATGTAGTTCGTTGTATCATGCTTGCTGCAAGTGAAGGTTTATCTCGTGATATGGAGGTTGTTGCAACAGGAAAAGGAATTGAGGTTCCTGTAGGCGAGCAGACATTAGGACGTTTGTTTAATGTGTTAGGCGAAACCTTAGATGATGGCGAAAGTCTTGATGCTGGTGAACATTGGGTAATTCATAGAGAACCACCCACATTTGAGGACCAAAGTCCTGTTGTTGAGATGTTAGAGACAGGAATTAAGGTTATAGATTTATTAGCTCCTTATGCAAAGGGCGGTAAGATTGGTTTGTTTGGTGGTGCCGGTGTAGGGAAAACCGTACTGATTCAGGAATTAATTAATAATATAGCAAATGAAAGTGGTGGTTATTCCATCTTTACCGGCGTAGGTGAACGTTCTCGTGAAGGAAATGATTTATGGACTGAAATGAGGGAGTCCGGCGTATTATCTAAGACGGCTTTAGTGTTCGGTCAGATGAATGAACCACCGGGAGCCCGTATGCGGGTAGCAGAAACAGGACTTACCATGGCGGAATATTTCCGTGATGTTAAAAAACAGGATGTTTTGTTGTTTATAGATAACATTTTCCGTTTTGTACAGGCCGGTTCTGAGGTGTCGGCATTACTTGGACGTATGCCATCAGCAGTTGGTTATCAGCCAACCCTTGCCAATGATCTTGGCGAATTACAGGAACGTATTGCATCCACAAAAGATGGTTCTGTTACTTCCGTTCAGGCGGTATATGTGCCGGCAGATGATTTGACAGACCCGGCTCCGGCAACAACCTTTTCTCACTTAGATGCAACTACTGTTCTTTCCCGTAAAATTGTAGAACAGGGTATTTATCCGGCGGTAGACCCACTTGAATCCACATCCAGAATCCTAGAGGCAGACGTGGTAGGTGAGGAACATTATAATGTAGCAAGACGTGTTCAGGAAATATTGCAGAAGTATAAAGAATTACAGGATATTATTGCTATTCTTGGTATGGAAGAATTATCGGATGAAGATAAGGTTACTGTGTATCGTGCAAGAAAGGTACAGCGTTTTCTTTCCCAGCCATTTCATGTTGCTGAGAATTTTACAGGTGTAAAGGGTGTCTTTGTTCCGGTTGAAGAAACCATTAAGGGATTTAAGGCTATTTTAGAGGGTGAAATGGATGAATATCCGGAGGCTGCATTCTTTAATGTTGGAACCATTGAAGATGTAAAGGAAAAAGCGAAGAGTATGAACTCATGAAATCAATATCCATAACAGAAGGAATTTCTTTGTAGTGTTTTGGATAGAGGATAGTTTTTGATGAGAGAAGAGGATAGGTATGAACACATTTTCATTAAAAATAATTGCATGTGACAGAGTATTCTATGAAGGCCCCTGCGAGATTTTGGTTTTCCCGGGAGTAGATGGTGAAATGGCGATTATGGCCAATCATGAACAGATGACTACCACGATTGAGATTGGCACAATTCGATTTCGTACTCCGGATGGAGAAGAACATATTGCCATTGTCTCAGATGGATTTCTGAAAGTAAAACATAATGAAGTCAATGTTTTAGTTTATTCTGCGGAACATCCGGATGAAATTGATGCTTTTCGTGCTGAGGCTGCTGCGGAGCGAGCCAGAGAACAGCTTCAGCAAAAACAAAGCATTATGGAATATCATATTTCTACAGCATCTCTTGCCAGGGCTATGGCCAGATTAAGCGGAAGAGATAAATATTTATTAAAATAAGCTGAAAAAGGCGTGCCATTATTGTGAAAACAATAATGGCACAATTTGTTATAATATGTTTTATATAAACTGTCACGATAGTGATTTCAACTACAAAGAGTGTGACAAATAAGTGTAGCTATGTTATTCTATAAAAAAAGTAAAGGAGATTACTAAATGACAATTGATGAGAAACTTGATTTGCTTATTTTACAGATGAATGATCGTCTGGACAGCATAGATGACCGGTTTGATAAGATAGATGACCGTCTTGATAAGATGGATGACCGCTTAGACAAGATAGATGACCGTCTTGATAAGATGGATGACAGGCTTGATAAGATGGATGACAGGCTTGATAAGATGGATGACCGTCTTGATAAGATGGATGACCGGTTTGATAAGATGGATGACCGATTTGATAAATTGGAATCGAAGGTAGAAGAAGAATCACATATACTACAAGGTTTGATTATTGATTATGATAATCAGATAACGCGGATTAATAGAAAAATAATGGAAGCGTAGATAAAGATTGTAATCAACTTTTTTCTTCAGAAACTTGGCAGAAAAGAAGATATATGGTAAAATTTATAGCTGTTTGATAATTGTTTCATGACAATTATAGATTATGAGATTAAGATAGGAGAAGATTATGAAGTTAGATAAATTAGTTGGCGACCGTTTTAAGGATCGTCCTTCCGATTGTCAGGTAGACAGTCATGCAATTATGGTAAGAGGTGGCTACATGAAGGGCGTGGCAAATGGAATATATTCCTCATATATGCCACTAAAGAAAGTAACAAGAAAAATTGAGCAGATCATCAGGGAAGAGATGGATGCAATTGATGGACAGGAAGTAATGTTTCCGGTTGTAATGCCTGCATCACTGTGGGAGGAGTCAGGAAGATATGAAAGTATAGGTAGTGAATTGCTTCGTTTTCGTGACCGTAACAATTCTGCCATGGTATTGGGGATGACCCATGAAGAAGCAGCAGTACATCTTGTAAGGGAGTATGGAAAAAGCTATACAAAGTATCCTTTTATGATATATCAGATTCAGACAAAATTCAGGGATGAAGCGCGTCCAAGAGCAGGACTGATTCGTGTTCGTGAGTTTACCATGAAAGATGCATATTCCTTCCATACATCCCAGGAGGACTTAGAGGCATATTATGAGAAATGCCATGCTGCATATGAAAGAATATTTGCCCGTGTTGGTGTTCCTGAAGTTGTATCGGTAAAATCTGATTCAGGAATGATGGGAGGCAGTATTTCCCATGAATTTATGTTATTAACGGATATTGGAGAGGATTCCATTGCTATTTGTAAGGATTGTGGATTTTCTGCTAATATGGAGGCAGCAGATAATGTAGTAGTAAATGCAAGGGATGAGGAATCAAGTCCTTTGGAAAGAGTTTATACTCCTGACATTCATACAATAGAAGATATTTGCGATTTCCTGCATTCGCCATTGGAGAAAAGCTGTAAGGCAGTGGTTTATCAGAAAAATGCGGATGATGCCTATGTGGTAGTATTTCTTAGGGGTGATATGGATGTAAATGAAACAAAACTTAGAAATTATTTGGGTTGTGAGATTCATCCTGCAGTTATAACGGAGGAAAGTGGTTTGCATCCGGGCTTTATCGGTCCGGTGGGAATAACGGATAATTGTACAGTATTATTTGATAAATCTCTGGAAAATACCAATAATTTGTCCTGTGGGGCAAACGAAGAACAATACCATTATACAGGTCTTGATATTTCCCGTGATGTAGAAAATGTGGAATATCATGATTTTGCTAAGATTAAGGATGGAGGAATCTGTCCGGTATGTGGCAAGAAGTCTATCTATGTATCCCGGGGTATTGAGGTGGGAAACATATTCCAGTTAGGTACAAAATACACTAAGAGCATGGGAATGACATATTTAGACGAAAATGGTGAAACAAAAACACCGATAATGGGATGTTATGGAATTGGTGTGGGAAGACTTGCAGCTTCCGTATGTGAAGCACATCATGATGATTATGGTCCCATCTGGCCAATGCCGATTGCTCCATGGCAGGTTCATATTTGTGCAGTTCGTTCAGATGATGCAGAAGTGAAAGAAAAGGCCGATGCAATATATGAGGAATTAACAAAACGTGGTATAGAAGTAATCTATGATGACAGGCATGTAAGTGCCGGTGTTATGTTTGCAGATGCAGACTTATTGGGAACACCGTTACGTATTGTGGTAAGTCCAAGAAATTTAAAATCCGGTTGTTGTGAAATATCTTCAAGAGACAAAGAAATCTCTTTGATGATTCCTGTGGAGGATACAGTGGATAAGATTGTGGAGTTGGTAAAAGAAAGAATGACTTTGTAGGCTTGGTATATATAATCTTTTTAATAAAGTTTACGGTTATGCATATAATAATTCTAGTGAAAATATTTTATTAGTTGATATCTTAGGAGGGTTTTATGAGTATAACGACCAGACAGTTTCAATTTACTTCAGAGGAAGATCAGTTAGAAATTGATTGTTTGGAAATTATACCGGAGAAAGAGCCGATTGGTATTGTTCAATTTGTTCATGGGATGTGTGAGCATAAGGAACGATATGAGGATTTTATGACATACTTAGCCGGAGAAGGTTATTATTGTGTGATTCACGACCATAGGGGACATGGAAAAAGTATAGAATCTGATGATGATTTGGGATATTTCTATGACGGTGGTTATTTGGCATTAATTGAGGATACCCATAAGCTTACCCGATTGACAAAGGAAAAGGCAGGTTATCATATTCCTTATATATTGTTAGGACACAGCATGGGTTCCATGATAGTAAGATGTTATTTGAAAAAATATGATGATGACATTGATAAATTAATTGTTCTCGGAAGTCCATCCAAGATTCCCGGTATGAGGCCTGTTCTTGCTTTGACACAGGGAATTGGAAAAATAGAAGGAGAAAGGGAACATTCAAAGTTTCTTGATTATATTGTAACCCATTATATGTATGAGAGCTGGTTTAAGGACGAGGGGCTACATTCCTGGGTTTGCTCTGATCCGGATGTGGTAGAGGAATATAATGATGATCCTTATTGTAATTATACCTTTACCATTCAGGGATATGTGAATTTAATCAAGCTAACCCAAATGACCTATGATAAAGATGGTTGGGAGATGAAAAATCCCAATATTCCCATTTTTTTTGCTTCAGGGAGTGATGACCCATGTACACTAAGCCCAAGGGACTACGGAAAGGCTGTTCATTTTTTGAAGGATAGAGGCTATACAGATGTGAGTGCAACTTTATTTCATGGAATGCGTCATGAATTGTTAAATGAAAAAAATAAGGAAAAAATCTATAAGGCCATTTTGACATTTTTAGAGAAGAAAGAAGAAACTGATACCGAATAGTCTGTAGGTATCAGTTTTCTTTTTCTTCAAAATATTTTTGTAAAGCAGAATTTAAATTCTCACGGATATATGGAAAGTGTTCTTTACTTTTCTGTATCCACTCTTTTGTTTCCTGTCTTTTCGTATATCCATCAGCGGGACATGGATTTTTAAAAACTGGAAGCTTGTTTCTTTTTGCAAATCCTGTAATTTCCCGTTCGTGAATACAAACCATGGGACGAATAACCGTAAGATTGGAATTGTTAAGCTTGGTAACAGGTAAAAAACAATCATAGTGGCCCTCAACCAGTAAAGACATCATGCTGGTTTCTATAAAATCGTCCAAATGATGGGCATAGGCAATTTTGTTGCAGGAAAGCTCCAATGCTTTTTCCATTAATGTCCCTTTTCTCATTTTTGAACAAAGAGAACAGGGATGTTTTTCTTTTCTTGCTTCAAATACGATTTCGTAGATTTGTGTGGAAATCACATAAAAAGGAATATCCAGTTGTTTGCAGAAATCTTCCATGGCAGAAATGGAATGTGTTTTTTCCTCCGGATTCTGAATGCCTAAATCCACGTAAATGGCGGCTAAATCAAATTTTTTAGGATAAAAGGTGGAGAGCTTTTGTAATCCCATAAGCAGGGTAAGGCTGTCTTTTCCGCCGGATAGACCTACTGCAATTTTATCCCCTTCTTCAATCATATTATATTTTTGTATTGCTTTTCTTAAATAGCCGGTAAGTTTTTGTAAATCCATTGTTTCACCTTAAAAATAATGTTTAGTTTGCTTGAGATGTGTGATTAAGCAATTGTTTATAATAAAAACAAGCTAATTGTGTACGGTCCCGAAGCTCCAATTTTTCAAGAATATTACTAATGTAATTTCGGATGGTTCCTTCGCTTAAAAAGAGTTTTTCGGCAATCTCTTTGTTGTTCAATCCGTCGGCGACATGGCGTATGATTTCCCAGTCCTTTTCGCTTATTTCGGAAATTTCATAATGGATTGTGGCATTTTTGTTCATGAGGGAAGGAATTTTATTCATAACCTCATTCCCAAATACTGTTTGTCCGTTAAATACAGCAGTAATTGCCGGTGCAATGCTTTCAAAATCCTGCTTTAATATGTAACCCTTTGCTCCGATTCTGATTGCTTTTACAATATATTCATCATCAGAAAATGTGGTTAATAACAAAATTTTGGCATTGGGGAATTCATTCATGATAGTAGTAGCAGCTTCCAAACCATTCATTTCTTCCATACGTATATCCATTAATAGTATGTCAGGCTCATAATCCCTGTAGAGTTTTACAGCGTCTCTTCCGTTATTTCCCTGGGCAATTACCTGAATTTCTCCTGTAGCCTCTAAAATGGTTTTCAGTGATAAAGAGACCAGCTGGTCATCATCTACAATTATAATTTTCATTATTGTTTCCCCTCCTTTAGTACCGTGATAAGAATACAAAATCCCCTGTGGGTAAAAATTTTTGCTGTACCGTGAATGGCATTTGCCCGTTCTCTTATGTTTGTAATTCCCATACCTGAGGATTCTGATATATGAATATCCGTTCCGTTGTCTTCAATCATTAATTGATAAAATCCGGGATGTTCCCGAAGTAAAACATGAATTTGATTTCCGTTACTATATTTTAAACTGTTATTAACTGCTTCTTTTGTAATTGCAATAAATGCATATTTGATGTCCTTGGATATAGAGTTATCAATGTCATAGTCAAAAACCACATCAAAGGTATCTACAGAAGATAAAATGTCTTCTATGACTGCCTTTAAATCAACAGACTCATCATGGAGGTCATGAACACTGTTACGAATGCTTGTCATGGCAGTGTTTAAGGTATAATTTAACATGTTTAGAGATTCTTTTAATGTATCGTCCCGGTTCATGGTTTTAATAGCACCGGTTTGTAATATAGAACGGGTTAATAAATGTCCCACGTTATCATGAATTTCCCTTGCAATTCGATTCCTCTCCTGTAAAGTAGCTGTGTAGATTGCAGAGTCCTGCTCCTGCCGAAGCATTTTATTGTGTTCTTCCATGAGTCTGGAGTGTTCTACATTATCGTCTCTCTGGGAGATAAGTGCCTTTGTTAATCTTTCTTCTTTGCTACAATAGTCGGAAAGCATAAGAGAAAGGATGCATAGCAAAATCAGTAGAATGTAGGAAATGGGTTCTAGGGTTTGTATATGCCATATAAGGGAAAATGCACATATAATTAGTGGAATTTTTTGTTTATATCTGTAGCCGTCATATAGAAGAATCGGAAGAAACAGTATATATAAAGGCTTTATAAAGGTAAGCAATACCAATAGGGTGTATGGAATTACATAATAACTGTTATCCATGGGAAGGTGGTCCTGCTCATGAAATGTAAGCCAGAACTGTTCAACAATGGTGTTCATGCATGTTGCTAAAATAGCGGATAAAAGAACTACAGTTGTTTCTGTTGAAATACCGGAATACAAAACATAAAATATTGAGCTGCTAATATACAGCATTATTTTATCTATGATTCTATGCATCTGTAGATCCTCCCTCTTTTCCGTAATTATAGTAGGTATTTGCGAAACACATTATTTCACAACCATACGTTGGACAAAATATATAATCCATCGTAAGGCTCATTATATCATATATGTGATAAATGTCACATAAAAGAATTGACATTGTTCACTTGGTAAAAAAATAAATGGGAGTATACTGAAACATGTAAATGAAAACCTGAAGAAATAAGATAGGGGAAAGGAAGAAAAAGATGAACAAAGCAATTGAAGTTAAAAATTTAGTAAAAAGATATAAGGATTTACTGGCGTTAGATCACCTTGATTTAGACATTGAGGAGGGTGAGATTTTCGGTCTGCTTGGACCAAATGGATCAGGGAAAACAACAACCATTAACTGTATTTTGTCACTGCTTACTTATGACAAAGGGGAAATTAAGGTGTTTGGAAAAGAAATGAAGCCGGACAGCTATGACCTTAAAAAGGAAATTGGTGTGGTAATGCAGAATGTTGCAGTGTTTGATGAACTTACCGTATATGAAAATATTGATTATTTTTGCGGATTATATATTAAGGATAAAGAAAAAAGAAAGCAGTATGTTAAGGAGGCAATTGATTTTGTCGGACTGGAAGAATATACAAAAATGCATCCTAAAAAATTATCAGGGGGGTTGCTTCGAAGGTTAAATATTGCCTGCGGGATTGCCCATAAGCCAAAACTTATATTCTTTGATGAGCCTACGGTTGCAGTTGACCCACAAAGCAGGAACAAAATATTGGAAGGTATTGAAACATTGAATAAAAACGGAGCAACGATTATTTATACTTCCCATTATATGGAGGAAGTAGAACAGCTTTGCACCCGGATTGCAATTATGGACAAAGGAAAAAGAATTGCAGTGGGAACAAAGGATGAACTAAAGAGAATGATAAAAAATACGGAAAGTATCCGGGTGGAGGTTCTTGGTTTGGAAGAAAAAAATATTCAGGTTTTAAGGGAACTTCCTCATGTATATCAGGTATCTTATGAAGACGATGTTTTATGTATTCATTATGCGGGAGGCAAGCATAATCTGGTAAGAGTGTTAGACTATTTCCAAAAAGAAAATATCAGTTTTGGACGTGTTTATTCTGAACTGCCTACATTAAATGATGTATTCCTTGAAATCACAGGTAAAGAATTAAGGGATTAGAAAAGGAGGATATGAAATGTTCATACATAATTTTACATATGCATTAAAGTCATTATTTCGTAATAAAACCACACTGTTTTGGACCCTGATTTTTCCAATTGGTCTTGCAAGCTTTATGTTTATGGCTTTTCATGATTTGATGGAAAAGGATGAGATGCTTAATGTGATTCCGGTGGCGGTAGTGAATTATGAGGAAACTGACAATGGTTTTATGGAAGTCCTTGATACGTTATCAGAAGAAGGGGAAGACCAGATGATAAAGGTTACAAAGACTGATAAAAAAAAGGCGGATCAGCTGTTAAAGGATAAAAAGGTTGAGGGCATTATTGATGCAAAAAAAATAAGCCTTACCGTAAATGAAAATGGATATAATGCCATGGTTTTACAGGTAATATTAGAGCAGTATAAACAGAAGGAGACCATAATCAAAGATGTGGTAAAGCAAAATCCCCAGATGATACAGTCAGTTGTGGAGAATCTGACAAAAGACACTTCTTTTTATGTGGAAAGCACAACCACCGATGCAAAGCAGAACGTGTATAATAACTATTTTTATGCAATTTTTGCTATGAGCTGTATGTTTGCATCCTTTGTTGCTATCGAAAGAATTAGCAGAATTCAGGCAAATGTTAGTGCTTTGGGTATGAGAAGATGTCTTGGACCTAACCATAAATTTACGGTTGTATGTGCAGAGTATCTTGCTTTGCTGCTGGTACAATTTACAATTGAGGTCATCACACTTTGCTATATGAGACTGTTGGGAGTGGATTTTGGAACCCGTTATCCGGCCATTTTACTAATATTATTAATAGGCTGTAGTATTGGCTTATCTATTGGTGTTATCATTGGTTCTGTTTCCAAAATGACGGAAGAAGGCAAAACCGCTCTGGCGGTATCCATTAGTATGGCAATGTCAGTTATGGCGGATTTATGTGTTGGAGGAATTAAAGATTTAGTAGAGCATCATATACCAATTTTAAATCGCATCAATCCTGCAGTTTTGATTTCTGATAGTTTTTATGCGTTAAGTGTATATGATAATTATACAAAATATTTTCAAAATATTGCCATTATGACAGGAATGTCCATTTTGTTAATCATTATTAGCTCATTCATATTAAGGGGGAACAGATATGCAAGTGTTTAAAGCTTACTTTAAA
Source organism: Lachnospiraceae bacterium (assembly GCA_051880415.1). Lineage (GTDB taxonomy): Bacteria > Bacillota > Clostridia > Lachnospirales > Lachnospiraceae > CAG-590. The sequence goes on along the minus strand of JBJENX010000018.1, from coordinate 97,228 downwards.
GTACTAAATGAATATAAAAAACCCATGATTATGTATATTATTATATTTGCAATTGTCCTGTTTGTATTCATCATTCCCAATCTTGCAGGGAAAAATGAAGGATACATAGAACAAAGCTGTAACTTTGCAGTATTTGATTATGATAACAGTAAGGCAAGTAAAGGGTTTGTTGACTATTTATCAAAAGGTAATGAAGTGGTAGAGATTGCAGGTGATGAGAAAGAAATTATCCAGGATGAATTATACTATCGCAATATTGTATGTGCCCTTCGTATTCTGGAAGGATTTGAAGAAAAACTGAAAAATGGAGATGCAAAAGAAATACTGGAGGTTGTTACGATTCCCGGAACCAGTTCTTCGTCTGTATTTGAATCACAAATAGATGGTTATTTAAGTGCGGTTACAACTTATATGGATGCCGGTTTTTCTTTGGAAGATTCTATGAAAAAAGCAGAAAAAGCATTAGATGTAAGCGTAGATGTTTCGCTTCCTGATGAAAGTGATGCGGGATTGCATTCTTCCAGATATTACTTTTATAATTATTTGGCATGGATTATGATCTGCATTATGATTTTGGGAGTTTGCCCGATTTTACTAACCTTTTCAAAGGATGAAATAAAAAAACGTATGGAATGTTCCGCATACAGTTTTTCAAGCCTTAATAAAGAACTTTTGTTAGGGGTCCTTATTACAGGACTTGGAATTTGCGTGATACTGGTATTATTATCTGTTGTTTGTCTGGGTAAGGATATGTTAAATATATCAGGCTTATTAAATGCCGCTAATTTAATCTGTTATATGCTGGTTGCACTGGCACTTGCTTTTGTAATAAGCCGGCTTATAAAAAATATTGATATGTTAAATATGGCTGCAAACATTATTTCTCTCGGTATGTCCTTTTTATGTGGTATTTTTGTTCCAAAAGAATTTTTAGGAGAATCGGTAATTAAAATAGCTCATTTCTTACCTGCATACTGGTACAATCAGGCAGTAACAGCATTAGACCATTATACTCCCTCAGTACTACCTGATGTAGTAAAATATATGGGGATTGAAATTCTGTTTGCAATGGTAATTGTTGTGATTGGTCTTGTAATTGCAAGAAAACAGCAGATGAAATAAATATTGGATTGAGGAAACATATAATTTGTAGTATATTATAAAGAAAAAATAAAGGGTAGTTGTGAAGTGCTAAGGTCATTTTACAATTACCTTTTTATGATGTTTGAAAGAGGATGATATATGGAACGTAATATTGATTTGAATGAGATTTCTGATGGAAAACGATATAAACTAAATGATATGGTAAAGGCAGACTGCGGTAATTGTGAAGGCTGTTCTTCCTGCTGTAAAGGCATGGGGAAATCCATTATATTAGACCCCTTGGATGTATATCGTTTAACTACCGGTCTGAATGTAAAATTTGAAGAACTTCTTTTGAACAAACTTGATTTAAACGTGGTAGAGGGAATTATTTTGCCGAATCTTAAAATGACAGGGAACAATGAAAGCTGTGGTTTTTTAAATGAACAGGGGCGTTGCAGTGTACATAATTTACGTCCGGGTATCTGCCGTATTTTTCCATTGGGAAGAGTTTATGAGAATGAAAGCTTTGATTATATATTGCAGGTAAATGAATGCAAGAAGAAAAGCCGGGCAAAAATTAAAGTGAAAAAATGGATTGACACACAGGATGTTGATAAGAATCAGGTATTTATTATTAAGTGGCACTACTTTTTGAAGGATATATCAAAAAAACTGCCAATGCTTTCCGAAAACCAGGTTAAGGAAGTGAATATGCTGATCTTAAATGTATTTTTTGTTACATTATATGAGAGTAAGCGGGATTTTTATGAACAGTTTAATGAACGTATGGAGTCAATTCAGGAAGCGATTCATTTGATTGTCAGGGAATTGTAATTTTTGAAAACATTGTACTGCAATCATATTTTTTACTTTCTTTAGCATTTCTTCGAATAAGACAAAAAAGGTTGCACACAATAGTAGAGAATTGATAGAACAAGGAGATGATGTTATGAAAATATTATTTTATGATGCAATGAGTTACGATAAGGAATCCTTTGACCATGCGCTAAAAAATTATCCTGAAATTGAAATTACCTATCAGGAAATTGATATATCGGAAAAGACCGTTTCCCTTGCAAAGGGATATGATGCCATTTGTGCATTTGTTAATTCGGACCTTTCGGCGCCGGTGCTTAATAAATTACGTGAGATTGGAATTTCATTAATATTACTTCGTTGCGCAGGCTTTAATAACGTAGATTTAGAAAAGGCAAAAGAATGCGGTATTACAATATTACGTGTGCCGGGTTATTCTCCACAGGCAGTAGCAGAGCATGCAATGACCCTTGCCTTATGCGTCAACCGGCATGTACACAAAAGCTATATCCGTGTTAGAGAGAATAATTTTAGCTTAAGTGGATTAACCGGTATAGATTTTTACGGAAAAACGGCAGGTATTATTGGAACGGGTAAAATTGGTGCCGCTATGGCGAGAATCTGCCGGGGCTTTGGTATGAAGGTAATTGCTTATGATATGTATCCAAATCCGGAATTGGATTCCCGTAACCGCAGTAAATTAGTACAGGAGAGAAAAAAAGAGTTGGAATGTGGATGTCTGGATGTGGGTTTTGTAGAGTATAAGTCATTAGAAGATGTATTAAAGGAAAGTGATTTGATATCTTTGCATTGTCCGTTAACGGAAGAAACAAAGCATTTAATAAACAAAGAAACCATTGCCATGATGAAGGATGATGTTGTGCTTGTAAATACTTCCAGGGGAGCACTTGTAAATTCCGAGGATTTAATTGCAGGAATCCGTAATAAGAAGTTTTTTGGTGTAGGACTTGATGTATATGAGGAAGAGAGCAGGAATGTATATGAAAATCGGGAAAATGAATTTCTGGAATCCTCTGTTACCGCAAGACTGTTGTCATTCCCAAATGTGATGATTACTTCACATCAGGGTTTTTTGACACGGGATGCATTAGAGGCTATCAGTATGATTACCCTGCAAAATGCAATGGATTATAAGAATGGAAATATATGTGAAATGAATGAAGTAAAGTAATAAAAATTACTTGTAGATATTTGAAATTAAGGTATAATAAAGAATAGAAAAAGATATGGAATTGCGAAGTGCCTATGGTATTTCGCAATTTCTGTATGTAAAACAGGAGGACGTTATGATAAATACATTAGTGAACAAAATTGCAACTTTAAATGCACCTGTAGTTGTTGGATTAGACCCAATGCTTGCTTATGTTCCGGAGCATATTAAAAAAGCAGCTTTTGATGAATATGGGGAGACCTTAGAGGGTGCAGGTGAAGCAATTTGGCAGTTTAATAAAGGAATTGTTGATGCTACATATGATTTAATCCCTGCGGTTAAGCCACAGATAGCCATGTATGAACAATTTGGTATTCCGGGACTTGTTGCATTTGAAAAGACATGTGCTTACTGTAAAGAAAAAGGCTTAGTTGTAATTGGAGATATTAAGCGTGGAGATATTGGTTCCACATCAGGAGCATATGCAACCGGTCATCTTGGCAAAGTTTTGGTTGGAAGCAAGTCATATTCCGGATTTTCGGAAGATTTTGTAACAGTAAATCCATATCTTGGAACAGATGGGGTAAAGCCTTTTGTAGATGTATGTAAGGAAGAGAATAAAGGTATTTTTGTTTTGGTTAAGACCTCTAACCCTTCTTCCGGCGAGTTTCAGGATCAGTTGGTTGAGGGAACTCCTCTTTATGAACTGGTTGCCCGCAAGGTTGTAGAATGGGGCGAAGAATGTATGGGTGATGTATATAGTAATGTAGGATGTGTGGTAGGTGCTACTTATCCTGAGATGGGAAAAGTGCTTCGTAAGCTTATGCCGAAAACCTATATATTAGTACCGGGTTATGGTGCGCAGGGTGGTAAAGCAGAAGATTTAGTACATTATTTTAATCCGGATGGATTAGGAGCAATCGTTAATTCTTCAAGAGGAATTATTGCAGCATATAAGCAGGATAAATATGCAAAATTCTCTTCGGAAAATTATGCAGATGCATCCCGTCAGGCTGTTGTTGATATGATTGAGGATATTACGGGAGCATTGGCTAATAAATAAAAGTCATTGAGATGAATTGACTATAGTCAAAATAAGCGTATTACAAATGGAGGCATTTTATGGGTGCAGTAAAAAAGACCGCAAAGGTAAGACGTCAGGATCAGCTGGCAAGTGATATATATAGCCTGATATTATATATACCGGAGATTGCAGAAAGTGCAAAGGCCGGACAATTTGTTTCTGTATACAGTAAGGACGGATCCAATCTTTTACCAAGACCGATTAGTCTTTGTGAAATTGATAAGGGAGAAGGAACCATCCGGCTTGTATATCGGGTAGTTGGAAAAGGAACAAAAGAGTTTTCACGACTGGTAGCGGGAGATACCATTGATGTAATGGGACCTTTGGGAAATGGATTTACATTAAAAGATAAAACAGCTATTTTAATTGGTGGAGGTATTGGAATTCCTCCAATGGTTGAGCTTGCCAAGGAATTAAATTGTGAAAAGAATATTGTTCTTGGTTTTCGGGATGAAACCTTTCTTCTTGAAGATTTAGAACCAAGAGGAGAAGTATATATTGCCAGTGAGGACGGCAAAACCGGTGTAAAGGGTAATGTTCTTGATGCTATTAAGCAATATAATATTAAGGCGGATATTATTTATGCCTGCGGACCAACCCCTATGCTTCGTGCAATAAAGGAGTATGCCTTTGAACATAATATGGAAGCCCAGCTTTCTTTAGAGGAGAAAATGGCTTGCGGCATTGGAGCATGTTTGGCGTGTGTTTGTCAGTCAACAGATGTGGATTCTCATAGTCATGTTAAAAACAAGAGAATCTGTAAGGATGGTCCCGTATTTGATGCAGGGGAGGTGGAATTATAATGAACCTTTCAGTGAATATTGCAGGAGTGGAATTTAAGAATCCCGTTACGGTTGCTTCCGGTACCTTTGGATCCGGTGCAGAGTATGGGGAGTTTGTGGATTTAAACCAATTAGGAGCAGTAACAACAAAGGGTGTTGCAAATGTGCCATGGCCGGGGAATCCTACCCCCCGAATTGCAGAAACCTATGGTGGAATGATGAATGCCATTGGACTGCAAAATCCGGGTATTGATGTGTTTTGTGAAAGGGATATTCCTTTTTTACAGCAATATGATACGAAAATTATTGTCAATGTATGTGGCAAATCAGAGGGTGATTATGTAGAGGTTGTAGAGCGGTTAGGAGATGAAAAGGTTGATTTGTTAGAGATTAATGTATCCTGTCCGAATGTAAAGGAGGGCGGAATCGCCTTTGGACAGGACCCAAAAGCTTTGGAACAGATTACAAAAGCGGTAAAGGCAAAAGCAAAACAACCGGTTGTTATGAAGCTAAGTCCTAATGTAACAGATATTACTGTTATGGCAAAAGCAGCGGAAAGTGGTGGCGCAGATGCTCTTTCATTAATAAATACATTAACAGGTATGAAAATAGATATTAACCGTAGACAATTTGCGGTTGCGAATAAAACCGCAGGGGTATCCGGTCCGGCAATTAAACCTATTGCTGTGCGTATGGTCTATCAGGTTGCCAATGCTGTAAAGCTTCCGATTATTGGAATGGGTGGTATTCAAAATTATGAGGATGCCATAGAATTTATGATGGCAGGTGCAACCATGGTTTCCGTGGGAACTGCAAATTTTCATAATCCATATGTTACTATGGAGATTATGGATGGCATAAAAAAATTTATGGATGAAAACGACATTTCGGATATTAACCACATCATTGGTTGTGTGAAATAGAATGTGATTTTGTAACGGATTAAGATATGGGGGAGTAGTATGTTACTATTATGGGAAGTATTGTTATTGATTGATGGTATAATCGCATTTTATTATGGTACCAGAATTTTTTACAATTACAATTATAAAAACAGGATTGTTCGTTTGTTCTGTTTTACTGCAGCATTTAGCGGATTATGGAGTCTTGGCTTTGGGTTATTATATATAACAAATAGTGATACCTATGATACGTATTTTCGTGTCATAGGTATGGCTGGTGTTATTATGTGCATCGCTACTTCCCAGATACTCATTGGTAATATTGCAAATCTTAAGAAAACAGCAGAAAGAATTATCATTGGAATTGGAGCTGTGGAGATATTAATGTTTGTTTATCTTGCACAGGGAAATGAAAGCAGTTTGGTTCGTGGTATATTTATTTTACTGATTGTTTTTACTTATATGTTTGTTACCTTAAGTACATTAAGAAAGTCAAACCCCAAAAGTATAAAGCATTTTTGCAGATATTTTCTGTTGTTGGGTGGATTTATTTTAGTTAGTGTTATTTTGGACGTTATGATTTTAAAGGCCGGCTACACAAGAATTTTCCCTGTCAGTTGTATTGTACAGTTTGTTGGGGTTATGGTGTTATATCGTATCTGTCATGCAATGAAAAGAACCCAGTTAAGTGTATCTAATATTTCTAATTATGTGTATTCGTCGCTTCAAATCCCCGTGCTTATATTAAATCAGGATATGCAGTTAGAGATTCTAAATGATTCTGCCGCAGTTTTTCTTAAAGTTTCAAGAGAAGACGTTAAGAATGAAAAATATACAATCACAGATTTATTTGATATAAAAGACCAGGATTTGTCTGACATAGAAAAAAACAATAAATCAATTGATGCAGCCTGTAAATTGAATGATATATATTGTAGTATCTCAGTGGCAAAGCTCTTTGATGAATATGGAGATTTAATGGGTTATTTTCTTGTGGTTAAAGATTTAACGGAACGTATGAAAATATATCAGATATTGGAACAGGCAAGAGAAGAAGCTGAGGCGGCAAATGAAGCAAAGAGTTTGTTCCTTGCGAATATGTCCCATGAAATACGTACCCCAATGAATGCAATTGTTGGTTTTGCTGAGCTTGCCATGAAGGAAAATATGTCTATGATGGCTAAGGAATATATACAGGATATACGTAATTCCTCCGCAGTTCTTTTGTCCGTTATCAATGATATTCTGGATATATCCAGAATTGAATCCGGAAAAATGGAATTGGTATGCAGCGAGTATTCCTTGATGATGATTATTAAGGATTTATATGTGGTTACAAAGATGCAATGTCGTAAGAACGGATTAGAAATGAAACTGGACATTGATCCTACATTACCCGGTAAACTATATGGGGACCAAACCCGTATCCACGAAATATTAAATAATCTTTTGGGAAATGCAGTAAAATATACAAAGGAAGGTTCCATTACCTTAAAGGTGATTAGTCATGCTGTTAGTGAAGAGGAAGCTGAAATAGAGGTAAGGGTAATTGATACAGGAATCGGTTTAAAGCCCGAAGAAAAAAATACTATTTTTGAAAGCTTTACCAGAACGAATTTAAAGGCAAACTGTAATACGGAAGGTACAGGACTGGGCCTTGCAATTACAAAAGGATATATAGATTTAATGGGAGGAGATTTATCCGTAGAAAGTGAATATGGTAAGGGTTCTGTCTTTATTGCAAAATTCAAGCAGAAAATTATTGATAAAAATCCGGTTAGTGTTGACTTAGACGGAACAAATGATTCCATGAAGGATTATGCCATCGGTAATATGAAGCTTAGAAATGTAGAATTTCTTGTGGTAGATGACAATATGATTAATCTGAAAGTTATTTCAAAAGGACTTGAGCATTATGGTGTAAGGGTTGATGTTGCATCCAGCGGAAAGGCAGCGATTGAGCGTTGTCAGAAAAAGGAATACAACATTGTTTTTATGGACCAAATGATGCCGGAGATGGATGGTGTGGAGGCCATGCATATAATTCGTGATACGATTCCATATTACAGACAAGGCGGGGCTTCAAAGATAGTGGTATTAACGGCAAACGTGGTAAGTGGTATCCGGGTCAAGCTTATAAAAGAGGGATTTGATGAATACATAGGAAAACCGATTAATTATACCTTGTTGGAAAAACTGTTTGAAAAATTATTGCCTGAAGAAGTTATTTATTATGAAGAAATGGATGTATTAAAGAATATACTTCCGGATAACAGTATGAACGGAGATATAGAAAGAAAGTCCTTGGGGGATGTGTTTACATATCTTGATTGGAAAACCGGCATGAAATATTGTGGTGGCAAAGAAAGTGATTATGTAGAGATTGTGGCAGCCTTTGTTGAAGGAGGATATGATCAGTTAAAAGATTTAAAGGAATATGAAGCAAGTGGGGAATATGAGAATTTTACGATTCTTGCTCATGCATTAAAGGGGCTGTGTCTTAATATAGGTGCCAATTCATGGGCTGAACCGGCAAAGGAATTAGAACTTGCAGGTAAACGTGAAGATTATGAGTATATTAAAGAAAATGCCGGTGTATTTTATAATCAGTTTTCGGCCCTGCTTAATTTGTTAAAAGATGGGTTGAAAAGCTATGACGGAACAAAATATACTGAAGAATATTTTAATAAGAATACATCACAAACCGATCAGGAAATATTTGAAGAAATGCTTGTTCATTTAAAAGAGTGTATTGATACATATGATTTTGCAGGAGGTTCTGTTATTATACAGAAAGGCAAAAAGAGTATAAGTGATGAGGAATTGCTTGAAAAGATAAATAAAATGGAAGCTTTGTTTCAGGATTTTGATCTGGAGGGATTGCAGGAATATTTTCTGCTATGATAAATAGAAAACATTGTATTCTTATAAAGAAACAGTTGCAAAACCATTGAATCTTGCATACAATAAGGAATGGTAAATATAGGAAAATGGAGCAACGAAAATGGTATATAATAATGTGTTAGAAGCAATTGGTCATACACCGATTATACGTCTTAATCGAATGAGGGATGAAGATAGTGCAGAGGTTTTAGTAAAATTTGAAGGATTAAATGTTGGCGGATCTATTAAGACCCGCACGGCATTTCAAATGATAGAAAAGGCTGAAAAAGAGGGAAAAATACATAAAGATACGATTATTGTGGAGCCCACCAGCGGTAATCAGGGAATTGGTCTTGCATTAATTGGTGCAGTAAAAGGATATAAAACGATTATTATCATGCCGGATTCCGTTAGTGAAGAACGGAGAAAACTGGTAAGTCATTATGGAGCTCAGGTTATACTTGTTCATGATGCGGGAGATATTGGTGCCTGTATAGATGAGTGTCTGAAAACTGCCCTTTTAATGGCGGCAGAGAATCCTAAGGTTTTTGTGCCTCAGCAATTTGAGAATCCCAATAATGTAAAAGCACATAAACATCATACTGCTTTAGAGATATTGGAACAGGTAGCCGGTCCTATCGATGGTTTTTGTTCCGGTATTGGAACAGGTGGAACCATTACAGGAATCGGAGAGGTGTTAAAAGCACAGAATCCGGATATTGAGATATGGGCTGTAGAACCGGAGCATGCGGCAATTCTTGCCGGTGGAACCATAGGCACTCATTTACAGATGGGAATTGGTGACGGGATTATTCCGGATATTTTAAATCAGAATATATATGATGATATTTATATTGTAACAGATGAAGAAGCACTTGAAACTGCAAAAAATCTTGCAAAGCTTGAGGGAATTATGTGTGGTATATCAAGTGGCACCAATGTAGCAGCTGCACTTAAGCTTGCAAAGAAATTGGGACCGGGAAAGACGGTAGTTACAGTGTTGCCGGATACGGCCGAAAGATATTTTTCGACTCCGTTATTTGAAGACGGGACTGATTGAAATAACATGTTAACTATGGTAGACTATAACATGGTTGAAGATATATATTGTCTTGATTTTAAAGGAGAATTATTATGGAACAGTACAAAAAAGAGTTTATTGAGTTTATGATTGACTGTAATGTGTTAAAGTTTGGAGATTTTGTAACAAAGAGTGGAAGGAAAACCCCATTTTTTGTAAATACAGGTTTTTATCGTACCGGTTCTCAGCTCCAAAGACTTGGTGAGTATTATGCAGAAGCCATTAATTCAGAGTTTGGTACAGATTTTGATGTGTTATTTGGACCTGCTTATAAAGGAATTCCACTTACAGTAGCTACAACAATGGCCATAGCAGAACGTTATGATGAGGATATTAAATATTGTTCAAATCGTAAGGAAGTAAAGGATCATGGAGATAAGGGTATTCTTTTGGGAAGCCCTATTGAAGATGGTGATAAAGTTGTTATTATTGAGGATGTAACAACTGCCGGTACTTCCATTGAGGAAACCCTGCCAATCATTAAAGCCCAGGGTAATGTTGAGATGGTGGGTATGGTTGTATCTGTAGACCGGATGGAACGTGGTCAGGGTACAAAATCTGCACTTAAGGAGATTGAAGAAAAATACGGATTTAAAACAACTTCAATCGTAACAATGGAAGAAGTAGTGGAGCATTTGTATAACAAGCCATATAAAGGAAAGATTATAATTGATGATACATTAAAGTCGGCTATTGATGCATATTATGCACAGTATGGTGCAAAGTAGAGCCTGTTGTAGAGAAGCTTAAGCGTAATGATTTATGTGGAGGTGTTTTATGAACGAGAAAGTGTATAAGACTATGAAGAATGTTGGTGCATGGAATGTTGTGTTTGGTGTTATTTTAATTGTGATAGGTGTAACCATAGGTGTTATGCAGATTGTACACGGTGGGAAATTGCTGACCCATAAAAAGGATATAACATTTTAAGACAACAGGAGATTATTTGAAACGTCTGATTTTAGTAAAATAACCTTTATATGAAATGCCCCTTAAATGATTTGCATTTAAGGGGCATTTTGTTATGCGGTTTTATTGGTTTGCTGAAGAATTACTTCTGCTTTCCGGTGTATTGTTGTTTGTATTATTGTTTGTATTGTTGTTTGTGGTATTGTTTGTGTTGTTGTTTGAATTGTTATTTGTATTGTTTGTAGAGTTTTTCTTAGAAGTATTTTGTGATGAAGTATTTCCGGTTGTAGATTTATTGTTGGCAGGATATTCCACGATTGTTCCATCCTCCCCTTTTTTGTAGATTAAACCTGATGTTGCATCTACATAGAATTCTCCAAATAATTCACCTTCTGTATTGTTACTTGTGTCATATAATGTGAAATGATAACCTTTAGAACCTTCTTGGTAGTCCGTTAAGTTTTTATTTTCATTTCGCAGCTCGAAATTGGCATCGGTATGATAATCTCCCATGGTTTTTAAAAAATAATCGTGGGCATCATTGTAGTTATCAAAACCATTTCCTCCAACTAAATCATCAACGGCATTGCCAACACCATCAACAACATCCATGGCTGCGTCCCCTATATCATCTGCAACATTATTCGTATTTTCTGTTGTGTTGTTTCCAAGATTAGGATCATTATTTCCACTGGTTGAGCCGTTGTTTGTGCTTTGACCGCAACCGGTAAGGGTGAATCCTAAAATACATATTGTACATAAGCTTAATAAATATTTTTTCATTTTCTGCCTCCTTAAATTATGAGTTTTAATTCGCTAGACAGAAATAGTATGTGTGAATATAAAATGTTTATACTAAGAAAAAACAAATTTATTATGTTATTCTTTTTTATTTGAAAATTGTTTTCCTGTATGGTCAAGAGAATAATCGGTTTTATATATTAAATCTGAAACAAGTACAAAAGAATATCCCTGATTTTCAAGGTTTGTTAACATGGTATCCAAAGCATCTTTTGTATATGCAGAACCGTTATGTAATAGTATAATGCTCCCGTTTTCGAGATTTTTATGATTACAAACAGTATCTATAATGGCATTTACACCATAATCTTTCCAGTCAAGACTGTCTACTGATTGGTTGATGGACATATAATCCAGACTATGGGCAATCTTTACGACTGTTTCATTCCAATCACTGTAAGGGGCTCTAAACATATGCATTTCCTGACCTGTTAATTTAAGAACTTCATCATGACATTCTTTTATCTCCTGTATCATGTCGGTTTCTGAAAGATTTGGCATATGTTTATGGTTCATTCCGTGATTGCCGAGTTCGTGACCTGCAGCAGATATGGATAAGATAGCTTTTGGATTGTCCTTTACCCATTGTCCTGTGACAAAAAAGGTTGCGGGTGCATTGTGTTTTTTTAGTATAGCCAATATTTCGTCTAAATCCTCGGTTCCCCAGGCACTGTCAAAGGTAAGGGCAATTACGGATTGTTGTGTATCTACACAATAAATGGGAAGTTCATTTTGTGTAGGAGTATCCGTTGCAATTGTTTGTATAAAGGTAGGATTAGTTTGAAAATAATAGATTAATACAGATAAAATTAATAATAATGTTATGTATTTCATATAGTTAAACGAAAAAAAATGATTCATGGAAAATACTCATACGTTATTTGTAAAATATATGAATCAATTTATGGGTTTATACCAAAAAAGGGATATCGCTTTATGAATTAACCTGTTAATAATTCATAAAGCAATATCCCTTTTATGTCGGTTTGTTACGTCATTATTTTAAAAGACGGATTTTACCGATTAATGGTACTTCTTTTTCTTCTTCGTTAATTGCTGCAATTAATCCGATAATCCAGCATGCAAGAATGAAAAATGCCCATATTTGACCAAGACATGGAATAACGCTTAGTAAACCAAATAAAAAGATAACGAGTGCCTGGTTTAAGTGGAACTTTGCACCTTCTTTATCTCCGGCACAAAATGCAATAATTAAACCAATCCATGTGATATAGGCTACAATGCCTGTTGTACGTTTGTCCATTTTTATCCTCCTTCGCACTGATAATTGATTGAATACAACCACAAAAAACAGTGTACTCCATGAGAAACAAAAATGCAAATAAAATATAATAATTTAATGAAAAATATGGGAGAATGTAGTAAAATCGAAATTAGAAATTTTCTTTGAACGTTAATTTAGTAATGAAAGGTACCATTTTATGAATAAAATATGGAATGCATTGCGATATGGGGATAAAGATACAAGATTATGTATAGGTGGCGTGATTTTGTTTTCTCTTGTTGCTGTCGTTTTGATTGTTATTTCGGGTATTGTGGGAAAATTTGGACTGTTTATTGTCGGGATGTTATTTGCTGTTGTTGCTATTATTTTATCCCAGACATTTACTCTTGTGGATGACAGTTTTGTTGCAGAAATAGATTCGGAAGGAAGAAAGGATACTATAAATTCCTACTCCGTAATGAAGTTAGGTGCTACTTCCGCAAGTCGGATTAGTAGCAGTAAAACCCAAAGCAATTCCCGAGAGACAGTAAGAGAAAATGCTCCAGGTGATTTAAAAAAGGAAACAGAAAATACGGATGCAGGAAATGGAATATCAGCACAGTTTGACCATTATAATCAGCAGTTATTAAAGAAAATCCAAAAGAAATATCATGTAAAGAAGGATCACAGACCTATTATTATAGATTCTTCTATGTCTTATCATATAAAAGAGTGTCCTGCCTTTATATGGCGTAGCCATAATAAAGTTTTTTTGCTACTATTGGAGAAGGAACCCAGAAGAATAGCCATATCCAGGGAACTCATTCATCATATGGGATATGCCCCCAATATAAGGGCAGATAGAGCAAAGGAGTATCAGGCTTTTAAAAAGGAAAATCTTATAACAAGTGTTTTTGAGGGATATCTGCCGGATTATTTTGATTCAAAGGCAAAAAATCCTAATTTAAGGCTAAAGAATTTATACGAGATCTATCCGGATATCAGAATTTCAAATCGTAGTGCGGCTACGGTTATGGACTTATTGTATTTAAATTTTATGCCGGAGGATAAGATAACACAATCTGAAAAACTAAATGGTTTCTTTAAAAGAGTATATGCTGCCCATATCATGTATCAGGATAAGGTATACAGCATAACAGAATATAAAGAAAACATTGAGAAAATACTGAAAGAGATGTGTTATGCGGAAATTCCCATGAGGGAATTTGAAGTAACCCTTGATAATCTTGTTAAGGGAAGAATGATTTCCCTGGAATATGCCAATCATTATATGGATATGAAGAAAAAAATAAAGCTTAAAAGTATCCCCTCAAAATAAAATTCCTATATGGTAACCATTGAACCATATAGGAATTTAAATTCTGCATTAAGATTATCAATCAAGTCTTTGATTATAAAGAAATAAGTTTATTTAGATGTTCTTCAAAACAGACACCGTCGTTAATGGGAATGTCATATTCTACAGAGGATATTAGACAATCCCTCACATATTCTGTGGCAATATCCGTTGCATCAAGTAAAGGAATCCCCTTGAGAATACATCCGGCAATCACAGAGGCAAAAACGTCTCCCGTACCCGGTCTCATGGGATGTATTTTTTTCTGATATTTAATGTAAAATTTCCCATTGTTATAGGTTGCGTTTCCAACCAATCCGTCGTTTTCTATTCCCGTGACTATAATGTTATCTATATTGTATTTGGATAATTCCTGGCACATTCCTTTAATATTGTCTGTAGTCAAATTCTTGCTGTATGGATGGTCTGTTAACAGGCACAGCTCGGTTACATTGGGTGTAATGACAGTAGCATTTTTGATGAGATTTTTCATATGCCGGCACATTTCTTTTGTATATGAATCATATAGCCGGCCATGATCTCCCATTACAGGATCTATAATGATATGTTCAAACTGAAAAGAGTGAATCATATGATTAATGATGTCGATTTGTTTTTCTGAACCAAGGAAGCCGGTATATAATCCGTCAAAGGAAAAATTCAGTTTTTTCCAGTTTGATATATATTTTTCCATGTGATCCGTAAAGTCTAGCATGGTATAGGATGGATATTCTGTCTGGTTTGAAAGGATAGCGGTGGGAACAACGCCACATTGAATTTTCATTGCAGACAAAATAGGAAGTGCAACTGTAACGGAACAACGTCCGAAACCGGATATATCATTCACTATTGCTATGGATGTCTGTCTTTTTCTCATGAATTCCCTCCTTGTCCTTTAAATGGTATTTATCTATGTCTAAGATAGTATATTAATTGAAAAAAAGCAAGCAGAGATTCTATTCTTATTATGTAATATACTTTAAACTGGCACCGTCAAAAACATGAAAACTGGTATTTTCAATGGTGCCATGCATGTAGTATATTATAGACCATAATTTTAGAAGAAAGAAGGATATAAGAATGGAAAAAGCAGTAGAATCAGTAGCAGCAAAAGAAAATAAGGTTACCAGCCAGGCAAAACAAATTACGTTAGACGCAATATTTGTGGCGTTGACTTTGGTGTTCACCGCATTTGTTAATGTTCAGGTGCCAAGCTTTGGAGGAGCAGGTGGTTTGATTCATTTAGGTAATGTACCACTGTTTGTGGCGGCAATGTTATTTGGAAAGCGAACCGGAGCATTGGCAGGTGGTCTTGGAATGGGCTTGTTTGATCTTCTAAGCGGATGGGCACTCTGGGCTCCTTGTACATTTATTACATGTGGACTCATGGGATTTGTTGTAGGTGCCATATGTACAAAGTGGAAGGGTTATGGTGCAAAGATTGTTGCTATGTTTGCCGCTCTTGGTATTAAACTTGCAGGTTATTATATTTTTGAAGCATTTATAATGGGAAATGGTATGGCAGCAGCTTTAAAGTCTGTTCCCGGTAATATTATCCAGGTGGGAATGGCAGCAATTATTGTATTAATCATAATAGAACCCCTTAGCATGGGTGTTCGCGCAATCAGACGTGATTAATCGCTGTAATATATAAGATGAGAAAAGAGGTTTTGTAATGTATAAAATGATGACCCCGGGACCAACTATGGTTGCAGATAATGTCCGTATGGCACGAAGTCTTGAAACAGGTAATCCGGATTTAGATAAAGAATTTTATGATTTTTATAAAGAAACATGTGAATTATACAGTGAGTTGTTACATACAAAGAATGAAAGTCTTATACTAAGTGGAGAAGGGATTCTTGGTCTAGAGGCAGCAGTGGCTTCTTTAACAGAACAAAATGACAGAGTTCTTGTCTTGGACAATGGGGTGTTTGGTAAGGGATTTGCAGATTTTGTTACAATGTATGGAGGCAATCCGGTTTTATACACTACGGATTACACGAAAGAAATAGAGATAGAACCTCTTCGGAAATATCTTGAAAAAGATTCTGATTTTAAGTATGCAACAGTGGTTCATTGTGATACACCAAGTGGAATGTTAAATAATATTTCCCTCATATGCCCTTTGTTAAAAGAATATGGAATATTGACGGTAGTTGATTCTGTTTCCGGTATGTTTGGAAATGAAGTTAATGTTGATGCATCCCAAATTGATATTTTGTGTGGGGGATCCCAAAAGGCTATATCCTGTCCTATAGGATTAACGCTGGTAACAATAAGTGAAGAAGCAAAACAG
The DNA here is from genome assembly GCA_051880415.1 of Lachnospiraceae bacterium. Classification (GTDB taxonomy): domain Bacteria; phylum Bacillota; class Clostridia; order Lachnospirales; family Lachnospiraceae; genus CAG-590. The sequence continues at coordinate 80,832 of JBJENX010000018.1, read as the reverse complement.
GCAATGAATGAGAGAAAAACACCAATTCCTTCTTTTTATGCAAATCTTACTGTGTTTCAGGATTATTATGAAAAGAAGTGGTTTCCATATTCCATGCCAATTAGTGATATATACGGATTGCGTCAGGCATTGGAAAATATCAAAAAAGATCCGGATATTCTTGCCCGTCATAAAAGGGTTGCACAAAAAACAAGAGAAGCAATTGTGCGTTCAGGATTAAAGCTATATGCAGAAAATGGATATTCGGATACAGTTACGGTATTTCTGGTTCCGGAAGGTGTAACTGCAGAATGTATATTGGAAAATATGCGTAAGGATTATAATATTATGCTGGCCGGTTCCTTTGATGTTTTTGCAGGTGAAGTGATTAGAATCGGACATATGGGTCATAATTGCACCGGGGAAAATGTGAAAGAAACTTTAGATGCCTTAAACAGTACCTTAATTAAACTGGGAGTCAACCTTAAGGAAAAGCTTGAATATAAGTAGTGTCTGGGAGGACATTTACAGCGTATTGCTTAATTTTCTTAAGTTGATATCAAGATATATAATTAAATTTGAAAAAAAGGGTTGCTTTTTTTAATAAAGTAGTTTATAGTATGTGTATCGAAGGCAAATATGAAGGCAAGGACAAGGGTGTTCTCATTTAGGAGAATGCCCTTTTTTAGTTAAAGCACCTCATGTTTACCGAAAAAACGATGAAAGGAAGTTTTATTATGAGTGAAAATGTAGCAGAAATATTTGGATCAAATGTATTTAATGATGCAGTAATGAGGGAACGTCTTCCAAAAGCAGTTTATAAGGAGCTTAAGAAGACAATAGAGCTTGGTAAGGAGTTAAATCCTGCAATTGCCGATACAGTTGCAAATGCAATGAAGGACTGGGCAGTTGAAAAGGGTGCTACCCATTATACACACTGGTTCCAGCCAATGACCGGTAATACAGCTGAGAAGCATGATGCCTTTATTACTCCTACAGCAGATGGAAAGGTTATTCTTGAGTTTTCAGGTAAGGAGCTGATTAAGGGTGAGCCGGATGCATCTTCATTCCCTTCCGGAGGTCTTCGTGCAACAAATGAGGCAAGAGGATATACTGCATGGGATTGTACATCACCGGCTTTTGTAAAGGAATCGCCGGACGGAAGCACAGTTCTTTGTATTCCTACAGCGTTCTCTTCTTATACAGGTGAAGCTCTTGATAAAAAGATTCCGTTGCTTCGTTCTATGGAGGCGGTTAATGTTCAGGCATTACGTATTTTAAGATTATTCGGTAATACAACATCTACAAAGGTTACAACATCTGTAGGACCGGAGCAGGAGTATTTTCTGGTAGATAAGAAGGATTATGCAAAGAGAAAAGATTTAATATTCACAGGCCGTACACTGTTTGGTGCAATGCCGCCAAAGGGACAGGAGCTGGATGATCATTATTTTGGAACAGTAAGAGACCGTGTTCTTTCTTACATGAAAGACTTGAATAATGAGTTATGGAAGCTTGGAATTACAGCAAAGACACAGCATAATGAGGTTGCTCCATGTCAGCATGAATTGGCACCGATTTACGGTACGACCAATATTGGTACAGACCATAATCAGTTAGTTATGGAAACTATGAAGAAGGTGGCAGAGCGTCATGATTTGGCTTGTCTTTTGCATGAAAAGCCATTTGCCGGTGTAAATGGTTCCGGTAAGCATAATAACTGGTCTATGTCAACAGATGATGGTCTGAACCTGTTAGAGCCGGGTAAAACGCCTCATGATAATGTACAGTTTTTGTTATTCTTAACAGCTATTTTAAAGGCTGTAGATGAGCATGCTGATTTGTTAAGACTTTCTGCATCTTCAGCAGGTAATGATCACAGATTGGGAGCAAATGAAGCACCTCCTGCAATTATTTCCGTATATTTAGGTGAGCAGTTAGATGACGTTTTAAAACAGCTTGATACAACCGGTGAGGCTACAAGCTCATTACAGGGCAAGGAGTATGAGTCAGGTGTTAGTACGTTGCCTTCCTTCTTACAGGACGCAACTGACCGTAACCGTACATCACCATTTGCATTTACCGGTAATAAGTTTGAGTTCCGTATGGTTGGTTCTACCCAGTCTATCGCAACTCCAAACATCATTTTAAATACAATTGTTGCAGATTCATTATGTGAGATTGCAGATGAGCTTGAAAAAGCAGATAACTTCGATATGGCTGTACATGATAAGATTAAAGAGTTAATTGCAAAGCATAAGAGAATTATCTTTAATGGTAACGGATATTCACAGGAATGGGTTGAAGAAGCTGAAAAACGTGGTCTTCCAAATATTAAGTGTCTGGTAGATGCAGTGGCTGCCTTTAAGGATGCTGATAACATTGCCATGTTTGAAAAGTTCGGAGTATTATCTGCTGCTGAGTGTGAGTCCCGTGCAGAGATTTACTATGAGAATTATGCAAAACAGATTAACATTGAAGCAAAGACGATGTTAGATATGGCTAAGAAGCAGATTGTACCTGCAGTTATGAAATATTCGGCTGATACAGCAAAGGGTGTTAATGAACTTAAGGCTGTTGGTGTTGATACATCCGTTCAGGAAGGTATTCTTAAGGATATTTCTGTACAGCTTAAGGCAATGACAGCAGCTATGGATAAGCTGGAGGCTTTGGATAATAAGGCACTTGCTATGGAAGATGATATGGAGAAAGCTGCAAAATGCTTCCATGATGAAGTGTTTGCCGCAATGAGCCAGGTTCGTGAGCCGGCTGATAAACTGGAGGCTTTGGTTGATAAAACATATTGGCCATTCCCTCAGTATGAGGATATCTTATTCTATGTATAGGAATTACTTAATAATAGAGTTTGACTATAGTTAATAAGTGATATTAACCACCATATTGATTTCTAAATGAGATTATATGGTGGTTTTTATTTGTGATAAGATGTAGTATGAATACACAGGCAATTTGGAAATGTTTGACAGGAATAGTCCCTTATGCTATTTTTGGTTGGGAGGATTTTTTATGAGCAGGGAAGATTTGAAAGTAGTAATTATAATTGCTTTCTTGTATATTATAATGGAACTGGCAGGTATTACCTGTCCTATTCGATACATAACCGGGATTTCCTGTGCAGGCTGTGGTATGTCCCGTGCATGGCTGGCATTGTTAAGGGGAGATTTCAACCTGGCTTTTTATTATCATCCTTTGGTATTGTTACCAATTCCTGCTTTGATATGGATTTTAGTAAGGAGGAAGCTTCCTAAAAAAGTCTATCATGTAGGGATTGTTTTTATTTGCCTTTTATTCATTTTTGTATACATCCTACGTATGTTGAAGGGGGATTCTGACATTGTTGTGTTTGCCCCTGAATCTGGATTAATAGGCAGAATTATTATTTATATAAAAAATATAATATAGAGGAGGAAGAATATGTTTTGTAGTCAATGTGGAACGAAGCTTCAAGAAGGTTCTTTGTTTTGCGGACAGTGTGGCGCACCGGTGGAAACTGTGACGAATACATCTGATGAAGCAAAAGAGCAGGAAACTGCAGAAAAAAATGTAACGGATGTTACAGAAGAAACTGTAGAAAAAGCAGCAGAGGAACCGGTAGAGAAAACAGCAGAGGAACCTAAAGAAGAACCTGTAGAGCAGGTAACAGAGGAGTCATATCAGGCAGAGAATGGCGGAACAAAGAGTTCAGCAAATGAAACGGGTCTGGGGAGTACGGATAAAAAAATTGTATTGCAAATTGTGTCTGGATTTTTTGCCTTTGTATTTTTGATTTTCTTTTTTAAAAACGGATTTGGTGGATTAAGAGATATGTTTGGTCTTCCACGTATGTTTAGATGGCTTGGTGCAAAAGCATTATTTTCATTCATAGCATACTGTTTAAGGATTGCGCAGGGACTTGTATATGGTGCTGCAGTTTTAGTTTATGTAACGGTTATTCTTAAATGGGAAAAGAAACAGACAAATAATTTGTTTATGGTAGTTGCGGAGTGCGGTGCGCTGGGGATTGCAATAGGTGTCTTAAGACTTATGCTAACATTTATTTATATGTTGTTACAGGGCGGCTTTTATACAAAAGGATTTAGTTATTTTATTCCGATATTAATATGGAACCTAATTGCCGTTGCTGCTATTTATGGCATTTTATTCTTAATGGAAAGTCAGCCATTTCGTGGTCTTACAGGAGATGAATTAAAAGAGTTGGCAATGGAAGCACCTAAGGAGTTCTTTGAAATGGTGAAAACCCTTGGGGACAGTATTCCAAAGTCAGAAAAGACCGTTCAAGCTTCCAATGGAGGTGCACAGTCTACGGAGGTTGCAGTATCCCGGCAGGTATATAACGGAGTTCCTGTTGGAGGTATGTTAAAGACAGACAGAAGTCTGATATTATGGATCTTATTGTCTGTTGTAACTTGCGGAATATACCCTTATTTTGGCCTACACAATATTGCAAAAGAGGTAAATATTGCATGTGAAGGGGATGGACAAGAAACACCGGGCATTTTGGAGTTTATACTGTTATCCCTGGTAACCTGTGGAATATATGCATGGATATGGTATTATAAGCTGGCAAATCGTCTTCAGGTAAATGCACCAAGATATGGTTTAATGTTTGCGGAAAATGGAACAACCGTTTTGTTGTGGTTTTTGTTTGGTTCATTGATTTGCGGTATTGGACCTATCATTGCATTAAGTATTGTTATTAAAAATACCAATGCAATTTGTATGGCATATAATAAAGCGAATTTCTAAAAATAGTTTCGCTTCATTCTATATATGATATAAGGGTCAAAAGCCAGAATTTATTCCGGCTTAATGACCCTTATATCATATTATTCTTTGTATTCAAAAATGTATCTTTCGTATCCATTTATTACGGTGGTTTGTTCTTTATACATACATTCCCGTTGTTGTTTCCAGTTGTAATTCATATGGACATGTCCATGAAGAAAATATTTTGGTTTATATTTTTCCAGTAAATCAATAAAGGAATGGAAACCTGAATGAGGCAAATCTTCCCCGTCATTTAGCCCGTAAGCCGGGGAATGGGTTACAAGAATATCAAATCCTTTGTTTTTGAGAAGCTTGTATCGGAGCTTATGTATTCTGTGTTTCATTTCTTTTTCCGTATACTGGTGAGGACCGAAGTTATAAGCTTTCGAACCGCCTAATCCAAGTATTCGGATGCCCTGATATACGAAAATATCATCATCAATACAGATACAGCCTTCCGGCGGAGTGTCCTTATAATGTCCGTCGTGATTCCCATGTACATATAGAACAGGAGCTTTGGAAAATGTGGCTAAAAATGACAGATAAGCAGCCTTTAAATCTCCACAGGAAATAATAAGATCAATATCTGCTAACTTGCTTTTCTCAAAATAATCCCACAAATATTTTGATTCTTCATCTGCCAGTACAAGTATATTCATAGTAAGGAGGCACCTCCTTTGTCAGGAGTGGCTGTGTCAAGTCCGCGGAGTTCAACTACAGGTTTGGCAGAATCTTTTAAATCGTCCATGGAAGGAATGGAGCCTATGACATTGTCTGCCAGCCAGTCCATTGTAAGTATTTCTTCCGGTCGGAGTAATTCGTTTTCTTTTAGACGCAGAACACCGTTTTGGTCGGTTAATGGACCTGAAAAAGGATGATAAGTTCCTGATTTGATTGCCTGCTTCATTACTTCTATTAGCTTTGAAGTGCCGGCAGGAATTCGTTTTGAACAGATTACATCAATGACTCCTGCAGATAATCCCCACCAATAGTTTAGCGCTTTGCTTTCGCCGATTTCCTCTTCCTCAATTTTCCAGGAACCCTTCATAATGCTGTTGATTAATCTTTCGTAGAAAACACCCCAGTGATAAATTGACATGGCAAGATTGGTTCGTTCACCATTGTGGATGGAATATAATCCGAATGTTTTGGAGTCAGCATTTGGGGTAATCATATCCTGTGCGGATATATAATTAATCTGCTCATTCCAAAATAACCTTTCTGTGTCAGACTGTTTTACAGAGGACCATGATAAATATATGCTTGCTTTAGGATTTACCATTTTGGCTCCTAATGCAAAGGCATTGATGCTTGCGGTTACGCCGAATATTGGATAATCGGCAATGTAGCCGATTTTATTGTTTTCACAAAGGGCGCCTGCAACAATACCGGTTAGAAATTTTGCTTCGTACATTCGGGTGTAGTAGGTTCTTACTGTGTTATGGGATGAATTAGGGGCACAGTTTAATATCTTAACATTTGGATATGTGGCAGCAATCTTAAGGCTTGCTTTAATTAACTGTGGGGTAACCGTAAAAATGATTTCGTTTCCGTCAATACATGCCTCTGTAAGAATATCCTCTGCATCTTTATCGATTTCACTTAAAATATAGCTGGAGGTTTCTATGTCGGATCCAAAAGCTTCTTCTAAGTGAAGACGTCCCAGTTCGTGACTGTAAATCCAATTGGATTCAGAAGGTGATTTGTCATATATAAAGGCTATTTTCTTTTTAGAGGTACGAATTTTATTAAGGACACTGTCAACCAGTTTTTTGTCTTCGGTAGGATCCATTAACAACTCTACTGAATTCTCTTCGGATAATAATACAATTTCAGCCCATATTTTGTTAAGCTTGGATTTTATTTCTGACTTCATCATATCCTTCGATTCTTCGTAAGGATATAAAGACAGGAAGAACAATAGGGCATCTCCGCAAGTGATGTTTCTTAATTTATAGCCTCCAACCTCGTCATAGGCCTGATAGAAGGCAGTGTGAAAAGAACCAAAATCCATACATTCATCTTCACTCCATTTTTCGGTCTGGCTATAGCCGGTAGCTTCTACTAATTTTTTGTAGCTTCCAAGTTTAGAAAATTGTAAATAATTAATGCGATTTAATTTGAAGAAATCCATATATTCATAATAGATTTGGATTTCTATATCATCACTGTATTTTGGAACCTTTCGAATAACTTCAGCCATAATATCAGATGAATCAAAATATTTAAGTACACTGGCTCTTTTGTTTCCTTCTATTACATAATATTTGTTAAGGTATTCATAAACCTTAATTGCATCATGAATTCCTTCTTCAATTTGAGCATCTACAAGATGGGACCATTTTGCCGAAAATTCACTTCCGTAATCTAACAAAGGCATGAAATTTGAGGCAAATGCCTGAGTCCTTCCTGCAGTACTTGTTCCCACAACAAGATGTAAAGGAATATTCATAACGCCTAAATTGACTTCCCCCTCGGTATCTGCCATAGATAGTATTTCATCTAAAACAGGTAAATATGGATATTCACCATGGGAGGTTTTTTCTTTAAAGGCTTTTATTCCCATTTTTTGTGCTTTTATATAATCTTCATATGCCATGATATAAGTTCCTTCCTAAATCTATTTCATATTTGTCATCATAGCATAGAATAACCAAAAAAACCATTTCTATTTACAAAAGAAATGATTCAAGTTAAAATAATGAAATGCCGTTAAAGTTACAATAAATGGATATACATATAGTTATTTTTATGAAAATGGAAAGTTGGTAAATCAATTGAAAAATTTGTATATAGCGGAAAAACCAAGTGTAGCAAGGGAATTTGCAAAGGCATTAAAAATAAATGGCGGAAGCAGAGATGGTTATATAGAATCAGAGGATTCCATTGTGACATGGTGTGTGGGACATTTGGTGACAATGAGTTATCCGGAAGCGTATGATGAAGCGCTTAAAAAGTGGAGCTTTGATACGTTGCCATTTTTGCCGGAAAACTTCAAATACGAAGTGATTGACGGAGTATCAAAACAATTTCATATTGTAAAAGGTCTACTTAACCGGGAGGATGTAGGCTGTATTTATGTGTGTACCGACTCGGGACGTGAAGGAGAGTATATATATCGATTGGTAGATCAAATGGCAGAGGTTCCTGATACGAAGCAAAAACGTCGTGTCTGGATTGATTCTCAAACCGAGGAAGAGATACTGCGAGGGATAAGAGAGGCTAAAGATTTACGGGAATATGATAATTTATGTGCATCAGCATATTTAAGGGCAAAGGAAGATTATCTTATGGGAATTAATTTTTCCAGAGTGCTTTCTTTGAAATACAGTTATTCTGTCAGAGAGTATTTAGGACTTAAGAAATGTGTAATATCCGTAGGCAGGGTAATGACCTGTGTTCTTGGAATGATTGTGAGAAGAGAGAGGGAAATCCGCCAGTTTGTAAAGACTCCGTTTTACCGGGTAATCGGTAATATGTCTTTGGCAGACGGAACCTTTGAGGCAGAATGGAAAGCTGTGGAAGGAACACGGTATTTTAATTCTCCATTACTATACAAGGAAAACGGCTTTAAGGAAGAAAAGGATGCAAAGCATTTAATTGAAGAGCTATCAGGCAGTGATGAGGATTTGGAAGGTGTTTCGGAAACCGGACGTCCGCTGGCATTAGTGGAAAAGGTAGAGAAGAAGAAAGAGAATAAAAATGCTCCCCTTTTATATAATCTGGCAGAGCTGCAAAATGACTGTTCCAGACTATTTAAGATAAGTCCTGACCAGACATTACAGATTGTGCAGGAATTATATGAAAAGAAAATGGTGACCTATCCAAGAACCGATGCCAGAGTGTTATCTACGGCGGTCAGCAAGGAGATTTATAAAAATATTTCCGGTCTTAAGAATATACCTTCCATGAAAGGGTTTGTGGAAGAGATATTACAAAGCGGAAGTTGTAAGGGGATTGCAAAGACCCGGTATGTCAATGATAAGCAGATTACCGACCATTATGCCATTATTCCTACAGGACAGGGATTAAATGCATTCGGAAGCCTCCATGATACGGCAAAGAAGGTCTATGAGATAATTGTGAGACGGTTTTTAAGTATTTTCTATCCACCGGCTGTTTATCAAAAGCTGGCACTTACATTGGACAGGAATGGGGAGAAGCTGTTTGCAAATTTCAAGGTGCTGGTAGACCCGGGATATCTCCCGATTACGGTTAATTCCTTTGGGAAACAGAAGGAAGAGGAAGAAAAGTATTCCAAGGAAATGGTGGAGGCTGCCATGCAGCTTAAAAAAGGCATGAAGCTTTCTGTCAATGGATATGATATTAAGGAAGGGGAAACTTCTCCACCAAAGAGATACAGTTCCGGAACCTTAATTCTTGCCATGGAAAATGCAGGACAGCTCATAGAGGACGAGGAACTTCGTGCCCAGATTAAGGGCAGCGGTATCGGGACCTCTGCAACCCGTGCGGAGATTATCAAGAAATTAGTTAATAATAAATATCTGGATTTGAACAAAAAGACTCAGATTATTACGCCCACCCTTATGGGTGAAATGATACATGACGTGGTTGCATCATCTATTAAATCCCTGTTGAATCCGGAGCTTACCGCAAGCTGGGAAAAGGGACTTTCTTATGTGGCAGAGGGTTCCATTACGGAAGAGGAATACATGGTAAAGCTGGAGAATTTTATACAGAAACGTACTGATGCGGTGAAGGGACTGAATAACCAGTACCAGTTAAGAACCTATTTTGACTATGCAGCGCAGTTTTACAAACAGCCTGCGAAGAAGAGAGGAGGAAAGAAGTAGTGGCAGAAGAGAGGGCACATAGAATGAACAAAAAATTATTTTGCACTGGCAGGCTGCTTACTTTAATTGGAATATTACTTATAATCGGTTCTATATGTTTAATGAGGTATGCAGAAAAAACATATTATAAGCAAGCATTTTTAGGGACATGTATACCAGTCATAATAATAGGTATAGCTATTGGTATAATAGGGGTCCTGTTAATGAAGTGGGAATCAAAGAATATGTTGATAATAGCTATAATAAGCTTATTGACAATTTTGATAATACCTGTTCAGAAGCATAATGGTATTGGTTTGTATGAGTATAAGGCTGTTCTTTATAGCGTTTCTCTCAAATATCATCCTTCTTCGGATGAAAAGCAAGCAGGCTTTCTTAGAACAATAAGAATATGTGGAATGGTAATTAATGAAGAAGAAATAAACGATGAAGAATATTATAAGAGCTGTCATTGATTATTCAGTGCAGTTTTACAAGCAGCCGGCAAAAAAGTGAAAAAACTTCATATAAAAACGAATTGACTTAGCCGTACGGCATAATATATAATTATGATTATAAAATTAAGCCGTACGGACTTTTTTTGCGAAAATAACAAGAATTAAGCCGTACGGCTAACAAGAAAAAGGAATGTATTTTATGAAGATTACAGATTCAAAATCCTTAGGAGAAGCAATTCGCTTAAGAAGAAAAGAATTACATTATACACAGGCATATTTGGCAGAATTTACGGGATTCAGCGTGAGTTTCATTTCTGATTTGGAGAGAGGTAAGGCAACGGCAGAGATTGGGAAAGCAATTGACCTCATCAATTTACTTGGAATGGATTTATTGGTGGAAAAGAGGGGATAGGCTGATGAAACGACTGAGTGTATGGATTGAAATAGAAGGCGTACAAACCTATGTAGGGGATATCTGCGGGGAAGGCGTGGAGGATTCCTGTTTTTCTTATGCCAAGGATTATTATATGGACTCTAAGCATAAGCCTATTTCCATTCATTTGCCATTTTCGGATGAAGCATTTTCTCCTAAAGATACCAGAAATTTTTTTGAAGGCTTGCTGCCGGAGGGATTTACAAGAAGATGTGTGGCTGGTTGGATGCATGCAGATGAAAATGATTATTTGACATTGTTATCCGGTTTGGGAAAAGAATGTCTGGGTGCCATTCGGATTATAAATGAGGAAAAAGAGACGATAGAGGAATCCTATAAGAAGTTAACGATAGATGAAGTGAAACAATTGGCAAAAGAGGGTGCAGAAGAAGCGGCAGAATTGGTTACCAAAGCACATTTGTCTTTGACCGGGGCATCCGGCAAGGTGGGGTTATATTATGATGAGGCTTCAAAAGGCTGGTATCTGCCAATTGGCTCTGCACCAAGTACACATATAGTGAAACAAAGTCATATACGGCTGGATGGAATCGTAACAAATGAGCAGTTATGTCTAATGACAGCTAAGAATATGGGAATAGAAATACCGGATAGCTTTGTAGTTAATGTAGGGGACGGGCAGGATGAGGACGTTTTGTTTGCAACCAGAAGATATGATCGGATTCAGAAAGAAAATGCAAAGAAGGTAAATGGATTTGCTGTGCCTTATCGGCTGCATCAGGAGGATTTCTCCCAGGCAATGGGAATTGCTGCTATTCATAAATACGAGCATGACAATGCAGGATATCTGAAGAAAATGTTTGATATATTAAGACAGTACTCGTCTGATCCGATGGCAGACCAATTAAAGCTTTGGGATATTTGTGTATTTAATTATCTGATTGGGAATACAGATAATCATATTAAAAATGTATCGCTTCTATATGGAGAAGATTTACAATCCATAAGGCTTGCTCCGGCATATGATATCGTTAGCACAGTCATATACAAAAGCAGTACAAGAGATATGGCATTTAGCATCGGACAGGAATACGATATTGGAAAGATTACAAGAGAATCATTCAGGCAGGAGGCAAGAAATATAGGATTAGGTGAAAATGTTGCCATGAAGCATTTTGACCGGTTGGCGGATGCATTTTCTACTGCGTTGGAGAAAGCCTGTGAGCAGCTTATGCAGGAGGGGTTTATAAAGGCAGAAGATATTAAAAAGAGGATTGTTGGGAGCAGAGGTGGGAGGAAAGGGAAATGAGAGTTTTACAGTTAGAAGATAGTACCACAAAATATATGGATATTAAAAGTGTATTGCAATCTGTAGGAATAGCAGATGTGGTTTGGGAAGAAAGTGTTGAAGCTGGGATGAAACATTTTGAACATCCAGAGGAAAACTTTGATTTGGTTATTTCTGATATGCATTTTCCGGTGTCTGCCAATGGATCTGCTGATTGGGAGGCAGGAGAAATTTTACTAAAAAGGATGAAAGAAAAGGGGATTCAAATACCTGTTATTATTATTTCCTCATTAAGTCTTCAGATACCGGAAGCATATAAGTGTATTTGGTATGTTGATAGCCGGGATTGGGAGACGGAACTAAGAAATTGTGTGAAAGGATTAATATCTCAGAAATAGCAGCGATATCAGGACTTCAGCTCAGTATATCATTAAGTAACTAGACACGAGAGGAAAATTATAATGGAAATCAATCATGACTACTGCAGTAAATTAAAGAAAATAAAACCTTTGTCAAAGGAAGAGAATAAAAAACTATTCAATCAACTGCATTCTGGCGATGAATCTGCCCGCAATCAAATTATAGAGGGAAATCTTTTGACGGTGTATAAGATAGCGGTTTCGATACATAACGATAATCAAGATATTCCCTTAGAAGATTTGATTCAGTGTGCTAACCTATCTTTGATTGAAAAATGTATAGGCAAATTTGACCCTTCCAAAGGTGCTTCTTTTTCCACTTATTTATGGAATACCATTGTCTATGATTTGTGGGAGGAATGCAGGAAGATAAGGTATGCAATTCAGTATCCTCAAGATTATAAGAAGGAGAAAACAGTCTTGTCGATTGATGAAGGACAAGATATGGAAGGAGAAACAACTCTGGGAGATTTATTAGCTGCACATGATAAAACTCCGATTGATTATGTGTTAGAACAGGAAAATTCGGATGAGTTTGAAAAGAGTTTTGATGTTCTTGATGAGCTTGAAAAGCAGGTGATAACAGACTTGTATCGAAATGAAAATAAAAAAGGTTTAACCTATAAAGAAATTAGTAAGAAAATGAATCTTTCGCAGCAGCAGATTAAAAGGATTGAATTGGTAGCATTGAAGAAACTGAGGGAAAAATATGAGTAGTAAAAGAAAAGAGGAATCTGTTTCAAAGAATGAAGTAAATGATGCAAAAAAGTCTAAAAGCGGTATTACTCCGAAAGTGAGAAAAGCGAAAAAAGAAAACGCGGTTTATGAGGCTGAGCAGAGAGCAATTTTAATATTGGATATTTTGAAAAAATATACGGATGAAAATCATTTTTTGTCCCAGGCAGAATTATTAAGAATCATGTTTGATGAGAATAATGTATATGCTTCTGACCCCAAAGTAGCAAGTGCAAGTAGCCGGAACACACTTCATAAAACGATTATTCGTATGCTGGAACAGATGAATCCTGTTATGTATGATGATAATGATGATGCGTACCGGATAAAATATGAGGGCTATGATCAGTTAGAGGAACCAAAGTCAATCAAGAAACTTCGTTATGTACATGACTTTGATGATACAGAATTAGATCAACTGATGCATGCAGTGAATTTTGATCGTAGTATGTCGATAGAAGACAAGCAAAATCTGATGAAAAAACTGCAGGCAACCGCCAGTAAATATTATAAATCGCCATTTTACAGTACAGAATTCGGAACGGTAAAGTTTGATAATCATGGCATTTATACAAGAGTGGATGCAAAACAGAATCAAGGTGAGAGGAACGGGGAAAATGCCATAAAGAGAAATGCAAAAGGGGCATATCCGGAAGGTTACACTGAACTTACCCAAAGTATAAAGATAATTCAAAGCGCAATTAATAGTAGAAAAAAGATTCAATTCATGCTGAATGGATACAATAAGTACCACGAATTAGTAGAATACCCGATTCGGACTTCGAATGGAAAGTATACAGTTAGTCCATATTATATTGTTGTTTATCAGGAATTCTACTACTTAATTGGTGCATTTGACAATCCAAAGAACCCCAATATATACCGGATTGATTTAATGACGGGTGTGGAGTTTGCATTAGATAAAACGGAGAAAACCATAGATGCCCTGCCAATTACAAAGGTGCCGGGTCTTCCAAGTAGAGAAAAATGGGATCCTGAATTATTTATGCGAGAACACCTCTATATGTTTTATGATGTACCAAGAAATGTAACCTTGAAAATAAAAAATAGTGATTATACGTTTTTACATGATTGGTTTGGAGATACCTATGTCACAAGTAGAAAGCCAAGTGGGGAAGATGGATATGATTTGGTAAATGTTCGATGTACTACGGATTCTATGGTTCATTTTGCACTTCAGTGGTCAGACCGGGTACAGGTCATGGATGAAGATATCAGGGAGCTGATACGGAAGAAGATTGAGGCGATGGAGGGAACGTACGGGAAATGAAAGTAATAAGGGATAAGATGATAGATTATAGAATTGAATTGTTAAAGGAATATCAAGAATTGCTCCAAAATTGGGAGAAAAATAACATTCTGTATAACTCACTTAGATTTTATCAATTATATAATGGGGATGTTGAGAATAGTGAATTGGTTTCACGCCGTTTAGGAAAGAATAATGAAACAAAAAATGATATTATGACTAGCTGGTGGAAACCAACTAAATATTTTTTACTAAAAAATAAAAAGGGAAATAGGGATGAACTTACGCAGCAATTGTTAGTTCATATTCCACGAGAAAACAATGTTGATAACTTGCAGATCTCACTATCCCAAATACGTTATAGCGAAAACTTAGAAAAATCAATAGATAAGGCTGTCATTGATGCTTTTTTAGATTTCCTAAATTCTATATATTCATTAGGGAATATGACAAACGCTGCAAGGACTACAACAGGTGGACCATTAGATAATTGGGATGGCAAATTGTTAAATATAAAAAGAACATATAATGAAAAAGAATGGAAAAAATATGTTGAAACAAATAGTTTTCAAGATTACTTCGAGGATGATCAGTACAGTAAAATTATCCCTTTTTGGAATTATGGAGGAAAAAAATTGGCAGAAGCGTCAGATGAAGATTGGAAAGAATATTTTATAAATGTAAAAAAACGAATAGAACAAAGAGAGCAACGTTTATTACAGTTTGCAAATTATAATTTTATCAGTATGAAATCTTTGGATTGAACTGATATAAATAATTTGAACAAATAGTCTTGTCATATGCTGAAATCGGAGGAGGTATATAGGATGAAAATACTTAGATAAGAAATGGTATTTTGTTATATTCAGGTATTACTGCTATGGCGTAGAGTCGTGCTTTTAGTGCCCACTTTATTGACATTAGTTCAAAATTTTAGAAAGAAATAAAAGCTTTTATGGAGGCAAAACAATAAAAATTAAAATGAGATTATGTCCGGATTTAAGTGAATTAGATATAGTTAATCCAGCAGCTGTGGAGACAGAAGATGGCATTATTATATATTCAGAAAATGAATTGGGTACTTCAATGATTAAAGAATATTATTCCAAGTTAGGAGCTTTGTTTGAAGAACGAGTTAAAAATTAAAAGAATGTGAAGAATAAGGAGAACTATTCTTTATACCATATGCCCCGATGACTAGGTTCAAACTTGTAGAAGAATAGTTAAAAGTAAAAATTGTTATCAATCATACATATAGAAATATAAAGCAGATATTTTTCAAATAAATTTAAGAAAAATATCTGCTTTTCTTTTTGTGCATGATTTATTGTGCAAAAGAAAATGTATATTATAAATGTAAATAAAAACAGATAGTTCGAAAGTGAGGAAACGCCTATGAAATTAATGAAGAGAATCATGATTAATCACTTGGAACAAATTGAGAATTATTTAGAATTGGGAGAGGGGGAAGAACTTCGATATGTGGACTTGGCTTTCAATGACAATGTGAAAGGAGTAAATAGGCTGCTTCGTATGATTCCGGATGGATATGAACCGAAGAAATTAAAGAAATTTTATAAAGCGACAGGATTGAAAATTCAGGTACAGGTAAGAAAAGATTATGAGGTTGTGTTTTATGACCAGAAAGGAAGATATCCAAGAGAGGATGCAGCAATCTGGAATGAAGATTTTATGAAAGGAGTAAAAAAGCATCCGGAATGGTTAGAGCCACAGAAAGAGGCAGATATTATTATCCGGTATTCCTTTATAGATGAGAAGGAAGATACCGATGACATCCTGCCATGGGAGTAGGAATGGAATGGACATTTAATAACATACCAATTAATAAAGGATACAGTAATGGAGGGTTTATTATGAAGACAAATATTGTAAATGAAAACAAGAACATGGAAAACAAGTCTAAATACAAAATCATGGAATGGAATATTAACGGCAGAACAGGTTATGGCGGACACTATCAGATTCCTGTTAAACTGCTGGTTGATACCATTCAGGAGGAAGCTCCTGATATAATGGTTTTAGTAGAATTTGTAAAGGTGAATGGGTATGATGATTTATCTGCACTATTAAATGAAATGGGATATTCGATATTTTCAACCAAGTACCAGAGAGGCAGGAATGGGATAGCAATTATTGTCCGCAGTGAATTACAACCGATATATGTGGAGGAGCGGATTGATATGGAGAATTCGGATAAATGGCCGGATTATCTAAAGGTTGATATCGACGATTTATCCATTGTTGGTACAAGAATTCGGGTAGATAGTGATTTTTCTAAACGGAAGGAGCAACTGGATTTATTGCTGAACAGAATGGAAAAAAGTGATAAGCATTTCGCAGTGTTAGGGGACTATAATAACGCAAATATCAAAAATGAAGAGGATATGCTGTTTGAAGTGTATGATGGTCAAAGGCAGTATTATAATTATCAAATGATATGGCGTGAGGTCGAAAAGAATAGACAGTGGTCACTATTAACGCCTGACCAGGGATTAGGATATAACAGTCAGTATTCCATTGTTACAGATTATAAAGGATATATTTCTCATACAAAGGACGACCATATGATTACGGATTTGCCCAAAGAGTTATGCAGGGTTTGTAAATATAAATGGGACTTTGTAAACGAAAGAAATGGATATGGGAAAAGAAATTCATCCAATGTTTTATCCGATTTGATCGGATTACCGGACCATGCGATTTTGGTAACAGAGGTGGAAGTTTAGGAGTGATTATATATGAGAAATTATAAAATAATAGCCGTGGATTTTGATGGAACGCTATGTTACAGTAAGTGGCCAGATTTAGGGGCACCGAATATAGAATTAGTAAGTTTTCTTTGCGATTGGAAAGCTAAGGGGAATAAGTTGATTTTGTGGACCTGTCGTTCAGGGGAATTGCTTGAAGCAGCACTTAAATGGAGCAGGATTCAAGGCATAGAGTATGATGCGGTAAATGATAATCTGCCGGAAATTATAGAAGAGTATGGTTGTAATTCGCGAAAGGTTAGTGCAGATTATTACTTGGATGATAGGGCTTTGTCATGGAAGGATGGTATTAATAAATGTCATAGAAAGAGGTAGATTGATGAGCAAAGAATATTCCTATACTAAATGTTAAGAATAATCCTTTAAAAATTCATATGGGATTTGCTTGTTAATATTGCCTGTGTGAGGAGGTGAGTTTTATGTCCAAGGTTTATTTTAAAAAATGTGATTTGGAACAGTTGGCACTTGAAATAGTTGCATTTTTAAGAAAATGGGGATTGTGGAAGGATGTACGGATATTTACTGGTGGCAAATGCTATTTGGATAATAATGGTAATTTACAGATAAGAGATGAAAAACATCCGGAAAATTATACTCGAGGTATTGTGGGGAAAGATTGCAATGGAGAAACTGAATGGAAAGATTTTTCTAATCCGGAAAGGCTGCTTGATATGACTTTTGAGGGTCCATTAAGTCTGCTTCTTCGTTATCAAGAATATGAGGTTTGTCTCCGTGATTTATCTGATGAAGTAAGGAAGATTATCCTTTCCCAGAATCTTGATGTGGAAGATAAAGTAGAAAATTTTATCGCGGAGTTTTTTGAAGAAAGCCAAGGTTGGGATCCGGTTGAATATGATTCTTATGAAGAATGGCTTGAACTTCATCAGTATTGTGATCCGGAAGAGTTAGATGCAGAGTTAGATGCTACAAAGGAAGATGGTAAGGAGTTTTCTTCAAAGGAAGAGTATGAGGAATTCCTAGAGCGAGGTGCTATTATTAGAGAAGCAAAGTTGAGAGCGTTCTTTGAGGACTTTGTTTTCAATGATGAGGATTATGAACAGGACACATTCTATGATAAAGGAGAGATTGCTTGTCACGTTTTAAATGAATTTGATGAACTGCTAGAAAAATATGGTTTGTGGTATGAACTGGGCTTCGAGTGGAGCCTGACCACTTACAGAATTTGAACATAGGTATAGAGTACAAGCTCTTTTTTATTACTGCGGTGGTTTACTTTGTCTTTGTAGTCTCTCCCGTGAAATTGTCAGGGAATGAAGCGGAAAAATTAATAATATATAAAAACTAAATAACATATTGGGAGGAATTTTTATGTCGATTTATAAGAAGACGGGATTAAAAGTACAGATTCAGGTGATAAAGAATTGCGATATGAAGTTATATGACCGTAAGGGAAAATATCCAAGAGATGACGCTTACGGTTGGAATGAGTATTTTATGAAGAATGTAGATAAGCATCCGGAGTGGCTTGAACCACAGGAAGAGGCGGATATTATTATAATTTATAAGATATAATTGGAATTAGAAAAAGGAAGGGGGAGATAATTATGAGTTTGAAGGTTAGCGATATATTAGAGGGTGATACAAAGAGTGATTTTGTTATTATTTTGAGGGAAATGATGAATGACGCAAATTCACTAGAATCAATAAAAGTACAACTGATGGATGTAATACAGCAAGCAAAACACTATTCTTATTACAGAAAATGCTGGGATAGTTTTTCTTTACAGGAATTATCACAACGCAATAAGGAAAGAACAGAAATGCATGACTTATTTATTATAGAATTAAACAGGCTTGCAGATAATGTTGTTAAGGCCACTGGTAGAGAGACTTCTTGGAGAGATCTGCTTGGGAATGATAGAAAAATACTAGGAGATTTTGCGGAGTATATTGCTGATTATACCGATAGCATTAAGGAGAGAATAAGTATTTTAGAAGCAGTCGCATGGGCTCAGGAGCATCATAATCAGATTATGTATATGTCAGACACCGCGAAAGATTATGAGGATTTTAAATGTCAATTAATGGAACAATATGGCTTTGATGAGAATCAGGCTCAGGCAATAATAGATATGAGTAATAGAAATTTTACCATGCAGGAAAGGGAGCGTGTCCGGGAAGAATTGAACATGTTACTTTGTATGATAGAAATTGATGAGTAAGAGAATGATTGGAGGTGTTCCATATGAGAAAAGAACTAGAACTTAAGTTGCAGGACGACTTTCTGTTTATGAAACAGAATAATGATTCGGAGGAAAATACTCTTTATGGAAGATGGGGCTGTGAGTGCTCTTCCGGTTGGTATGATATCCTTTATGATTGTTGCACTGAAATAATGAAAAAATATGAGGAATATGGGGTGGAAATTGATTTTGTGCCAGTGCAGATAAAGGAAAAGTTTGGTACCCTAAGATTTTATTATGGCTATGAAGATGCACCATGTGGCATTGCTGCATTTGACTTTATTGGTAGTGGTATGAGTGTTCGATTTGAACCGGAAAATGGGAAGGAAGGATTAAAAGAAAAACTTAGAAAAGAAATTGCTGAGATTGTACGAAATGCTGAGGAAAGAAGCAAAACGACCTGTGAATGGTGTGGGACGAATGATACGGCTATTCTAAGAAGTAATTTAGGTGGCAGAGTACTGACATTGTGTGATTCATGTGCTATCCAATACATAAAAAGAAGGGATGAAAATAGAAGAGCACGCAGGGAGGAATTAAAAGCTATTTGTGAGGAAATTAGGAATAAAGATAATAATTGAAAGACGGTAGTATATATGAAGTTTGCTGTCTTTTTGGATGTTGACGGAATGTATTCTTGCGAAGTTGATTGTTTTTTGATATATAGGTTTGTGAAGTAGGGAAGACGAGGTGATATTATGAATCGGGCCAGAGCAATGAAGAGAGTAAAAGTACTTGTGGACGTATTTATGTCGATTCTTATGGAGATATAGTATATTCGTTAAGATTTACATAATTGTGGATAGAAAATTATCCAGATGCATTTATAAGTGAATGTGAAGCTTTATGTAGTATATTAATTTTGTGACAAAAGAGGGAGGTACTATATGGCAACATATGTTATAGGAGACATCCATGGTGAATACGACCAATTAAAAACATTGTTAAAGAAAATGAATTTTAATTCGAAAGATGCCCTGTTTGTTTTAGGAGATGTAGTAGACCGTGGACGTCATCCGATAAAAGCATTGCAATATTTAATGTCACTTCCAAATTGCACGTGCTTAATCGGCAACCATGAGGTGATGGCACTGACTTGTCTAAAGCTTTTGAAAAATGAGATCACTAGGGATTTCCTTATCTCTCTAAAGGAAGAGGATATGTTATATTTGCTTGATTGGATGAGAAATGGAGGAAAAACTACCATGGATGAGTTTCAGAAACTAACAAGAGAAGAGCAAAATGATATCATTGACTTTATAGGTGATTTTGAAGCCTATGCAGAACTAACTGTAAATGGTCAGGATTATGTTTTAGTGCATGCCGGATTAGGCAATGATTTTTGCTATTTAACACCTCTGGATGAATATACTCTTGAGGATTTCGTCTGGTACCGACCTGATTATGAAGTTCCTTATTTTGAAGATAAAATTGTTGTTACAGGTCATACTCCGACGCAGCATATACCATGCAATCCCAGACCGGGTTACATATTTAAGGGGAATAATCATATTGCTTTGGATTGTTGTGCCTGCTCTAGAAAAGGACGACTTGCGGGTATTTGTTTGGAAACAGGCAAGGAATTCTATTCGAGGGAATAGCGGAAATGAATTGAGTAGAAATAAACGTATGTGCCATTTTCAAAGGAGGAGTTCATTATGAAGATTTTTTGTATGAGTGATATCCACGGTTGCCTGCTTGAATTTGAAGAAGCATTATCATTGGTGACGAAACATTTGGAAGAAGAGGACACAAAGCTGGTATTATTAGGAGACTATGTTCATGGTGGTGCAGAAAACTATGGCGTTCTAGATAAAATAATGGAATTACAAAGGGAATATGGTACTGACAAAGTAATAGCATTATTAGGAAATCATGACAATTGGGTTTTATCAGGACAGTCATCCATAAATTATATGAGAAAATTGAACGATGATGAATTAGATCAAGATGATGAAAAAGATGACAAATATATCCAATGGCTCAGTAATTTGCCGCTCTATTATGTAGAAGGAAATACCATTTTTGTACATGCCGGGATTGATGAAAGTTCCGGCGAAATGTGGGAGTGGAGTTCTCGTGAAGATGATTTTTTATTTAAATACCCTCATAGTATTGGGGAAATAAGAAACTTGGATATGAAAGTTGTGGCAGGTCACGTGGGTACTGCAGAAATTGCAATGAATGGTCGCTTTCACGATATATATTATGATGGTGCGTCCCATGTTTTTATTGATGGTACTGTATTGGATAGTGGTATTATTCCAGTCTTAATGGTTGATACGGATGAGGATAAATATTATAGAGTTACTGAAACAGGGAATAGGTTAATCCTTCCCTATGATTAAGATAAGAAATAATCAAAAAATACCCCAAGAAGTGATTTATGTGGTATCATAGGCATATAAATGATTTATTAACAGGAAGGGAAATGATATATGCAGGAACAGGTAACGATTAAAGAATTATACGATTTGAATGAAACAATGGCAAAGGAATTATTGGAACAATATACATATCCATGGGAGGTATTGCCACATATTGGTGATTTTATTAAGGAGCTTGGCAAAACACTTCCGAAGGACATCTACGAAGAACGGGAAGAAAATGTCTGGATTGCTAAGTCTGCAAAGATTTATCCCAATAATTATATTGCAGGGCCATGTATTATCGGTGAAAATACGGAAGTAAGACCGGGGGCATTTATCAGAGGGAATGCACTGGTTGGAAATGATTGTGTGGTTGGAAATTCCACAGAGCTTAAAAATGTAATTTTATTTAATCATGTTCAGGTGCCTCATTATAATTATGTTGGAGATTCCGTCTTGGGATTTTATTCACATATGGGTGCAGGCTCCATTACATCAAATGTAAAGGCTGATAAAACTCCGGTTCATGTAAAAGGTGAAGACTTTGATATTGATACAAAACGTAAGAAATTTGGGGCTATGCTGGGAGATCATGTGGAGATTGGATGCAACAGTGTGTTAAATCCGGGAACAGTAATCTGTAAAGATTCAAATGTATATCCGGTGAGCATGGTAAGAGGTGTTGTACCGCCACATTCCATATATAAAGAAAATGGAAATGTTGTTCCGAAACAAAATTAGCTATAGTTAAAATGTAAAGAGAAAAGACCTTGTGTTTCTACCTTGAGAAGATAGAATTACAAGGTCTTTTTAGGCCTGTGCCTAAAGGGAATGATAAATTGGATAATTTATTTTGTAGGAACCTTTGCTTCCTCGATTGCGTTTTTAATAGCCTGGTTTAATATAATATATGTGTACTGATTTTCGCTGGAATAGGTTATGTCGTCTACACTGTCTACGGTAGATATCTGATTGTTGATTTCGTCTAATGCAGGTTCTAAAAGAGGATACATGGTAGTAACCGTCTCGTTAAGATTTTCAATATCAACTCCGTTTATGGTATCTTCATCTACGGTCACAGCAACATTTAAAGTGTTTTCGCCAAGTGTAATCGTTGAATTATATACTCCCGGATTGTACTTGCAGGTTGATTTTGTTTTGCTTCCTTTTCCAAACATATAAAATAAAACAACAGCTAATATAATGCCAAGAATAAGCAGGATTCCGGTATATATAATTTCTTTTGCTTTTACAACGACAATTTTTGTATGTGTGCCCATAAGCTTCCTCCTGATAATTGTTACTATAAAGATATGCTGTTTGCTAAAATTTTAGAACTAATTTTTTCTTTTGTTAAGAAATTGACAAGCTTTGTCTTTTTTATGTGTTATAATGAAGAAGTATTTTACGAGAATAGATATTAAGGAGATTATAATATGGCCATTCAATTTATTATAGGAGCCGGAGGAACCGGAAAAACTTCATACATGTATCAGGAAATGATTTCCCGTTCTCTTGAGACCGGACATGAACCCCTTATTTATATTCTCCCTGAACAGTCGAATATGGCCGCTGAGCAGGAGTTAATTATGCGTCATGAAAGGGGAGGAAGTATGGATATTTCCATACTTAGTTTTACGCGCCTTTCCTTTATGGTTTTTGATGAATTAGGAACGAAGGCAGATGATATTTTAGATGATTATGGAAAAAGTATGTTAATTATGAAGGTGTTAAAAGAATGTGACGGACAATTGGTATACTACAAAAATATGTATTCAAAACCCGGGTTTGTTGAAGAAATGAAATCAATATTATCTGAGTTTTATCAGTATCAGGTTGATGAAAATGTATTAGGGGAAGTATTAAAGCATTTAGATGAGAATAAGAGTCTTTTTTATAAATTATCTGACTTAAGACTGATTATGAAAGAATTTAACGATGTAATAGCCGGGAAATATATGGTGACAGAACAGGTTTTATCTCTGTTAAAGGAGGTTGCGGGAGATTCAAGGATGCTAAAAAATGCTTCCATATATTTTGATGGGTTTACCGGATTTACTCCGGTTCAGTATAGTGTGATTGAAGAATTAATGCGTATTGGATGTGATTTGTTTTTCTCACTTGCTATGGATCCTCAGGTTGTTTTGAATAATGGCTATGGGGACAGAGAACTGTTTTCCGGTTGCAAAAGGGAGTATATTCATCTGTGTAATCTGGCTCAAAAAAATAATGTCAAAATAAATCCCCATATAGCATTGGAAACCTGTTATCGATTGTCAGAAGCACCTGAGCTTTTACATTTATCACAAAATATTTTTCGGTATCCTGTTGTACCTTTTAATAAAGAACAGGATAATATTTGTTTTTTGTGTGCAGAAAATGAGCTTCAGGAAGCTCTATATGTAGTGGAAACCATTAAAGAGTATGTAATGGATAAGGGATATCATTATAGGGATTTTGCTGTTGTTTCCGGAAATGTATCTGATATGGCAATAACATGGAAGCATTGTATGGAACAACTGGAAATACCGTATTTTATGGACTATAGTGAGCCCTTAACCCATAATCCCATTGTGGAGGTGGTTACACAGCTATTAAATATTTATATGACAGATTTTTCCTATGAAAGTGTGTTTGCATTTTTTAAGACCGGTTTTTTGGATATACCGGAGGAAAATATATATGAAATGGAAAATTACGTATTAAAAACAGGTATCCGGGGGTATTCTAACTGGAGCAAGTCTTTTGGAAGAGGGAAGAAGAGTCTTTTTCATATAAATGAAACAAGAAAAATTTTTATGGATGAAATAGAAGAATTATCTCGGGTTTTTCAAAAAAGTAAAGCAGAAACCAAAGAATATGTAAATGCGATTTATACATTTATGTGCAATCACGAAATAGCTTATAGGTTACATGAACAAAGCCTGTTGTTTGAACAGCATAATATGTTAAGGGAAGCAAAAGCATATGGTCAGATATATGAAAAATGGATATCCGTATTGGATAAAATAGTTGAATTGCTGGGAGACGAAGAAATAGCACGGGATACATTTTCCCAATTGTTGATTTCCGGGATTTCAGATTTGAATCTGGGAGTGATTCCTCCAACTCTGGATCAGGTAGTGATTGGTGATATGGAACGTACCAGACTTCATAACGTGAAAATACTTTTTGTGGTTGGGGTGAATGATGGGATTTTGCCTAATGTACAGAAAAAAAACAATATCATAAAGGATAAAGAAAGAAAGGTGTTACAGTCTTTGGACGTAACCCTTGCACCGGATTTAGTGGAGGATGTTTTGATACAGCAATATTATTTTTATATGCAGTTATCAAAGGCTTCGGAGAAATTGTATATCAGCTATAGAAATGCAGATTTAAAAGGTGCCAGGCTGAAGCCTTCGTATTATCTAAACAGATTATTGTCAGTTTTTCCCGGCGCTGAGGTTATTGATATTGCCCGGGAAGGATATGTACGGGAGGTTAGAACAAAAGGACAATTGGTTGCAGAATTTGCAAAACAGATTATGGAAGATGCCATGGATGATTCATCCATGTACAGCATAATGTGTTCCCGGTATCCTGAAAAAACACAACAAATCATAAGAGGTTATCTGTATGATAACAGGACAAAGAATCTGGATAAAAGCATTATCAGGCAGTTATACGGTGAACATATGGAAAACAGTGTATCCAAATTAGAAACTTATTCCGGATGTGCTTTTCAGTTTTTTTTACGATATGGATTGGGTATTCAAAAAAGACAGGAATATAAAGTTGAAAGTAACAATATCGGAACAATACTTCATGGTGTTATGGAAGGCTTTTTCTTATATATCAAGGAGCATAAAATAGAAATCCGTGACCTGTCAGAAGATGAACGTGACCGTATTGTTGAATCATTAACCAATCAGATGGCACAGGAAGAAAATGATACAATTTTTGAAAGCAGTTTTCGTAAAAAACATCAGTTAAAGGTGTTAATACGGATTGCAAAGAGAAGTGTGAAAAATCTATGCATACATTTACAGCAGGGAAAAATGACACCCTCTTACTTTGAAAAACATTTTTCTTCTAAGGATGAATTACAGTATATTCAGTTTGCATTGGAAGAAGATATGCATATGGAATTAAAGGGTATTGTAGACCGGGTGGATATTAAGGAAACGGAAAATGCAGTATATTATAAAGTGATTGATTATAAATCTGGAGCAAAGGATATAGATTATATTAAATTATATGAGGGTAAACAGTTGCAGCTTACAGTGTATATGAGTGTAATGCAGGAGCTGTTGGAAAGAAAGTATCAGGATAAAAAGGTGATTCCGGCAGGAATGTTTTATTATCAGATGAAGGATTCTGTTATTCATGAGGTGGACGAGGATAAACTGGAAGAAAAAAGATTAGATGACAGCAGGCTTACAGGATTGGTAAATGTGGACGAAACCTGCAGGGATATGCTTGATGGAAAAACAGGAAGAGTTACACCTGTTAAATATAAGCAGGATGGAGAGCTTTCATCTCAAAACACCTCTCTGGTTACATTAGAGGAGCTGGAAAATATATCCGGTTTTGTATATGAAAAAATGAAAGAAATCGGAAATGAAATTATCCATGGTCAAATTTCTATTAATCCGGAAAAAGGGGAAATATCAGGTCCCTGCAATTATTGTGATTATAAGAGTATCTGTAGATTTGAACCGGGACTTGGAGGAAACCATTACAGGATTCTTCCCCAAATTGATAAGAATGATGCAAAAAGAAAGATTATGAATTATAAAGAGGAGGTGGCTGCAAATGGATTGGACCAGAGATCAGAAGAAAATAATTGATGCCGCAAATTGTAATCTATTAGTAAGTGCTGCAGCCGGTTCCGGAAAAACGGCTGTATTGGTTGAACGTATTATCCAAAAAATATGTAACAGTGATAATCCCATTAATGTCGATGAGCTTTTAGTGGTTACATTTACAAAGGCTGCCGCTTCCCAGATGAAGGATAAGATAAGGATTGCAATTGAACATAAATTAGAGGAAGAACCGGGCAATGAACATTTACAACAACAATTATACCTGTTAAATCAGGCAAATATTATGACAATAGACAGTTTTTGTTATAAGGTTGTGAAAGAACATTTTCATGTGCTAAACATTGATCCCGGAGTGAGGGTTGGGGAAGCAGGAGAGATTGGTTTATTACGGGAAAAGATATTAGATGCTGTGATAGAGGAGTTCTATAGGGATAATGATGGGTTTGTATCCTTTTCTGAGGCATTTTGCAGGGACAAGGATGATGATAAACTGGAAGAATATATTGGAAAAGTATATGACATCAGCAGTAGTTATCCAAGACCTGAACAGTGGACTTTGGAAGGCAGAAAAGAACTCCAAATTACCTGTGAAGAAGATTTTATGAATCTGTCTTATGTGAAACCCTATATTGAACAGATTCATATGGTGGCAGAGGATATAAAAAGTCAGATTCTTGGTATGCTTGAACTTGCCAGGGGGATAGACGGTCCTTTATATATGGAAAAAGCATTGTTATCAGATGTGGAATTGGTTGATGGGATAATCGGTGCAAACACATATTCCATGTTTCATGACTTATTTGCATGGAAATTTGCCAATATCGGAAGGGGAAAAGCAGGCACGTTTAATGAGGATGTTGCACAACAGATTAAGGATGTCAGGGGCAGGTACAAAGATGATATAAAAGACATCTTAAAAGGCTTTGAACTTCCTTTTTCTACCCTTCTTTCCCAATATAAGGGACAGGAGAAAATGCTGGTTTCCCTGCTTGATATAACCGATGAATTTCGTTCCCGTTTTTTAGAGGCGAAGAAACAGAAAAATATATTGGAATTCAGTGATGTGGAACATTTTGCTCTTGATATTTTGTGTGATGGCTATGAGGAGGATGGAACGCCCATACAAAGCGAAATAGGAAAAGAAATGTCTGAAGATTTTTATGAAATAATGATAGATGAATATCAGGATAGTAATTATCTTCAGGAGGCGATTCTTTATTGTGTTTCCTCTATTCCGAGAGGAACAAACAATATGTTTATGGTTGGAGATGTAAAACAGAGTATTTATCGTTTTCGTATGGCACGTCCTGACATATTTATGGATAAGTATCATCGTTTTTCGGAGGATGAGAAAGCGTCGGAAAGAAGATTGTTATTGAAAAATAATTTTCGAAGCAGAAAAAATGTTTTACAGGGAATTAATTATATTTTTTATCAGATTATGGAAAATGATTTGGGTGGAATTCAGTATACGACAGATGAGGCCCTGGTGCCCTCGAGAGATTTCCCGGCGTATGATTACGGACATGTGGAGCTATTGCTTGGGGAAAGCAAAGATTTTGAATTTTTAAAAGTGGATGAGGATGATGTTGCTTTATCCCCTGTAAAGGATGAAAATCTGAATGAAAATCTTGAAGATATAGGTCGAAAAGAATTAGAAGCTACAATGGTGGCAAATAAAATACAGAAGTTAATGGGAAAACAGGGAGATGCATTTAAGGTCTGCGATGATACAACGGGAGAATTACGAGATATACAATATAAGGATATTGTGATACTTTTCCGGGCACCATCGGGCTACAGTTCGGTTTTCCAACAGGTTCTGTCAGGATATGGGATACCGGTTCATATTCAAAATGAGAATGGCTATTTAGATACTGTTGAGATACATCAGATTCTTAGCCTTTTGAGGGTTTTGGATAATCCCTGTAATGATGTGGAATTGGTTGCTACCCTTAGGGGATATTTTGGTGGTTTTACGGAACATGATTTCGCGAAGCTTATTATACAAAAGAGACAATGGGAGGAAAAGAATAACCGCCCTGTAACAATTTACAAAATACTTACCCATTATGACGGAGATTCCGGTGATTTAAAAAAGAAATGTCAGGATTTTACTTGTTTTTTTGAAACCTTAAAGCTGAAACAGAAATATATGTCAATTAGCCAGCTGGTAGATTATATTTTTTATGAAACGGGGTATTATTATTACACGGAGGCTATGCCTGAGGGAAATGGAAGAATCCGTAATATGGACTTGTTTAGGGATGAAGTGATACATTTTGAGAGAGATTCCTATAAAGGTGTATTTGATTTTCTGTTGTATATTGACGGCATCATTGAAAATGCCATTTCTTTAGGTGGTGATCCTTTCCCGGATAGTGATGAAGATGCTGTACGGATTATGAGTATCCACAAAAGTAAAGGTCTGGAATTTCCTGTGGTATTTGTGTCTGGAATGGGACAGCAGTTTAATCTTCAGGATACCAAGACTCCGTTAATTGTTCATTCTGATTATCATATTGGAGCGAAGTATGTAGATACAAAAAAGAGATGTGGTAATGATTCTTTTGCAAGACAAACAATCGGCCAGCTGATACGAATTGAAAATATAGCAGAAGAATTACGGATTTTTTATGTTGCACTTACAAGGGCAAAAGAAAAATTGATTATGACAGGGGTTACTCCGGATGTGCCAATGCTGGTGCATAAATATGATGAAATAGCAAAAAAACAAGATATCCCACTGGGTTTTTCGGTGTTACGCCGGGTTAACAGTTATATGGATTTGGTGGTTGCCTCTTTTATTCGAAACGAAATCTTTTGGGAGGCTATGAAAAATGTCAGAAAGAGAATGGATAAAAAAGGGGAACATATCATATCAGCGGACTATGAGTGTGAAAGGTTTATTGCTGCTCCCGACTTTGATTTAAAGGTGGAGGTGTTTGATTTTCATAATCTTGCAGTGTCCCATATTATAAAAGGGGGAGAGGAAGGTCTTGAACGAAGGGCGAAACTGGAGCTATGGAGGGATAATCCCGGTTGTAATGAAGAACATATAAATAAAAACCTTAACTGGATATACGGCGATATGAATATGACAAAGCAAAAATCAAAACTGTCGGTTACGGAAATTAAACGCATTTATGAGAAGGATTTTGATCCTTTTGCGTTGCCGGTATATGAAACATCAATGGCTAAATATAAACCGCCTATTCCCCGGTTTGCATCAAAAAAGGTTCCTTTAAATGCAGCCCAAAAAGGTACTCTTGTACATAAGGCAATGGAGTTGCTGGATTTTGATACATTAAGTACAAGTGATGATGTAAAATTATGGCTTGACAAAATGGTCTTACAGGAGAGACTGGATTCTCAGATTAAACAAATATTGACTGTAGACAATATTTGCAGGTTTTTGGATTCTGATTTGGGAAAACGGATGAAACAGGCATCTAGGAGTTGTGATTTATATAAAGAGCGTAAATTCGTAATTGGAGTTCCTATGTCTAAGATTATGAGTGAGAAAACAATAAAAGAATCGGAAGATAAGAAGGTGGTTGTTCAGGGTATTATCGATGCCTATTTTGAAGAGGATGGTAAGATTATTTTGGTTGATTATAAAACAGATTATGTAGAGGAAGGGAATGAATCCATGTTGGTTGACAGGTATACAACCCAGCTTCGATACTATAAGGATACATTAGAGCAATTGCTCATGAAAGAAGTATCTGAAACATATTTGTACTCATTTGCTTTGGGTAAAGAAATAAAAATGTTTTGATGATTTAAAGGAGTCTTTTGTTGTTATTTTAAATGGAAAGATGTATAATCAGTGAATGAATGAGAACAATCTTTTTTGGAGGAAGAAGGATATGGGTGGTCGTAATAAGGAAGAAACCAAGGGCGTGACATTGTTGGGAAACCAAAATGTGTCATATGAAATGAACTATGCACCGGACATACTTGAAACATTTGTAAATAAACATCAGGATAATGATTATTTTGTTAAATTCAATTGTCCGGAATTTACATCTCTTTGTCCCATAACCGGACAACCGGATTTTGCCACCATATATATCTCTTATGTTCCGGACAAAATAATGGTGGAATCAAAATCCTTAAAATTATATTTGTTTAGCTTTCGGAATCATGGGGATTTTCATGAGGATTGTGTAAATATTATTATGAAGGATCTGATTAAACTAATGGAGCCTAAGTATATTGAAGTATGGGGGAAATTTACACCTCGTGGAGGAATATCAATTGACCCTTATTGTAATTATGGAAAGCCGGGAACAAAGTGGGAAGAGGTTGCGTGGAATCGTTTATCAAACCATGATATGTATCCTGAAAAAATCGACAACCGTTAGTTTATAATACCGGATTGGGAAAGTGTGTATATATGAATTATCAGGAATGTGTGGACTATATATTATCGGTACCTATGTTTGCAACAAAACTTGGTACTGACAGCTTAAAACATATATTAGATCTAATGGGGCATCCGGAAAGCAACTACAAAATTATCCATGTAGCAGGTACGAATGGAAAGGGTTCTACCTGCTCTTTTTTGGCATCCATTTTGCAACGTGCAGGATACAGGGTGGGTGTATTTACATCTCCCCATTTGGTAAAACTGAATGAACGAATCAGGATAAATAATACTATTATTTCTGATGAAGAATTTGTTGATATGCATTTACAGATTATGAAGTATGTTGAAATTGCAAATGAAAAAGGAATTTCACATCCTTCCTTTTTTGAGTATGTTTTTTTGATGGCAGTTTTATATTTTTCTGAACAGTTAGTTGATTATGTAATATTGGAAACAGGTATGGGTGGAAGACTTGATGCAACCAATGTTGTAATGCCTGTATTATCAATCATTACTTCTGTCGGCTTAGACCATATGCAATATCTGGGAAATACAATTGAAGAGATTGCTTATGAAAAAGCAGGCATTATAAAAGACCATGTTCCTGTTGTTTTTTTTGACAGAAAGGATTCGGCAACGGCTGTTATGGTAAAAAGATGTAAAGAAAGTAATGCAATTTTGCATATTGTCGAAAAAAAACAGTACAAATTATTAAAAATAACAAAAAAAACCATTGATTTTTCCTTTGAGAGTGGTTATCATAGATACGTAGAATTAAAAATAAAGAAAACTGCGCTTTATCAGGTGGAAAATGCACTGCTTGCGATTAAAGCGTATGAGTTGTTAATTGTGCAGACTAGAGTCCGGGGTGGGACTAATATAATTAAGGATGAGAAGAATCCGGTTATTTGCCCTGTGACAGATGAAGATATAAATATTATTAAGGCCGGATTGTTAGATATGACCTGGCCCTGCAGAATGGAAGAAGTTGCTCATCATATATATGTGGATGGTGCGCATAATGAGGAAGCAATTGAGGCATTTTGCGAAAGTGTTGAGGTGATGTTCCCTGCTGAACATAAAATGTTATTATTTGCCGTTTCAAAAGATAAAGATTATGAATCTATGATTGAACGACTATGCAAAGTACCATTTGAAGAAATTATTCTGGTGCGTTATGAAGGCAGTCGTTCGGCAGAACTTGATTCGGTTGAAGTTACCTTTAGACGTTTTACGAGTAGTAAAATCACTGCTTTTGATGATATAGAGTCCGGCTTTGCGTATGGAAAAAGCCATGTTTGTAATCGGTATTTGTTTTGTGTAGGCTCTTTATATTTGGCAGGTGATTTGCTAAAAATTGGAGTATAGATATGATTAATTTTGATGAAGAGATTAGAAAGTTTCAACCTTGTCTTGAGATGTCTCAGGCTGAGGATGCTATATATCACAATGATGTGAAGGATATTACAGATGTATTAGAAGAGATGCTTGCGCAGATTAAAAAAGAAAAATTACAATAGGCGGTGAATAATATGGAGTGTTTGAATTGTGGAGCACCTGTATTAGAGAACGGACATTGTAGTGAATGTGGATTG
Source organism: Lachnospiraceae bacterium (assembly GCA_051880415.1). Lineage (GTDB taxonomy): Bacteria > Bacillota > Clostridia > Lachnospirales > Lachnospiraceae > CAG-590. The sequence continues at coordinate 48,571 of JBJENX010000018.1, read as the reverse complement.
AGCTACAAGTTGTTAGAAAAAGCCTATAATACATCTAATTATTATTACAATTTAGGTTTGGATCGCGCACGTGTCAGGGATCTTACTGGTGCTATTGATGCATTGGATTTGGCATTAAAGTATAACAAACAGAATATTAATGCCAGAAATTTACTAGGTCTTATTCATTATGAAATGGGTGAGACGGTATTAGGATTAACCCATTGGGTAATCAGTAACAGCTATTTACCGGATGAGAATAGCAATATTGCCGGTTATTATATTAAACAGGTACAGGCAGACCCTGTTAAACTTGAGGAGGCAAATCAGCTTGCAAAGCAGTTTAATCAGGCGTTGATGTATGCAAAACAGGGTACAAAAGATTTGGCCTTTATACAGCTTCGTAGGATTTTATCCAATTATCCTCATTTTGTTAAGGGATATTTGTTGTTAGCACTGTTGTATATGGACAGCGGAAATAACGATAAGGCAAAAAAGGCCATAAAGAGAGTACTTAGAATTGATAAGAATAACACTTTGGCAGTGAAGTACCTTCAGGAAATGGGGATTTCTTCAAGAGATGTTATTGGAATAAAGGAAAGCAGCTCCAGAATAGACGTAAATTCATCTTATTCTGATGAAGACCAGTATAAATCTGATTTAGAAGCCTTTGTAGAAAAGGGATTTGAAGAGTTAGACAATCCGGAAACCGTTTCTAAATCATATACAGAGGTAAATCACCATAAATTTAATCTTGTATATGTTACAGTGGGACTGTTTTTAGGTGTTTTGGTGTTCTGGCTGCTTATTTTACCTACAAAATTAAATTCAGCCAGACAGGAAAACAGAAAACTTCAGCTTTCATACAGTGATGAAATAGCCCAAAAAGATGTTACAATCGGAGATTTGGAAAATCAGGTAGAAGATTTGAATAAACAGCTTCAGGATATGGAAATATCGTCAAAAAAGGATGAAGCAGAAGAATCATCCGGGGATTCATTTTCTGTTATTAAGTCTGCAATACCCAATACGGCATTTGAAACGTTGTGTTCAGAAGCTGCTAAGGCGGTTGCAGAAGAACGATATGAGGATGCTATTGGTATGTGCAACACAGCCCTGCAGATTCAGGAGGGTGAAGATGCATATTATTATCTGGGCAAGGCATATTTGGGTAATCAGGATGAAGAGAAAGCAAAGTCTGCTTTTTTAAGTATTAAAGATAACTATCCTGACAGTGAGTATATGGAAGAGATTTCATCTTACTTGTCAGAGTAGATAAATTTAACTAAAGTCAAAATATATAATATACCAATGATAAGAGACAACAGGTTTGGCCTGTTGTCTTTTTCTGTTATTAATTATAGAAAGTGAAGGGATATGTATGGAACAAGAAGAGTTATTTAAGGTGAGGGAAGAAACATTAATAATTTCACTTCCGGAGGAACTGGATCATCATACTGCCGGTGTTATCCGGGAAAAAACAGATGGTTTTTTTAATAGCAGACGTATCAGGGATGTAATATTTGATTATCAAAATACTTATTTTATGGATAGCTCCGGAATTGGATTGGTAATGGGAAGGTATCGTGAAGTCAGGTATTTAAATGGAAATATATATATTGTGGGGGTTAATGATAAGATATCGAGAATTCTTGAAATATCAGGTCTTTATCGTGTTGCCAAGATATCAAAAAATGTACTGGAGGCTTTAAAAGAAATTGAGGACGGAAAGGATATTAACTATAGATAAAATTGTCTTTAGTTAATAATTGTCTGTTTAAAAATATATAATAAAGAGAGGAAAAGTATATGGATCAATTTAACAATCAGATGACAGTGGAATTTGACAGTATATCAAAAAATGAGAGCTTTGCAAGGGTTGTGGTTGCTGCGTTTGTTACAAGATTAAATCCAACCATGGAGGAAATAGCAGATATAAAAACAGCTGTATCCGAGGCGGTTACAAATTCTATTATCCATGGATATGAAAACGGTGATGGAAGGATAAGAATAGATACAAGTATTGTAGATGATATTGTAACGGTTGTTGTGACAGACTATGGAGTAGGTATATCGGATATATCAAAAGCAATGGAACCAATGTATACATCGAAACCGGAATTGGAACGTTCAGGTATGGGATTCGCATTTATGGAGGCATTTATGGACGAGCTCTTTGTGGAGTCAAGTCCGGGAAAAGGAACAGTAGTCACAATGCGTAAGATGATAGGAAAAGAGGAAATATAATGGAGGCGTCATGGACAATACTTTGGAGTTGTTAAGGCTTGCAAAAGAAGGTGACCAGGACGCAAAAGATCAACTAATAAAGGACAATCTGGGTTTGGTATGGGCAGTGGCAAGAAGATATCAGGGTAGAGGATATGATTTAGAGGATTTATACCAAATCGGATGTATAGGATTAATAAAATGTATAGATAAATTTGATTTGTCTTATGATGTAAAATTATCTACATATGCGGTTCCCATGATTTCGGGAGAAATCAAACGTTTTCTTCGGGACGACGGAATGATAAAGGTAAGCCGTACCCTGAAAGAAACTGCATATAAGGTGATTCGTGCCCGTGAGGAAATTGTAAATAAAACGGGCGTGGAACCGAAGCTTGAGGAACTGGCACATTTACTGTCTATTGATATTGAGGAGATTGTAGCCTCCTTAGAAGCAAATGCAGAGGTGGAATCTATCCATAAAACCATATATCAAAATGATGGGAATGAAATATTTCTGGTAGATAAAATAGCCAGCGGACGGGATGAAAACGAAGAGTTATTAAATCACATTATGATAGAAAAAATGATGTCAAAATTAACAGAAATGGAACAGGAAATTATCCGTTTGCGATATTTTGAAAATAAAACACAAACAGAAATCGCAAATATTGTGGGTATTTCCCAGGTTCAGGTTAGCAGAATGGAAAAGAAAATTCTGTTAAAGATGAGGGAAGATATTGAATAGTGATAAAAAAGAGAGTGGCAAATTATGGTTTGCCACTCTGTCCTTTACCATATACCCATTAGAGTACCAAAATAGTAAATCAGTCCCAGACAGAAGCTTGTAAATATACCATATAAAATGACAGGTCCGGCAATGGTAAATATTTTAACGCCGATACCAAATACCTGTCCTTCCTTCTGATATTCAATTGCCGGTGCTGCTACGGAGTTTGCAAATCCTGTAATGGGGACTAAAGCTCCGGCACCACCTAATTTGGCAATATGAGTATAGAGATTTAAACCTGTAAGAATAACACTTAAAAGGATTAAAATAATGGATTCAATACTGGCTGCATCCATTTCGGCATAACCCAGTTGGGAATGAAAAATGTAAAATATAATTTCTCCAATTAAACATATTGTGCCACCAACCCAAAAGGCATTGAAGCAGTTTTTCCATATATTGTATTTGGGTGTAATTTCTTCAATGTATTCATTGTATTTTTCATTACTTATAATTTGTTTCATGTATATAAACCTCCCCTGATAAATAATAAATGGTTGTTATCGGTTAAAGAATGTTTCAATTATTAAGAAAAATCCTTTTCCGAGAGCAAGAGAAACAATCGCATATTTTATCTTTTCTGCAATATGGGTTTTGGATGCAAAAATCGGAAATACATTGAGTATTTCTGATAATCCCCCAATTAAAAATCCTGTGTAAATCCCTCCGAATAGTCCGATAAAGATTAATATAATGATGGAAATACCAGCAGGCGGTAAATATCCGGCTTCATAACCGGCACTCTCATAGGTAAGAAAAAACTGTATAAATGTGGAGAACAGTATGCCTAAAAAAAGGCAGTTTTCATATAATATACACTGACTTGCAGTTTTTGTTTTTTCTGCAGTTTTCGGAAAAATACCTAATATGCTGATGAATGCAATATATGCAGCAGCGGTGGTAAAACCTGCACATAATCCACATATGATAAGCATTGCGTATTTCATTACATTCATTAAGAAAATACCTCTTTTATATATCCATGCTTTCTTTGTTTCTGTTCATGTCTTTAATGATAGTGGAGCTTACATCACTTTCATATAGTCGCATTTGTACTTCTAACGGAGTGGGATCTTTGGTGATTCGTTTATTTCCAAGATGGTTGAAAAAGGTTATCATACCAATGGTTAATCCTATGGCATATGTGACAGATAAGTATAATGCACCTTTTTGTGCATCACCTAAAAACAACATGGAGAGATAATTAAATAATTCTTTTGCACCTATATCCGTGTTGTATGCCATAATCGCATACCCACCTCCAATGAAGGCTACAAAGCAAAGAAATAAGGTGGATATGTTTTTCTTGAATTTGTCGTATTTTCCCTGAACTTCATATTTTACTATGAAATCCGGCTCTCCTATATTATCAATATCAATGTCCGGACATTCTTCTAATATTAATTCAATGATTTTCATTATGGAAACTGTAAGTTGACCGCCGGTTTTTGTATCAAAGGTGTATAAATGAATATTTCCTATTGTATTTGTAAGGGTTTTGTTATTGGTATATATAGTAAGTATATCTTTTAGTAAAACCCGCTCATTTTTTACTAATACACATTGGCTGGCTTTAATATATACAGTATCCATTTTTGTTAAGTCCTTTCTTTGATATGAGAATAGTATGTCGAAATAGAAAAAACTTATTCGTAAATATTGTGAAAAAACAGGGTATGTGATATTATTTTAAATTGATTTAATTTAATCATAAATCAAGAAATAACATGAATTGAAAATCAGTTAGGCATTTGTATATGTGAGGGTGAGATATGGATTATCAAAAACTTGTTAAATTATTAAGAGGACACAGGGTTTTTTTACAGACACATAATTTTCCTGATCCCGATGCACTGGCTTCGGCTTATGGAATGCAGATGTTTTTAAAAGCCCATGGAGTAAAAACAACGATATGCTATGCAGGTAAAATTGAAAAAAACAGTACAAGGAAAATGATTGATGAGTTCTCAATTGAAGCAGTTCATATTGATGATATTAAAGATATGAAGGAAGAGGACTATATTGTAACCATTGATTCTCAAAAATATAATTCCAATATTACGGATTTTATTGGAGATGAGGTGGCGTGTATAGACCATCATCCCACTATGACTCCTTGCTCATATAAATACAGTGATATCCGTATCTGTGGTGCATGTGCATCTTTGGTAACCCGTTATTTTATAGACAGTAACACTTCAATGGATGTAAATACTGCTACGGCTTTATTATATGGTCTTAAGATGGACACGGAATCCTTTAACCGGGGCGTTACGGATTTTGATATAGAGATGTTTGGATATCTTCATAAAATTGCAGATAACCAGAAAATAACTACCATGTACAATAATAATATGGAAATTCGGGATTTGTATGCATATGGTGAGGCCATTCGAACAATTTCAATATATGAAAATGTTGGATTTGCAAAAATAGGCTTTGATTGTCCGGATGGATTGATTGCTATGATATCTGATTTTATTCTGGGACTGGATGTAGTAGAATTTTCTGTTGTTTATGCAGAACGTGATGGTGGATTGAAATTCTCTGTTAGAAATGAAACTGCCTATTGCCACGCAGGTACAGTTACCCAGAGAGCCTTGGCAGGATTAGGTGGTGGCGGTGGACATTTTTCTATGGCAGGAGGCCTTATACTTAAGGAAAATATGAGCTTACTGGGGCCTAATGCTGATTTTACAATTAAGAATAAATTTTTAGAGGAAATCAAAAAAGAGAAGATTATGATGCAGCAACGGAGAGAATCAGAAAAGTATTCAGTATAAAAAATTAAGAAAGAATCGGGAAAAGAAATGGAAAAACAAAGGATAGTTGTAAAGGTTGGTACCTCTACATTAACAGGTGAAAATGGAGCTTTAAATTATCGTACAATAGACAAATTGGCACAGGTGTTGTCCTCATTACATAACGAGGGACATCAGGTTGTATTGGTGTCCTCAGGTGCAATTGCGGTAGGAGTTAATAAAATGCGTCTTCCTATGAAACCGCAGGATGTGTGTATGAAGCAGGCTGCGGCTGCAGTGGGACAGTGCGAGATTATGCATATATATGATAAATTTTTTGGGGAATATGGAAATATTGTAGGACAAATACTTCTTACGGCTGAGGATATTGCCGTGAAGGAAAAACGCCGTAATCTGAAAAATACCTTTGAGGCTTTATTGGAAAACGGAATGATTCCTGTTGTGAATGAAAATGACTCGGTAAGCCATGCAGAGATTGAATCTGAGAAAAAGGTGTTTGGTGATAACGATATGCTTTCGGCAATTGTTGCGAATCTTTGTGAGGCAAATACGTTAATCATTCTATCAGATATTGAAGGCTTATATGACAGTAATCCCCATGAGAATCCGGAGGCGGTTTTAATTCATGAGGTTTCCGAGATAACAGAGGATATTAAAAGTCTTGGTTCCGGAACCGACTCAAACAGGGGCACTGGTGGAATGGTAACAAAGCTTGAGGCGGCAGAGTTTGCCACAACCCATGGAATGGATATGTATATTGCCCACGGCAATGACCCGGAAAATATTTATCGTATTATAGAAGGAGAGTTAGTGGGTACAAGATTTATAAAAAGATTTATTATATGAGGATAGCCATATGGATTATAGAACAGTATCATTTTATCATGAATTTCAATGTATTGGCGGTATCTGTGAAGATTCCTGCTGTGAAAATTGGGAGATTGATTTAGATGATGCATCTTTAAAATTGTATATGAAGCAAAAAGGGGAGTTTGGTAAACGGCTTAGGGAGAATACCAGGGTAAAGGATAAGCAGTTTATTTTAAAGAAAACCAGATGTCCCTTTTTAAATGATGAAAATCTATGTGATATCTATATAGAAATGGGAGAGAACTGTCTTTGTGAGACATGTACCAACTTTCCGAGACATATTGAAGAGTTTGATGATTTAAAGGAAGTAAGTCTTACGATGTCCTGCCCGGAGGCTAGCAGGATTATGCTTGCAAAGAAAGAGAAACTTAATTTTGTATGTAAAGAAGGCTGTGATGAAGATTATGGTTTGAAGCCTGTAGCTGCAAAGACATCATTTCCTTTTTTTAAAAAAAATCAGGTTAATAAGTTAGATAAGAAGCTGTTTGATGTGTTATATGAAACACGATTGATTTTATTTGATATTTTACAATGCAGGGAAACAGATGTATTAACAAGAGGGGCAGTTGCGTTAATTTTTGGTGACGAAATTGGAAGGAAAATACCGGAAAAGGATTATAACGCCATTGCATTAGCAAATGAAAATATGAGAAGAAGGCTTAAACAGAAGTCCTTATTTTCAAAATCCGGTCTTGATGATATGTTTGCACCATATACAGGGAAAAGGGAGCAGAAAATTAACTTTTTAAAACAAGTGCTTAATATGTATATGGGACTTGAAACCATTAAAGAAGAATGGAGCGAAATTCTTTTGAGGGGAATAAATTTACTCTCAACGGGTAATGATATTTCCGAATCTATGAAAGAGTTTAACTGCTATTATAAAGAACGGGAATATGAATTTGAACATATTCTTGTATATTATATTTTTAATTATTTTTTAGGTGCTTCTTATGACGGGGATGGGCTTACAAAGATAAAATTTGCTGTTGTTTCTTATCTTGTAATCCTTTTGTTGGATACGGCATGCTGGCTCCTTAAAGATAAAACCTTTACTTATGAGGATCAGGTGCAAATTGCCCATGCCTACTCAAAAGAGGTGGAACATTCTTATAATAATTTTGAATCCCTGATGTTAGTTATGTCAGCACATCCGGTTTTGAGTGTGGAAAATATTTTAATAGGGTTATTGTCATAAAAGCCCTGTGAGACCTGAATGTTGTTGACAAGAAAAAATGATTAAGATATAATGATTTCGTTTTTAGAAATAAGTTAATATTTACCCAAAGGCGATGACGAAGAGAAGTAACATCAATTATCGTTCCCAGTGAGTGAGGGATAGTGAGAACCTTGCAAAGTGAATTGGTGCGAATAACACTTTAACAGCCGCAAACTGAACGGAAAATTAACTATGGTTAATGTTGGCAGATGCTTATATTACATGTAGTTTAAGTACAAGTAGGTGCGCCGTAGGTTGTGCGTAAGGCAACAGGAATTTTATGCAGAAGAATTCCATGAGAGACTGCATTTGCAGTAAATCAGGTGGTACCGCGGATTATATGTCCGTCCTGAACATGTTTGTTTAGGACGGATTTTTTTATAGAAAAGGAGTATGCTATGAACACAGAGAACATTTATCGTAACAGGACACTTGACAAAGTAAGTGAAGGTGATGTTGGAGAAACCATTAGAATCGCCGGCTGGATTGAGAATATTCGAGATCATGGTGGAGTATCTTTCATTGATTTAAGGGATATGTATGGTGTAATGCAGGTAGTTATGCGTGACACCTCCCTGTTAGACGGTCTGAATAAGGAGGATTGTATTTCCATCGAAGGTAAAGTGGAGCATCGTGATGAGGAAACTTATAACCCAAAGATTCCTACAGGAACTATTGAATTAGAAGCTCATAGTGTTGACATGCTGGGTAAGGTTTACCGTCAGCTTCCTTTTGAGGTACAGACATCTAAGGAAACAAGAGAAGATGTTCGTTTAAAATATCGTTACCTTGATCTTCGTAATACCAAGGTAAGAGATAATATGATATTCCGTTCTAATGTTATCAGCTTTTTAAGACAGAAGATGACAGATATGGGATTTTTGGAGATTCAGACACCGATTTTATGTGCTTCATCTCCGGAAGGAGCAAGAGATTATATTGTGCCTTCTAGAAAATTTAAAGGAAAATTTTACGCATTGCCTCAGGCACCACAGCAGTATAAACAGTTATTAATGGTATCCGGTTTTGATAAATATTTCCAGATTGCACCTTGTTTCCGTGATGAGGATGCCAGAGCTGACCGTTCACCGGGAGAATTTTATCAGTTGGATTTTGAAATGAGCTTTGCAACCCAGGAAGATGTATTTAAGGTTGGTGAAGAAGTTTTAGCTGAAACCTTTGCAAAATTTGCCCCGGAAGGTGCAAGCATTACACAGGCACCATTCCCAATTATCAGTTACAAGCAGGCAATGTTGGAATATGGTACAGATAAGCCGGATCTTAGAAATCCTTTACGAATTATTGATTTGTCAGAGTTCTTTAGCCGTTGTACCTTTAAGCCATTTCAAAATACAACAGTTCGTGCAATCAATGTTCATGCAAAATTATCAAAGGGACAGCATGAAAAGTTGCTGAAATATGCACAGTCAATTGGTATGGGTGGACTTGGCTACTTAGAAGTGTTAGAGGATGGCAGCTATAAGGGTCCAATCGATAAGTTTATTCCGGAGGATATGAAGACAGAGATTAAGGAGCTTGCAGGATTGACGCCCGGAGATACTATTTTCTTTGTTGCAGATAAGGAATCCCTGGCTGCAAATTATGCGGGACAGCTTCGTACAGAGCTTGCCAACCGCTTGGATTTGTTAGAAAAGAACGCATACCGTTTCTGTTATATTAATGACTTCCCAATGTATGAGTATGATGAGCAGGAAAAGAAGATTATCTTTACCCATAATCCCTTCTCTATGCCTCAGGGTGGATTGGAAGCTTTAAATGAAAAAGATCCGACAGAGATTCTTGCATATCAGTATGATATTGTATGTAATGGTATAGAGCTTTCTTCCGGCGCTGTTCGTAACCATAATTTGGACATTATGGTGAAGGCCTTTGAAATTGCGGGATATACGGAGGAAGATTTAAAGGAGAAGTTTGGTGCTTTGTATAATGCATTCCAGTTTGGTGCACCTCCACATGCAGGTATGGCACCGGGAGTTGATAGAATGATTATGCTTCTTCGCAACGAAGAAAATATCAGAGAGGTAATTCCGTTCCCTATGAATGGTAATGCACAGGATTTGATGTGCGGGGCCCCTTCTGAGGTTACTGAGCAACAGCTTCGAGAGGTTCATATTAAGGTAAGACAGTAATTAGAAAAGGTAAAGCACTTGTACGTTTGTAATCGTCAAGTGCTTTCTGTTTATTTCTTATTGGCTGGCAGATGTTTTATATTAAGTGATATAATGAAAGGTAAGAGCATGAGCTTGTTTAATAAAAATAAAATTTTACCTGTCCCGAAAGGGTGTGAGGATTTTTCCATTGAAACAGACAAAAGTATCTGTACTGGGGAAATGACAGTAGGATTTCGGGATCCATTTAGTAAAAAACTTTTATATGCAGAACTGGCAAGAAATGAAGAAGATGTTGTTGCATATAAAAAACGATATGGCTATAAGGATTCATAATATGATTATGCTATATTAGATTTTAGTTAGAGAAATAAGGAGGATTATCTATGGAGCAGTCACCAATTATGGTTGTGGGACATAAGAATCCGGATACGGACTCTATTTGTTCGGCAATTGCTTATGCACAATTAAAAAATCAGATTGAAGAAAATACTTATGTTCCGAAACGGGCAGGTAAGATAAATAATGAAACTGCATTTGTGCTGGATTATTTTAATATAGATGTACCGGAATTGATTGAAGATGTAAATACCCAGGTGAAGGATATAGAGTATCGGAAAACTCCGGGAGTTGACCATAATATTTCCATTAAAGCAGCATGGAAAATGATGCGGGAATTAGATGTTGTTACACTTCCTATAGTAACAAAACATAATCATTTAGAAGGTATTATTACGATTAACGATATTGCAAAATCATATATGGATGATTTTGACAGTGATGTTATAGCAAAAGCCAACACCAGTTATTCCAATCTTTTAGAGGTATTGGATGGAACTTTGGTTGCGGGAAATGAAGGGGATAAAATTACCAACGGGCAGGTTATGATTGGTGCAGCAAATCCCCATATGATAGAAAATGTAATACAAAAAGATGATATTATGATTGTGGGAGACCGGGTGGATACCCAGATTTGTGGTATTGAAATGGGGGTACAGTGTCTGATTATATGCCTGAATTCTCCTGTGAATTCTCTGGTGCTGCAAATTGCAAAGGAAAGAAATTGTAGTGTGATTACCACGCCTTTGGATACTTATACGGTAGCAAGGCTTGTGAACCAGAGTATTCCGGTAGAATATTTTATGAAAAAGGATAACCTGATTACCTTTGAATTGGATGATACCGTGGATTCTATTAAGGATATTATGTCAAAGCTTCGTCATAGAGATTTTCCGATTGTTGATGATTTCGGTCATTATTATGGCATGGTATCACGCCGTAATTTGTTAGCATTACGAAAAAAGAAGGTGATTTTGGTAGATCACAACGAAAAGTCCCAGGCCATAAGCGGAATAGAGGATGCAGAGATTTGTGAAATTATTGACCATCACAGATTAGGTGCATTGCAGACCATTTCTCCTGTTTATTTTCGTAACCAGCCTGTTGGATGTACGGCAACTATTATTAATCAAATGTATCAGGAAAATGGTATGGAAATTGATAAAAAAACTGCAGGACTTTTATGTGCGGCAATCCTTTCTGATACATTGTTATTCCGTTCTCCTACCTGTACGGCTTTAGATGAAATAACAGCAAGAAATCTGGCTGAAATAGCGGGAATTGATTTAGAAAGCTTTGCGATGGAAATGTTTGAAGCGGGAAGCAGCTTAAAGGATAAAACCCCTGAAGAATTATTTAATCAGGATTACAAAGTATTTCAGGTTGAAACAATGGGAATTGGCGTCAGCCAGATTAGTTCAGTTAATCAACGTGAGCTCGACAAGGTGGCAAAAATGATACAGTCCTACGTTCCTACCATATTATCTGCTATGCCAATACAGATGTCATATGTTATGTTAACTAATATACATGAACAAAGCTCTAAGCTATTGGCTTTCGGACCGGATGCAGTTACCTATGCAAGTGAAGCCTTAGGGGTGGAAGCGCAGGGAAATGTATGTGTTCTTCCGGGAGTGGTATCCAGAAAGAAACAGGTAATTCCTGCACTGGTTAATGTATTGCAGGAAGCCAATATTAATTAATGTTATAGATTGTTGAGAGATGAATATGCAGGAAGAAACAATGAATACAGACTTACATGAAGGTGATTTGGGAGAAGTAAAACATGTACGGCGTAAACGGTACAAGGGTACTCATCCAAAGCATTTTGACGAAAAATACAAAGAACATAATCCGGAAAAATATGGAGATACCATTTTAAAAGTAAAAGCAAAGGGAAGCACACCGGCAGGTATGCATATCTCTATTATGGTAGATGAGATTCTTGATTTTCTTAAAATAAAACCGGGTCAGCAGGGACTGGATGCTACCCTCGGCTATGGCGGACATACAAGAAGGATGCTGGAATGCCTGAATGGAGAGGGACATATTTACGGACTGGATGTGGATCCCATTGAATCGGAGAAAACAAAAAAACGGCTTTATCAGGCAGGATATGGAGAGGATATATTATCTGTCCGGTTAATGAATTTTGCGGATGTGGAAGAGCTTGCAAAGGAGGTTGGTGGTTTTGATTTTGTTCTGGCTGACCTTGGGGTGTCCTCCATGCAGATTGATAATCCAAAGCGTGGGTTTTCCTATAAAGCAGATGGTCCTTTAGATCTTCGGTTAAACCCTCAGACAGGTATTTCTGCAGCGGAAAGACTCCGTAATCTGTCTCAGGAAGAAATGGTAGATATTTTTGAAGAAAATGCAGACGAGCCTTATGCCAAAGAGATTGCACGGGCTATTATGGAGGAGTATCGTAAAGGAAATACCATTGATACCACAAAGCAGCTGGCAAATGTGATTGAACAGGCGGTGGCATACAGGGTGCCAAAGGCAGACCGGAAAGAAGCAGTTAAGAAAAGCTGTGCCAGAGTATTTCAGGCACTACGAATTGATGTAAACAGTGAGTTTGAAGTACTAGACCGGTTTATGGATGCATTGCCGAAGATATTAAATCCCGGTGGAAAAGTGGCTGTATTGACATTTCATTCAGGGGAAGACCGGTTAGTAAAAAGGGCATTTAAATGGTACAAACAAATGGGAGAGTATCGTGAGATTTCAAAGGATGTAATTCGTCCCACAAGGGAGGAGTGCATGGAAAACCCCCGTGCCCATTCAACAAAAATGAGATGGGCTGTTAAGGCCTGATAAAATAAAAATAAGAGGATAAATGCATGAAGTATTTAGTGCGTATATTAGATGTTATTTTCATATGTCTGCTTGCAAATATAGTGTTAATGGAACAATTTTTTGTAACCGGCAAGATTGGGATTTTGATATTGGTTATTCTGTTTCTTTGGATTTGCATTATGCCATCCATTAAAAATCGGGAGCTGCTTTCAAGAAGACTTCGCATTTGTGGAGACGGTTGTGAGCTGCTCAAGCTTTTTTCATTATCTACTTTGTTTACTGTGGCAGTTTCCATATGTGGTATCTTTACATTATATCATTTATATGATTTAAAAGGACTTCTTAAGATAACATGCATTCACTTGATAGTTGCAACAATCGTGGAGGCATTGGTTTTTTGGAATGGTATTATAAGGGTGTACTTAACTTCGGAGCAGCTGGGTATTAAGCTGCGTGTCATTGGACTCCTTTGCGGCTGGATTCCCGGTATCCATCTGGTAACCCTTGGCATTATTATGAATACGGTTTCTAAAGAAATAAAGGTGGAGAATGAAAAGCTTATATTAAATGAACAACGGAAACAACAGGCAATATGTAAAACCAAGTATCCGATTCTTATGGTGCATGGTGTGTTTTTTAGAGATTTCCGTTATTTAAATTATTGGGGAAGAATTCCTCGGGAATTAGAAAAAAATGGAGCCGTGCTTTATTATGGTAATCAGCAGTCTGCAGATTCTGTGGAGAATTGCGGTAAGGAACTGGCGGACCGGATTAAAACCATATGCAGGGAATGTCATTGCGACAAGGTAAATATAATCGCTCATTCTAAGGGTGGTCTGGATTGTCGTTATGCCTTATCTCTTGAAGGGGTGGCAGAGCATGTAGCGTCTCTTACGACAATTAATACGCCTCACAGAGGATGTGAATTTGCAGATTATTTGCTTTCAAAAATTCCTGAGAAACAAAAAAATGCCTTGGCAAAAGCATATAATACTGCCCTTAAAAAAGTAGGGGATCCCAATCCTGATTTTATCAAGGCGGTTAATGACCTTACCGCAAGCAGCTGCCGGGAAAGAAACGAGTGGCTTACCGATGCAGAGGGTGTTTACTATCAAAGTGTAGGCTCGAAGCTGAATCATGCAGGAGGGGGACGTTTTCCCCTTAACTTTTCTTATTATCTGGTAGGCAATTTTGACGGCCCTAATGATGGACTGGTGGGCATGGGTTCCTGTGAGTGGGGAGAACGTTTTCAGTTTTTAACCGTAAAGGGAAGACGGGGGCTTTCCCATGGAGATATGATAGACCTTAACCGGGAAAATTTTGCCGGATTTGATGTCAGGGAATTTTTTGTTCAATTGGTAGCAGATTTAAAACAGCGTGGATTTTAAAATTATGTAACAACTATCAGGAACCATTTTTCTTATTAGGCTGGCTGATAGGAAGAAAAATGATTTTGTACAGAAAAAAGAACAAAATATTTAGATTTTTTTCAAAAAAGCACTTGAGAAATTATTTGAAACTTCTATAATAAATTCTAGATTGTATACAAAAGTAAATGGAGGAGTAAGGGTAATGTTTGGTTTTGGACAGTTGATCGATGTGTTAAAAAAGAATCCTAAGACAATTGTGTTTACCGAGGGTGAAGATTCAAGAATATTGGAAGCATCTTCCCGTTTGCTGGCAAGTAATTTTTTGCGTCCGGTATTAGTGGGGAATCCGGACAGAATATATGCAGCGGCAGAAGAAAGCGGTTTCAATATTCGTGGTGCCGAGATAGTGGATCCTTTGAATTTTGATAAGATGGATCAGATGGTGGAAACATTTTGCGAGTTAAGAAAGAGCAAGGGTGTAACACCGGAACAGGCAAGAAAGTATTTGGAACAGAATAATTATTTTGGAACCATGCTTGTGAAGATGGGATATGCTGATGCCCTTCTTGGTGGTGCTACATATTCAACAGCAGATACCGTAAGACCTGCGTTACAGCTTATTAAAACAAAGCCAGGTAATAATATTGTATCATCCTGCTTTATTTTAGTTCGCCCGGCGGTAACCGGTGGTAACGAAGTATTGGCTATGGGTGATTGTGGTATCGTAATCAAACCTACAGAAGACGAGCTTGTTGAGATAGCGGAAGAGACAATTCGTTGTGCCAGAGTTTTTGGGGTAGATCCTAAGGTTGCATTTTTAAGCTATTCAACAGATGGTTCCGGAACCGGTGAAGATGTAGACAGAATGAGAAACGCTGCCCGCAAGACAAAGGAGCGGAATCCGGAGATTCCAATTGATGGAGAGCTACAGTTTGATGCCGCAGTTTCTCCTAAGGTGGCACAAAAGAAAGCACCTAATTCTGAGGTTGCAGGTTCTGCAAATACATTTATTTTCCCTGATATTAATGCAGGTAATATCGGTTATAAGATTGCCCAGAGAATGGGTAACTTTGAGGCATATGGTCCTATTTTATTAGGTCTTAATTCGCCAATTAATGATTTATCAAGAGGATGTACTGCTACGGAAGTATATTCCATGGCGATTATTACCGCAGCCTTATCATAAGGATAAATATAGAAATATATTCATGACAGAAAGCTAGGAATTCAGGAATTCTTAGCTTTTCTTTCTAAATAGACGATTTTTGTAACAGGAGGTATTTTATGGAAGAGTTAAGATGTCCCCATTGCGGACAGGCATTTACTGTGGATGATGCAGAATTAAGTTCAATTGTGACCCAGATTCGTGACAAAGAGTTTGAGAAAGATTTGCATACAAGAGTTTCGGAAGTGGAAAAGCATATGCAGGAAATGCATGCCATGGAATTAGAGGCAAAGGAGACGGAGATTAAGCTCCGGACAAAGGAGGCACATGAGGATGAACTGCAGCAGTTAAAGGAAAAGATTGCAAAAATGGAGGCAGCCAATCAGAAGCTGCAATCCATTATTGACCGGAATGAAGATAAAAATAAGCTGGCAGTCATGGAGGCTGTACAAAAGGTTGAAAATGAAAAACGCAAGCTTGAAAACAGTCTGGTAACTGAAAAAGAAAAACATAATGCACTCATTGCGGAAAAAGATGCCCAGATAGATTTTTATAAAGATTTAAAAACCAGAATGTCCACAAAAATGGTGGGGGAGACTTTAGAACAGCACTGCGAGATTCAGTTTAACCAATTAAGAGCTACAGCCTTTCGTAATGCAGAATTTGGAAAAGATAATGATGCAAGAAGCGGAAGCAAAGGGGATTATATATATCGTGAGTATGACGAAAATGGTATAGAAATTATCTCTATTATGTTTGAAATGAAAAACGAAATGGATACCACCGCCACTAAGCATAAGAATGAAGATTTCTTTAAAGAGCTTGATAAAGACAGAAATGAGAAAAAATGTGAATATGCAGTTTTGGTATCTTTATTAGAAGCTGACAGTGAATTATATAATGGAGGAATTGTGGATGTATCTTATCAATATGATAAAATGTATGTGGTAAGGCCACAGTGTTTTATTCCAATCATCACGTTATTGCGAAATGCTGCAATGAATGCTTTGCAGTATAAGCAGGAATTAGAAGTGGTGCGTAATCAGAACATCGATATCTCAACCTTTGAAGACAGTCTGATGCAGTTTAAAAACGATTTTGGAAGAAATTATCAGTTAGCTCACAATCATTTTGAAAAGGCAGTTGAGGAAATTGACCGGACAATTCAGCATCTTGAAAAGGTAAAAAAGGAATTGCAGGGATCAGATAATCAATTACGGATTGCCAATAATAAGGTGGAGGATGTATCGGTTAAAAAGCTTACGAAGAATAATCCTACCATGCAGGAGAAATTTGCCCAATTGAAAAAATAGTAACGCTAAAAAACTCTGTTTGAATAACAGAGTTTTTTAGCTGTTTGGAATTGTATTTTTAATTGCGTTGAAGCTTTCTTTGCTGATAACATGTTCCATTTTACATGCATCCTTTGAGGCAATTGCTTCGTCTACTCCCAGACTTACCAGCCATTTTGTAAACCATTCATGACGTTCATATACCTCATTGGCAATTTCTTTTCCGCTTTCGGTTAAATAGATATATCCCTGTGGTGTAACTGTAATGTGGTTCTTTTCTCTAAGGTGCTTCATGGCAACACTGACACTTGATTTTTTATATCCAAGTTCTGTTGCAATATCTACAGAACGCACAACAGGCAGCTTTTTGCTTAATAATAATATTGTTTCCAGATAATCTTCGGCGGATTCATTTGGTGCCCCCATATTATACCCCCTAAAAGCAAATTATTTATATGGAGTATATCATAAAATGAAGACGTTGAGAAGAATAAAGATTTTTGAGAGGTTGACAACAGGAATTGGTTTGTGTCATCATAATGCAGGGAATGATGATACAGAGGTGTAAATAGATTTAATTAGCGGTTAAATGAACGGAGTGATTCTATGGTAAATATATTCATTGTTTTAGTTCTTTTGCTCTGGTGTGTGGGTGCAGGTTATTATTTATATAAAAACAGAAAGAAGGGCATAAAGTGCACCGGCTGCCCTTATGAAAGCTCCTGTTTAAGGGAATGTGGTGATAATAAGCATATGGGATGTGACTAAAGCTCATACTTCGATTTGAAGTGTGGGCTTTTTTATGTTCATTTTTTTACTCCTGTTTTACATAACCTTTACTAATAAGAGATAGTGGATTTTACATCTGCCCCCTAAACTATGAATTGTCAATAAAACATTGAAAAGAGGTAGAGAAAAATGAAGAAATTTATGAAGAAAACAGGAAGCTTTGTAATTGCAAGTATGATGCTTGTAGGATTAATGACAGGTTGTGGCTCAGGTGCAGATACAGCTGATTCATCATCAGGTAGTACAGGTGGTGCAAGTGGCACGATTTCTGTAGTAAGCCGTGAGGACGGCTCCGGTACAAGAGGTGCATTTGTAGAACTTACAGGAGTAGAAGAAAAGGATGCAGACGGTAATAAGGTAGATCAAACAACAACAGATGCTGTCATTGCAAACAGTACAGATGTTGTACTTAACAATGTTGCAGGAGACAGCAATGCAATCGGTTATGTATCTATGGGTGCATTAAATGATACTGTAAAAGCAGTTAAGGTGGATGGTGTAGAAGCAACCACAGATAATGTAAAAGCCGGTACATATGCAATTTCCAGACCATTTAATATTGCAGTATCAAATGAGGATTCCCTTTCTGATGCAGCACAGGATTTCTACGACTTTATTATGAGTGCTGAAGGACAGCAGATTGTAGAGGACAATAAGTACATTAAGATTGATGACAGTGCCAAGGCTTTTGAAAGTAATGAAGCAACCGGAAAGGTAGTTGTGGCAGGTTCATCTTCCGTTACACCGGTTATGGAGAAATTAGCAGAAAGCTACCAGAAGATTAATCCAAATGTAACCATTGAAGTACAGCAAAGTGACTCTACAACCGGTATGACAGCAGCAATGGAAGGAACCTGTGATATTGGTATGGCTTCCCGTGCATTGTCAGATGAAGAGGCTGCTAAGCTTACTGCTACAGCAATTGCTTTGGATGGTATTGCAGTAATTGTTAATACAGAGAATTCTGTATCGGATTTATCATTGGAGCAGATTAAGAAAATTTTCATTGGCGAATTGACAGACTGGAGCCTTAACTAAGGAGTGTGAGGACTATGGAACAAACGGTATCGGTTGTGAATCGTAAGGCAAAGGGTAAAACAAAAGAAAAGATAATTTTAAGTGAAGAACAAAGAATACGCTTCAATAGAGGAAAGGAAAATGCTGCAAAGGGTATCTTTACCCTTACAGCATTACTTTCCGTAATTGCCATTTTTTTAATCTGTCTGTTTTTGTTTGCCAATGGAATTCCGGCAATTAAAGAAATAGGTGTTACCAATTTTTTGTTTGGTACAACATGGGCACCTACAAACGGACAGCCTTCCTATGGAATACTTCCCATGATTTGCGGAAGTATTGTAATTACATTTGGAGCGATTTTAGTTGGCGTTCCCATTGGTATTTTTACAGCAGTCTTTATGGCAAGATTTTGTCCTAAAAAAATATATTCTTTTTTGAAAACTGCATCGGATCTGATGGCAGGTATTCCGTCGGTTGTATATGGATTTTTTGGATTGGTTATTTTAGTTCCGCTTATTCGAACTTTCCGTGATTCCTTTGGGATTAATACAAATGGATGTAGTATTTTGACAGCTTCTATTCTGCTTGGAATCATGATACTTCCAACCATTGTCAGTGTAAGCGAATCCTCGATTCGAGCTGTAACAGATAGTTTTTATGAAGGCGCAAGGGCATTAGGAGCAACTCATGAAAGAAGTGTTTTTCGGGTAATTGTACCTGCTGCCAAGTCCGGTATTTTAGCAGGTGTTATTTTGGGAGTAGGCCGTGCAATTGGTGAAACCATGGCGGTTATTATGGTTGCCGGTAATCAGGCAAGAATGCCGGAGAGTATGTTTGCGGGAGTCAGAACAATGACGGCTAACATTGTAATTGAAATGGGATATGCAACAGGATTACACAGAGAAGCATTAATTGCAACAGGTATGGTACTGTTTATCTTTATTTTGATTATTAACTTATGTTTTTCAACATTAAAGAGAAAGGAGTCATAACATGAATAAACGTTCTAAGTTGGAAGCAGGACTAATATCCTTTCTTGTATATCTGGCAGCGGGAATCACCTTTGGAATGCTTATGTTTATTATTGGATACATACTGGTAAAAGGAATCCCTCATCTGTCTCTTGATTTTTTTGCATGGAACTATAACTCAGAAAATGTATCGGTAATTCCTTCCGTGTTAAATACAATTATGATGGCAGTTGTGACTTTGGCTATTGTAGTACCTGTAGGTATTGGTGCGGCAATATATACTGTTGAGTATGCCAAAAGAGGAAGTAAGGTTGTAAAGGTAGTACGAATTACAACAGAAACCTTACAGGGAATTCCTTCCATTGTATATGGTTTGTTTGGCCTTTTGTTTTTTGTAAATGCCCTAAAGTGGGGGCAGTCTATGTTAGCGGGAGCTTTTACACTGGCAATTATGGTTTTGCCTGTGATTATGCGAACAACAGAGGAGGCATTACAGGCAGTGCCGGATTCCTACAGAGAAGCCAGCTTTGGACTGGGTGCAGGAAGGTTAAGAACAGTTTTTAAAATTGTATTGCCACCGGCGGTACCTGGAATCCTGTCCGGGGTAATTCTTGCCATTGGTAGAATTGTAGGAGAAACAGCAGCTTTAATCTATACGTCGGGAACTGTGGCAAAGCTACCCGGCTCACTAATGGAGTCAGGAAGAACCATTGCGCTTCATATGTGGATGCTTGCCAATGAAGGTCTTCATGAGGATAAGGCTTATGCAACAGCAGTTATTTTATTGGCGTTGGTAATCGTTATTAATTTCCTATCCAATAAGCTGGCACATAAATTAGCCGGTGCACAGGCATAAGGCAGATAATAAATAAGAAAAGGATGGATACATTTATGACAGATAAAATGACGGTAAAGGGATTAGACCTGTATTATGGCGATTTTCACGCATTAAAAAATATTAATTTAAATATGCATTCCAATGAAGTGACAGCATTTATCGGTCCCTCAGGATGTGGTAAAAGTACATTTTTAAAATCCTTAAATCGAATGAATGATATGGTAGAAGGATGCAAGATTACGGGAGATGTCAGATTAGACGGAGAAAATATTTACGGAGATATGGATGTTAATATGCTTCGTAAACGGGTAGGCATGGTATTTCAAAAACCAAATCCATTTCCCATGAGTGTATACGACAATATTGCATTTGGTCCTAGAACCCATGGTATTCATAAAAAAGAGGAATTGGATGCAATTGTGGAACGTTCCCTAAGGCAGGCGGCCATTTGGGATGAGTTAAAGGACCGGTTGAAAAAAAGTGCATTGGGACTTTCAGGTGGTCAGCAGCAAAGATTATGTATTGCCAGAGCTTTGGCGGTAGAACCGGAGATTATATTAATGGATGAGCCTACTTCTGCACTGGATCCTATCTCAACTTCAAAGATTGAAGATTTGGCAATTGAATTAAAGGATAATTATACCATTATTATGGTTACCCATAATATGCAGCAGGCAGCCAGAATTTCTGATACAACAGTATTTTTCCTGTTGGGAGAAATTGTGGAAGCAGGGAATACAAATGATATTTTCAGTAATCCAAAGGATAGCAGGACAGAGGATTATATAACCGGAAGATTTGGATGATATATATGCATGGGCAGATAATGGAGGAATAAAAATGCGGGAAAGATATATGAAGCAGTTAAAACAATTAAATGATCTTTTAACCCAGATGGGACAAAAGGTGGAGCATGCAATTGAACTTGCAATCAATGCCTTGATAAGTCAGGATGTGGAAAAAGCAAAGGAAACAATTGCATATGATGAAGAAATTGATGAAAAGGAAAAAGAAATAGAGCAATTGTGTTTAAAGCTTTTGCTTTGCCAGCAGCCGGTAGCAAAGGATTTGCGCTTCATTTCAGCGGCATTAAAAATGATTACGGATTTGGAACGAATCGGAGATCATGCTTCGGATATTGCGGAATTGGTTATTTTTTTGGCTGAGAAGCCATATATTAATAAACTGGACTATATGAAACAAATGGCAGCAGAAACTACGGATATGGTAATTAGAAGTATAAATGCCTATGTTGACAACAATGTGGAAGATGCAAAGCAGGTAATTTTGCATGATGACGTGGTAGACCGGTTGTTTGTGACTGTAAAAAATGAAATGATTCAATTAATTCATGAGGATGTAAATAATGGAGAACAGGCCACAGATCTTTTGATGGTTGCCAAGTATTTTGAACGTATTGGTGATCATGCAACAAATATTGCAGAGTGGGTTATCTTTTCTGTAACAGGAGAAAAAGGAAAAGGGTGATTTTGAATGAAAATTTACTGGAATTGGTGTGATACAATTTTTGATTTTATAAATAAAAAAGTAGATTCTTTTCTGTTTATCAATACGGTTGTTTTTGGATTCCTTGGCTTTCTCATATGGTATATTTTGCATTTTATTTGTTTTAATAACATAGAAGGACTTCTCTGTTTTGTTGGATATTTTGCGGTCCTGCCGGGATATCTTGGTGGACTTATATACTTTATGAGAAAGGATTAAAATGATATGGAAAATAGAGAGCTACAGTTCTGGGATGAAGAAAAAAAGAAAAGGTATGCTGCTGCAATCAGGATGGTAATTGATGAAATCTACAGGTTGGATGTGGAATACTATAAAAAGTCCGGAAATCATTTTATACGGTTTGTAGAACACAGATTAAAGAGTACAGAGAGTATATTATCAAAGCTGGACAGGAAACATAAAGGGGACAGTAATCAACCTATTGAAGAACTGTTAAATGATATTGCCGGTGTACGGGTAATTTGTTTTGATAAAAAACAGATTTATAAAATTGTAAAAATGATAAAACAGTCAAAGATATTTACTGTTTTAAAAGAAAAGGATTATGTAAAAAATCCAAAGGAAAATGGTTATCAAAGCTATCATTTAATATTAATGGTGGATGAAGTGAAGGTTGAACTTCAGCTTCGGACAATTTTAATGGATGCATGGTCTTCATTGGAATCAATCGTAATATATAAGAAAGAAACACCCATTCCGGAGAAATTACAGCAAGATATTCAGAAGTTTTCAAAGTGGAGTAAAAAAATGGATAAAATGTTTGAAGGAATATTAGAAGACACCATAAAGGAATAAGGGGATTTTACATAGATTTTACATTTCCATAAAATACTTTTTACAACGTCAGATTATACTAATAATAATTTGACGTTTTTTTGTTGTGTAAAAGATGAAAAAACGTAATAAACATAAGGATGGAAAGGTATAGCAATATGGATGTATTTAATGTGTTGACAATGATAGGCGGTTTAGCTTTATTTTTATACGGAATGAATCTTATGGGGGATGGTCTTGCAAAATTATCCGGTGGTAAGCTTGAAAGTATATTGGCAAAGCTTACATCAAATAAATTGTCCGCTATTTTGTTAGGTGCCGGTGTAACTGCTGTTATACAAAGCTCTTCAGCTACAACCGTAATGGTGGTGGGATTTGTTAATTCCGGGATTATGAAGCTGCATCAGGCAGTGGGTATCATTATGGGTGCAAATGTGGGAACTACCTTTACATCCTGGATTCTCAGTTTGTCGGGGATTGAAAGTGAAAGCTTTTTTGTCAGGTTATTAAAGCCAACATCCTTTTCTCCTGTATTGGCTTTCGTTGGAATCATTTTGTTATTGTTTTTTAAAACGGAGAAGAAAAAGAATATCGGAGGCATTCTCATTGGATTTGCAATTTTGATGTTTGGTATGGACACTATGAGCAGTGCAGTAGAACCATTAAAGGATGTGCCGGAATTTACGAATTTGTTAACCATGTTCTCTCAGCCGATACTTGGCATGTTAGTAGGTGCCCTGCTTACGGCAATTATTCAGAGTTCTTCTGCTTCAGTGGGAATATTACAGGCACTTTGTATGACGGGAATGGTTAATTATGGAACCGTAATTCCCATTATTATGGGACAAAATATCGGAACCTGTGTAACGGCATTAATTTCTTCCATTGGTGCCAGCAAAAATGCAAAGCGTACAGCTTGTGTTCATCTTTATTTTAATCTGATAGGTACGATTTTATTTATGGTCGTATTTTATAGTATAAATATGATTGCTCCTTTTGCATTTTTAAAGGATGTTGCAGGTCCTGCAGGAATTGCGGTAATCCATTCGTTATTCAATATAGGTGCAACCATTGTTTTATTTCCGTTTTCCGGTTTGTTGGAGCGTTTGGCATGTCTGTCTATTCCTGATGAGAAAGAAGAGACAGAGGACGGGGAGGATGCCTGTTTACAATATCTTGATATACGATTTTTGGACAAACCGGCATTTGCCCTTATGCAGGTTACCAAAGCGACAGAGCATATGGCAGAACTGGCAAGACAGTCTCTTAATCTTGCAACTTCCCAGATATTCAATTATGATATAGAGGGATGTAATAAGGTAATTGCTTTGGAAAAGGAAGTAGATCACTATGAAGATCAGATTGGCAGATATATGGTGCAGATAGCCAGCAGACATTTATCTATACAGGACGGTAAGAAGCTGATTGAATTACAGCATTGCGTTGGGGATTTTGAACGAATATCTGATATATCCGTCAATCTTGTACTTGCGGTTATGAAAATGAAGCAGAAGGAACAGGAATTTTCTCAAAAAGCAATGAACGAACTGGAGGTTTTGGCAGAGGCTGTGAATGATATGATGCATTATTGTGTTTCCTGTTTTGTAGCAGATGATGAATTGCTGGCAGAGTCTATAGAACCTTTGGAAGAGAGAATTGATGAACTGAATCAGGAGATCATGAAGAGACACAGGAAACGTTTGCGTAAAGGAAAATGCAGTGTAGATATGGGATTTGTACTGGCAGATATTACCACGGATTTAGAACGGATTGGTGACCATTGTAGCAGTGTAGCATTAAATGTGATTCAAAGTCTTGCGGAAGATGTGGATGCCCATGAATATGTGGAACAATTGAAAAATGGGGATAATGTAGAATATGATGCCAGATTATTGAATTGCAGGGAAAAGTATCAACTGCCATGATTTATGATAGGAAAGGTGATGAGAAGAATGTCATTTTTGATTTATGTTGTGGAGGATGATTTAAATATTCAGGAAATTGAAAGCTTTGCATTAAAGAACAGCGGATATGAGGTGGAGGCCTTTGATCAGGCAAAAACCTTCTTTAAACGGATGGAAGAAAAAAAAGCAGACCTGGTATTACTGGATATTATGCTGCCGGATGCTGATGGAATATCCATTATGAAAAAGCTTCGTTCAAATGGGGAAACCAAAAGTCTTCCGGTTATTATGGTAACGGCCAAGACCTCGGAGATAGATAAGGTAAAGGGACTGGATTCCGGTGCCGATGATTATATTACAAAGCCCTTTGGGGTAATGGAGCTGATTTCAAGGGTAAAGGCTCTTTTGAGGAGAAGTTATCATGCCCCTGAGGATGTAGAGCTTTGTTACCATGAAATAGAATTAAATATGTTAAAACGTCAGTGTAAAGTAAATGGAGAGATTGTTGAATTAACCTATAAGGAATTTGAATTATTGCATATCCTTATTCAAAATGCAGGTATTGTTTTAAAAAGGGATGTGTTAATGGAAAGAGTGTGGGAAACGGATTTTGAAGGGGAATCCAGAACACTTGATATGCATATTAAGACCCTTCGTCAAAAGCTTGGTGAAGGCAGCCGGTATATAAAAACGGTAAGAAATGTGGGATACTGTCTGGAGTAATGAAAATGAAGAATAAAATTAATGGACGTTTTATGTTAATTGCTGCCACGGCAATTATTTTAACTACCTTATGTACAACAATTGTATATTACCAGTTATTTCAAAAAGAAGTATTTGAAGATTTGAAAAATTTCTGTTATGTACTGGAAGAGACAGGGCTTTTTGACACTGAGGATGTGTCTACACTGGCAAGGTATACAAAGGATTCCAGCAATTTAAGAATTACAGTGATTGATAAGGAGGGCAGGGTCCTTTATGATACATATTCGGATGTGGATTATAATGAAAATCATAAGGACCGTCCGGAAATTGCAAAGGCTTATGAAACCGGAAGTGGAAAATCGATTCGTAAATCAACCACCATTAATAAATCCAACTATTATTATGCGGTTTTATTGGAAAATGGTGGTGTATTGCGTGTGGCAAAGGAAACCAGAAGTATCGTAAATCTGTTTGTGAGAGTATTGCCGGTTATTGTGTTAATTATGATTTTGCTGTTTGTTGTGTGTATGATTATCGGTCATTACCTTACACAGAATTTTGTAAAGCCAATCGAACAGGTTGCCGCTAATTTAGACCATTTGGAACAGGTTAAAACATACAAGGAGCTTATGCCCTTTGTACATGTAATCAGAAAACAGCATGAGGATATTTTAAAAAGTGCAAATATGCGACAGGAATTTACGGCAAATGTATCCCACGAATTAAAAACTCCTCTTACATCCATATCCGGTTATTCTGAGCTGATTGCCAATGGTATGGTGAAAAATGGGGATATTGAAAGGTTTGCAACAGAAATACACCGTAATGCGAAACGGCTGATTTCTTTAATCAATGACATTATCAAATTATCTGAATTGGATAGTAGTGGAGAATATAATCTGACATTGGAAGATGTGGATTTGTATGAACTGGCAAAAAATTGTCAGGTTATGCTGGCCCCGGTTGCGGAAAAGAGAAATATTACCCTTACCCTTTCAGGGAAACCCTTTGTTGTACGGGGGGATAAGGAATTAATGGAAGAGGTTATTTATAATTTGTGTGATAATGCCATACGGTATAACCATGAGGGAGGCAACGTATGGATATATGTGGACGAAGGAATTACCGTGAAAGATAATGGAATCGGAATATCAAAGGAGAATCAGGAACGGATATTTGAAAGGTTCTTCCGGGTGGATAAAAGCAGGTCAAAAAAGACGGGAGGTACCGGTTTAGGTCTGGCTATTGTTAAGCATATAGTGGAGCTTCATGACGGAGATATTAAGATCGAGAGTGAAATCGGAAAGGGTACAACAATTACTGTTACCTTGTAGGAGAGATTGTAAAAGAGTAAAAGCAGGAGGATAAAACCTCCTGCTTTATTAGATTAGAATATTAGCAGCCGCAGCCACAACCTGAGTTGTTATTTCTGCAACCACAAAGAAGAAGTAAAATGATAATAATGCAGCAGCAGTTATTGCCACCAAACATATCATCTCCACCAAAGAAACCGCTTCCACATCCATTGTCATTTCCGCAGCAGCTAAACAGGATGATTAAAAGAATAATCCATGTACAGCAGTTACCGCCGCCAAAACCACATCCGCAACTGTTTGTTGCTGACAAATCGCCCATAAGGAATTCCTCCATTTTTCTTTACACTGTTAGTTTATTCATATTCGTACAATGTGTTACCAACATAGGATAATAAAATAAGATTTTGTTTATTTAGTAATAAAAAATCTGCTGGTATATAAACTGTATAAGAAGTATAAGTAGGAGTATGGTATGGTAACATTAAAGCAGTTTTTGGAAACCGCTGTTTTGCCTGTAGGAAAAACCATGTATGTATGGGGTGGAGGCTGGAATAAAGCGGATACCGGAGGGGGAAGGGGCGCAAGGCATATAGGTGTCTGGGAAAAATGGGTAAATTTTGCAGGATGTCAGACACCGGCATATGATTATCATGATTATTTATATGAGATCGAGCTTGGGTTAGACTGCTCAGGCTATGTTGGGTGGTGTATGTACAATGTGTTCCGGAATTGTGGGAAGAAAGAGTTTGTTTATCCTTCGGGAATAATAGGAAAACAGTATGCATGTATGGGATATGGAAGCTTTACAGAAAGTGGAAGGGTAAATGATTATAAGCCGGGAGATATTATGAGCCGGAAAGGACATGTATGGATCTGTGTGGGAGCATGTCAGGATAACAGTGTGCTTTTATTACATGCATCCCCTCCCGGTGTACAGTTAAATGGTACGGTTTCCCCTGAAGGAAGAAGGGATAGTCAGGCAATTGGGCTGGCAGAAAGATATATGAAAATCTGTTATCCCCACTGGTATGAAAGATATCCTGCCGTGTCAAAGGGAAAGGATTATCTAAGTGATTATCATCAGATGCGGTGGTATCTTAATGAAGAAAAGGGATGTATGGCTGACCCGGAACATATCAGGGGGTTATCTGGTGAAAAAATATTGGAGATATTGTTTGGTCCTATAGATGAAATAGAAGGAAATGAGGTGTATTGTGGAAAAAATTAGTGCAGAGCTTACTATGGCAATGGATACACCACCGGATATTCGAAAGGAAAGTCTGAATCTGAATGTTGGCTATGATGAAGAGCTTGCCCTGTGGGAATTAATATTACAGTATACCGGCAATCTGGATAACATAAGAGAAGAACTGGATATTGAGATTGATGAATTGCTGGGGGGATATGCTATCACGGAGATTCCACAAAATAAAATTGAGAGGCTTTCCGAATATCCCCAGATTATATATATTGAAAAACCAAAAAGTCTTTTATTGCAGGAAATGGAAGGAATAGAAAGCTCCTGTATAAAGCGTCTGCGTTTGCCGGATTATAATCTGACAGGCAAAAATGTTTTGGTGGCATGTCTGGATTCAGGGGCAGATATTTTTCATCCGGATTTTAGAAACCCGGATGGTACCACAAGGATTGTGTCATTTTGGAACCAGACAGTCAGTGGAAGTCCCCCTGAGGGATATACCATAGGACGGGAATATTCCCGGGAAGAGATTAATGAAATATTATTGGAAGATAATCGTGACGGTTATCAATTATTTGATACCGGTGGACACGGAACGGCTGTGCTGGGAGTTATGGCGGGAAATGGAAATGCATCAGAGGGAAATATAGTGGGTGTTGCACCGGATGCGGATATTATTGTTGTAAAACTGGGCAATCCCGATAATCAGGGGTTTCCAAGAACCACGCAGCTTATGCTGGCTATTGATTATTCTTTAAAAACGGCAATGAAGCTTGGTAAGCCTCTGGCAATTAACATTAGCTTTGGAAATAACTATGGGGATCATAGAGGGGAGTCTGTGATTGAAAGATATATGGATGCTGTTTCCGGTTTGTACCGTCTAAATCTTGTGGTTGGAAGCGGGAATGAGGGATTAAGCGGGCGACATGTAGGTGGGGTTTTACAAAGTAGGCTCTTTGTGTATCGGGAAGAGATAATTGAAATGGTAGTTGAAAATTATCTTACCACTTTTAATTTGCAGATATGGAAATCCTATAATGATGTGTTTGATATCTATTTGGAAACACCTGCAGGTGACAGGGTGGGACCTTTTTCCTCCTACAGCCGGGTTCAGAATTACATTGTGAAACAGGACAGAATCTCTGTCATATATGGAGAACCAACCCCATATAACAGCCGTCAGGAAATATATATATCATTTACCCCAATAGATTATTATATTACACCGGGAATATGGAGAATTGTATTCATACCAAGACAAATAACGGATGGCAGATACAATATGTGGCTGCCTGTAGAGGGAAGTACTACAGCTTCGGTATATTTTCTGATTCCTTCTCTTGATGATACGGTACTGGTTCCTGCCACTGCCAGGGGGGTAATTACAGTATCTGCATATGATTCCCAAAGAGGGACTTATGCAGCATTTTCCGGGAGAGGAACCGGATATTATGAACTTATGAAAAAACCGGACTTATGTGCTCCGGGGGTGAATATTAATACCTGTAATGTAGGGGGAGGTTATCAGGTTGTAACGGGAACCTCCTTTGCGGCACCCTTTGTAACGGGAGCATGCGCCCTGTTAATGGAATATGGTATTATAAATGGCCATGACCCATATCTGTATGGTGAAAAAATAAGGGCTGTTCTTATCAGAGGTGCAATTCCCCTGCCCTATCAGGAGATGGTGCCGGATGCCAGGTCAGGTTATGGACGGTTATGTGTCTATAATTCTGTAAGATTATTGTGAAATAAGGGGTTATATGATAATATCCTAATGTAGTAAATGATGATTTTTAGTATACTGGATGCAGGAAGTGTGTATGGATAAAAATAGAGTTACCGGTAATACAATGGAAGTAATTGCCTATATTGAAACAGATTTTCCGGAAAAATTCGGAATTCCCAGACAAAGCGGATTGGTTGAAAATCTTATGGGAAAAATAGTTTTTGAACCTCCATATCGAAGTGAGGATGCAGTTAAGGGGTTAGAAGGATATGACTATATCTGGCTGCTATGGCAGTTTGAAGGAATAAAGCAGGATACCTGGTCGGCTACGGTAAAGCCCCCCAGACTTGGGGGAAATACAACAATGGGAGTGTTTGCTACCCGTTCCCCATATCGTCCCAATCATATAGGCTTATCCAGTGTTAAACTGGAAAAGATTGAGTACACGAAACATGGACCGGAAATATATGTTTCCGGTATCGATTTAAAAAACAATACACCGATTTATGATATAAAACCCTATCTTCCTCACGTGGATAGTCATCCTGATGCTTCCGGTGGTTTTGCAGAGGATGTAAAGGACTATGAATTAAAGGTGGATTTTCCGGAGAATTTATTAAATTGTTTTCCTGTGGAGAAAAGACAGAATGCAATTGATATACTAAAGCAGGACCCAAGACCCGGCTATCATGATGATCCAAACAGGAAATATGGGGTATCTTTTGCAGGAAAGGATATACATTTTCGGGTAGAGAATAAAATACTTTCTGTATATGAGGTAGTGGATATTCAGTCCGATACGGACAGCTATAAAGTGAATATATAAAGGAAGAAGGTTCAGCAAATGCTGAACCTTCATTTAATGAGGGGGAGAGGATTTCGATACAACGTAAGTTGTATCATATGAAAAGCTCTTACAGTGATAAGTATATCTGTAAATTGTGAAAAAAATATGTTTTTCCTGTGTCGGATTTGTAAAAAAATAATACTGTTTTTGTACAAAAAAACAAATTTTTATCCTTATATTTCCATTTACAAATGGAAATGAATAAAAAGCCCGTGATGTTGGAAATACTTACCTTATAAATGGAAAATCCATGTAATATTATCAGTATGATAGGTGATTGCGAAACTCATGAAAATGTATATTAAGTTGTGCAGATTTGACAAGTATCCTAAGCAGGTGCTTTGAGACCGCCGGCACTTAACGAGTGTGAAACACGAGTTTAGTACCGCTGCGAGGCGAGAGCAGCGAGAGCGTGCCTGCGTGGATATTGTTAAAACTGCACAACTTTTATAGAAGAAGTAGGAGTTTCGCAATTACCTAATCAGTATGAATAAGAAGGGAGAAATTGGTATGGCATCACAAACAGTTGAATTATTAAAGGAATGTAATTCCGGATGTAAAATGGCAATAAACAGTATAAACCAGATTATGGAGTATGTAAGAAATGAAGAACAGGCAGATGTGATTCGTTCTTATAAGAAAAAACATCAGGGCTTGGAAGAGGAAATTGGAAAACAGTTAACATTAAACGGAGCAAGGGAGGAAGAACCGGGGCTTATGGCGTCTGCCATGTCATGGCTGTCTACGGAAATGAAAATGTCATTAAGAAATGACAGCAATCAGGTGGCAAAGATTATGATGGATGGCTGCAATATGGGAATCCAATCGGTGTCAGAGTATATAAATAAATATAGTGCCGCTTCAAAGGAAAGCCTGCAGCTTGCCAAAGACCTTATTAAGACGGAAGAGAATTTTATGGAGGAAATGAAACAGTTTTTATGATTTGACGAAGTGTACTTGTTTTTGTTGTTTATGAACAGAGTATTTGTTTGCTATCAATATAGGGAGTCATATATTTTATGAAATATATGGCTCCTGCTATGTTTGGATATTGTATCCGTAAAAAGTATCTTTTCAAATAATAAAAAAGATGTTATAGTATTACTTAATCCTAGATTTAGTATTGAATACTACATGAAGTAGAGAAAAAACTATGTAGAAGAAGAGAGGTTTTTTTATGGCATATCAGATTATCAGTGACGGTTCCTGTGATTTATCAAATGAGATTGCAAAAGAAAAGAATATACATGTGGTTCCATTTTACATATCTTTCGACGGGGAAAGATATTTTAAGGAAAATGAGGAAATAAAGGTACATGAATTTTATCAGAAAATGATTGATAATCCGGATGTATTTCCAAAGACCTCTCTGCCTTCCATAGAAGATTATGTAGAGGCATTTACTCCTTATGTTAGTCAGGGTGTGGATATCATATGTATTTGTATAACCACAAAGTTTAGTGGCTCTTATAATTCTGCCATTGCTGCAAGAGATATTTTGTTAGAGGATTATGAAAATGCCAGAATAGAAGTAATTGATGCCACCATGAATACTGTTTTGCAGGGTATTTATGTATTAGAGGCAGTGAAAATGAGGGATGCAGGATATGGTTTTGAAGAGGTAATCCGGGAGCTGGAACGAATAAAGGAAACAGGAAGAATCTTCTTTACTGTTGAAAATATGGATTATTTAATTCATGGTGGACGTGTGGGTAAAGTAATGAAGCTTGCCATAAATACGTTAAAAATACGGCCTTTAATTGTGTTAAAGGAGGGGGAGATTTTTCCCTTTGGGATTGCAAGAAGCCGGAGAAAGTCAATTGATAAAATAATCGACAAGACAATGAGTCATTTTAATGAGATAAAAGAGTCTCCTGATGATTATGAATTTGTAATCGGTTATGGATATGATATAGAAGAGGCAAAGGAGTTTAAAGAAAAAATACTTAAGGCATTACAAACCATATCTAATATAAAGGATATCGATATATATCAAATCGGAGCAACAATTGGTGTTCACACAGGTCCCTACCCATTAGGTCTTGGAGTGATAAAAAAATATAACAAATAGATGTTTAGGATTGTTAATTATTGGGAATAATACAATTATAAGACAGAATATCTTATGTACAAGCATTACATTTGTCAGATATTGTCAATTTGCACAATTTCCAAAAATGTAAGTGTGAAAAATGCAGAAAAACAATTAAATATAAGAAAAAACTTACAAAAAATTCAAGAAAATGTTATGATTGCATTAGTTGGCAACGTGAACCATATTTTAGAAAGGAAGGAGAAGAATGTTTGAAATCGGTGAGTATATCGTTTATGGAATGAACGGTGTATGTAGAGTAGAAGCTGTAGGTCCAATGAATATAACGGGAGTGGATAGTGATAAAGAATACTATACACTGGCACCTTTATATTCAAGAGGTAGTAAGGTTTATATTCCGGTAGACAATCAAAAGGTTGTCATGAGAAAAGTTGTTGATAAGACGGAAGCTTGTATGCTGATTGATGAGATGAAAGAGATTGCAGAGATTGAAGAAGTAAATGACAAGAATCGGGAACTGGCTTATAAGGAAGCCATTAAGTCCTGTGACTGCAGACAGTGGATTCGGGTAATTAATACGGTTTTGAAGCGGAAGGAAGAAAGACTTTCCCAGGGTAAGAAAATGTCTGCCTGTGATGAACGGTATTTAAAAAGTGCACAGGATAATTTATATGGTGAATTTGCAATTAGTCTGAATCTGGATAAAAGTGCAGTAGAAGAATATATTGAACGACGCAGAGTAATGAAAAGTATGGCCTCAGCATCATAAGATGCGAGGCCTTTTTTGATGATGAAAACCAATAAAATTTTATCAGCTTATTGTTGTAAAAGATGCACTTCTGGAGTAGAATAAACAGTAGAGTGATATACGGGTTACGGATTTTTATGAAAAATTGTGGTACATCAGGAGGTATTGACTATGGAATCAAGTGGAATGAAAGTATTTAATACCAGTGAAATGCTGGCGTGGGTTGCTAATTTCGCGGATCGTATGGGGGTTAGTCCGGAAAAGATTAAGCTGCTTAACATTTGTGGTAAGAAGAAAAATGTGCTTCCTACCATAGAAACACATAAAAGGGTTATGATTTTTGCCGATGAAAGTCATCCTGATCTATTTTATGAACTATGGGAAGGCGGATACGGTGAATATGATATGTGGCTTGGTGTTGGTACCAGCAAAGAAGATGCGGTAAAAACACGCAAGATAAAGGACTACATGGATAGAAAGATTACAGAGCCAACGGTTATTTTCATCATTAATGAAAATACAAGAGAGGCATCAAGGTATGGCATCCGTAATGAGTTTTTCTCAAAGGGAACCGTTAATTATGTGGGACATGAAATACGGGCTGTTATTATGAATATGCTGTCCTGTGATGTAGGTGATACCATATGTATTGTAAGCGGAGAAAGTATTGTAATTGAAGCTGCAATTGAGGCCAGTGAGGGTACAATCATTGCTGTTGAGCCTGACGAAAGAGATATGCATTCCTTACAGGATAACGTAAGTAAATTCGGCGTACATAATGTAGAGATTATTCCTTCCCTTACAAAGGAAAACATGGAGGGGATTCCAAAACCAAGGCTTGCATTTATTGTTGCATCCAAACGTCTTGAAGAAGAGGTTAAGGTTTTGTTAGAGGTGAATCCCAATATGCAGTTTATTGTATATACCTTGGAGCTTGATATGTTAGTCAGCATAAAAAATATATTTGAGAAGTATAATATTAAGAATACAGAAGTTTTACAGATATCGGTTTCTAAGAGTGACAAGAGAAGTGTAATGGTTGCTCAACCGTCTCCATGGATGGTAAGTGGTGAGGCTTTAAATGAATAGAATATAATTTATAAAAACATACATACTAGATACAGGCAGGGTGTTACCAAAAAGGTAACACCCTTTTAATTTGGAGGTATGTTATGGCAAATGAAATAAAAAAAGGAAAACAAAGTATTGAATTTCATCAACCCGTTTACATTATGTCCTCAGCTTCTATTGTGGGACCCAAGGAAGGGGAAGGCCCCATGAAAGATTATTTTGACCAGATTGTTGAGGATGCAACTTTTGGAAAGGATACATGGGAGGAAGGAGAAAGTGAAATGATTCGTCAGACGGTTTTACTTTCCCTAAGAAAAGCAAAATTAAAAAAGGAGGATATCCGGTATTTATTTGCAGGAGATTTATTGGGACAATTAATTGCCACAACCTTTGGAGTAATGGATTTTGAGATACCATTGTTTGGATTATATGGTGCCTGTTCTACCATGGGTGAGGCCCTATCTTTAGGCGCTATGACCGTTTCCGCAGGATACGCAGATACGGTTGTAGCTGTTGCTTCCAGTCATTTTGGAGGTGCAGAGAAACAGTTCAGATTTCCTTTGGAGTATGGAAATCAAAGACCAATGTCCTCTACCTGGACCGTAACGGGATGTGGTGCTTTTGTTTTATCAAAGGAGTATGGGGATGTTAAGATATCAGGAATTACTACAGGTGTCATTGTTGATTATGGAGTGAAGGATTCTTTGAATATGGGAGCCTGTATGGCACCGGCGGCAGCCAGTGTTATATACAGGAACCTGAAAGATTTTGAGAGAAAACCGGAGGATTATGATGCAATTGTAACCGGGGATTTAGGTAGTGTGGGACACGAGATATTATGTAAACTATTATTGGATCAGGGAATCGATATCAGCAAGGTACACAGAGACTGTGGAATGGAAATATATGATGATCCGGAGCAGGATACCCATGCAGGAGGTTCCGGCTGCGGTTGTTCAGCGGTAACCTTGGCAGGAAAACTGCTGGATGAAATTAGAAGTGGCAAAATGAACAGAATCCTTTTTGTTCCAACGGGAGCATTATTATCCACAGTAAGTTTTAACGAAGGGCAATCGGTACCGGGAATTGCCCATGCAGTTGTAATTGAGAAACGATAGTATGGAAGGGAGAAAAATATGGCATTTATTAAGGCATTTATTATTGGAGGACTGATTTGTGCCGGGGCACAGATATTAATGGAAAAGACAAAGCTGATGCCCGGAAGAATTATGGTAATACTGGTTTGTACAGGAGCAGTATTAGGCGCATTACAGATATATGAACCATTTTTGGACTTTGCGGGAAGCGGGGCTTCTGTTCCTCTTACCGGCTTCGGTTATAATTTATGGAAGGGCATTAAGGAAGCAGTAGATAATGATGGATTTATCGGTTTATTTCGAGGAGGATTTAAAATGGCTGCTGTGGGAACCTCTGCTGCCATTATATTTTCTTATATTGCCTCCTTATTATTCCAGCCTAAAATGACAAAATAAAAATGGGGACACTTCTTCATGAGGTGTCCCCATATAAAATACATATTAACTGCTTGGAACAAAGGTAACTACAATACTATGATTGCTTCCTAAGTTGGTAAAGGTGTAAGAAGATATGGCACCTTTTGCCACCCCGTCTACGGTTACGTTGGATATTACGGAACCTTCGTTTGCGATAAATGAAAGGGTAATGGATTCTCCCTTCCGTCCTTTTATAGGACCGGATATATATCCGCCACCTTCTGCATGGGCAGATATGGAGTATTCTTCCGATACGCCTCCTGATTCAGGATTATCACCGGTGTTCTGGGCAGATTCCGGTGTAGTATGTGTTGGACAGGTAATTTCATTAAAGCGCTCCGGAAGTGATATCTCAATATCGTCTGTAATAATGATTCTTCCATTTTCATCAATTGAATAATGGTAGGTGGTTACATTTGGACAATAATCCGTTGCCTTATAATGTGTGTCATCACATATTTTTATTACCTGATGAATATCACAGGTCTTAGTTGGTTCTGTTCCTTTGGCAAAATATTCCGTACGTACCGAGGTACATTGATTTTCAATTGGAAGAAGACCTGAAGTTGCACAAACCGTGGCAGTGGTAATGTCTACCGGTTTTGGGAAGGTAGCCGAGGTATCCTGCCCCTTTGTATATACAATCTGATCCATTATTTTTCTCCAGATTGCCTTGTGGGTATTACTGTTGGAGAAATCCGTGTTAGAATCATATCCCATCCAGATACTGGCAGTGTAATATGGTGTAGAACCACAGAACCAGTAGTCGTAGTTGCTTGATGTGGTTCCTGTTTTACCTGCCACTACCATACCGCTGCTTAATCTTGCGGCGGTACCGGTACCACCTGTTACAACATCCTGCATGGCACTGTTGATGAGCCAGGCAGTGGTTTCCTTCATAACCTGTTTTGGCTGAGGTGAATTGTCAATTAATACATTACCGTCATGGTCTAGTACCTTGGAATAAAAGGTTGGTTTAATGTAGGAACCCTGATTTGCGATGGAAGCATATGCTGCCGTAAGCTCTAAATTGGTAACACCGTCGGTAAGTCCGCCGAGACACATGGATTCATTAATGTCATTTTCCGGGACACCGTTAATGGTGGTTTCTCCATTTTTTAATGTTGTGATACCCATATTACACAGATAATCATATCCTACCTGAGGGGTTACTTCCTGAAAACATTTAACGGTAATAATGTTCATGGAATCCTTAATGGCAGTACGGATGGTCTGCTGTCCCCGATAGCCTCCGTACCAGTTTTTAACCGGTGTTCCGTTACTATAGTTGGTTGCTTCATCCTTAAAGCTTGTTGCCAGGGTCATGCCTGCGGTATCAAGTGCCGGTACATATGCAGCCAGTACCTTAAAGGTGGAACCGGGCTGACGTTTTGAGTCTGTGGCACGGTTTAATGTAAGGTTACCGATTTTCTCTCCCCGTCCACCGCAGATTGCCTTCACCTGACCGGTTGTCTGGTCAATAATTACGAAGGAGGACTGAGGCTGGATTGTGGTAGAAAATGATTCGGCTAACTCCTTGTAACCGGTTTTTGAGATAATGTAATCTTTATATTCATCCGCTGCGGCACGGGCGGTTTCTTCGCTGGAATAAATTAGGTTGTATTTACTGTTTTGTGTTTTTTCCTTGTAATAATTAATCAGGTGATTGCCGGAATAATTATATAGCTCCCCTGTTTTCGGGTCAGTTAAGGTTAATGCATAATTAAGGGCAACACTTGTACTGTTTGGATAATTATCAGGATTATTGATTTCTGCGTCACAGATTGCCTGAATCTCTTCGTCCTGATTAATATAAATACTAAGTCCGCCGGTATATATGGCATTAAATGCCTGGGTTTCGGTATAGCCCATTTCATTTACCAGCTGGTCCGTTAATGCGTTGATAACGGAGTCAATATAATAGGAGTTATAGGTTTTGTGCTCATCCTCCTCTTTGTTAAGAGAAATTCTTGCGTAGACATCATCTGCAACTGCCACTTCATACTCTTGTTTGGTAATAAGCTCCTGTTCTAACATTTTTTCCAAAACCGTGTTTTTTCTTTTTTTGTTATTTTCCGGATATAAAACCGGATCAAATTCTGTGGGGCTTTGGGTAATTGCAGCAATCACCGCACACTCTGATAAGGTAAGGTCATTTAAATCCTTCTTGTTAAAATATGTTTCTGCCGCTGTCTGAACTCCGTTTGCACCTTCTCCAAGATATATGGCATTTAAATAAAGCTCTAAAATATCTTTTTTGTCAATCTGCTTTTCCAATTCTATGGCTAAGTACTGTTCCTGAATTTTTCTTTTTAAAGAATCCATGAAGGTAACTTCATTTAATCCTACGTTAAAAATCTGGTTTTTGATTAACTGCTGGGTAATGGTGGAAGCTCCCTCGGAAAAGTTCCGGTTTTTAATACCAACTACAAAGGCACGTAAAATACCTCTTGGGTCAATACCGTTGTGTTCCCAAAAACGTTCATCCTCAATGGCAACGAAGGCATTTACCATATCTTCCGGAATATCTTCATATTCTACATATACTCTGTTGGAATTTGCTGTCGATAAAGTAGTAAGCTCCTTCCCGTTTTGGTCATATATGGTTGTCTGGAATTCTTCTAACTGGACACTGTCTTTGATGTCACTGATGTCAGGGGCACTGTCTATAATGGCGGTAAACATACCGATTCCGGCTCCTGCACCGGCTAACACCCCTAAGATAAACAGAACAACAAAGGTTTTATAGATAATGTATAGTATTTTTCGTTTCACCTTTGTTCCTTTGGATACTAATTGTTTTTGCTTTTTCTTTGTATTATATTTTGAATAATTCATGGATATCCTCCTGTAATGAATTGTATATGTACAAGCATAGATAAAACTATTGTAACAAGATATAAGGAATATTTCAATTATTGCTTACATCAAATTATTGTCGAAAAAACAAAAAGTTATTCAAATATGTTAAAAATCTGTGTCCTTAATTGACAAATGGAATTATATGTATATAATGGAGAAGTCAACTAAATAGTTTCCGTGGGCAACTATTGTTCTGACATTCATGATAGCATTTTTTTCTGTAATTTGTTATGATAGCAAAGAATTGAGAGATGCAGTCATCGGAATTATGATATTAGGAGAGTATATATGCTTAAAGAATACAGAACAATATTAGAACCCGGAGAGGATGAAATTATAGAGAAAAAATCCCGTTTTATCGGTTATGTTCGTCATGTGGAGACCGAAGAGGAAGCAAATGCATTTATAATGGAGATTAAGAAAAAACATTATGATGCCAGACATAACTGTTATGCTTATGTTTTGGGGCAGGAACAGCCTGTGCTACGTTTTTCGGATGATGGTGAGCCGGGTGGAACAGCAGGAAAGCCTATACTTGAGGTGATAACAGGTGCAGGACTAAGTGATGTATGTATTGTTGTTACAAGGTATTTTGGCGGAACCCTTCTTGGAACAGGGGGACTTGTAAGAGCATATACCGATGCATCCAAGGCATGTATTCAGGCAACAGAGATTATCCGGAAACAACAGGTTTTTCCGGTGGTTATTAAAACCAACTATAATGACCTTGGAAAGCTTCAGTATCTGTTAAGTAGTGAACATATTATGATTACAGACAGTGTATACGGAGAAAATGTGGAGCTTAAGGTGAATATTCCCTATGATGATTATGACAGGATTGAGAAATTATTGATAGAAGCAACTGCTGCAAGGGCGGATATTGAAAAACAGGACGTTACATATGCAGCGTATACAGACCATGGTCTATATGAAGGAGGAAAAGAATGATAACAAAATACAGTGTGAAGAAGGCTTATACCGTTATTGTAGGAATTGTTTTGGTTTTGATTCTGGGTATAGTGGCGTATACCAAGATGACTGTAGATTTACTGCCATCAATGGAGCTACCTTATGCCATTGTATTAACCACTTATCCCGGGGCCAGTCCTGAGGCAGTAGAAACAGGAGTAACAAAGCCGGTAGAACAGGCAATCGCTACTGTTGATAATGTAAAAAATATCCAGTCCATGTCCTCTGATAATTTCTCCATGGTTATGATTGAATTTAATTCAGATGCCAACATGGATGCTGCTAC
This sequence comes from Lachnospiraceae bacterium, assembly GCA_051880415.1. Lineage (GTDB taxonomy): Bacteria > Bacillota > Clostridia > Lachnospirales > Lachnospiraceae > CAG-590. Next base: position 8,513 of record JBJENX010000018.1, on the reverse strand, counting down.
CATTGATATGCGAGAGAATCTTGACCAGATTACAGGATACCTGGATGAAAGTGTTGGGAATCCCATTATTATGAAATTAAATCCAAACATGATGCCGGTTATGGTTGCTGCGGTGGATATGGAAGGTGCCGACCGTATAGAATTAAGCCACTATGTAAATGACAGTCTGTGTCCTGAATTAGAAGGTGTGGATGGCGTTGCCTCTGTTACCGCTATGGGTGTTGTGGAAGAATCGGTTCAGGTAATTATCCGTAAGGATAAGGTGGATGAAGTAAACAAGCAGGTAAAAAAAGCATTAGATGATAAATTTACTGAGGCACAAGAGGCTTTAGATGATGCACAGGCAAAAATTAACAGTGGAAAAAGCCAGATAGAAAGCGGACAAAAAACAGCCAATCAGGAGTTTGCCAAGGCTGCTGTGGATATTGATAATTCTAAGCTGGAATTGTTACAGTCTGAGGAAGAAGTAAATACAGCTTATGAGGATTTGGTTGCAAAGGAGCAGGAGCTTACAGGTGCCAAAACTTCATTAGAGACAGCAATCAGTAATCTTGAAGCCTTGCAGACCGGTTATAATAATGCAGTATCAAGAAGAGACCAGATTATGGCACTTCCGGCAGAGCAGCAGGCTTTATTTGCAGCGGAATTACAGGCATTAAATGAGGCCATTGCAGGTATGGAAGCAAATCTTGCTGCCATGGATTTAAAGGATGATAATGGCAATGCAATAACCTGTGCAACCTTAGGAACCTATATTACATCTTTAAATGCTCAGTTAACGGAGCTTAATAGCGGGTTAGAGCAGATTACTTCAGGAAAGACAACCCTTAATAATACAATGCAGCAGATTACCGGTGGAAAATCGGCTATCGATGAAGGTAAGATTACTTTAAAGGTAAAAGAAGCTGAAACACAAAGTCAGTTAACTGCAGCTAAAGTGAATTTGGAACAAGGAGCTTCAAAGCTTGAAGAGGAAAAGGCAAATCTTGAAGATGCAAAGGAAGCTGCTTATGACGGCGCAGACATGAAAAATATTATATCCGTAGATTTGATTAAGGGAATGCTTACTGCACAAAACTTTGATTTCCCTGCAGGCTATGTTACGGAAGATGATGTGGATTATCTGGTACGTGTAGGAAATAAGTTTGATGATGTGGAGGAACTTTCTGATTTTGTATTGTTAGACCTTGGAATGGATGGGGTTGATCCTGTTAAATTATCTGATGTTGCTGATGTATTCGTAGCAGATAATGCAGACACTATGTATACCACCATTAACGGAAATGATGGAATTATATTATCCATTGCAAAACAGAATGAATATTCCACAAAGGAAGTCGCAGATAACATTAATAAACAGTTTGAAGATATAACGGATGCAAATTCTGATATTACATTTACATCTTTAATGGATCAGGGTATGTATATTGACCTGGTGGCAGAATCTGTACTTGATAATCTGTTGCTTGGGGCGGTGCTGGCAATTTTGATTCTGTTGATTTTCTTAAAGGATATACGGCCTACAGGAATTATTGCAGTATCCATACCGGTATCCCTGGTATTTGCCATTGTACTTATGTACTTTAGTGGCGTTACCTTAAATGTAATATCCTTATCAGGTCTGGCGCTTGGAGTTGGTATGTTAGTGGATAACTCCATTGTCGTAATTGAAAATATATACCGGCTGCGTAATGAAGGTTATTCCGTTAAGGATGCGGCAATTAAGGGTGCAGGACAGATGGTAGGCGCAATTACCGCATCTACACTTACAACAGTCTGTGTGTTTTTACCGATTGTATTTACATCCGGTATTACAAAGCAGCTGTTTACTGATATGGGTCTTACCATTGCATTTTCGTTGTTTGCAAGTCTGATTGTTGCCATTACATTTGTTCCAATGGTTGCATCAAAGACCTTTAACAGGGTTACGGAAAAGGAAAACAGATTCATAAGAATACTTAGTGAAAAATATGCCAATATGCTTCCGGCTGTTTTGAAGCATAAGGGTATTGTATTTGTAGTTGTAATCGTTTTGTTTGTTGGAAGTACACTCTTTGCGCTTTCCAAAGGATTTTCATTTATTCCGGAAATGGATTCTACGCAAATGACCATGACGTTAACTATGCCGGAGGATACGGAGACGTTATCCCAGACGGCAGATATGTCTGATGAAGTCATTGACAGAATATTGGAGATTAATGATATTGAGACCATTGGAGCCTTAGTAGGAGGAAGCTCCATGTCAATGCTTGGCTTAGGCTCAGATGATTCCTTTGATACGGTAAGCTTCTATATTGAATGTAAGGAGGATAAGGAGCATACCAATAACGAGATTGCGGATATGATTCTTGAAAAAACCTCTGATCTTGATTGTGAAATATCGGTATCGGCTTCCAGCATGGATATGAGTGCATTAATGACAGCAGGTGTATCTATGCAGATTCAGGGAAAGGATCTGGATACCTTAGAGGAGCTGGCAGTATCTGTTGGAGAGAAGCTTTCAGAGGTTGATGGTCTTGAAGAGATTGACAATGGTGTAGAAGATGCCACACCGGAATACAGAATCGTTGTAGATAAAGATAAGGCAGCACAATATGGACTTACGGTTGCCCAGGTATTCCAGAAGGTACAGGCTTCATTGGCGGAGGCTTCCTCGGCAACAACTCTTACAACCGCAAATCAGGATTATTCGGTATATGTTAAGGATGAGGAACAGGAAGAATATACAATCGATGATATAAAGAACATGACCATTGAAGGAAAAGAAGGGGAAGAAAGCGTAGATGTTAAGATTGGTAAGATTGCAGAGGTAGAAGATGCATATTCCTTATCAACCATTATGCGTATGAACCAGACCCGTTTTATTACGGTAGGTGCCCAGATTAAGGATGGTTATGTAACCACTGCGGTATCAAATGATGTTAAGAAGGTAGTAGATAATATGGACCTTCCGGATGGTTATTCCATTGAATATAACGGTGAGAATGAAACAGTTATGGAAGCCATGGGACAGGTTATGTTAATGATGATTCTTGCCATTGCCTTTATGTATTTGATTATGGTTGCCCAGTTCCAGTCCTTAAAGAGTCCGTTTATTATTATGTTTACATTGCCACTGGCATTTACCGGCGGTTTTGCAGCCCTTATTCTTACGGGAAATGATGTCAGCATCATTGCCATGATTGGTATGGTTATGTTAGCAGGTATTATTGTTAATAACGGTATTGTGTTTGTAGATTCCATTAACCAGCTAAGAGAAGAGGGTATGGATATGGAGGAAGCAATTGTAACAACGGGTAAGAATCGTCTGCGTCCAATTGTTATGACGGCATTAACCACTATTTTGGGATTGCTTCCAATGGCAATCGGTGCAGGTATGGGAGCCGATATGGCACAGCCAATGGCATTGGTTGTAATTGGTGGTCTGACCTACGGAACATTGCTTACCCTTATTGTGGTACCTTGTATCTATGCAGCCTTTAATAAAAAGAGGAAGAATAAGCAGGTTGAAGAGGAAGATGTAGAGTCCTTATAAAGAATAATAAATATATGCCATTCGGATGAAATGTCCGGATGGCTTTTTCTTTTGTGCTTAGGATCATTTATCTATTGCAATGTCCGAAAAGTTATTATATACTATCCCCAAGGCAGACGTTATTTGAAGGTAAACATACTTTTACAAGTATTGGCGAAGTCGCTGTCTATATTTTCTATAATTTCAATTATCCCTGCTTTTAATCCCATTTTAATAACAACAGAAAATATGAATATATCACATAAGAGAGTATTTAATAATTGACAATATGGCATATATGCCATAAAATAATTGTAAAGGAGATTACATGGCAGAGTTTAAAGTTATTTTTTATGAAAAAGAAAACGGAGACTGTCCTGTAGAAGAATTTCTTACAGCTCTTGATGCCAAGATGCGAGCAAAAATGATTGGTTTACTTGAATTACTTGAAGAAAGGATGGGTAAATTATGAAAACATTGAAGCAATATAAAGATGAGCAGATGAAGGATGCTGAATTTGTAAAAGAATATGAAGCCATCCAACCGGAACTGGATGTTATAAGAGCAATTGTAGATGCAAGAACTTCGCAGAATATTACACAGAAGGAGCTTGCGGAACGTACGGGTATTAATCAGGCAGATATTAGTAAGTTGGAGAACGGAACAAGAAATCCTTCTATTAAGTTGCTTAAAAGATTGGCAGAAGGAATGGGTATGGCTCTTAAGATTGAGTTTGTACCTAAACAGAAAATATAAGTATTTCGAAGCAGATAAGTTGATAGAATAGTTGGGAAAGTAGTAACGAATAAAATATATGTTATAGAGAGATAGTCATAAGCTTGTAAAGGTTTATGACTATTTTTTATGCTATATGAATATAAAATTATTCCTGTTTTTTTTCACAGTTTAATAAATATTCAGGGGTAGTTTCCAATAATTCTGCAAAAATGGCTACTTCATAGTCGGGAATAAATCTTATTCCCAGTTCTGCTTTTGTAATGGCATTTTGTGTAATAAATTCATATCCGGCGAGATTTGCCATGATTTCCAGTTGCTTTGTAGATAATTTTTTTTGCTTTCTTAATTCTTTAATTCTGATTCCACATACATTTTTTCGCTCTGCATTATACCAAAAAGCCTTCAAACGACCACCTCAAATTCTTCTTAACAAGAATATTTTTTCTTGATTATAAGATTTTTATGTTGTAAAATTATTCTTGTTAAGAAGAAAAATGGAAAATTCTGCAAGAATATGTGTCAATTATGCACGATTAAAATGATAGAGGATAAAATGTGATACTATATTTAGCAATCTGGAGTGAAATGGGCATAAAGAGGGACAGTTTGGAGGATATAGATAAAGATGTCTATATGAATCACACATATTTGAAGAAGTTTAAAACATTTGGGTATAAATATAATTCAGAACATGAATATCAATATTTACTTCAAAAAAACGGAATCTGTGAAAATGAATATTACATCAATGAACAAGGTGATTTTGTTCCGGGTATTATCGAACCATGATATACGATTACAAAGATTACTATAACAGGGGGAAAAAGAGATGAATCAACAAAACGAGAAAATGACAGGCTACCCATCCATAGATAAGCCATGGTTGAAGTACTACAGCGAGGAAGCGATTAATGCTAAGCTTCCGGAATGCACAATGTATGAATATCTATACGAAAACAATAAGGAACATCTGTTAGATTATGCACTGAATTATTTTGGTAACCGAATTACATATGGTGAATTGTTTGAGAATATTGATATTGTTGCAAATGCTTTCTTAAAGTACGGAGTAAAAGCCGGTGATGTGGTATCCGTTGTAACGGTATCGACGGTTCCTTGTGTATTAATTTTGTATGCATTAAATAAAATAGGAGCAGTATCCAATTTTGTAAATGTTATGGCTGATGAAAAAGATTTGACAGATTATTTCAGGGATGCAGGCTCCCGTCTGGTAGTTTCTCTGGATTTGTTTGCGGACAAGGTCATTGCCGCTTCAAAGCAGGCAGAAGTTACAAATGTGATTGTATATTCCATTGAAGCATGGATGCCTACGCTAACAAAATGTGGCTACAAATTCAAAACAAGAAAGCAGGATAAGTCTTATGATAAAGATGCTATGGTTATTTGGTGGGAGTATTTCATTCATGCAACCCAATCGCTTGTTGATATAACATATAAGAAAGCGCCTGATACAGTGTGTGTTCATGGACATACCGGTGGTACGACAGGCTTCCCTAAAACAGTTTTATTAAATGATAATTCTTTCAATGCCGTGGTATGGCAATATATCCAATCCTTTCCCCATCACAGAAAAGAAGTTTTTCTGAATGTAGTGGTGCCATTTGTTGTATATGGGATTGTGACAAATATACATATGCCGTTATGCCTTGGGTTGGAAGTGGTACTGATACCGAAATTTGACCCTGATAAATGGAACGAATATTGCAGAAAGTATCATCCCAATCATATCAGTGCGATTCCGGCTTATGTGTCAGCAATGTGTACTGATGAGAAGCTTGCCAAAATGAATCTGTCTGGATTAAAAACTGTTGGCATGGGCGGCGAAGGTATGAACATATCTTTAGAAGAACGGGTAAATCATTTTTTAGAGAAAAGAGGTTCTCTTGCGAAGGTTATAAAAGGATATGGTATGACTGAGGTATGTGCTACCGCAACATGCGAATTAAAGGGAGAAAATAAAGTAGGCAGTGTAGGTCTCCCATTTATCCATAATATCGTTATGATTTATGATAATGAAAACAATGCAGAATTAAAATATATGCAAACCGGAGAAATATGTTTACAGTGTGCTTCCGAAATGATGGGGTATAAAGACAATCTATCAGAAATGCAATTGCTAATAAAAGAGCATCCTGATGGAAGCAAATGGATACATACCGGAGATTTGGGATATATGGATGAAGATGGTTTCCTTTTTGTACAGGGTCGGATGAAACGCATGATAATGACCATTAATGATGGACTAGGGTATAAAGTATTTCCGGCACAGATAGAAGAAATATTGAATAAGCATACACAGGTTCGGGAGTCTTGTGTGGTTAGTTTGCATATGGGGAATGACATTAAATTAAAAGCAGTAATCAGGCCTGATTCTTCAATAACGGATTCAGAAAGAGAGGGACTGGTACAAGAATTGAATATTCAATGTAGTGAAGAACTGGCTGTATATCAAGTACCGGTAGAGTATGATTTTGTTGTAGATTTTCCAAGAACCGCAGCCGGGAAGATAGATTACAGGAAGTTAGAGGAAGAGTGCTGAAGAAAAGTGAGGAGAGGGAATGGGAATAAGGATGGGACGTTATTGTACGAATTTGATAGCAGAGAATATTAAATGAAAGGATTGGTTATGAGTAATCCATGATAAGAAACACGATTTTACAGCTTATATGCATGAGAATTGAGACAAAGAGAAGTAAAAGGTATGGAACAAAGAAAATACTATTTAGATAACATAAGAATAATGATTATAATGGGGCTTTTTGTGGCTCACGCTTGCGAAATATATCATATCAATGATGGTTTTTATATTGAAGGAACAAAGTCTCTGATACCAACATTAATATATAATTCTTTAAGAAGCTGGTATATGGCAATTCTTTTTTTAATCGCAGGATTAACGACAATGTATAGTCTAAAGAAAAGAACACTAAAGGAATATTATATAGAAAGATGTAAGAGAATTTTTTTGCCATTTGTTATTGGTATTCTTTTTTGGGTTCCGGTTCAGTCGTATTTTGCATTAAGAAATCATTTTGGATTTAATGGTAATGTTATACAGGTGTATAAACATTTTTTTACCACGTATTCGGATGGATTGTATGGATATGACGGAGGTTTTACACCGTCACATCTATGGTTTTTGATTTATTTGATGGTAATAGCCTGTATTTCATTTCCGATAATGAGATACAAAAAAAGTTCAAAAACACAGAAAATCAACATAAATATGAGTACTCTTGTACTATTTACGCTATTTATATATGTGGTGTCTTATGGTGGAAGTGATGAGTCGATAGGGAAATTTTTTGTTTTCTTTGTTGTAGGAATATTGCTCTATGACAATGACATGTTTTTTGAGGTGACGAAAAATAATTGCAATTTGCTATGTATATTAGGTATCAGTACAAATTTATGTATGTCATTTATGCTTTTATATATGGACAAATTGAATATATGGACATGGAATTATGCATGGATGAAAATGGTATGGGCGCTATCATGTACAACAATGGTGTTCGGTATAATAGGTGCCGGCCAAAAGTATTTAAATAAAACAAATACGATACTCAGGTATTTATCCCTACGTTCTTTTGCCATTTATTACATACATATGACTGTGCTGGTAGCTGTGGCTTATTATGTATTGAAATACATAAAATATGAAGTATATGTCCAGATATGCTTCATTGTTGCAATATCAGTGATAATTACATTTTTATTGGTGGAGACATTTGGGAGAATTCCTTTAATCCGTTCAATTCTGGGTATCGCTGATAACAAATTAAGTAGTTGATTTTTGATATATGAAAAAGGCAATGATTCCAATCAACAAATAAAAGCATCTGGAAAACGGAATGAAATATTAAACAGCTTCAGAAAGAGGAAAATGGATTCCAAAAGGGATATTTGCCACCGCCGGCACTTAATGAGTGCGTAGCACGAATTTAGTACCGTTGCGTGGGGCAACTAAGCGCAAGCGGTCCCTTTGGGGATCCATTTTTCTCTTCCTGAAGCGTCCGTTATAAAGAAAACTGGGAGGTTGCCAATAAAGTGTTGACAAAACCAGCCCCATTTATCTATTGCAATGTCTGAAAAGTTATTATATACTATCTTCAAAGCAGACGTTATTTGAAGGTAAACATACTTTTACAAGTATTGGCGAAGTCGCTGTCTATATTTTCTATAATTTCAATTATTCCTGCTTTTAATCCCATTTTAATAACAACAGGAATAATGAGAA
>JBJENX010000017.1:0-24399 GCA_051880415.1 Lachnospiraceae bacterium | reverse complement strand
GGTGAGCAGTATATGCATACATGGATGAGAGAACAACATATCCGGGAAGAGGCAAGGGAAGAAGGAGCAGAACAGCTTTTGGTAGATTTAATTACTGCAAGGGTTGCACAAGGCAATGATATATCCCAAATTGCAAAAGACCTCTTGCAGACGAAGGAATATATAGAGGAATTGATTGAGAAGTATCACATAGATGAGGATTAATTCATATGATAATCTCCGGACATTTGTCCGGGGATTTTGTGAAGTTAGCCATTGCATATATGGTACTGTCTCTTAAATAAGTTTTCCTTGATATGTTGTATTGTATAATTATAGAAAGTCCAACCGTAGAATCTTTCTTTTATAATTTTGTGATTCCCGTGAGCAAAGTTTAAATAAAACCAATTAAGGGAGGGTAGAAATGAATTATTTAGATGAAGTAATTAAAAATATACAAGGACGTGTTTCCGGATGTTCAGATGATCAAATTGAACAATTGCGCTTCATGACTAATAATCAGAAGCTTCCCATGGCATATGAAGAATTTATGAAAATTATGGGTAACGGTGCAACTGGATATATGACGGGTGAATCTATATACATGGATGAAGTTTTTACATTAAAAGAGAGCGCAGTCAATTTGCTGATAGAAAATGATTCAAAAAATATTTTAACTGAAGATGATTATGTGTTTTGGATGTGCCAGGGATGTATGTTTTGTTTTTTTAAATTGGGAGAGGGAGAAAATCCACCAATATATTGTTATAGAGAAACAGGGGATGATTGCTTTTTTAAAATTGCAAATTCTTTTACAGAATTTTTAATGAATAAATTGAAAAACAATCCAATGACTTTTGGAAGTGCAGATATTTAATATAAATAAACCAAGATAGATTGTTAGTTGATGGCTACAGAATCAGGATAGAAGATAATTGTTGGAGGAATTGCTGATAAAAATGCGCTCAACTATAAAAAATTATTTCATAAAATCAAAACAATTTCATAAAAAGCATGGGATAAAAAGATTGAATGAGGAAAAACGCTCATATAATTATGTTTTTTGGAAAAAAGATTTGTCGGATTTTAAGAAAAAATTTGGGTTTGAGATACCGGAAGTAATATATGAGTATATTACCTGTTGTCCGCATACGTATATTTATGGATACTATAAAGAAAAGGAGTTCATTATTCTATTTTCTGCCATAGACTAGGAAGGTAAAAAGAAACCTAAAACCTATGCAGATAATTTTATATTACTAACAACGGAATGGGCAAAATATGGAGATTATAAACATTATCTTCCGATAGGTTGGTTGAATTATTCTGGAAGTTTTATTTTGTTAGAAATATCTACGGGAAAAATATATGTAGAAGATGATAATATAGATGGACAACCTAAAGAGACTGCGTTAGCAAACAGCTTAATGGAATTGATTAATGGTTTAGAGTTAAAAATTGAGTAAAAATAAAGTAGTATTATAATTTGAAAAAGGAAACATTTGAGGCGGGAAGAAGTTCCTGCCATTTTTTATAATTTGCTTCTTTCAAATAGGATACATAAAAGATACATGAAGGATACACAAAAGATATATTCCTATGTTAATATTGGAACATAAGATCTTATAAAAGCGCGAACACATTACATTTTAAGGGGGAAAAATGATGTCCTATCAGGTTTTATTAGTAGAAGACGACCCACAGATTCGGGAAGTGATTGAAGATTTCTTCTCGGGAAAGGAAGATAATAAAATCAATATTGTTTCCGCGGGAAACGGAAATGAAGGTTTGGATTATATTTATGATAAAGAATATGATTTGGTCCTTTTAGATGTGATGCTTCCGGGAATTGATGGATTTGAACTATGTAGAGAACTTCGTTCTTTAAGTAATTGTCCAATCATTTTTTTGACAGCAAGGGGACAGGAGTCAGATGTACTGTATGGTTATTCACTTGGCTGTGACGATTATATCGTAAAGCCTTTTTCCTTAAATGAATTATATGCGAAGGTTAATGCACTTTTAAAACGTTCCAAGGGTCTTGTGGGTGCAGAGGAGCTTCATTGTGGAAATGTTTATTTAAATCCCTCCACATTTATTGTGAGGGTTTTAGAAAATGGGAAAGAGCAAGCCGTTGATTTACCCCCAAAAGAATATACCATTTTAAAATATCTGTTAGAACATAAAAACCAGGTGGTTGCCAGAGAACAGATTCTGATTCGTGTCTGGGGCTATGATTACGAGGGAAATGAGCGTGTAGTGGATAATCATGTGAAAAAGTTAAGAAAGGCTTTAGGAATGGCAGGTGCCCAGATTAAGACAGTAGTAACCAAAGGCTATAAAATAGTAGAGGAATAGGAGGAAGCTTATGAAACAGATTAAGATAAAAAAGGTAAACTTTATCAAACTATTTCTGTTCCGATTGACTGTAATTTTATTGATATTGCTTGCAGTCTGTATGGGAATTACATATGTTGCAAGACATGAATATAACCAAGAAAAGGATTTGGAAGCAAAAAATAGTTTGACATTGTTTCAGTCAGGTATTTACGAGAAGTATAACACCTTACAATCAGAAGGAAAAAGAGACGAAAAACTGCTGGATGAATTTACAAATGACCTGCAATGGTATGTGGATTCAGCATCCTTTTGTTTGCCGGCATACTTAAGTATTCAAGAAACTACGGCATTTGCGATCTATAATAAGGATACAAAAGAACTATATGCTATATCAGATGAAAATGCCTATATCTTTATTAGTGACTACAAAGGGTTGGATGGATTTTTTCGGTATGAAGGAAATCATATGAAGGAGTTTGAAAAACTGTACAAAAAAATGGGAGAAATAGAAGAAGCAGAATATGGAAAAGAATTTCCTTATTCAAACGCATACTATAAATATGTGATGGATGGTATTTATGTAACGGATCATAATACCTTTACTCCGAAAAATATACGTCTTGTGAAATACGATTCTTATACCAATGAAGAATTGGAAACCATACTTGCCTATAATATGGAACCGGATGAGCCTTCTGATTATACCTATATTCCCATTGATGCTTCTACGGATAGAAAAGTTTCTTCTGAACCTGTTTTGTTGGGCTTTGAATTGACAGGAAAGGATAATGCCAAATCTAAGATGCTGGAATTACTGGATGGAAAGTCAGGTTTTGGAGATGATTTAAATTCTATTCTGGAAGATGACTGTTATTCTATGGGCTGGTCGGACGATGATGGTACCCGGATTGAGGCGACCCGGATGGATGTTGGGAATATGACACTGGAGGTAATTGTTTGTAATACATGGGATTTTTGGGCAGCCAAAGGATATTCTTTCATTAAATTGTATGTTGTTGTCGGTTTGTTTGGGTTATTAGTGGTATTTGTCTGGACCATTTACACTTATAAAATGAAGAAAGGGTATTATGAACTGGATCGTTATCGGAAACATACCACTAACACACTGGCTCATGATTTAAAAACCCCATTGACTGCAATTTTAGGCTATACGGAGAATCTGCAAAATGATACCCATCCGGAAAAGAACAGTTATTATCTGCAATCCATTCATTCAAATGTGGAGTATATGAATGGTTTGATTGAAAAAGTTTTGGCTCTTGGAAAAGTGGAAGAGGCAGGTTATGAAATATGTAAAGAGGAATTTGAAATTTCTGATATGCTTCATGAGGTTTCAAAAAAATATGATATTCTTATGGGAGAACGGGATTTGCAAATTGAAGTCAGTGGTAATGCAACCGTCGTTTCAGATAAAGTTTTATTTACACAGATTCTGGATAATTTAATTGGCAATGGTGTAAAATATGCACTGCCGGGAACGGTCATTGATATTTCCGTAAATGGGAAGAAAATTACATTTACCAATCAGATGGAAACACCATTAAAGCAATCAACGGATGAGCTTTTAAAACCATTTGTAAAGGGAGATGATAGCAGAGGTGGAATCACCGGCTCGGGATTGGGGCTTACCATTGTAAACAATATTGTGAAACTGTTAAAATATAAAATGACTGTTTTCACCAATGAAAATGAATTTATTATAGAGATTGATTTATAAGATATGCGATATAATTATTACAAATAATATTTTTTTGGAATAAAATATTAAAAATCGCTGTTAACCATATTGATATGTGTCCATGATTCTTGGTGTATATCATTATGTGTCGACAGCGATTTTTTGTGTATTTTACAGTATATTTTAATATTATAAAAGACGATAATGGGGTTTTTCTTCATCAAATATCAGCCAGTTTGTTAAATCATAAGCTAAAATACATATTATGGAGAGTACAAGCCATAGCATGGAGTAAAATAAACATATCTGTCCCATAAAATTATAGGGTAGACCTGAATAATCCCAGACATTCATGCCAAGCTTAATATTTACAATATAACCGGTAATAAATTCAAGAATGGTTATGATGAAACAGGTAATCAGCATTTGAACAACCAATGATATTCTTTGTTTAAATATATGATTCAAGCTGCCACTTATTATAAATGCCAAACCTGCACATATAATCATAGAAAAGTGGGAAAATCCCCGATAATAGATTTCCATATAAAAGTATGCAAAACCCCCTAATATAAAGAGAAATAAATATTTCATGAAATTGTAGGAAAAAATGTTTGTATCCTTCATAGTTATCCTCATATAATCTATAATAATCAGGTGATTGCGAAACAGAACATTTATATTATCCATATTGTAAATATATACAAACTTTGCTTGGCTAACGTTCCTAATGCCTTCGCAAAGTTGTATATATTTACAATACACATATTCATATGATTGTGTTTCGCAATTACCTATTAAAAATAATATGAATAGTATCTCACAATGATAGGAGAATATACTGGAAGAAAATAGATGTTTTATAAAATAAAAAAGATTGGAGTTTGCACTACACCAAATGAGGATGGCAAAATTCCAATCTTAATCTCAATTATTCATATGTAAAAGCCTATGGTTCCAATGGAGTCATCTTAAGTCCCTTATACATCTTGGTATAGAAACTTATTTCGTCCTGGTATAATACATAACCACGTGAACCATCTTTAACAATGTAAGCATATTTGTTCTTAGTTACGTTCATGTATAATACTTCGTCAACGTTTAACTCTTTTGCTTTAGCCTTGGCTGTATATACATTAAGTGGTTCGAGTTTGAATTTCTTTACTGCCTGCTCGACTGTCATATGAGACACCTCCTATTAATTTTGAATTGACAAACTGTCATAACCTGTACATAATTATATACGTTATCTTATTATTAGTATATTGTTTATTGTACACAAAGTCAATTGGCAAAGTTGCACAAAAACAAAAATTTTGTAGTTAAAATTGTGAAATATGATTGTTGTAATTGGACAAAAAGTCGATAGAAAGAGGTAGAAATATGGAAAAAAAAGAAAATTATCAAATAATACTTGATAAAAAGATAGAGGAGCTTAAAGGAGGAGAAAGTGTTCCCACATTACTTCTTCATAGTTGTTGTGCACCCTGTTCAAGCTATGTATTAGAGTATTTGTCTGAATATTTTTATATTACTATATTTTATTACAACCCTAATATATCAGAGGAACCGGAATATCAGAAACGGGTAGCTGAGCAGAAGCGATTAATAAGTAGTTTGCCAACGAAATATCCGGTTTGTTTTACAGAGGGAAATTATGACCCTGCAGAATATGATCATGCTGTTAAGGGATTGGAAGCATTAGGGGAAAGAAGCAGGCGTTGTTATGAATGCTATAAGCTTCGTTTGAGAAAAACGGCAGAGGCTGCAAAAGAAGGTCATTATGACTATTTTACAACTACGTTATCCATTAGTCCCCATAAAAATGCAGTGTGGATTAATGAGATTGGCAGAAAATTAGAGACTGAATTAGGGATTTCTTATTTGTGTGCTGACTTTAAGAAAAAGAACGGTTATAAACGTTCTATTGAGTTATCTGCTTTATATGATTTATACCGGCAGGATTTTTGCGGCTGTAAATACAGTAAGGAAGAAGAGTTAAAAAGAAAAAAGGCAGAACAACAGTGAGTTCTGCCTTTTTACAAGTGTTTTACCATATATGGTGGTTTACATAATTATGATTCAATAGATGTCGTGGAAAAAGATAGATTAAATTTTAAAAAGAGGGTTGTCAAGAAAAAAAATGTATGTTATAATTCCTACAATTTGAGGAAGAGATATAACATAACATATATATTATAATTATATAATTGATTTGTTAGCTATCTTTTTCGTATATATAGGATGATTGTAAAAAAGAAACCCTGTCTATGCAATGACGTGTAGGCTTAGTTAGTGGTTTTTTTTTTGGGCAAAAATCGGAAAGGAAGGTACTTATGAAGGCTTTTTTAATCCTTGAGGATGGTCATGTGTTTGAGGGAATTAGTGTTGGCTGCACTGATGAAATTATCAGTGAAATCGTATTTAATACTTCTATGACGGGATATTTGGAGGTGTTGACAGATCCTTCATATGCAGGACAGGCAGTGTGTATGACATACCCTTTAATTGGTAATTATGGTGTTTGTTTTGAAGATATGGAGGCAAATAAGCCCTGGCAGTCCGGCTTCATTACAAGAGAGATAGCTAAGTTGCCCAGTAACTTCCGTAATCAGGAAGCATTAGAAGATTTTCTGATTCAAAATAACATTACGGGTATTGAAGGTGTTGATACAAGAGCAATTACAAAAATACTTAGGGAAAAAGGAACCATGCGTGGTATGATTACCACCAATGAAAATTATAATTTAGATGAAGTGATATCTAAATTAAAGGAGTTTGAAATTGGTGATGTTGTGGCTATGACAACCTGCAAGGAGATTGAATACCATAAACCGGTTAGTGAGGAATCAGGTTATAGGGTTGCGGTGATTGATCTTGGAGCAAAGAAAAATATAATTCGTGAATTGGTAAATCGTGGTTGTGAGGTTACTGTATTTCCCTCCTATACAAAGGCAGAGGATATATTGGAAATGAAGCCTGATGGAATAATGCTTACCAATGGTCCCGGAGATCCAAAAACAAATGTTGGTGTGATAGAAGAGATTAAAAAATTATTTGCAACCAAAATTCCAATATTTGCTATTTGTTTAGGTCATCAGTTACTGGCACTTGCAAATGGTGCAGATACGGAAAAGATGAAATACGGTCATCGCGGAGCAAATCATCCTGTAAAGGATTTAAAAACCGGAAAGGTATATATTTCAACACAAAATCATGGCTATATGGTAAAGGAATCAACAATAGACCGAGATATTGCAGAAGTCAGTTTTATGAATGTAAATGACGGAACGGTAGAGGGTGTACATTATCTTGGAAAGAATGTTCAAACTGTTCAATTTCATCCGGAGGCATGTGCAGGACCTCATGATACAAACTATTTATTTGATGAGTTTATGAATATGATGGAGGTGTCGAAATAATGCCAAAGAATTCAAATATTAAAAAAGTAGTGGTAATCGGTTCAGGACCTATTGTAATTGGTCAGGCTGCGGAATTTGATTATGCCGGTACCCAGGCATGTCGTGCCCTTAGGGAGGAAGGGATTAATGTTGTATTGATTAACTCTAATCCTGCCACTATCATGACAGACAAAAATATTGCAGACCATGTATATATTGAACCTTTGACGCCGGAGATTGTTAAGAAGGTAATAATGAAGGAAAAGCCGGATAGCATTTTGCCTACATTAGGAGGTCAGGCGGCATTAAATATTGCCATGGAACTGGAAGAATCAGGATTCTTACGGGAACATAATGTCCGTTTGATTGGTACGTCTGCAAAGACAATTAAAAAGGCGGAAGACCGTGATGAGTTTAAAAAGACCATGGAGAAAATTGGAGAACCTATTGCACCTTCTAAGGTAGTAACCAATGTAGAGGATGGTTTGGAATTTGTTAAGGTAATCGGCTATCCTGCAGTACTTCGACCTGCCTATACCTTGGGTGGCTCCGGCGGTGGTATTGCTGCAAATGAAGAAGAGTTTATTGAGATTTTGAAAAATGGTCTTCGACTTTCCCGTGTTGGACAGGTATTAGTGGAACGTTGTATTGCCGGCTGGAAAGAAATTGAGTATGAGGTTATGCGTGATGCCAACGGAACCGGTATCTGTGTCTGCAACATGGAAAATCTTGACCCGGTAGGTGTTCATACCGGAGATTCCATTGTTGTGGCACCTTCACAGACACTTGCGGATAAAGAATATCAGATGCTTCGTACATCAGCACTTAATATTATTGATGAATTAAAAATAACCGGTGGCTGTAATGTGCAGTTTGCATTAAATCCTACATCTTTTGAATACTGTGTAATTGAGGTTAATCCAAGAGTAAGCCGTTCATCTGCATTGGCGTCTAAGGCAACAGGTTATCCTATTGCAAAGGTATCGGCAAAGATTGCATTAGGATATCATTTAGATGAAATTAAAAATGCAGTAACGGGAAAGACATATGCAAGCTTTGAACCTGCACTGGATTATTGTGTTGTAAAGATTCCAAGACTTCCATTTGACAAGTTTATTAAAGCAAGTCGTACATTAACAACACAGATGAAGGCAACGGGAGAAGTAATGAGTATTTGTACTAATTTTGAAGGTGCGCTTATGAAAGCACTTCGTTCCCTTGAACAGCATGTAGATAGCCTGATATACGAAAACCTTGGAGAATTACCTCTTGAAACAATTCGTGAAGAACTGTACCGTGTGGATGACAGACGAATTTTTGTTGTGGCAGAGGCATTACGCCGTGGAATTACGCTGAATGAGATTCACGACATTACAAAGATTGATATCTGGTTCCTTGATAAAATTCATAACATTGTTAAGATGGAAGATACTCTGAAGAATCAGGAACTTACAAAGGATGTATTGTTAGAAGCAAAACGTCTGGAATTTCCGGATTCCGTCATTGCAAAGCTTAAAAATGTTTCAAAGAGTGAAATTCATGACCTGCGTATGTCTTATGGCATTATTCCTTCTTATAAAATGGTAGATACCTGTGCCGCAGAGTTTGAAGCAACCACACCATATTACTATTCCTGTTATGATGGTGAAAATGAAGTGGATGCAGCAAAAACAAAGAAGAAGGTTATGGTATTAGGTTCCGGCCCTATTCGTATCGGACAGGGTATTGAGTTTGATTTTTGTTCTGTTCATAGCACATGGGCACTATCTGAGTCAGGTTATGAAACAATTATCGTAAATAACAATCCGGAAACTGTAAGTACAGACTTTGATATTGCGGATAAACTTTATTTTGAACCTCTTACAGCAGAAGATGTGGAAGCTATTGTTAATCTGGAAAAGCCGGATGGAGCAGTTGTTCAGTTTGGTGGACAGACCGCTATTAAGCTTACAGAAGATTTGCTTAAAATGGGAGTGCCGATTCTTGGTACTTCTGCAGAGAATGTAGATGCTGCAGAAGACAGAGAGTTGTTTGATGAGATTTTGGAACAATGCTGTATTCCAAGACCTGCAGGTAAAACGGTATTTACCTGTGAAGAAGCTCTCGCAGCCGCAAATGAATTGGGATATCCGGTACTTGTTCGTCCGTCCTATGTATTAGGTGGACAAGGTATGCAGATTGCCATAAATGATAAAGATATTGTTGAGTTTATGGAGATTATTAACCGTACTGTGCAGGAACATCCTATACTTGTTGATAAATACCTGATGGGTAAGGAAGTTGAAGTGGATGCTGTCTGTGACGGTGAGGATATTTTGATTCCGGGTATTATGGAGCATGTGGAACGTGCAGGTATTCATTCCGGAGACAGTATATCTGTATATCCTGCAAGAAGCCTTTCTGATAAGGTAAAAAGAGTATTAGAAGATTATACAAAGAAACTGGCAGTCAGTCTTCATGTTGTAGGTCTGATTAATATTCAGTTTATTGTATATCAGGAAGAGGTGTATGTAATTGAGGTTAATCCACGGTCTTCCAGAACGGTACCGTATATCAGTAAGGTGACAGGTATTCCTATTGTTGACCTTGCCTCAAAGGTAATTACCGGTGAGAAGATTCGTGATCTTGGATATGAGCCGGGACTTCAAAAAGAGAGTGAATATTATGCAATTAAGATGCCGGTTTTCTCATTTGAGAAGCTTCGTGGAGCGGAGATTAGTCTTGGCCCGGAAATGAAGTCCACAGGAGAGTGTTTAGGTATTGCCAAGGACTTTAATGAAGCTTTGTATAAAGCATTTTTAGGATCAGGAGTGGATTTACCAAAGCATAAGAAGATGGTATTGACAGTTAAGGATTCTGATAAATTAGATGCAGTTGGTATCGGTAAGCGTTTTGCGGCTTTGGGGTACGAGATATACTCAACCAGAAGCACATGCAGGATTTTAAATGAAAATGGGGTTCCTGCCAAGCATATAAATAAGGTTGAATGTGAATCACCAAACCTTCTTGATTTAATATTAAGTCATGAAATAGATTTGGTTATTGATACCCCTGCACAGGGCATAGAAAAGAGCAAGGACGGATTTATTATTCGTAGGCATGCTATTGAAACAGGTGTCTCTGTATTAACCAGTTTAGATACTGCAGACGCATTACTTACATCTTTGGAAAAGGCCAATAAGGAGCATTTAACCTTAGTGGACATTTGCGATTTATAATAAAAAAGATAATGGGCAATTACAAATGTAGTTGCCCATTTTTTCGATTCGTGATAAAGTGGAGAATAGGTGTGGACGTATATGAAAGTTTGGAACCTATAATGAGGATATGAATAAAATGTTTTCATTTTATGCTATAGAAGGAGGAGAAAAATGGTAGTAGAACCTAAGGTGAAAGGATTTATTTGTACAACTGCCCATCCTACAGGATGTGAGAAAAATGTGCAGGAACAGATTGAATATGTTAAGAGTAAGGGTGCTATTGATGGTGCAAAGAAGGTATTGGTAATTGGTGCATCTACCGGATATGGATTGGCTTCACGTATTACGGCGGCTTTTGGTATGGGAGCAGCAACCATTGGTGTTTTGTTTGATAAGGAAGCATCAGGAAAACGTACGGCAACCCCGGGATTTTACAATACAAAAGCATTTGATAAGGCAGCAGAAGAGGCAGGTTTGTATACATGCTCCATTAACGGGGATGCATTTTCTGTTGAGATTAAGAATCAGGTAATTGATACGATTAAAAGAGATCTTGGAAAAGTAGATATGGTTGTTTATTCACTGGCATCCCCCAGAAGAACCACTGCAGACGGAACGGGTTATGTATCTGTATTAAAGACAGTGGGAGAGGATTTTACACAGAAAAACTGGAATCTTCGGGATAATACAATCTCAGATGCCACAATAACCGCAGCAACAAAGGAAGAGGTTGCAGCCACTGTTAAGGTAATGGGTGGAGAAGACTGGATTGACTGGATTGATGCATTGGTTGAGGCTGATGCAATCGAAGATAATGCAATTACAGTTGCATACTCTTATATTGGTCCCAAGCTTACATATCCAATATATCATGAGGGTACTATTGGTCAGGCAAAACAGCATTTGGCGGATAGTGCAGTTGCAATAACAAAGGCTCAGGAGGCAAAGGGTATTAAGGCATATGTTTCTGTCAATAAGGCATTGGTAACCCAGGCAAGTGCAGCGATTCCGGTTGTTCCGCTTTATCTTGCAGTTTTATATAAGGTTATGAAGGAAATGAATATCCATGAAGGATGTATTGAGCAGATGGACAGATTGTTCCAGGATAAGATATTTGGCGGAAAGGGTGTTGTGACAGATGATAATGGCTTGATTCGTGTAGATGACTGGGAACTTCGTGATGATGTTCAGGAAAAAGTAATGAAAGTGTGGGATATGATAAACACAGATAATATTTCAGAGCTTTCCGACACAGAAGGATACTGGGATGATTTTTATAAAATGTTTGGATTTAGAGTTGATGGTGTAGATTACACATTAGATGTGGAAGTGTAATTTTTACATGTATACGAAAACAGTCCTGCTTTTGTTCTAAAAGGCAGGACTGTTGTTTTTATTTATTTGTATAAAATATCTATTCTGAAGTCACTTGTAATCTGAAAGGTAAACATATTAATTACCTGCATGGCAGAATCATATAATTCTTCGATTTTTTTCTTTGAATATCCACAATAGCTTAGTAACATATATAGCTGCATTTTTGCAATGTCATTTACATCAGCTTTTTTGTTGTTAACCATTCGGATTAGTTCTTTTTTCATTCCTACCGCAGAAGTAAGAAGAATACTTTTCTCTGTAGGACTTAGTTTGTTTGATTTTTGAATCAGACCTTCCATTAGCTCATATTCACTTTGTTCCATAAAGGAAGAGAAGGATATATCATTTTGCAATTCATTAACGAACTGGACAAATGAAGAATCTGTTAATAGCTGGTAGTATGCGGTTATATGAAGTGTACTTACAAAATCAGCACTAAATTCCTTGACATCTAAAATAGAATCTAAGGATGAAAAAAAGTCCGTAATAATTTGGGAATATATAATCTGCCCTAATTGTTGTTTGCTTTTGAAGTGATATGGAATTAATGCACGGTTAATTTTCGTAGCATTACTGATATCGTCATATGTGGTATTGGAAAATCCTTTTTTGTATAAAAGAATCCTGGTTGCCTTTATTATCTTTTCTTTTGTTTTGTTACCGGAACTATAGGTAGTTGCCATGGTTTTATCCTCCTGAATCATATGTTTTTAATGTAAAATCGTGAAATTAAATTTGACTGCGATTAAAATTTGATTAAATTATATATGGATTATGGAAAAAATACAATCATAAATTATGATGAATGATAAAAAAATGAATTAAAAAATATATAAGTATTATACTATATAAACATAATAAAGATATGGATTATCAGTCTGTTCGTTTGTTATTTTAAAAAAGATTTGTAATTCACTTAAAAAAATGTTGTATTTCATGGTACTTTTTATGTATAATAGGAAAGATGATTAATAATATTAAGAAAATAAAACAGGAGGATAACATGGGTAAAAGAACAGATATTAATAAAGTGTTGATAATTGGTTCCGGTCCAATTGTAATTGGACAGGCCTGCGAGTTCGACTACTCAGGTACACAGGCATGTAAAGCACTTAAGAAATTAGGCTATGAGATTGTATTGGTGAATTCTAACCCTGCAACCATCATGACAGATCCGGAGACTGCAGATGTTACTTATATTGAACCACTTAATGTAGAACGTCTTGAGCAGATTATTGCAAAGGAAAGACCGGATGCTTTATTACCAAATCTTGGTGGGCAGTCAGGACTTAATTTATGTTCTGAATTATATAAGGCAGGTATTTTGGATAAATATAATGTTAAGGTAATCGGTGTCCAGGTGGATGCCATTGAACGTGGTGAAGACCGGATTGAGTTTAAGAAGACCATGGATAGTCTTGGAATTGAAATGGCAAGAAGTGAGGTTGCATACTCAGTTGATGAAGCCCTTTCTATTGCCGATAAGCTTGGTTATCCTGTTGTTCTTCGTCCTGCATATACCATGGGTGGTGCAGGTGGCGGACTTGTATACAACAAAGAAGAATTAAAAACTGTATGTGCAAGAGGTCTTCAGGCAAGTCTGGTTGGACAGGTTCTTGTAGAAGAGTCTATTCTTGGCTGGGAAGAATTAGAGTTAGAGGTTGTTCGTGACAGTGAAGGGAATATGATTACTGTATGTTTCATTGAAAATATTGATCCTCTTGGTGTGCATACGGGTGATTCTTTCTGTTCTGCACCGATGTTAACAATTTCAGAAGAATGTCAGAAGAAGTTACAGGAGCAGGCATACAAGATTGTTGATAAGGTACAGGTAGTAGGTGGTACCAATGTTCAGTTTGCTCATGATCCTGTATCAGACCGTATTATTGTAATCGAGATTAATCCTCGTACTTCCAGATCTTCGGCATTGGCATCAAAGGCAACCGGTTTCCCGATTGCTTTGGTATCAGCTATGCTGGCAACAGGACTTACACTTAAGGATATTCCTTGTGGTAAATATGGCACTTTGGATAAATATGTTCCAGACGGAGATTATGTTGTAATTAAGTTTGCCCGTTGGGCCTTTGAAAAGTTTAAGGGTGTTGAAGATAAGCTGGGTACTCAGATGCGTGCCGTAGGTGAGGTGATGAGTATCGGTAAAACATATAAGGAAGCATTCCAAAAAGCTATCCGAAGCTTAGAGACAGGTAGATATGGTCTTGGTCATGCAAAGGATTTTGATTCTTTATCAAAAGAGGAGTTGTTAAAGAAATTAATTACTCCATCTTCTGAGAGACATTTTGTTATGTATGAAGCACTTCGTAAAGGTGCAACTGTAGATGAGATTTTTGAATTAACAAAGGTAAAACATTATTTCATTGAACAGATGAAGGAATTGGTTGAAGAGGAAGAGGCATTATTGAAGTATAAGGGTGGTCTTCCTGAAGATGCTTTGTTAATTCAGGCAAAGAAGGATGGATTTTCTGATAAGTATTTAAGCCAGATTCTTGAGATTCCTGAGGACGATATCCGCAACAGAAGAATCAGTCTTGGTGTGGAGGAAGCCTGGGAAGGTGTTCATGTATCAGGAACAGAGGACAGTGCATATTATTATTCAACATATAATGCAGAGGATAAGAGTACTGTATCTGACAACAAGAAGATTATGATTCTCGGTGGTGGCCCAAACCGTATTGGTCAGGGTATTGAGTTTGACTATTGTTGCGTACATGCTGCATTAGCACTTAAGAAATTAGGTTTTGAGACGATTATTGTAAACTGTAATCCGGAAACGGTTTCTACGGATTATGATACATCTGATAAGCTTTATTTTGAACCTTTGACATTGGAAGATGTTTTAAGTATTTACAAGAAAGAGAAGCCTCTGGGTGTCATTGCACAGTTTGGTGGTCAAACACCACTGAATCTTGCAGCAGACCTTGAGAAAAATGGTGTTAAGATTCTTGGTACTTCTCCATCTGTTATTGATTTGGCAGAGGATAGAGATTTGTTCCGGGCTATGATGGATAAATTAGAGATTCCTATGCCGGAAGCAGGTATGGCTACTACAGTAGAAGAAGCTGTAAAGATTGCTAATGAAATCGGTTATCCTGTAATGGTACGTCCGTCTTATGTTCTAGGTGGTCGTGGAATGGAAGTTGTATATGATGATGAGAGTATGGGAGATTATATGCGTGCTGCCGTAGGCGTAACACCTGACCGTCCGATCTTGATTGACCGTTTCTTAAATCATGCATTAGAGTGTGAGGCGGATGCAATAAGTGATGGTACTCATGCATTTGTCCCTGCTGTTATGGAGCATGTGGAACTTGCAGGTGTACATTCCGGAGATTCGGCATGTATTATTCCTTCCGTTCATATTTCCGAGGAAAATGTTAAAACCATTAAGGAATATACAAGAAAGATTGCAGAGGAAATGCATGTCAAAGGTCTTATGAACATGCAGTATGCAATTGAGAATGGGAAGGTATATGTGTTAGAGGCAAATCCTCGTGCATCCCGTACGGTTCCGTTGGTATCTAAGGTATGTAATGTGCGTATGGTACCAATTGCAACAAATATTGTAACAAGTGAGTTAACAGGAAATCCTTCTCCTGTTCCTGCACTTTGTGAACAGGATATCCCATATTATGGTGTAAAGGAAGCTGCATTCCCATTCAATATGTTCCAGGAAGTAGACCCTGTTCTTGGACCTGAGATGCGTTCTACAGGAGAAGTACTTGGTTTATCTCCATCATATGGTGAAGCCTTCTATAAGGCACAGGAAGGTGTGGGAGCAAAATTACCAATGAGTGGTAAGGTTCTTATTTCCGTTAACCGTAAAGATAAGGAAGAAATTGTTGAGGTTGCTAAGAAATTATCAGATAATGGATTTGAAATTGTTGCAACAGGAAACACTTATGAAGTAATTACTGCGGCAGGTATTCCGGCTAAAAAGATTAAGAAATTATATGAAGGACGTCCAAATACATTAGATGCCATTACAAATGGTGAGATAGACTTGATTATTAACTCACCGGTTGGAAAAGATAGTGTGAATGATGACAGTTACCTTCGTAAGGCTGCAATTAAGACAAAGACTCCTTACATGACAACTATTGCAGCAGCAAAGGCTACAGCAGAGGGAATTGATTATTTGAATTCTCATAAGACAAGTGAAATTAAGTCGTTACAGGAACTTCATAGTGAGATAAAAAATAAATAAAGTTTCAGCCAAATAATAGAATGAATAAGGTGGTATTGAAGTGGAGACTCCAATGCCGCCTTTTTGTTTCATGGAAATGTAGTTGATATGATAGAAATATGATATAATTCTTTTGTTTAAAAACCGGAAACAGGAGAAAACAATGGAGTATTATTCTTTAAACCAGTATTTAAAAGATACTTTTGGAGAAAAGGTATATAAAATTGCATTAGATGGGGGATTTACATGTCCAAACAGAGATGGGAGTTTAGATACCAGAGGGTGTATTTTCTGTTCCGGCATGGGATCCGGGGATTTTTCGGAAAGTCGCAGTTTATCTGTTTCTGATCAAATTGAACATGGAAAGAGGCGTTTATCAAAGAAAATTCAAAATGGTAAATATATCGCATATTTTCAAGCTTTCACAAATACCTATGCTCCTGTTTCGGAACTTCGAAGTAAATATGAAGAAGCAATAAAACACCCCGATATTGTTGCCATATCTATTGCTACAAGACCGGACTGTTTAAGTACCGAAGTGATAGATTTGTTGGTTGAACTGAACAAAATAAAACCGGTATGGGTAGAGCTTGGCTTGCAGACTATTCATGAAAAATCTGCTGATTATATTAGAAGAGGATATCCTTTGGGAGTGTTTGATGAAGCGGTATTAAAGCTTAAAAAGGCAGATATTACCACCATTGTGCATGTGATTTTAGGTCTTCCCGGCGAAAGCAGAAGGGATATGCTGGAAACAGTGGATTACGTTGGTAAATCCGGTGTGTCGGGAATTAAATTACAGTTGCTTCATGTGATAAGGGGAACGGACCTGGCAACAGAATATGAAAATGGTATATTTGATACCCTTTCCATGGAAGAATATGTAGATTTAGTTGTAGATTGTATTGCAATTTTACCGGAAAATATGGTGATACACCGTATGACGGGAGATGGTGATAAGAAAACCTTGATTGCTCCACTTTGGAGTGGTGACAAGAAGAGAGTACTGAATGTACTGAATCAGAAAATCAGAGAATATAACAGGTAGAGCTCTGCTTTAATAAATATCGAAAAATGGATTAGGAGATTGTTATATGAAGTTTTATTTTGCTCCCATGGAGGGCATAACAAGTTATATATTCAGAAATGCATATGAAAAATATTATGGAGGCATAGATAAATATTTTTCACCATTTATTTCCCCCGCAGATCATTGTGCCATGAATCCAAAGGAAAGAAGAGATATATGCCCTGAAAATAATCAGGGCTTAACAATAGTACCCCAGATTCTTGCCAATAAACCGGAGCATTTTATTGCCTGTACAGAGATATTGCAGGATATGGGATATAAGGAGATTAATTTAAACCTTGGTTGTCCATCAGGAACCGTTGTTTCCAAGAAAAAGGGTTCCGGATTTTTGACGGAATATGATGCCTTGGAGGATTTTTTAGATGCAGTTTATAATTATTGTGAAAAGGCAGGAATTTCATTGTCTATAAAGACAAGAATCGGACGATATGACCCCAAGGAGTGGTATGACTTAATAGATATATATAATAAGTTTCCAATTAAAGAATTAATTGTACATCCAAGAATCCGGGATGATTATTACAAAGGAGCTCCAAGAATTGATTTTTATAAATATGCAGTGGAAAATAGTAAAAATCCATTGGTATATAACGGAAATATATATTGTGTGGAAGATATGAGGCAGTATGAAGAATTTTTCAATGGAGAACCGGATATTCATAACGGAAATATTGAACCTGTTGTGATGATAGGGCGTGGACTTTTGTATAATCCGGAATTACTGATGAATTACAGGGAAGCAGGCATGGAGGATGGAAATAGGACTTCCTTTGATTTGAACCGTTTTCGAGGATTTCATAATGATTTATATCATGGTTATCAGAAGATAATGGCACCGGACATTCATGTAATCTATCATTTAAAAGGATTGTGGTTATATTGGGAAGAGTTGTTTCCTGATAATAAAAAAACAGTAAAGAAGATAATAAAATGTAAAAAATATACGGAGTATGATGCTTTATTAAGGGAATTAGGAATATAAAATATGATTATTTAAAGAAAATATAGAACATAATATAGAAAATACTATGGAAAAATGTCGAATTATGGTATAATAACAGACAATATTTTGTCTGCAATGGGATAAATGTTAAGACATATATTTGCAAAAATTATTTTTGGGAAAAGATTTTCCTTGAAGGATATGAGGAGGTTTTTATGAACAAAGGATTAGTTTTTACAAATGATAATTGTATTGGGTGTAATAAGTGTATCAGTGTGTGTAGTTGTATTGGTGCCTGTGTATCAGATAAAGAGGCAAACAGAATTAATGTAGATGGTACAAGATGTATTTCCTGTGGTGCATGCTTTGATGTGTGTGAACATAAGGCAAGGGAATTCAGAGATGATGTGGACCGTTTTTTCTCCGATTTAAAAAGGGGAGAAAAAATATCCGTATTAATTGCACCTGCATTTAAGGCGAATTATCCCAAGGAATATGAGTCGGTTCTTGGAGGGTTAAAAGCTTCAGGTGTCAACAGATTTATTAGTGTATCCTTTGGTGCGGATATTTGCACCTGGGGATATTTAAATTATATTCAAAAGTATAATTTTTTGGGAGGAATATCCCAGCCATGTCCAGCAGTAGTTGGTTATATTGAACGAAATGCTCCGGAACTGCTTCCTAAATTGTTTCCGGTACAAAGCCCTATGATGTGTACGGCAATATATGCAAAGAAAACTATGGGGATTACAGATAAGCTTGCCTTTATCAGTCCTTGTATTGCAAAGAAAATGGAGATAGATGATCCAAATAACAAAGGATATATTTCCTATAATCTGACTTTTGATCATTTAATGAAGTATGTAAAGGAACATAATATTAAAGGAAGCTTTCAGTCGGATGAGATTGAATATGGTCTTGGTTCTTTATATCCTACACCCGGTGGATTAAAAGAAAACGTTTACTGGTTTTTGGGAGAAAGTGTGTTTATTCGCCAGATGGAGGGGGAAAAACATATGTATCATTATTTGGAAAAGGAGAAAGACCGTATTGCAAAAGGACAGACACCGTATCTGTTTATTGATGCCTTAAATTGTTCTTCGGGATGCATATATGGTACAGGCTGTGATCCGGAGATTGGAGAAACGGATGAACCTCTATATAATCTGTTAGAGATTCGGGAGGCCTGTAAGAATAATAACCGGAACAGTGCGTGGTCGAAAAAATTAACACCTGAGAAGAGATTCCGTTTATTAAATAAACAGTTTGCAAACCTTGATTTAAATGACTATCTTCGTAAATATACAGATCGTTCCAAGGAATGTATATATAAACAGCCGAGTGAAACAGAAAGAAATGCAATTTTTGAGTCAATGGGTAAACATACCAAAGAAGAAAGAGCTGTTAACTGTTCCTGCTGTGGTTATGAAACCTGCAGGCAGATGGCAGAAGCGATTTTTAATGGATTTAATACAAAGGAGAATTGTATATATTATATTAAAAATGAAGTTGAAGAACAGAAGTCTCACGCAGAAGCTCTGTCCCTTCAGTTAGAAGAGGAAAAACAACAAATAGAAAACAGACATGAGTTATTAATTGATACAATCTATAGTATTAATAAAGAATTTGCTAGCTTAACTGCGTCAGTAGATGAAATGGCAAGCAGCAATGAAAGTAATGCAAATGAAAGTGCAGAAATCTCTGAAAGTATTGTGAATGTTACAAAATTCTGTGAAGATTTGGCAGAATCCATGAAGGATATTCAAAAATTTGTAGATGAGTTGACGGAAAATAATGCTGAGGTTGTAAATATTGCTTCCCAAACAAATCTGTTGGCGTTAAATGCAAGTATTGAAGCAGCCAGAGCCGGTGAGTCCGGAAGAGGTTTTGCTGTCGTTGCTGACCAGATAAATGATCTGGCAAGTCAGTCAAGAGAGACGGCAAGTCAAAGTAATAACAGTCAAAGCAGAATTATTGCTTCTGTCTCTAAGATTATTGAAGATACTAATAATCTGCGGGAACATATTGACGGTGTAAATGGTAGAACTCAGAATCTTGCTTCGGCTGCAGAAGAAATATCAGCCTCCGTTTTAACAATTCTTGAGGCATCAAGGGAAATTAAAGGTAAACTTGAAATGTTAGCAAATGAATAGCAATAGAATATGAGGTAAAATGATTCGGATAGATTTAGTCACAGGGTTTCTTGGAGCCGGAAAAACTACATTTTTGAAGTTGTATGCAAAGTATCTGATTGGACAGGGAATGCATATTGGTATATTGGAAAATGATTATGGTGCAGTGAATGTTGATATGATGCTGCTTCAGGACCTGGAAGGGGAAAACTGTACATTGGAAATGGTGTCAGGAGGTTGTGACATGGATTGTCATCGTCGACGCTTTAAAACAAAGCTGATTGCCATGGGAATGAGTGGATATGACCGGGTGCTGGTGGAACCCTCAGGGATTTTTGATGTAGATGAATTCTTTGATGCATTATATGAGGAACCATTGTGCAGATGGTATGAGATTGGAAATGTGTTTGCGGTTGTTGATGCCAATCTTACGAAAGATTTAACGGAACAGTCCTTATTTTTGCTGGCATCTCAGATTGCAAATGCCGGCAGGGTTATACTAAGCCGTTCTCAAAATGTCGGTGTGGAGGATATGCAACAAACAATTTCCTATATGAATTATGTCTTAGAGACTTTCCGGTGTGAACGCAGGTTCAATGATGATGAGTTATTTAACCGGCCTGTTGCCACGAATAAGATAGCAAGGGCAAACAGGGTTGTTTGTAAGGATTGGTCCTTGTTTACTGAGGAAGATTATGAGATTTTTTTAAAATGTGGTTATGTAGCAGAGGCTTACCGGAAGGATTTTTCTGATAATAAGGGGTATTCTTCTTTGTACTTTATGAATGGTGAATTTTCAAAAATGCAAATAAAAAATATAATGAAAATACTGTTTTCTAATAAAGAATGTGGTAATATTATACGGGTAAAGGGTTTCTTTTTGGAAGAAGGGTTATGGTACGAAGTAAACGGAACGTCTAAGGAACTCTCAGTAAAGCCTGTTGACAGAGGTCAAAGTATTATTATTATAATTGGTGAAGATATGAATCGGATTCACATAGAAGACGTATTTGGTATGAGGGCGAATACATTGTAGAGGAAATGAGGGATAAAGATGCTCTATTTTATTGTAAATCGAGCTGCAGGAACGGGGAAAAGTGAAGCAATATGGAGGAAAACAAAGAAGTGCCTGAAAGATGGTGTGATTGATTATAAGGCATATGAGACTAAGTATGTTGGTCATGCAACGAGAATCACTTCGAAATTATGCGAACTGCCTATGGATAAGGTTTCTATTGTTGTAGTCGGCGGTGATGGAACCGTAAATGAAGTGTTAAATGGAATTACGGACTTTCAAAAAGTCCGGTTGGGAATTATTCCGGCGGGTTCCGGTAATGATTTTGCAAATGGATTAAATATAAAAAAAGATGTTGCTGCCAATGTAACTCAGATTGCACTTCATGACCGTATTGGAAATGTAAGACAAATTGACCTTGGAATGGTTATTTATAATGGTTGTGAGCGTCCCAGAGTATTTGGTATCAGTTCCGGAATTGGTTTAGATGCAATTGTGTGCAAGCATGCATTAAAATCTAAATTAAAATCTTTTTTGAATCGGATTCATTTAGGAAAACTTACATATATTTTTATTACAATACATTCTTTGTTTTCAATGGATACGGCAGATGGATATATACAACTGGAACGCAAGGTAAAAGATTCAGAAAGGACCTTTAAAATTGACAAAAGAATGGAAAAAGTCATATTTATGGCAGCTATGAATCTTAGAGCTGAAGGCGGGGGGGTTCCTATGGCACCGAAAGCCACAGGAACAAATGGATGTCTCGCATTAAGCAGTGCATCGGGTATTGCAAAATGGAAAACTTTCTTGTGTTTGCCATTTCTTGTTACAGCCAATCAGGAGTGGATTAAAGGATTTGACATTCATTATACAGATAAAGCAACTATTAAGTTATCAAAACCTATGGTTTTACATGCAGATGGTGAATATTGCGGGAATGTAACAGAAGTCACATATGAATGTCTGCCGGGATTTCTGAATCTGTTAAATTAAAAAGGTTAATAAATATACTTTATATAAAAAAGGAGGATTTGATATGTTAGGTTATATTTATGTAGGTGCAGCCTTGGTGGTTATTGTTATTTTGCTTGTGATTATTTGTACAAGCTATGTTAAATCTCCGCCGGATAAGGCATACATTATCTCAGGTTTTCGTAAGGAACCTAAAATATTAATCGGACGGGCGGGGCTTAAGTTGCCGTTTTTTGAACGTAAGGATGAGCTTACAATCAAACAGATATCCATTGATATTAAGACGGGAGATTATGTTCCTACTGCAGATTTTATCGGTGTTAACATTGATGCTGTGGCAAAGGTAAAGATTCGTACAGATAAAGAGGGTCTTCAGCTTGCAATGAAGAACTTTTTAAATATGAAAGAGCCTCAGATTATTGAAGCATTGGTAGATTCTTTACAGGGTAACATGCGTGAGATTATCGGTACCATTACATTAAAGGATTTATGTAATGACCGAAAAGCCTTTGGTGATCAGGTACAGGAAAAGGCCCAAAGAGACATGAATAGCTTGGGAATTGATATTATTTCCTGTAACATCCAGCATGTAGAAGACCAGAATGATTTGATTATTGCTTTAGGTCAGGATAATATGGCTGCCATTCAAAAGAGTGCAAGTATTGCAAAAGCAAATGCTGACCGTGATGTTGCTATTGCACAGGCACAGGCGGCTAAGGAAGCAAATGATGCGAAGGTATTGGCTGATACGGAAATTGCAATTAAGCAGAATGAATTGTCAATCAAGCGTGCGGAATTAAAGACTTCAGAGGATACAAAGAAAGCGGAAGCAGATGCCGCATACGAGATTCAGAAGGAAGCCCAGAGAAAGACAATAGAAGTAACCAAAACCGATGCTGATATTGCCCGTCAGGAGAAAGAGGTTGAATTAAAGCAGAAGGAAGTTCAGGTTCGTGAACAGGCTTTGGATGCGGAGATTAAGAAGCAGGCTGATGCTGAGAAATATCGTCAGCAGCAGATGGCGGATGTAGACCTATATAAACGTATGAAAGAAGCAGAAGCTAAAAAGTACGAATTATCACAGGAAGCTGAAGCAAAACGTATTCAGGCGGAAGCGGCGAAATATGCCATGGAACAGGAAGCAGCAGCGATTCAGGCAAAAGCAGAAGCAGAGGCTGCCGGTATTCGTGCAAAAGGTGAGGCGGAAGCAGCGGCAATTCAGGCAAAAGCTGAGGCGGAAGCAGCAGGTATTGATAAAAAAGCAGATGCAATGCAGAAATATGGAGAAGCTGCTATTATTGAAATGCTTTGTAATATGTATCCACAGGTTGCTCAGGCAATTGCCCAGCCTCTTGGCAGTATAGAAAAAATTACAATGTATGGTTCGGGAAATACAGCCCAATTAACAGAGGATGTTACAAAGTCATTTAAACAGGTTATTGATGGAATAGGAGATAGTCTTGGAATTGACCCTGCCGTACTTGTTTCAAGCTTTGCAGGAAGTAAGCTTGCAGGTATTGGCGGAGGGGAAAGTGCATCCCAGACAAAAGAAGTAGCCCAATCGGTTGCAACAACAACTGAGAATCAGGTGGAGTCTCTTAGCAGCACTGACAAAGAACAATAAATGTATGTTACATAAAAGGGGAGCATATTAATATGTTCACATTCTCTTAAGAATTGAAACATAGTTTTTTCACAAATATAGGTTATGATAAATCTATCAAATGAAGCTACTGAGTTTTGATGAATAGTAATAATGCTTGGGGTTGGGACACGGATAGCTTCGACTAAAAATAACGAGATGCATTCGGCATCGATTCACATATTCTCCCCCGCGTGAAGCCAAACAATCATTAGACCATGGTTGTTTGGCTTCTTTACATTCTTAATATTATTTATGAATCATTATGTATAAACTTTATAAAAAAAGAATCTCTAGGTAAGTTGTTTATATATTTTCAAAAAATATTAAAAATTTATTTCAAATTGGTGAATTGAAAAAGTAAATTCCACTTTGTAAGATTAAATTCCACTATTTGAA
>JBJENX010000016.1:0-4765 GCA_051880415.1 Lachnospiraceae bacterium | reverse complement strand
CCTATGTTCCCCATAAGGTAGTCGGGGCAATCGATAAAAATCCGGAGCAGGGTGTTATGTTGCTAGATGAAAAGAAATAATGGGTATGACAATAGAAGAAATGTGGAATAAGTTCTTTTCCAAAGGAAAGCCATATGGAAGAAATCTTTCGTAATCATTTATAGAAAAAACGAAAGGAAAATCAATATGGAATATATAACATTAAATAATGGAATAAAGATGCCAATTGTAGGATTCGGAGTTTTTGAAATACCGGCTGAACAGACAGCGGAATGTGTTTACAATGCACTGGAAGTTGGATATAGACTTATAGATACAGCTCAGGCCTACTATAACGAAGAACAGGTTGGCGATGGTATTCGGCAGGCAATACAGAAACTTGGTATCAACAGAGAAGATGTTTTTATAACAACTAAGGTATGGGTTACCGAGTTTGGATATGAAAACACAAAGGCATCTGTACTGGAATCATTGGAAAAATTACAATCAGATTACCTCGATTTAGTACTGATTCATCAATGCTTATCAGATTATTATGGAGCATATCATGCTTTGGAAGAACTATATGATGAAGGTATAATTAGAGCAATCGGAATTTCAAATTTTAGTGCTGAACGAATGGCAGATATTGCAACATTTAATAAGATTGTTCCGGCAGTAAATCAGGTGGAGACACATTTGTTCTGGCAACAATATTATCTTCATGAATGGATGGAAAAATATAATATTCAGCATGAAGCTTGGGGACCATTGGCACAGTACAGATTAAATGAAATAATGCAGCATCCGATTGTAACCCAAATTGCTAAAGAACACGGAAAAACGCCTGCGCAGGTGGCATTACGACAGCTTGTTCAGCGAGGGATTGTAGTGATTCCTAAAAGTACGCATAAAGAGAGAATGATAGAAAATCTTGATATTTTTGATTTTGAGCTAACTACAAAGGAAATGATGCAGTTGAAAGAACTTGATGAAAACAAGTCTATGTGGGCAGAATATGATGATCCAATGATTGTTCAGTATGCAATGTCTGAAGAGTAAAATTCCTATTCATTCGTATATTCTTGAATTAAGCGGATTGTAGCAATCAAAGAAAAGGATACTTACATTGTGTCAGAGAGACATGGCGTAGGTATCCTTTCTGCATATTTTGCTTGATAACTACATAAAAATGTGCAAATGCACAAAAAATAGTAATTGCTATTGAAGTAAAAATGATTTCGTTGTAAAATGGCATTACTAAAATTCGTGCAATGCACAAAAATAAGGAGCGAAATTATGGAGATTAAAAGAGATGCGTACCTTGAACAGTTAAAGATAAGAAAAGATAACGGAATGATTAAGATTATTACTGGAATTAGGAGATGTGGAAAATCATTCCTGTTATTTGTGTTGTTTAAGAAATACTTATTGGAGAGTGGTGTAGATAATGACCATATCATTGAGATTGCATTGGATGGCATTGAAAATGAGGAGCTGAGAAATCCGAAGAAGTGTTATCAGTATATCAAAGATGTAATGAAAGATGATCAGAAGTATTATCTGCTTTTGGATGAAGTACAGTTTATGCCACGATTTGAGGAGGTACTGAACAGTCTGCTACGCATAAGCAACATTGATGTATATGTAACCGGCAGTAATTCTAAATTTTTATCGAGTGATATAATAACTGAATTTAGAGGCAGAGGAGATGAAATAAGAATTTATCCGTTATCATTTGCCGAGTTCTATGCGGCTTTTGATGGAGATTATGATGATGCTTGGGAGGAGTATATGATATATGGTGGGTTGCCACAGGTAGCACAATTTTCTGTGGAACGCCAAAAGGCTGAGTATCTAAAAAATATTTTTACCAATGTTTATATCAAGGATGTGGTAGAGCGAAACAAGATTCAAAATATTGATGAGATTGGAACTTTGGTGGATGTTCTTGCTTCTGCCATAGGAGCTCCTACCAATCCAACCAAAATATCAAACACCTTTAAAAGTGAGAGGGGTATCAATTACAGTAATAAAACCATATCTAACCATATAGATTATTTGGTAGAGGCATTTTTGATTTCTAAAGCGGCCCGGTATGATATTAAGGGGAGGAAATATGTGGGTGCAAATCTGAAATATTATTTTTCTGATGTTGGACTTAGAAATGCCAGACTGAACTACAGACAGCAGGAGCCGACGCATATTAT
Organism: Lachnospiraceae bacterium; assembly: GCA_051880415.1. Taxonomy (GTDB): domain Bacteria; phylum Bacillota; class Clostridia; order Lachnospirales; family Lachnospiraceae; genus CAG-590. Next base: position 2,576 of record JBJENX010000016.1, on the reverse strand, counting down.
GGAGAACATTGTTTATAATGAGTTGCTTGTGCGTGGTTATAATGTGGATGTTGGTATTGTTGATGTATTTGCAAAGAATAGTGAAGGAAAGAGGGTTCATAAGCAGTTAGAGGTTGATTTTGTAGTAAACCAGGGAAGTCAGAGATATTACATCCAGGTGGCTTATGATATGACTTCTGAGGAAAAGCAGACACAGGAACTTAATTCCCTCAGCAATATTCCGGATTCATTTAAGAAAATTGTTATAATAAATGGAACGAAAAAGCCGTGGAGAAATGATGAAGGATTTGTAATTATGGGTATGAAATATTTTCTCCTTAATGCAGATAGTTTGGAATTTTAATAACATCTGTTTTTGCAGGAGGAAAAGAGTTTTTAGAATAGGAGGCCTTTTATAAGTTAAAATCGGACACGTAAATAATACTTGCGCGGTACATTATTCAATGCAATTTGGACTTGCTAGCCATCTGAAAGAATTAAAAGCATAATAGATATTGAAAGGAGGAATACATGACATGAGATTAGGACAGACGATTTCGGATATACGAAAAGAAAGAAAAATGACACAAGAAGAATTTGCCCAAATTTTTCATGTTACACGACAGACAGTATCAAATTGGGAGAAAGAAAAGAATTATCCAGATTTAGAAACTCTGATTTTTATGAGTGATGAATTTAATATCTCCCTTGATGTTATGCTAAAGGAGGATAAGAAGATGGTCAAAGAATTGAATAAGGGAATAACGTTTAGTAAAAGGTTTAAGAAAAATGCAATTTTAATTCTGGTTTGTATTGTGATAGCATTGGCGATTGGTGCAACAGGCTGGGGCATAGCTTGGAATAATGCAAAGAACTCTTTAGAAACGAAGTTTAATAAAGGTGTGGAAATGAATGGATTTCGTTTTGATGAACAGTTAGGTCATTATAAAAAGATGATTGATCAAGAAAGCTATTATACGTTGCCAAATCAGTTAATGCCGGAGTATTTTGATTTCGTGCTTCATTTCCACAATGCAGTTTTGGATTATTATACAATGGAGAATGGAGATAATATCCAAATACGGTGGAGTGGAAGGGATAAGGAAGGAAATATGGAACACTCAATTTTTTGTTTGGATGAACATGGAATGTACGAATATACTTTTTCTGAAGAACAGGAAAAAGAATTATGCGAGAAACGAAAAGATATCAGCACAATCCTTAAAGATGGTGAGAAGATATATGAGAGCGTGTATGAATAGTTTGTGACAAAGAATTATTTATGTGGGTAAAATTGTATGGAGTGATAGCATAATCCGGGTAGAACAAGTGGAAACCATTCTATCCGGAGATGCGGAATGTAAGTTTAGAGTTATATTTGATTAGAATATGGCTTGTTGAGGTAATAATATTAGCAGGGATAAAACTTTATTTCATAAGCTAGTGATTTTTTGAAATAAAGAGGGTATAATAAAGGTAGTTATTTCAAAAGCATGATGATATCATTGCATTTATCGGAATTTCGGTTCCATGGAGTGACGAGACATTGTAAAAGTGAAAAGCAAATTCAAAAGTTTTTAAAATCAGTTGTACTCATTTTGTGGACAACTGATTTTGTTTATGTTACGATAAATGATGTGAGGTGATATTAATGCAGACAAAAACATCAATAAGATTTTTTAACAAAAATGCAGTACGAGCACGGTGGGATGATAATACGAATAGTTGGTGGTATGTTGCAACTGATATTATCGAAGCTTTATCAATCAGTTCGAATTCAAGAAGATATTGGAATACATTTAAGACAAGACATAATGAGCTGTCATCATTTTGTAGACAACTGAAGATTACTGCAGCAGATGGGAAAAAGTACAATACTGACTGCTTGAGTCAAGATGGAATTAATATGTTTTTGAGGATTCTTCCTGCGAAGAATAAACTTTTATTTTCTGATTGGATAAGGGGGATGGCTGATCCAATCGATGAACAAAGTAAGAAAAAAGCTTATGAGTTATATGAAAATTCAATTTTAGAGACAATAGAAATTGGGACAATTAAAGGATTGCAACAAATACATGCGTATTTATTTGAGGGGTTGTATGAATTTGCTGGAAAAATCAGGGTGAAAAACATATCTAAAGGAGGATTTGCATTTGCAAACTGTTTGTATTTTGATGAGATTTTTTGCCAAATAGAAAAGATGCCAGATAAGACTGCAGATGAAATTATAGATAAATATATTGAAACTAATATTGCTCATCCGTTTATGGAAGGGAATGGAAGAGCTACCAGGATATGGCTTGATTGTATTTTGAAGACAAGATTGGGAAAATGCGTCGATTGGCAAAAGATTGACAAAAAGGAGTATCTTTCTGCAATGGAAAAGAGTCCGGTTAATTCAAAACCAATCAAAGAATTGATAAAAAATGCTCTTACAGAAAAAATAAATGATAGAGAAATTTTTATGAAAGGAATTGATTATTCCTACTATTATGAAACAGTTGATGAATAAAAATATCATTTGTAGAATTCCGGTTTAGTTGAAATGAAACATAATGCTTGTGGGCGTAGATAATGATTGTCTACGCTCTTTTTTT
>JBJENX010000015.1:0-4872 GCA_051880415.1 Lachnospiraceae bacterium | reverse complement strand
TCTAATGTGAGCAAAGTGATTTTAAAAAGCAGTTTTCCAAAACTGCTTTTTGGAGTCTTAGGGGTGTCACCTAACAAGCTGAATAATGTACGCCCGTGGGCGTACTTATTCTATGCTTGCCAAACTATGATTTTTGAAAAAAATTTGCTTGCTATTTTAGAAACAAAACCTATGCTATAAGAACTGTTAAAACTGTAATATACCTATGGTCATAGGTATATGATACTAAAATAGCAAGCAACGCAAGTGGCTATCCACTTGCAAATTTTCAAATATATTGAAAATTTATTCGGGAAATTTCCCAAGCCCTTAATTATTATATCTATTTTTACAACCACCAGCGTATTCATTCAAAAACGAAACTGACTCCGCTTGAATTACGAAGTCAGTTCTTTGTTTAATATTTAATACCACATACCATAGGGGATTTTTGCACTTTCTACTTGACAGGGGGCGGGTCAAAATCCGTCAGGGGGCTTATTTTTATTTATTTATCAATTCTTGTTTCATTACGCAAAGGTCAAATGCATTTAGCTCTCCGTCCTTGCATAAATCAGCCGCTTCCCAATTAGGAAGTGTTACATCAGGTGCACCTAAAAGCCATTTCTGGAGCGTTACAACATCAGCAACATTGAATTTACTGTCTGCATTTACATCACCAAGCAATACTTCTTCATTTACAGAGGCAAGTGGAATAACAATGTTTCCATTATTAAATGCAAATGAATAAATATCACCAATTTCTGAGCCATATACTATATCAATTCCAAGTGTTGATGCAAGAATATTTAAACCATAGTAATATTTATTACCAGTTTTATCGACAAGATTAATGCTCCAATGTCCAGAACCATCATAGTTTTTATCACTGATTGATAATTCTTTTTGTTCCATTAGTTCAGAGCAGTTTCCAACATTTTTCAAAGTTACATCTTCACTTAATGAATAATAATAAGACATTGCATATGCAGGGTCATTTTGGAAATCATATACTTTTGTTAATTCAACAACATTTTCAGCAATCAGCACATCTCCATAAGAAAAATCTTCATTTGCGTTATTCAATACTACTTTGTCAGCACTATACCCACCATTTGACTTAGGATAGAAATAACGTAATTGAGTATAGTCGTTTCCATAGGTTCCCACTACAACAAAAAAACTTTCTTCATCAAAAGCGGGTATTTCGGTGATGATTAATTCTTCAGAAATCTCATATTTACCAGAATCCTTTTTCTCTTCAGGAGCATCTGTGTCCCACTTCCGACCTTGTGAAATTGTTATTTCAACTGTTCCGGAGGTTATTGCTTCATAAACATATACAACATTCTCGGCACATCCATCCGGATACGGTTCAACTGTTTCAACAATGGTGTATTTGTTGATTTCCTTGATTTCAGCTGTACCTGTCTGTTTCATTATAACATCTGAACCTGTGCTGTCATTGACTTTGTCACAATAAATTATATACTTGCCATAAACGGATACAGTGCCATTTTCTGCAATAAATTTTTCATATTCGTCCATTATTGTCGGCAGCCAGTCAAAATTTTCTTCTTTTACTGTAATTGATGCATCATTTGTCGCAAAAGCTGTATTTGTCATCATAGTAAAAAGTACATTCTTCTTTTATAATATAATCACTGAAGACGAATATCAGACTCTTAACGAATATTATAAATAACGAGGATATAAAAAAGATGTTGGCTGAAAGAAATGTTTCAGAATCCGCTATGTATCAGCGAATACATAGAATAAAGCAGAAGATACAGCACAATGCTGACAAATTGCACAATTTATCGAAGAAATAATTGTGCAAGTATACAAACTTTTTGTGTTTTTTTAAAATCATGTCAAAAAAACGATTTTTTTAGACGTTATATATATGAAAGGGTGTTCAGAATGAACAAAAAAGAAATTATATCCAAGGTTTTAAGCAAAGATAATACTTAGTGTCTGGACAAGCTAAAATATAAACTATACTAATAACTGTATTATATACAGTTAAATATAAATTATTTTAAAGGAGTTTTTAAAATGAAAAAATTTGTATCTCTTATCGCCTCAACAGTACTTACTGTTTCATCACTCACTGTTGTTTCAGCTTCAGCTGTAGAAAGCAATGAACTTTCTATCACAGCAACACCTGTTACTTCTAATATTGTTGCTGATGACGGAACTGTTATTCCTGCCGGTGCAGTTGCTTTAACAGTTAATATTAATAATAACTATGGATTTGATTCTTCTGCAACTAAATTAGATGTTGGAATGTTTGCTGATGTTGTTGTAAATGAATCTGGTCGTCCTGTTGTAACTAAAGGTGATGTTCTTAATGACTTTATTATTGCTTCAGCATTAAATAATGGAACAATTGTTGTATCATCTGCTTCTGACAATAACACAAATGCAGATGGAGAAATGTTTACTATCTATGTTGCTGATAATTATTCTGGTGTAAACATTGAAGATATTACAAATGAAGTTATTTCAACTGAAATAGGTAATACTGTTACAACATTGAGTACAAGATATACATATTACATCGGAGATGTTGACAATGACGGTTATATAAATTCAAGTGACTCTTCTCAGCTTCTTTATGCTATTTCACAATTTAAAGATAGCTATCCAAATGCAGAATTTACTGTTGATTTTGCTAATGACCACATTTCTGACTATTTTTCTTTTATAAGATGTGCAGAGGTTGCTGATACAAATAAAGATGATAAAATTAGAAAAGCAGACGCAAATAATATTCTTCAATTTTATACATATATTTCAGCAGGTTATACAAGAGAAGAAGCATATATTGAACTTTCTACTGAAGAAGATAATTATTGTGGAGAACAGATTATTTTTATTGAAAGATAATAAAATATAACTGTGATTAATGGATTATAATACATCAAAATAGAAAGTAAAACTTTGTACTCATCTATTATTTTCTATTTTGATGTTATTAATAAAAGGAGGATTTTTATGAAAAAAATACTTTCCGTTCTTACAGCATTTACTCTTTGTACATCTATTTCTCCACTTTATTCATATGCAGATGATGTAAACATTACTGACTTGAATTCAATTGCAAGCTCTCTCGGAGCTGATACTGACTATATGAGCATCGCCGACTATCATCATAACTATGATGATATTACTGCTTTAATGGACAAATACACGAATTATTTTTGGAATTGCTCTGTTCTTGAAGCTTCATATTCTCCAAATGGAGTATTTTCAAAGATTATTCAGTCCGGTTCAAGTATAGGTATATCCGCATTGGAGGTTCTTTCACATAATAAGGTTATAAAACCGTCAGATATTCAACCAGGTGCAAATACTTTGAATGAAATTTCTTACAATGATGATGTTGATAAAATAATAACAAGCTATCAGTTCCTGCAGGGATATACGGAATTTAATAACTATACAAATTTTATGAAAACAAATCTTTCCTATGATGAACAAATAAATCAACTTATTGAAACAGCTGAAAACAATATGAAAAATAACAGATATTTTTTCATTTCTGTTTCAGATTCAGAAAAATTTTCTCACGCTGTTTGTGGTATAGGTATAGCTGATGGTGTATGGGAATGGAACGGCGAAGAATATGACAAATGCGTTTTAACACTTGATTCCAATGAAAATGCAACTGGATTTAATGAAAAATCCTGTATATACATCAATTCTGAAACAAAACGCTGTTATATTCCGTCTCACGAAATGGGTACGGACAATAATCTTTCTTTTGCTGTCGTTGATGATGATACACTTCTGAACTACAAAGGTTCAATAAATCCATCAGAAACCATAAATACAGATATTTTTGATATAAAACACATAAGCTACGATACAACCAGTGACACTAAGTTATATGCTGTTAATAATGGAAATAAAATATTATTTGATGAAACTTCTTCTAATGAACAGGCAGAAAGGATAAAATTCATCAAAGCTGATTCCGTTCACATTAATATGAATGACGAAACAACAGAATATCCGCATTTCAGATACATCAATTCAGACAGATGGATAAATATTGAATTTCAGAACAATGGTAATGTAATGAATCGAAAAACTTACAATGCTGATGTTGATATTTCTGACAACGAGGTTCATATAAAATGCAATCAAGATGATATCGACGATATTGATTTGCAAATAAGAATGAATGAAGGAACATATAACTACTCACCATTTTTCTGGTGGAATATCAATCTGTTTGACTTTGCAGATGAAATAAACGTTGAAGTCAGAGATAATGGCATATTGCTGAAAAACAATGGTCATATCAAAGCAACTATAACACCATACTGTTATCTGCTGGACGAAAACGGACATTTTAAATTTAATAGCAGTTATTCCAATATAAGCACAGGAAATGTTAATTCACAGGAGAAAAATGCTGTTATTGAAACTGATAAAAATGTTCTTATAAGTATAGAAAATCAGGAAATAATTTATTATATTGATAAAAACGGTGATGACGTTTATGATGACATTGTAGAAAAAGGCGATGTAAACTGCGATGGATTCATTAATGCATCTGATGCCTCACTTGTACTTGCAAAATATGCTTCAGATTCTGCTAATTCTTCTGAATATATTGGAGTAGGAAATAATCTTGGTGATTATAACGGTGATGGTGTTATAAACGCAAGTGATGCTTCCGATGTTCTTGCATATTATGCTGATATAAGTAGCGGAAAAATCAATTGATATTTTTTATAAACTATCATCATTTATATGTCCATAAATTTTCCTTTTAAAAACCCCTGTAATTAAAAACAGGGGTTTTTTATGTCAGTATATTAAATCTTCAGATATTTTTTCAAAAAAGTATATATTTAAAGTAAAAGTATCTGATATAAT
>JBJENX010000014.1:0-4885 GCA_051880415.1 Lachnospiraceae bacterium | reverse complement strand
TCTTTTTACGAGAAAAGCCCGCGACGAATGTCGCGGACTTTGTCTACAGTCTGAATCAGGGATATATACAATCCCTGATTTTTTATTGTTTATAAATTAAAAGCCACTACTATAGCCAGTTCATACGATTTTCAAACACTAATTTACATTCTCCCTTTTCTACTGTTCCAATCTCATAGCAATCAAAAAACTCATTAATATGCTTCATAACTGAATCCTTATCTTTTTGTGCCACAATCACATTGAAACCTACACCACAATTAAATGTACGAAGCATTTCCTCATCACTGATTTTTCCGGTATTCCGGATGTACTTAAATATGCTCAATATTTTCAACTTTGACAGGTCAATTTGGGCACATAATCCATCAGGGATTACCCTGCATAAATTACCTTCTATTCCTCCACCTGTAATATGTGCCATTCCATGTATCATGTTACCTGCAAACAAACCTTTAATTGATTTATAATATGGTGTATGTGGTTTCATGATTTGTTCTATAAATGTTAATCCCTCTATTTTATCCAACTTAATTTGCGGCCATTTATCCATTAATAGCCGGACCAATGAATATCCATTTGTATGTAACCCATTTGAGGCAATCGCCAGAACAGAATCTCCTTCTTTGATTGCTGAGCCATCTATCACCTTTGATTTTTCAACAATACCTGCAATGCTTGATGTAAGAACATAAACTCCCGACTCAACCACCAATGGCTGTATGGAAGTTTCTCCACCTACAAGGGAACATTCATTTTCCTTACAGGCATCGGAAACACTCTTTACCAGCGATTTTATGGTATCCTTTTCTGCATTACCGCACACAATGGTATCTAATACAGCCAACGGTTTTGCTCCCATAACTATAATGTCATTTACCAGATGATTAATCATATCGTGGCAAATCGATTCTGTATAACCATATTCCATAGCAAGCTTTTGTTTCGAACCCAGTTCCTCTGACTTTAATACTAAAACAGGATTTTTAATATCCGGAAAATGAATATCATATAAAGAAGCGAATGGTCCTAAACCATTCAAAACACGCTTGTCCTTGGTTTCCAAATGCTTTGACATTTCTTTCTTAATGGAGTCAGTATAGGTAATATCAACCCCAGCCTTACTGTAAGATAATCCTTCTATGTCTCTTTCGCTGCCAGACAAAATTTCATCTACCGATACCCTCAACACAATTGCCAAATCCCTTAAAATCTCAATATTAGGATATGTGGTTCCATTTTCCCATTTAGAGATTGCCTGAAAAGAAACCTTTAACTTATCTGCAAGCTGTTGTTGTGTCAATCCGAGAGCTTTCCGTTTTTCCATTATAAAATTGCCAACTTTCATACTGTCAAGCATATGCAATACCTCCGTTTTTTATTTTATAATAGCTTACGTTTCAGCCCTTTTACAATAACCGGATAAGAGAATATATTCGTTCAATTCAACTGTTAGTTGAATGTCCTACCTTTTTACAAGACCTTCTTTTCTTACAATGCTCTCCGCTCATATTCTGCAATCAGTTTCGGCTGTATCAACGGATATGTCCATTCTGTTGGCAATTCGTCCAGAAGTACAACCTTTTCCATCTCACTATCCAGCTTACCGGAAAATTCTGATATTTCAGCATAGCAGAGTAACCCAAAAGTTTCCTCACCTGTATCATTGACACGATTCTTTCCCGTAACAGAATATACACACACAGGTTTCATATCAAATTGAATTGCACCGGTTTCCTCCCTTAACTCTCTTTTTGCAGTTTCAAGAATATCCTCGCCATCTTCCCTGTGTCCACCCGGCACTTCATATGTATCCCGCTCCTTGTGCTTACAAAACACCCATTTCCCATTACTTTTGGATATGATAACAGCAAACTTCAACAAGGATTCGTCAACTGCATCATAAAATTTCACTTCCAACATTTTATCTTTCACCTTTCCATTCTGCCATAAATTCTGTAAGATATGCTTCCATAACAGCCTGTCTATGTTCTGCTATTTTTCTTGCGGTTGCTGTATTCATCATATCTTTAAGTAATAACAGTTTTTCATAAAAATGATTAATACTTGTAGAATTATTCTGACGATATTCATCTCTACTCATATCAGTCAAAGGTTTCATATCCGGATCATATATTATTCTTCCTTTGCTTCCCCCATATGCAAATGTTCTTGCAATTCCAATCGCTCCCATTGCATCCAGCCTATCTGCATCTTGTACGCATTTTCCTTCTATTGTACTTGATACAACCGAATCCGTTCCGGCAAAGGACACTTCCTCTATAATCTGACATACAGAATCTATAACATTTTCATCCAACCCATTTGACTTCATAAAATTAACGGCATTTGTCTTTTTTTCATATGTTTCCGGTGAAAGTTTAATATCATCCACATCATGCAATAATGCTGCTAACTGTACTATCAGCATATTCGCATTTTCTTGTTCTGCAATTTGCATGGCTAACTGATAAACTCTCAAGGTATGAAAATAATCATGTCCACTACAATCATCGCCAAATATATGTTTGACATATTTTATTGCATTTTCTATCATTAAATTTACCTTTCCTCTTAACTTGCCTTCCTCAAGCCTTTGCTTTGTAAATCATGGCTTACAACATCACCTTTTTAGTATCCTGTACTTTTACCCGAATAGGACCAACCAACACAAGAATCGTCGGCTTTTTATTCTACATATTTTCTTTCTCCATTTGCATACTCAACATATGCTGCTTTCTTTTCTTTATCATAGCCTGCTATCGTTTTTTTACAGATTATAGCCTTGTTTATCGCCGCTTTTACAGCTTCAACGGCCCTAGCATCCATTTCAATTTCTGACAATGTTAATGTATTTTTTTCTTCTTCGCTAGATATTACTTTTACTATTTTTCCACTTCTAGTACTAACCGTTGTCATAAATTGTTCCTTTCATGCTAATTTCTATGCATTATATTATGCAGAACATATCTAAAAACTTAATTATTTTAAATTTATTCTACCACAGTTATCTCAAAAAAACACACCAGAACAAAAGTCCCGGAGTGTAGTATACTTTTTTTGAAACGTCTTGAGATGCTCTGAATCATGAGTTTCACAAAACTTGTTTGTTCATATTGATCAGATAAGTTTAGTAGTTTCCTTTTTCCTTTATTATTTGCTTTAATCTGTGATTATTATCAAATATGTTTTCAGTCAGATTATTAAGCTCTAACAAACTTTGAATACACCATTCTGGGTCCTGTGTATGAAATGAATAGTATACATCGTTCATTTGTTTATAATTAAATAGATTCATAATAAATTTTGTAGATTGTTCTCTTGTATACGAAATATATCTATACATGTATCCCATCCAAAATAGTGCGTTTTTTGAAAATTTCACTTTACCATAGTCAGTGTTTCCAAATTGTTCTAAAATACTATTGATCCCCTCGTTTACATCAAGAGATAAATATGACGGATTATTTGTATCTAGTTTTTTCAACAGATCAGAATGCAAAAATCTTCTAATATAGACTCCGGTAGAACAGTTTAATTCATTCGATTTTTCAAATAGTTTTCCTTGATATTCAGCAAGTAATAGTCCATTATGATCAAAATTTCTCATTTTAATATTTCCTCAATATATAAACCTGTTTTAAACTCTCTTTTTGCAAGTTTCAGTTTAGTATCTATTTCATAGCTTCGCTCATTTAAACGTTTCCTACAATCTTCACGTTCAGGATTAGACAAATAGTATTTTTCAATTGGGACTAAATTTTGCAATGCTTTATCTGTTTTGAATATAAATTGGAGTCCTAACTTTGATGCTGATAACGAGTGAAGTGCAACGTCTGCATTTATTTCTCCATCAGTAAACTGTGCCATTACATAAAACATTTTATTATCAGCTATAGGAGCAATAATGACATCTGCAGTTTCTATTTCGGCTACAATTTTGCTAACCATCTGATTTGAGGCGTATTCTCTTAATGTTCCGCGATAATAACAAATGGCAATCATCCATTCCAGATTACAATCAAATTTCTTTATCTTTAAATCACTAAGTGAATACCTAAACGAATACACAGAGGATTTTTCTTTTTCACAAACAAACGATAATGCTTGATTATATGTTTCTCCCAAATAAAATCCTTTTCCAAAATCACAATTATCTCTTGAACCAGTAATTGTAACCTCTGATAAACCATCCTTAGAGCCATGAAACAATACATCATGATATTTTTCTTTTATCAACTCTTCTTTAACGGAGTTAATTCTATATTTGTTTTCATAAGCATATGAATATATTTTTTCGCAAACATCATCCCTAGCCTTACCTTTTTTCTCTATTCCATCTAACGTGGTCCTAGATACTTTTGTTCTTTCAGACAACTCAATGCTGTTTATTTTTTCTGTTTCTAATATAAACCCAATATCTTCTTTTATATTATAATCACAATCAACCTTAATCATACCAATTTACTCCTTTGATAAGACTAATTATAAACCAAAAAACTTGTTTGTTCAAGTTGTACAAACAAGTTTTAAATATAAGTTTAAGATAAATCGCAAATCTATTAGCATGATATAGGCAATACTTCATAATCGAGGTATCTCTTTTCTTTTATCGTAGTACAAATGTTACCGATTTAAGTTCTTGATTATTTTCTCTTTGTGAACTATCTGACGTTATCTGCAAACACAAGAAGAACCTCGATTCCGCTTCGCTCCGAGTCGGTCATTTGATAGATTCCTATGAATCGCAGCACCCAAAAAAAGCCCTGCAAGTAAACTTGCGGGCTTCTTTTGTATACTGCGTTTCGCAGATAATCCTATCGTTTTGAAAACTGTGGAGCACGACGAGCCTTCTTTAAACCTGGCTTCTTTCTCTCCTTCATTC
>JBJENX010000013.1:0-4949 GCA_051880415.1 Lachnospiraceae bacterium | reverse complement strand
GAGTGGAACAGGATATATCGTAACAAACCCAGCAACCGGAGTCGGAGAGTATATGTGCGAATAACGAGCCGAGCGGAAGTGCTTGCACTTCCATTCGGCGACTATTGCGACACTCGAGCGCAGCGAGTGTGATATCCGGCGGATTGAATGGGGGAGCAGTAACGGTAGTATTATCTATTGCAGTTATATGTGCAGGAATTCTGTTGTTGATTAGCATGAACGCACTAATAACGATGGTTGTTCCTCTATTGATTTCACTTATGACTGGTGGATTGGGTGCAATTGGTGTTATTGGATTATTTCAACTTGTATTAGGTGTTGTTGGAATAATAGGAATATTTGATGCTTGGTGTAGTATGTTTGAAGAATATAATGAATATCTTTTGACTGGTGATTTAGATGCTGCTGAATCAGCAGCGAATCAAGCATTTATAATAGGATGTTTTTCATTTGCAGAAGGATTGATACAATATATACAAGACGGCAAATATATTATACGTCTTTTAGATAACATAAAAGATGGTGAATTTATTGATCGTGTGAATGCTATGAAAAATCTATTACCAGATTGGGCAAAGAATTCGGGGAATTTTGGATATGCAGAAACTAATATTAATGGATTGGATAAAAAACAATATTTTGCACACAGTGGAATACAAAATGAAATAGAAAGTGTAAAAAATATAGGAATATCTTGTAAACCAGAAACATCACCATTAAAAGCTTTAAGTGTGAATTCAGATAATTTAATAAATGGGGAAGGTGCGTGGTTAAGAGATGTCGATACAGAATATAAAATTTTGTCTGATATACAAAAATTATTAGGAGAAAATAAGAATATCAGAGGAAAAATTAAATTATATACGGAATTAGAGCCTTGTCCAAGTTGTAAATATGTCATCCAACAATTTAAAGAAATGTATCCAAAATTAGAAATTGAAATTGTCTATAAAATAAAAAAGTGAGGTACTTATATTATGAGGTTAAATTATTTCAGAGAAAAAGTTAAAGTGTTGGAAGAATTTTATATGGGGATAGATCAGGGGTATTCATACGAAGTAGCGGTTGGTCAATATTATTACTATCAAACAGATAAAAAGCTAGACATAATTAGATTGGTTGAATGTATTGTGATCTCATCGAGATTTTTGAGAAGTGGAAAAAAAGTTCCTCTAATTTTAGAAGAAAAATTTATTGAATTAGATAAAAGAATTGATTATAAAACTATTGAGATGACGGGAGAAGAAAGAAATAGTTTTGAATCGGATTTTGAGGAAATGAAGAAACATATTGAGATGAATTGTAGATAATATTAATATATCATCTTTGACAGCTACAGCAGTATCTTTGATATTCCTGCCTATGCCGTGTATATGACACCTGTATTGTTGGTGGACGGGGAGGAAGCTGCCAGAGGGGAAGAATATCTGGAAACCACTCTTGGAACAAAGAGCAGTTTTACCATTCATATCTCTTCCGGAGGAAAGAGCACTTCTGTAACCAATGATGTTACTACCGGTTCCATGTATGCAGTAACCTTAGACAGCCAGAGCATTACTGCATCAGAATTACAAAGTGTCTATGACGAAGTAGCAGCCTTAAAGGACAGTGTAACAGAGGAAAATGTCTACAGTGAGGAATACCTTGGAAAGCTATTAAACCTTGCAGGCAAGTTATACTTTGCCCAGGTGGATATAGCGGATACTATCGCTTCTGATATGTATGATGTGGCAGTAACCAGAAGTCTAAGTGAAGGTATTACAGGATATGAAGTAGAGACAGCCGGACTGTATGGAATGGTTACCGGAATCAGCGAAGGAAGCCTGTATATTGATGTAGACAATGACAGCCATTCTGTGATAGGTTTAGAGAAAGACAGTGATGTAACAAGGGAATACTTCATGTCTACGGGAATGATCAGCTCCCTGTATGAAAGTACGGTATGGGAAGAGATTACCGGAGAAGAAAGTGTATCGACTATCTCCATTCTCGCAAAAGCATCAGAAGAGAATATCGACATTCTGTTGATATCAAAGACAAATCTGTCAACAGAGATTGAAAAACTGAATACGGATGAAACCACAAAGCAGTCCATTATCAATGCAGTCAACAGCGGAATGATTGTTACCGTTCCTGCAGAGGAAGTCACCATGGGTGACTGGAGTGGAACAGGATGTATCGTAACAAACCCGGAGACAGGTGTTGGAGAGTATATGATATCCGGAGGGTTGAATGGGGGAGTATTGACGGTTTTACTTACTATTGGTTCGATATGTGCAACATTCTCTTCTGTAATGGCAACAGCAATGCTGGTTTGGGCGGCGGTTCAATTTTTAAGTGCATTACTTGTGTTTGCACCAGTTGTTCTTATCGTGGCAGCAATAGTTGTATTGGCAATAGGTACAGTTGCAATTATTGACCTAAATAAACGAATGTGGGAAAACTACCTGGACTATATATTTACTGGTAACCTAGATTCGGCTTTGTCTACATCTGAATTGATGTCATCACTAGGATATTTGGCATTGATGGAGGTAAATTTAGCTGGATGCTTCGAATTAGGTGTGCAAAACATATATGCTAGATTAGCACAAAAAGCAACTGTTAATAACTCTTCAATGGAAGTGGTTTTAGGTAAATTTAATAAAGATGGGATTTCTTATGTTGAAGTTGCAAAAACAAGAAATGCTACATATTTTCAAATGGATGATTGGGAGGAAGTTGCAGCTATTATAGGCGAGGATAATATGTGGTGTATAAATGAGAAATTTTTAGAACAACAACTTAATCAGGGAAAAACATTCATTTTGTCACATAATCCAGCCAATGCAGATGGTTATTTCTTTATGGAAATAGAGTTTCTTAAGGAAAAAGGATTTTCATTTGTAAAAATTGGTGATGTTTGGAAAGCTATAAAATAGTTATGTTTTGAGGTTTAATTATGGGAAAAAAAATTATGATTTAGCAAAAGTTATTTTTGATAATTACGATGGTAGTTATTTTCAAATGAAAAGAGATGATAGATATAGGGAATATAAGGAGTATTCGGTACCTAAAAGTATGGAAATGCAATGGATGTTAGAAAAAAAAGAGAATGCAAAAAAATGTATAATAAAGTGTGAAAATATGAGCGATGTGGCAACCAATTTTGGAAAGTATTGTCATTATATTAAATTGAGAAGGGATAAAAAAGATATAGATATAATAAATAATTATATATTGTCTCATCAAGAAACATTGGATTCTTATACTTTATATAGATGTATTTTAGAATACATTGAGGTGTTACGTTTTTTTAATAAATGGTCAGGAAAAAGGCGAGAAGATGTATTAAAACTATTGGGAAGAATATTTAATAAGGATATATCTATTTCGGAGGATTATAAAGTAAAGGGTGAGAATCTTGATTATATAAACGAACAAAAATTGAAATCTCAAATTATAAGAGCTATAGAATATTGGAGTAATCCACATGCGAAATAATGTATCCTATATGAAGTACTTATGGTACAAGTGAAGGATTAGTTAAAGATGATCTGGGGAAAATATCGGGAAAAACTTATAAAGTAACTCAAAAGAGGATAGATGGAATAAGTGATTTTACAGTGAAGAGCAATGAAGTAAAAATTAATCCTCGAACAGGAAATGTAAAAACTTCTCATGGCGTTTCAGTAGATGTTAATTCAGAAACTGTTTCAAAATTTGGGGGTGCATATAGAATAGACTATTCCAGAAGGACTAAATATAATTCAGAGAGGTGCCAGAGCAGAGCATTTTGAAATTGTGCCTGCATATGAGATGCCATTAGAAGAATTTCAAGAATTATTGAGTCAAATAACCTTTACAGGACCATATTAGGGAGGCGTAATGAATATAAAAATTATTTATGAAGAAGATACAGAATTGGCAGAGTATGAAGCTCTTAGTAAGGGATATAGAGCAGATGTAACTGTTGTAATTGGAGATAAGAAATATAAAGTATACATAATTTCAATGCTTAGATTACAACAAGATTTTGAGATTGAGCATCAAGATTATGGGTATTATGTGGATGAACCAAATACATTGATTGTTAAAGAAGTAACTAAAAAAGAAATTGAATATGTCATTTATGAAATGCATAAGTGCAAATATTTTGAACGTCTTGATAATAATGGTTTTTAATATATTTAATTATGTCTCCACTTAAGGATGCAACTCCGCAACCACTTAGAGACTATATTTATGAAATTAATCTGGAAAGGTATGGAGATGAATTGGGTCCTACATATGAGTGGTTAGTAAGTGAAAAAGGAGCTGCAGATATGGAAATAATTGAGTCATCTTCTCGACCGAATTCAAATATTGATCAGTTGTTATCTGGATTTGAAGAATGGTTAAGGAGGCAATAACGTGAATGATGTAGTAATTGAATTATCAAATATAGAAATACATGAGCATTGTATGTTGAATATAAAGACAGGGGAAAGGAAATATAATAAAGAAAAAAACAGATACCGTATTTTACAGGGCTGTATTTTAAAGATAAGGATGTTTTTTTTGCACTATATCCTACAGAAAATGGACCTATGATGTATTATGAAGGAAAAGAATATCCGCTAAAGAAAAATTTACATATCAGTTTGAAAAAAACAGAAAAGTTAAGAGAATTTTGTATTGAAGAATATAATATTTACATTAAATATTATACTTCGCCGTATATTGGATTTGATGTTTGGTCGGATGAGAAGGATGTTGATTTGTTTTATCAGATTGAGCAATCGTATAGAAATGATGAATATATTAAAAGGTATACAAAGTAAAAGTTATTATGGTTATACTTTAGAACTTTCATTTAGCCAGAGTGAGACTTGACCTTGATATTTGCATTAAGGATTATGAAGCCGTAACCAGCATCTTTGATATTCCTGCCTATGCCGTGTATATGACACCTGTATTGTTGGTGGACG
>JBJENX010000012.1:0-4964 GCA_051880415.1 Lachnospiraceae bacterium | reverse complement strand
GTAATAGTAATTTGAATTGAGGCATTTTTTATTAAACATTTTTTCTAAATACCAACAGCCACTTGCAAAAACAAAATCTTATTTCAAAATTAAAATGGGTGAGTTAATGATATTTTTAGGGAGTAAAAAATGAATAAAAAAGCGATATTAGTATGTAGTGCGCTGTTAGCTTTGGCTGGAATAATGAGCTCAGCTCAAGTGAAGGCCGACGACTTACCAGCTGGAATGACCGCCGGCAACACAGTTTCAATCACCAAGAAAGTTTTTGTTTATAACCGTAAGCAAAGTGCTAAGGTAAACGCCAAACGCAAAGCTTTGATCAATGCGCAAAATGAGTTGTCTGCACTTAAGGGCAAGATCAAGGGCGATGAATTAGCCACCGGTGGAGCTAGCGGCTTTTTCCAAGAAATTGCGGAAAGCTCTGGCATGAGCGAAGCACAGAAAAACGATGCCGCCACTGCTTACGCCGTAGTTAACGGTCAAATTGACGCACCAAGTTGGTATGACCAGTACGTTAATCTAGGTCAAGCTAGCGATGCCACCAGCGTAAAGAATTTATACGCAACTTTGCCTTACTATGATCAATACATCAAGATCCGTCAGAAGTATAACTTGAATGTCCCTCAAGTTTCTTTGGCCGATGTTGCTGTTGCGATGATGGACGCAGATTACAGTACTCATGTGATCGACCATGCTCGTCACTACAATGCTGATGAGAATTTGGCCTGGAATGTTTCCGATGATCCAAACAGTCTTTGGATGAGCGAGGAGTCAATTTGGAAAAAGGGCGTGAAGAAGAATCCTTCTTTGGCTCAATACAGAAATGACGGCTATGGTTTATCCCAAGTTGACCATAATTTCTTTGAACAAGTTGGCCACTACCTTAACTTGACCGATCCTGCTACCCAGAGTTACGGTTTCGGCCTGAACACCGAGCATCATAAGTATGACGATACCGAGTCATGGGATGCTGGCTATGGCGAATCCGCCTTTTCAGTAGATGAATTTAAGCAGCTGGTAACAGATTACTACAACAAGATTGAGCAACCAGACCAAGTAAAAACCGCCCAAAACAAGGTAAAGGCAGCCAAGAAGGCTTTGGCTAAAGCTAAGAAGGCTGATAAAAAGAAAGCTGTGAAAAAAGTACGTCGTGCTCGTAAGGTGAAGAGATAAATTGTGAGGAAGGTGTCCCTGTGGGGATGCCTTTTTGATTTAATGTGAGTTTAAAGAAATAAAGGATAGTTATTGCTCTTAAGTAATTAATTGGTTAAACTATAGGTGATAATTGAACATTCCCATTGATCGTAAATCGTTGGAGAATGCGCCATGTGAAGCGCGTTCTCGTTTTTTTATTTTTGGAGGTGAGATCAGTATGGATATTTTATTAAATAGGGTATTTACCAATCGAGAATTGATTTCTTTGGTTAATACAGGAACGATGAAATATGCTGAAAAAGCCAGTAAACGATATGGTTTTAATACTAAAAATATCTCTGAAATGCTTAAATCTATATATTCATATTTGGGTTCTAATCATAGAAACGAATATTATTATAAGAATCAGTTACTTAGCAAAATAGTATTGGGCAAGCACAGCCCTAATACTACGAGTGCTTTAAGAGAATTACCAGTATCCAATTCCATTGCTGATTTCATTATTATTAACGGAAAAGCTCAAGTTTATGAAATTAAAACAGAGCTAGATACTTTGTATCGTTTAGATGGGCAACTTAGGGATTATTACAAAGCCTTTAAATATGTAAATGTGATTACAGACGAAAAGTACGTTGAAAAGGTAAAAGAATCAGTAAATAAAGATATTGGAATTTATACGTTAACTAAGAGAAATCAAATTCATCAAGTGAGAGCTGCTAGACAACATGCGAATGAATTAGATAGCAGTACAATGTTTAGAATATTAAGAAAAACAGAGTTTGAGCAACTGAATATTAAAGAATTTGGTAAGTTACCAAAAGTGGGAGCTTCCCAATATTACAAAGCTAACTTTGAATTGTTTAATCAACTGTCTAAGGAAAAACAGCAAGCAGATTTAACCTATATTTTAAAGCAAAGATACCTTAAAAGATTTAAAGGAAAGACAGACTTAATAAAAAAGTGTCCTGATGAATTAAAAGAGCTGGTTTATTTTTCAAAGTTAAGAGACGATCAGATAGTTCAATTGAATAAATTTCTAGCAAATTGAAAGAGAGCAATGAATATGTATTATCCATATTTAAGAGGTAAAATGTATGAACTATTAGCGGTGAGAGAGCTAATAGAAAAAGGATTAATTGATTCTAAATATATTTCTCCAATTATAGAACCTGTAAGAAATAACTCAACTTTTATTAGTTTGTTAAAAGAAGCGAAGACCGTTAATTATAAGTTAAATATAATAAGTAATCCGCAGGTTGGAGAATATAATGATCTCGATCAATTACAAAGCTTAATTAAAGTAAATGATATGAGAAATGGTGTAATAGTCTTAAATCAGAATTCAACGCCTGTTAATCAAGATGATTTATTGTTTTATAAAGCACCAGTAAAAATAGTAGATGATAATAATAAAAATACTACAAGGAATGTTGTTCCAGATAATACAATATATAGACTAAAAATTGGTAAACCAGCATATGCTGTCGTATTTGAGGATTGTTTTCATAAGCTTGACAGAAATGCAGATTATGCTGAGATTCCAGACGAAGAATTCTCGGAATATCATCTTATTTATGAAACAGCAGGATATAAGGGATTTGGAGATTATTCTGTTATAGGGGGAGATTATCAAGAGTCTGGCTTTGCTCCATATGCAGTAGCTATTCATATTGTATATTTTGATAATGATAATATTCTTCGAATCCGTCATTTTGTTTCTGATAGTAATGATGATATGTACGATCCAGCTAATAAGTTGCATGAAGCATTAGGAAAATTACATGATTGGATCAATTCATCTAATTTTGATAAAGCTAAAAATGAATCTACAGGACTAAAGCAGTTAGATGATTTGTTTATGGATGATAGATATCCTGGGTTAGGTTTCTTAAAAAAGCTGGAAGTAATGCACCATTTGGAAATAATGAATAGATATCTAAGAAAGGCAGGCAACACTAATTAATGAAAATATGTGCTGATTGCTTTGATGATATTGATTTTAAAGCAAGAATTCGAAGCTTAAATAAGCGAGATTTTTGTGATATTCATCATAGAAAAGAATATATATTTGATACCGATGTTGATAAGCAGGTAAATATCCAGACTGATTTAACTAGACTGTTAAATTTATATGAACCAATTGATGCTGAAAAAGAAAAAAGTTTATCTCAAAATGAAATGCTTAAAAATAAAACTTTGATTGATAGATTACAATCAGATTGGTGCATTTTCTCTAATAAGTTATCTGATAGTGAGATTACTAATATCATATATATTTTGTTGGAGGATTCATTTGATACGGCATCAAATACCTTTTTTAAAATGCCATTACGAATGAAAAAAATCTATGATCCAAAGTTTATTAAAGATAATTCGATTTTAATTGGAGATAGTTGGTTAAAATTTAAAGAAAATATTTTACATAAAAATCGATTCTTTAACAAAGATTTAAATGTAAAGTTATTAGCAGATCTTATGGGTTTTTCAATAACTGAATTAAAACCAGAACAACTTTTTTATAGAGCAAGAATTGTTGATGATTTTGATGAAGTGGAAAATGAAGACGATATTTTAATTCCGCCTGAGAAGAAAACTAATAGGATTGAAGGAAGATTAAATCCTAGAGGTATTGGGATGCTTTATTTAGCTAGTACAGAGGACACGGCATTAAAAGAAGTTAGAGCTTCCTTTAATGATAATGTAGTTGTGGCACCTATTAAGATTAAACGACCAATTAAAATAGTGGATCTGACGCAAATAATGCATGTATCCCCATTTACTATGTTAGATACTAAATTTCCTGAAGTTTATCAACTGAATAGAGAAATTATATCTATTTTTGTAAAGGAACTAGAAAAACCGGTAAAATCACATCCTACAAACTTAGATTATTTACCAACACAGTATTTAAGTGCGATAGCTCAAACTAGATATTTTGGTATAAAATATCGAAGTACAATGGGATTGCAAGACACAGAAAATTATGATGTTGTTTTGTTTAATGATAAAAGTGTAACTGCTTTAATGGATAAAATTCGAAGATATAAGATTAATAAAGTTGAATATGGGCACAAGGAAATAATGCCCTATTAATCATAGGTTTATAAAATAAAATTAATTATACAAAAGGTATAATAGACGAGGAAGAGTGATATATACTCTGCGGGGCCTATTGCGAGAAGCATCTCTGACCCAGAGGTGCTTTTTGTTTTAAAAAGTGAGGAATCGATTATGAATACTCTCGAATACAGAGGCTATAAAGGGACGATTGAAACAGAAGACGATACTTTATTTGGGCATGTTTTAGGCTTTAAGAATGTGATCATCTCTTATGAAGAAAAGAATATTGATGAATTGAAAGATGATTTTCAGAATGGGATAGATGATTATTTGGAGAATAAAGAATAGCAAGATTAGATAGGAAGAAAAGTAATGTTCTCATTAAATCAAGTATTTAATACAGATGAATTGAAATTTACCGATGTACAAGTAATAAATGGTTTATACAAGTTTGGTCATATTACTGAGGAAGAGAAGAAGTATTTAGATAAGTTAAATACAAAGATAATGAACACAAAAAGACCTCATAACTAGATTGTTTAAAAGATTAAACATTGTTATAAGATCTTTTTATATACATATAATTAATAAAGGAAGATGTACTTAACATGACAAGTAACTAACAGACTAGTCACCTTCATACCAAGCCATCGGACTCAGATGTTATATCAAATTAATTCATAATGACAAGAAAAATTGGCTCTTTGTCAAATGGTGTTGATAGAAGTCAATTAAAAAATAAATAATAG
>JBJENX010000011.1:0-4997 GCA_051880415.1 Lachnospiraceae bacterium | reverse complement strand
AGCTTACCTCGCATTGCTAAATCCAAGATTCTTTCTCTCAAAGCTTGAGCATCAAAATCTAAAGTATTAGTCTTCATCGTCGATCCCTTCTAATGCCTTGTTAAGTTCAGCAATTGCATCACTAATTGCCTTTGACTTCTCATTCATTTCTTTTAAAATTTCACCTAATGAGCGATCATCATGATTCTCTTCTTCACTCATCCAAGTGATATCCAAGTTAGTATTAGGACGCTTCTTAATTTCATCAATACTGAACTTACGCCAACGACCATTAAGATTCTTCTTTGCATCCCAAGTTTCTTTTCTTTTTGAACGATCATCTGCGCAGAATAACTTTTCAAAGTCAGCAAAATCTTTCCTATTCAATGGATTACGTTTACCAAATGAACGCATCTGATGACGCATGTCATAGATCCAAACATCCTTAGTATTATCCTTATCGCTTTCACCACGAGTGAAGAACAACACGTTAGTTTGAACACCTTGAGCGTAGAAGATTCCTGTAGGTAAACGCAAAATTGTATGCAAATTACACTTATTCATTAAGTCTTGTCTAATTTGTTCACCAACACCATCAGCAAACAAAACATTATCAGGCACAACAACTGCGGCTCTTGCCTTGTCATCTTTCTTAAGTGAGTTATAGATAATTTGCAAGAAGTTAAGCTGCTTGTTACTTGTCTCGTAAGTTAAGTCATCACGAGTTGCACGTTCGCCACCCTTTTTAGTACCAAATGGAGGGTTAGTTAATACAACATCGAAGTTCTTCATCCACTTACCATTAGCAGATAATGAGTCACCTTGTTCAAGTCGGCCATCCATACCATGCAAGTATTGGTTCATCATAGCCAAACGATGAGTATTAGGTACTAATTCCATACCAGAAAAGGCTTCTTTTTCTTGGAATTCTTCTTGTTCTTCATCTAGAGTTGAGTAATCATCAGTCTTATCTTTCAAGTATTGATCAGCGGCAACCATGAAGCCAAAAGTACCAGCTGCGGGGTCATTACAACGATCACCAATCTTAGGTTGGGTCATTCTAACCATCATATTGATCAAAACACGTGGGGTGAAGTATTGACCTGCACCAGACTTAACTTCGCTGGCGTTCTTTTCCATCAAGCCTTCGTAAAGATCACCCAAACCTTCTTCACGAGCTGAGAACCAATCAAGTTCATCAATATCTTTGATAATCTTTTCCAAGTTTGCTGGTTCGTCAATGGCAGTTGAAGCATTGGCATAAATAGCGTTGATTCTTGGACTCTTAACAATTTCAGGATTACCCAAATCAAGTAAAAGTTGACGGTAGAAGTTCTTTAATTCAAGTCCTTCTTTAGAAACAAGACTATCCCAACGATACTTTTCAGGAATATCATCTTCTTGCCCTTGTTCCTTACTCATCTTCAAGAACAAAATGTAGGTCAATTCGGTGATGTAGTCTTGATAACTAACACCATCATCACGTAAGACGTTACATTCATTCCATAATTTTTGAACTATTTCTTGGTTGGTCATACCCATTTAAATAAACTCTCCTTAAACGTATAAATTCTCATTCAATACATAAATAATCTGATCGGCATTCTCTGGGAAGATCTTCTTCATTCGTTTATATCCGCCTTGTTTCTTAAAGAAATGATTATCTTCAAATGCTTGCTCCGCATTTGGTCCTAATACAGTAGAAGCCATTAATTGATTTTCAATCATCTTCAACCATTTCTTTTGTTGGATGTTCCAATCTGCCATGCCATATACTTTATCCATTGCATATTCAATTCTGGCCTTATGGTTAACTAGTTTAGATCCCACAGCCGCTTGACGAATAAAGCTGATAATATCTGCCGTAGTTTGAACATGATTTGCACTCTTCCATGCCGTTTGTAGCTCTTTCTCCTTGAAGCCATTTTGTTCAAGCTTTAGCTTGATTTCTTTTAACTGATCAAAAGTTAAATCCTTTGGTCTAGTAGCTACAACATGCAAAGCTGGAATAGCATCGACATTCTTTTTAACAAAGTCAGTAAAACTCTCAAGATAATCCTCTGGCCTTTCATTACCAGTACCATAACCGCGAGTAACATTAACCACTTCATCAGAAGCATTTGAAATAAATTGATGAGGTTTAGCAGGATTAATATGGTCAAGTTGCTCAAATTTAGGCCATTGCTTTAAGAACTCTTCCTTATTTAATTTGCTAAGATCTCCAGCCCATTGATCAACTGACTTAACTTCTGCTAAACGTTCAAATTCTTTTCTCTTTTTATCATCTAAACGCTTAATTTTTCTTTCAACCGCAGCTGACATATCAACTTGATACTGATATGAATCTTCTTGAGTTTCAAAGTAATCCTTCTTATGACCTAAGAAGTAATGAACATTATGGCCAGGTTCTTTAACTACTGGCTTCATATTGGTTACTTTATTCATTGCATCATAAATACCAACGGCATCATAGATCGTGAACTTATCTTTATGAATTTCAGGACACAATCTAGTTGCACGACCTAGCATCTGTTCATACAGGATTCTTGATTGAACTCTTCTCAAAAAGACAATATTTGTAATCTCTGGAACATCAATACCAGTGGTTAACAGATCAACCGTGACAACAATATTCGGATTAGTTTCATTCTTGAAGTTCTTAATCTCTTGGTTTGGATGGCGAATTGAACCAGTGATCTTTTCAATTACATCGTCATCTACCGGTCTGCCTTGATCCTTAAATGCTTGCTTCAATAAGTCAACTACCATATCGGCATGAGCATCGGTTGCTGCAAAGATCAATGTTTTACCCAATTCTGGGTCAGTTGGATCAAGATAATTCTTAACTAACACATCACAAACTACCTTATTAAAGCTTCTAGTAATTACTCGATGGTTAAAGTCTGCTACATCGAAATTCATATTATCTGGCAGTTTTTCTTTATTGATAGTCTTTTCATCTTGATCAAAGATATCAACTTCAGATCCCTTCTTGAAGTGAATACCTTCTTTGGCCAACTTAGTTTGAATAATTATTGGCGCATCATGATCGACCAAATATCCATCAAGAACAGCTTGCTGATAACTATAGGTATAAACAGGACTACCAAAGATTTCTGTAGTTTGAAGAGCTGGCGTGGCAGTCATACCGATTGCAGTAGCATCAAAGTAATCAACTACTCGACGATATTGACTGACATATTCTTCTTGATTGTAGAACCTATACTCGTCATCACTTAATTCTTTGTCTTCTGCATAACCACGGTGAGCTTCATCGACAATAATAAAGTCATATTGCCCAACTGATGGCTTTTCTGAATTATCATCGCTAAAGAATAAGCGCTTGATCATCCCTTGAACAGTAGCAATCTGAATCTTGGTTGAAGAATCTGGCACCTTATCACTTAATTCTTTCAAACCATAGATTGAAGAAATAGACATTGTACCGATCTTATTATCTTTAATTGCATTGGCTGTCTGTTTACCCAAAGAATTACGATCAACTAAGTAAAGAATTCTTCTAGCACGTTTGTGTTTTAAAAGACGATACATCAATGAAATAGCAGTTCTAGTCTTACCAGTACCTGTTGCCATCGCAAGTAAGATTCGTTTCTTACCATCTTTAATTGCATCTTCGATTGATTGAATCGCTTCAATTTGATAAGGGCGATCAGCAAATTTTGGATAGTCATCGTCATTAACTAAGTCGTTATCTGCTTCATCCTTATTTTTAGCAGTCAACTTTAATGCCAAGTCATCTGGCTTATGGAACTCTTCAAGGGCATAAGCATTTTCCTTAGGATTTCTTGCATCCCAAAACCAAATACCAGATTTTTCCTGATATTGCTTAAGGTATGGACGACCGTTAGCCGTATAAATAAATGGAACCTTGTATTCGCCCATTTCATTAGAGACTAACTGATAATCTGATCTAAAAGGAACTTCTTTTGAATACTCCTTTGGTTGAGCCATCTGACCAGCAATATCTTGATCCCACTTTTTAGCTTCAACAATACCGTAGAATTCTAAGCCTTTGAACAAGGCATAATCAGCTCTATGGCCATTTGGCAGAACCCATTCGGCAATTGCCATGTTACGACCTTTTTCCGGCTCTGTTTGATGTGTCCAATTATTCAAGCGATCAGTATCAGATTCCCAACCTGCATCCCGTAATTGTTGATCAATCAATTGACGAGTTTCTGCTTCAGTTAATCTGTGTCTTTTAGCAAACTCTACATTGATATCATGTCTTCTTGTTTGCTCCTCAGCAGTAATCTTAACTTCTTGAGGACGATTCTCTTGCAGTTGCTTGATTTTTTCTTCAAGAGCCTTGATCTTAGCTTCTTGATTCTTCAGAATTACTCTTTGGTCTGTAGGTTTAACATAGTCAGGAACTTGATCTAATAAATAAACTTCCAAGAACCATTTCCATACCAAATAAGCCTTTTTATCTATTTCAAGCGCATCAGACTTAGTTGCGATAAATTGGTCATCATGTGCTGCACTATTTCTTTTACGTCGAATATCATTAAGTGCTGTTAACACAACGGCTGGATATTCATTCTTTGATAAAGCTAATTTTTCAATTCGTTGTTTTTGATTTAAGTCCCAATCGACTAAGTTATCCAAGTGCAGAATTTCTTTAGTCAATTGTTCACCAAAAGTACCGAAAACTGTAAGACTGCTTCTTGGATCAGTGTAAATTAATGATTCAGCACTGGAAGCCAATTTTGCATAGTCACGATAATCCTTTGTTAAGGTTTGAAAATTAGACATAATTCTTCCTCTATATCTATCTCAAGGTAAAGTAATATAATTTCATTTTACTCTGAATAGTTGATTTAACACAAGAAAGGTAGTTATTTAGACGTCATATGTTCGTGATAAATACAAAAAAGCCTCATCTTTCTATCGATGAGGTTATTTAGGTTACTTCTTCACTTTAACGCTAACCTGATACTTCACAGGAACAATTTGAGCTAAATCATCTTTCAAAGGATTTTTCACCATATAAATTA
>JBJENX010000010.1:3462-5066 GCA_051880415.1 Lachnospiraceae bacterium | reverse complement strand
ATATCAGAATGAAAATCATAATGCTGGAGGGAAGTCCAAATCGGAACGGTTCCTCAAATATGTTGGCGGAGGAGTTTGCCAAGGGAGCCAGAGAAGCAGGACATGAGGTAGTTATCATCTCTGCTGCACACAGTAAAATCAACCCTTGTATCGGATGTGTTTCATGCGGATATGATGGTCCATGTGTACAAAAGGATGATATGGAACAGATCAAGCAGGACATTCTAAGCGCAGACGTGATGGTATTTGTAACGCCTCTTTATTATTATGGAATGTCTGCACAGTTAAAGACTTTAATTGACCGTTTTTGCGCTTTTAATGGAAGTATTCAAAGAAAGCACATGAAATCTGCTTTGCTTGCAGTTGCATGGAATAGTGATGACTGGACAATGACTGCGCTTGTTGAGCATTACAAGACGCTGGTAAGGTATTTGAATTTCAAAGATATGGGAATGGTGCTTGGATGTGGTTGCGGAACACCTGACATGACAAGAAATTCTAAATATCCTAAGATGGCTTATGAGTTAGGCAAAGGACTATCTAATTGACAGAATTGTTAAAATAGTGGCAAATAATTTATATATGAAATACTATTAGCACTTGTTAGAAATGCCTTTTAGGCATGTTTGAAAATAGTATATAGGTATTAGACATTTCTATATGCCAGCGATACAATAAAGGTGTTCCAAAGGAACACCTTTATTTTTTGTACATAAATGGAAGGAGGCTTCAAAATAGACATGATTGAACTAAATAATGGAATAAAAATGCCGTTGCTTGGTTTCGGTGTTTTCCAGATAACAGATGAAATAGCGTGTGAAGAAAGCGTTTTATGTGCATTAAAGACCGGTTATCGAATGATTGATACAGCTGCCTGTTATGGAAATGAAAAAGCAGTAGGAGCAGCGATTAAAAGAAGCGGTATTCCCAGAGAGGAAATCTTTATCAGCTCGAAAGTCTGGATTCAAGATGCAGGCTATCTGGCAACAAAGCGTTCTTTTGAAAAGACGTTGCAAAATTTGCAGACAGATTATCTTGACTTGTACTTAATCCATATGCCTTATGGAGATTATCACGGCAGTTGGGAGGCAATGGAAGAACTATACCGGGAAGGCAAAATAAGAGCAATCGGTGTTTGCAATTTTCTACCGGATCGATTGGTAGATTTGATTTTAAGTCATCGGATTGTGCCTGCTATCAATCAAATTGAATTGCATCCATTTTGCCAGCAGACAGAATTGCGTTGCTTGATGGAGCAATATCGTATTCAAACAATGGCATGGGCACCTTTTGCGGAAGGTCGGGATGGGATTTTTGAAAACGAAATACTGAATGCAATTGGCAGAAAATATGGAAAAACACCTGCACAAGTCACTTTACGTTGGCTTCGACAGGAAAGAATCATTGCAATTCCAAAATCAGTTCATGCTGAGCGCATAAAGCAGAACTTTGCAATAGATGATTTCTCTCTTACTGATTCAGATATAAGAGAGATTGAGAAAATGGATTGCCATAAAAGCTTGATTCTGGAAATTCAGAGTTTAGATGAGGTACATAGGCTTCATGGTATTCATTTTGAACAATAGGTAGTCGGAAAGGAGAAA
>JBJENX010000010.1:0-3362 GCA_051880415.1 Lachnospiraceae bacterium | reverse complement strand
AAAGAAATGAGTAAGAAACTGGTAGCATATTTTTCAGCAAGCGGTAGAACAAAGAAAGCCGCTGAGCATCTGGCTAAGGTAGCGGGGGCAGATCTGTTTGAAATCAAACCCGTTGTTCCTTATACCCGCGAGGATTTGAACTGGATGGACAAAAAGAGCCGTAGCAGCGTGGAGATGAATAATTCGTCTTCCCGCCCAGAGATTGCTGAGAAATTGGCAAATATGGCAGACTACGATACGGTGTTCGTTGGTTTTCCAATCTGGTGGTATGTTGCACCGCATATTATAAACACCTTTGTAGAAAGCTACGATTTTACAGGAAAAACGATGGTGCCTTTTGCTACCTCCGGTGGTAGTGGTATGGGCAATACTGTTGATGATTTGAAGGAACTCTGCCCGAATGCCAATTGGAAAGTTGGGAAGGTGGTAAATGGCATGTCCGACAAAGAACTGTCTGAATGGGTAAATATGTTTTGATGTAGGAGGATAACTATGGAAATGAAAAGGACTGACCCCGAATTTTTTGAACGATTTCATTATTTTGCCTTTGATGAGGTTGTTAATGAAGAAAATCAGCAGCTTGATGCACCTACACGATATTTGGCAATTATAGCTGCTTTGATTGGCTGCGGTGGACTGGATGCGTACCGGGAAATGCTGCCTATTGCATTGGAAAATGGTGTTACTCCGATCATGCTCAAGGAAACTGTTTATCAGGCAACGGATTATCTCGGGTATGGACGGATACTTCCTTTTTTGGATGCAGCCAATGATATTTTTGAGCAGAACGGAATTGAGCTGCCTCTGCCCGGGCAAGCCACCACAACGCTTAATGACAGGTTGGAAAAAGGTGCTGATGCACAGGCTGCTATTTTTGGTGAACAGATGAAAGAGGCATGGAAGAATGGGCATATCAACCGCTGGTTGGCTGCAAATTGTTTTGGAGACTTTTACACGCGCACCGGGCTTGATTTGAAACAGCGTGAGATGATTACCTTTTGCTTCCTTATGGCACAGGGTGGTTGTGAACCACAGCTTATCGCACATGCAAAGGGAAATATGAACCTGGGCAATGATAAAGAGTTTCTTGTTCGGGTGGTGTCCCAATGCCTGCCTTATATTGGTTATCCACGCAGTCTCAATGCGGTTAGCTGTATTCAAAAAGCTGCAGAGAATTAAAAAGTTTTATGTGATTTGGAAAGGAATGATAGGATGGAATATACAACTTTAGGAAATACAGACATTCAAATCTCAAAAATATGTGTAGGCTGCATGAGTTTTGGCAAGGCAGGTACGATGCACGATTGGACACTGGACGAAGAGGAAACAGAGAAGGTGGTCAGACATGCTCTTTCTCTCGGTATCAACTTTTTTGATACTGCCAATGGCTATTCTGCCGGGACAAGTGAAGAATATCTGGGTCGTGCATTAAAAAAAAGCATTGCACGTGACAAGGTAGTGATAGCCTCAAAGGTTTATTTTAACCCCGGAAGACTGTCCGCTGCGGCAATTCACAGAGAAATAGATGGTACGCTCAAGCGTTTGGGAACAGATTACCTTGACCTGTATATTATCCATCGCTTTGATTATGACACACCAATTGAAGAAACTATGGAAGCCCTGAATGATTTGGTCAAAGCCGGAAAGGTACGGGCACTGGGTGCTTCTGCTATGTATGGATATCAGTTCTATAATATGCAGCTTGCTGCACGTGATCATGGATGGGCACAGTTTCAGGCTATGGAAAATCATTATAATCTGCTTTACCGAGAGGACGAGCGGGAATTGATTCCAATCTGCAGGCAGATGGGCGTATCTCTAATGCCGTACAGTCCGTTGGCAGCGGGTCATCTTACCCGCCCACAGTGGAATACGGATACTCTTCGTAGCACAACCGATAGGGTAGCGATGGGAAAATACGACCGTACCGAGGAGCAGGATATGCAGATTGTTTTGCGTGTGCATGAACTGGCAGAGCGATACGGCGTGAAGATGCAGCAGATTGCACTTGCGTGGCACTGGGCAAAGGGTGTCGCATCTCCTATCATCGGAGCTACGAAAGCATCCCATTTTGAAGATGCAGCCGCTGCACTTGCAGTGAAGCTGACAGAGGAGGATATAGCATATCTTGAGGAACCATATCTTCCGCACCGTATTGTGGGAGCCATTGATCATAACCCCGCAGATGGGGTAATGCTGTTAGATGAAAAGAAATAGCAAGTAAAGAGGTGATAAGAATTGAAAAAATTTATTTTATGGATTCTTTCTATATGTCTGATATTCTGTTTTACAGCATGTGGCAGACAAGAAGACTCTGTTGATGAATTGGCACTATCTCAGCCTGATTTAGAAGAAAGTACACAACCGGAAAGCACAAGTGAAGAAGAGGCTCAGGGTGTTCCAGGGAATCAAAGTGTTTCAGAGGAAGGTCAGGAACATATATTGATTGCTTATTTTACATGGGCAGATAATACAGTGGTAGAGGACGAGGATGCAGCGATTCAATCTGCGCTTGCCCACTATGAGTCTGTTGGTGACACATCAGATTATAGCGGAACGGATGCGATTTCTTCCGCCAGTGTTGTGGCACCGGGAAATACAGCAAAAATGGCAGAGTGGATTCAGCAATATGTGGGAGGTGATTTGTTCCCGATTATTGTAACAGAACCATATCCAAGTAATTATGATGATTGTCTTGACCGAGCCGCAGATGAAAAGGCTGAAAATGCCAGACCGGAACTTGCAAATCACATAGATAACATGGATGACTATGATGTAGTTTTCCTTGGTTTTCCTAACTGGTGGTATACGGCACCAATGGCGGTTTTTTCTTTTATAGAGGAGTATGACCTTTCGGATAAAACAGTTGTTCCTTTTTGTGCGCATGGAACAGGAGGAATTGCAAGCAGTGTAAAGGACATTACAGCCGCATTGCCGGATTCGGCAGAAGTATTGGAGCCTATTGGAGTTTACAGGGCAGACATAAATAAAGCACAACCGGCTATCAATGAGTGGCTGGATAGACTTGGATTTCAGGAGAAAGAGGATGTAGCAAAGATGGATAACAATGAGAGAAAGCTGAAAATGACAATTGATGGGCATGAACTCGCTATCACTCTTTATGACACGCCTGCAGCAAATGCGCTATATGATATGCTTCCAATGGAATTGAACTTTGAAGATTTTAATGGTGTAGAAAAGATCAGCTATCTCTCACAAGAATTACCTACAGAAGGAGAACCGGATGGTTGTGATCCAGATGTTGGGGATCTATGCCTTTATGCCCCATGGGGAAATCTTTCTGTATTTTATCAGGATTTTCGGTATTCAGACAGCTTAATTTTGCTTGGTCATATTGATTC
>JBJENX010000009.1:0-5067 GCA_051880415.1 Lachnospiraceae bacterium | reverse complement strand
GATGGTAACCGTGGTGGTGTCGTTTTTATTAAAGAAGATCAAGTAGCCAAGATCGAAGATAATACGCCAACACTGCATTACTACGCGTTAGCTGATATTAATGATCCGTTTCACATGAAACAATTGAATACAAAAGTACTTAATTGGGACTTTACCAATATTTATGATCTTTTACTGAATGTGGCTGATTCTCAGCTATTTATCACGTTTGAAACCAAGACAGGGATTAATTATACTGGCCTGATCACGCAGCTGGATAAAGACGAAATACGCATCCTTGAAAAGAATGAACAGACACTAGAACAATACGCTACCGTCATCCCATTAGCTGATATTGTCTGTGTCGACATTAACAGCATAGATAATCGCTTGTTTATCCATTATCTGAAGCAACATAAAGATTATGGCAATGATCTAGAACTGGCAGAAATTTATTTTGATTATACTTTTGATGACCAATTTGGCAGTTTTGCAATTGGCAGAATCGTTAAGTATGATGATGAAAATATGATTCTTGAAAGCTTGAATGATTTGGGTCAAGTCGAATCCATTGCAGTAATTGCACGTAATCACATTGCCCATTTAACTGAGGAATCTGAGAGACTTAATTACTTTAACTACCTAGTTAATTGGCAAAAAGAAAATGGCAGTTTTGATCCGGATCATTTGGAGCATTCTGTTAATCTGCAGGGGGAGATTAGGTCAATACCTGAAGTAATTGAAGAATGGCCAGAAGACAAAATAATCAAGGTTAGCGATTCAATTTATCATTATCCTGACCGTTTGGGACTCATTTCATCTTATAATGATGATGGCTTTGATTTAAAAATTGCAACTGAATACGCTGTAGGTGATGTCAGCGATCATGATTATGAGGACGTGATCAGCGTTGATTTGGCCGGCTCAGAGATGATTAGGATGCAAAAATTCCTCGATAATCGTGGGTAAATAAGTTGGCAGTGAATAAAAGTTTTTTATATAATTAAACAAACGAAAGGAAGATGTTCTATGGGATTAACATTTGACAACCCTAACAATTTACAAAAGATGCTTGATCGCTTTGCGACGGTTCCAGATCCAAAGAAGACACCAAAGCACAAGGATCCAGAAGAATTGCTTAATAAAGATTCAAAAGACAAAAAGAAGAAAAAAGATAAGTAAATTAAAAGCAGGTTGCAAACGCAATCTGCTTTTTCTCTAGGAGTAAGAAATATGAAAAAACATTCGGCAGTAGCTTGTATCAGTAGGGCAGATTTATTTTCATCCTTATCACCTGATGCCCTAAAGAAAATTGCAGCAATCTCAACTCACCAGGAATATTTTCCAAGAAATACAATTATTCGTCAGCCAGGCGACGGTAAGGAAGGCATGATCTTCATGGATGAGGGTAGTGCCAAGATTTATAGCCTGAATGAAGACGGCAAAGAAACTGTGTTGGGCGTAATCAATAAGGGTGATTATGCTGGACAGCAGAGTCTTTTTAAAGAACCAAATCATGAAAATTATATTCAGGCGTTGCAAGATACGTATGTCTGCTCAATTAATCGTGATGATTTTCAAAACTTGCTTAAAAGGACGCCAGATTTAGTCATCAATTTGCTTAATACATTTGGTGAAAAGCTAGTAGCGGCAGAAACGAATTCAATTCGAAGAAATTCGATGAATGCCAAAGACCGCTTGATGGATTATCTGGTTGAACAAAGTCAAAAGTTGGGCTCAGCTAGATTTTCTCTCCCTTTGAAAAAGAAAGATTTAGCCAGTTATTTAGGAACCAGTCCTGAAACTTTGAGCAGACAATTGAAGCTATTAGAAAAGGAAAATAAGATCAGGGTCAATCGCCGAGAGATTACTATTGTTAAAAATTAATAGCTTATAATGGGCGAATGACGTAATACACAAATGCCAAGCCGATATTGATCAAGGCAAAGAAGCCAATGATAGTGCATTGCATTCTTTTAGTAATAACTAGGTAGGCAATAAATTCGCGAATAAAGGCGTTTAAGGTGAAATACCACTTGGTCTTGGCACCATAGCCAATACACTTTAAGCCTTGACGCTTAGCCAAAACAAGCGCTCTATAAACGTGATACGAATTAGTAACGATACAAAATGTGCTGTCAGGCTGCATCAGTTGATGTGAAAACTTAAGGTTTTGATTAGTTGTCTTGGAACGATCTTCAATGATGATGTCAGACTGGGGCACGCCATGTTCTTCCGCATAAGCGGCCATAGCGTGGCTTTCAGGAATTTCTTCATCGGGACCTTGGCCGCCAGACATGATCAATTTTGAGCCAGGATTTTTGTGATAAATTTCAATTCCGCGATCGATTCGGCTGGCAAGAAGTGGCGTAACTTTTTTGCCAATTAATCCTGCACCTAGAACGACAACGTAGTTTAGCTTCTTGATATTGAAATTAATGAGGTTCAACCAAGCAGTCAGGGTATACATCATCATGATGAAGATTAAATAAAGAATGCTCATTGATAAAAATAGATAAATAAATCTGAACCAAGGAGCAGAATTGAAACGACCAAAAGCAGGGTAGGCGAAAATTAGTAAAATGATGACGATACCTGTTCCTAGAGACAGGAAGTTAGTCCATCTAGTGCCTTCTTTGATTAAGATCTTGATGCCGTTATAGAGAAAGATGGCAATTAAAAGAAAGACGAAGGCAAAGATGAATAAAGCGATGCCTACGGCTACTAAGAGTAAAAAGCCGGAAATTAAGTGATGTTGTTCAGGGTGCCTAGTGTCGACGACAATTAGAAAATCGACGGCTAGAAAAGCCAGAAACATTAAGGCAGAAGTTAGGGTCAATCCAGCCCACATTGAACGCCGTTCATGCGTTAGTACAAAGATAAAGAGCCCAAGATTGATTAGAAACAAGGCTAAAAGCCAATAGAAAAAGGTTAACATATTAAAAAACTCCTTTGGATAGCTAATTTAATTATACGGAGTTTATTAACGAAAAGATAAATAAAAACGCATCCCGCAGGATGCGTTTTTAGATATTTTATGCTGCTTCACCAGCAATTTTAGTCTTGTTTAAAAGAAGAGAGCTGGTTACAACTGATACGGAACTGAAGGCCATTGCTAAACCTGCAAGTTCAGGACTCAAGGTCAAACCTAAGCCCATGAAGAGGCCGGCGGCAATAGGGATGCCGATAGTGTTGTAAATAAGGGCCCAGAACAAGTTTAATTTGATTCTGTTGAAAGTCTTCTTAGAAATGTCCAAAGCTCTTACAACGCCCATTAAATCGTTCTGAACGAGGACGATACCACCGGATTCAATAGCAACATCTGTACCAGAACCCATCGCAATACCAACATCAGCAGTAGACAAGGCAGGAGCATCATTGATACCGTCACCTACGAAGGCAACCTTTCTACTTTCATCTTGCAACTTCTTAATTTCAGCAGCCTTTTCAGTTGGCAAAACGCCAGCGATAACTTGATTAATGCCAACTTCCTTACCGATAGCGTTAGCTACGTTAGGGTTATCACCAGTAAGCATGATAGTCTTTAAACCACGCTTCTTAAGCTCGGCAATAGCAGCCTTTGAACTTGGCTTAGGAACATCTTGAATAGCAATTAAACCGATGATTTCTTGACCTAAACCAACATAAACAACAGTTTTAGCTTCTTTTTGCAACTTAATGGCTTGATCTTTCATTTCCTGGGAAATGGAAATATCTTCAAGCAATCTGTCACTACCTACGAAAGCAGTTTGACCATCATAACTGGCTCTAACTCCTTTACCTTCAATTGCAGCAAAGTTTTTAACTTGAGCTAAAGCAATTTTGTCTTCCTTAGCTTTCTTAACTACAGCTGTCGCAAGTGGGTGTTCAGAGTTTTCTTCCAAACTTGCGGCAATAGTCAAAACCTTGTTTTGATCACCAACAACATCGGTTACTTGAGGCTTACCAACGGTAATAGTACCGGTCTTGTCGAAGACAACAGTATCAAGGTCGCTAACTTCTTCAAGAACTTCACCGTTTTTGATTAAAACGCCCATCTTAGCGCTACGTGCAGTACCAACCATCAATGCAGTAGGAGTGGCAAGTCCAAGGGCACAAGGACAAGCAATAACTACAACAGAAACTGCAAATAGCAATGCAGTAACTAATGGAGCGTTCAAGAATACGTACCAAATAACGAAGGTAATAATCGCAATAATTAAAACAGCAGGTACGAAGATATTGGAGATTTTATCAGTCAAGTTTTGGATAGGGGCGTGACTAGTTTGCGCCTTCTTAACTAAATCAACGATTTGTGAAAGCATCGTGTCGCTACCAACTTTGGTTGCTTTAAAATTAAATGTACCGTTAGTGTTGATAGTTGAACCTACAACGTCATCGCCTTTTTTCTTAGTTACTGGCATACTTTCACCGGTAACCATTGATTCATCAATAGTAGTTGAACCGTCGACGATAACACCATCAACTGGAACCTTTTCACCAGGCTTAACGCGGATAATGTCGCCAACCTTAACTTGATCAAGTGGCACCTTAACGAATTCACCGTTACGTTCAACTTCGGCGTCCTTAGCTTGCAAGTCAATCAACTTAGCTAAAGCGTTAGATGCGTTATTATGCATCTTCTCTTCCATAGCGTCGCCCAAAAGAACGAAGACCGTTACAAATGCGGCACTTTCAAAGTAAACTTCATGTCCAGTGAACATAGCGAAGATACTGTAGAAATAGGCAACAGCAGTACCAGCAGCAACCAGCGTATTCATATTAGCGCTATGATGCTTGAAAGCGGCCCAGGCACTACTCCAGTATGGAGCGGCTGAAATAGCCATAATAATCGTTGTCGTTATAAATGCGATCCAATTGTAGCCAGGCATCATCCAATGGAATGGCATGGCAAACATTTGGATAAGCATTGGAATTGATAAGATAAATGAAATCCAAAACCGTTTAATGTTTGAAAGTTTCATTACTTAACGACGACCTTCCCATGGAACATGTCCATTCCGCAAGCGTAGTTGTAAGTACCTGGTTTGTCGGTTGGAACATCAATAGTAACTTCTTTTTTACCGTCTAATTTTTCGTCAAAGTTTA
>JBJENX010000008.1:0-5086 GCA_051880415.1 Lachnospiraceae bacterium | reverse complement strand
CTAGTGTAGCCCAATAAAATTGGAATAAAATAGAATACAGCATCTGCCAGTCCACTGAATAAGCTATAAATTCCACCTTCTAAATTCATCCATCCTGCAAATGTTAGAATTGCAAGAATTCCCTTTATCATTCCGCTTGCAGCCATAATCGGTACAATCGGCATCATAATTCCTGTCACTAAATCCATAATTTGTTTACTCAACGGTTGTTTTACATTTTCCGTTTCTTTTTCTTCTTTACTGATACCTGCTTGTGTACATATTTCTTCATAAACCTCTGCCACATGGTTGCCGATTACAACCTGATATTGTCCAGAGCTTTTCATAACTGTTACAACTCCATCCATTTTTTTTAAAATATCATCTTTTGCTTTTGTTTCATCCTGAAGTATAAATCTAAGTCTTGTAATACAATGTGTAAGACTGATTACATTGGATCTACCACCCACATTTTTAATAATATCCGTTGCCAGTTGTTCGTATTTTCTCATTGATTTTCCTCCTATCTCCACAACTTAGGTTTCTCAATGTACTCTGGTTTCTCAAAACCTAATTTTTCATATACATACTTAGGGATTTTATTCGGATCTTTATATACCGCAAATCCACAACTTTGTTTTGCAAATTCATATCCCGGCCGGTTCCTTTCTTCCGGGAGTGGACAATTTACCATTACCGGCCAACCAATCTGTTTGATAGAAAACATTTCCTGCAAAGGTGCGTGAACACAATATACCGGAAAATCCTCTATATCCCATGTGTTATGACAAGCTTTACATCTTGCACAATTATGGGGTTCTTGGTACATTCCTTTGTCTACCAAATACTGTCCTGAGCCACAAGGACGCATCCACACAACAACCTTCTCATCATCTTCCATGATCTCCAACGGTTCTCCATGTGTCTCCAGACCTCCCACTTGTTCCATAACGGCCTCTTTAAATGTGCCATTAACTGTTACGTCAATCATATGCTGCCAATAAAATGGTGTTACCTTCCCCATGGTTTCCCATAATGCCTCTGGACCAGCATGGCGATAAACATAACTCATCAGAACAGTTTCCCATTCTATTCTTAAATCATGCGCATGTCGAAACTGAAAATATTCCTTGTCAATCCACCTTTCTAACTGTACTGTGTCTAAAGATTCTATGTAACCTTCACATTCTTGTTTTCTTTCTTTTGTAATCCTCATAGACTGCATTGCTGTTTCTTTCCAACCACGCATTCTCCAGACATCATAAAGGGCATCTCCTCCAAGATTCTCATAAATATAATCCGTAAAAGCTTTATCCCATACCACTCTAAGATCGAATGCATACTGATAATCCGCAAACAGCTTATTTAATAATTCTAATGCTAATTTTTTATCTCCTGCTTTTACAGCCCTTTTTATTCTTTCTGTTGTGGGAATAATCATTTCTTGTAATTCTTCATCTGTAAACATTCTTGCCATAATCAAATCGCCCTCCCAACTGCATTTCCATCTTTAATCGCATATAAAATATTGGTCGGCTGTTTTGCATCTCCAAGACACCAAACTTTTTTAGACATTTCTAAGTCTATCTCATGGAAGAATTTCATATCCGGATTGAATCCTATGGATAAAATAATGGTATCTGCTTCCAACACCCTCTCCCCTTCTAGTCCGGCAACTGTCACTTTATTTCCATCTATTTTCTTACATCCAGTATTTAACAACACCTCAACATTTTTATAAGCAAGCGTGTCTTCCAACTGTAGTGAATTCGCCTCAAAAGGTTTTCCCATCCCACTCATCAATTTTGGAGCAAATTCAACTATCTTGACATCCTTTCCATTATCTTTCAACCAGATTGCAATTTCGCATCCTACCTGACCTCCGCCTATAACAATTACCTTCTCGCCAATCTCTTTGATTCTGTTTAAAGCTTCAACTCCGGTAATTACATTATCCTGTTGGATTCCTTCGATTGGTGGAATTTTGGCTTTCGCTCCGGTAGCAACAACAATTTCGTCGGCATCCATAGCTTTTAGTTCTTCCAAAGTAATCTCTTTTTCCAGATGAACTTTTACGCCTGCTTCATCAAGTTCTCTTGCATACCACGAAATCAGTCGGTGATCTGCCTTCTTAAATTCCGGCACACCTGCTGCATGGAATACACCACCAATCATATTAGCTTTATCAAATATTTCTACTTGATGTCCTCGCTTAGCTGCAACTCTCGCACATTCCAATCCTGCAATGCCTGCACCAATAATCGTCACTTTTTTACATGTAACAGCCTTTTTAATCTCAGATTGCTCTTCACAGAAAAGATCTGGATTAACCGCACATTGCATCGGCAGTCCACTGAAAATATTTCCGAGGCATCCTACATTACATCCAATGCATGGTCGAATTTTTTCATCTTCACCCATCTTTGCCTTATATGCCCAGTCTGCATCTGCTAACAATGCACGTCCCAAGGCGACTGCGGTTACCTTTCCTTCCCTTACTGCCACATTTGCCATCTCAGGCTGTAAAACCTTTCCTCCACAGAT
Organism: Lachnospiraceae bacterium; assembly: GCA_051880415.1. Lineage (GTDB taxonomy): Bacteria > Bacillota > Clostridia > Lachnospirales > Lachnospiraceae > CAG-590. Next base: position 2,563 of record JBJENX010000008.1, on the reverse strand, counting down.
AACCGGAACTGTCACCTGCTTTGTAAATTCTTTCACATCATCAAACCATAAACCTTCTGGCTGATACATCGGTGGATACATCCAATAAAAAGAATCGTAACATCCATTCCCGATATAAAACGCATCATATCCTGCTGTTTCCAATATCTGTGCCATTTCAATTGTTTCCGGAATATCTCTTCCAAACTCTGCATATTCCTCACCTGCTATTGTTCCCTGCCGAACCTCTTTCACATGGTGCTTTGTCCCTATACGACAAGTAATTGGGAAAAAATGATCCTCTTTCTTTACAGCAGTAATAATATCTGTCAAAATTTTTAATTTTGCTTCTAAAGAACCACCAAACTCATCCGTTCTATGGTTAAAAGCATCCGTTAAAAATTCATCAAAAAGATATCCTCCGTAGGCATTGATGTCTACTCCATCACACCCTGTCATTCTGCATATTCTAACTGCATCAATTGTATCTTTGATAATATTCCTTACTTCTTCAGTAGTCAGCATTCTATGCCGAATCTTATCATCCCAACGATTTGGTCCTTCGGACGCTGCTATCGGCACTCCGGAAAGACCTCCTGGAAAAGTTACTCTACCGCCACCATATGCGATCTGGATAAACACTTTACCACCATATGCATGAATGCGATCTGCCAATTTGCGATACTGAGAGATAAATTTACCTGGAGCTGCAAATGGAGAATTGACTACTCCAGCACCTTCAAACTGTGTAACTGGCTGCAAAGCCCCCGTAAAAATCAAGCCTGTTCCTCCTTTTGCACGCTCCTCATAATAGCGAATCGCTGTATCTGTTAATATTCCATGTTCATCCATCCACCCCTCTGGATGCATAGCACTCATACAGATTCTGTTTTTTATTTCTACGCGTCCAATCTGAAAAGGCTGAAATAATTCCTTATACTGAATACTCATTGATTTTTCCTCCTTCGTTTATGTCTAAAAGTATTTTAGCAATAGATTTTCTTCCTTTCCATTTACAATAAATTATAGAAATTCTGATAAGAACTTCTTTCTATTATTGTCTAAAAGTGAACATTTCACATGGATTGTCCACTTGTTGATTCATTTTCAAAAATACTTAACATCTATTAAATCTAATAGGGGGAGTGACTAACTAACGTCCTCTCACACCACCGTGCGTCCAACCAGAGATTTGCCATCCGACTTCCTTCAGATTCCACCACACACTGTGCACCCTTGTCTTTGGCTGTATCCTTCACACTACTAGGGCGGATTAGGGACTTGCACAAAAAATGAGTTGGGAAATAATTTCCCAACTCATTGGATAAATATATATTATTTATATGGATGAATAATATTCTGTTCTTGATCATTTAATATTTGGCTAAATCCTACTTGTTTTAGAAATGCAATTCTTTTTGCCATTAGTTCGGATGAAATTGGCATATCCTCCATAATCCAATCAATAGTCATTCCTACAGATGCAAGTACATGGTATTTTGTAAAAAACTGAAGTTCTTCTTCTGAAGAATCATTTACCTGATTTTCCCTACACCATTTTTCATGATATTTTTGTTCCCACTCAAACGGATGAGCATACATATATTCTCGCAGACAATTTTGTTCATTTACCTTTAATGCTGATTTTAAAAAACGATGATATTTTTCTACTAACTGATAATATGCAACTAAATTTTCATAATAATTAGCTTCAATATTCACTTCCTTAAAATTGCAAAGAACATAATTGTAATAAATCCATTGAACCAAATCATTCTTGTCTTTGAAATGATTATAAAAGGCAGACCGACTCAGACCTGTTTTTTGCTGAAGATTCTGAATCGTTATATTTTTAAACTCTTTTGTTTCACACAGTTCTAATAGTGCATCCGCCAAAATTGATTTTATATTTAATGCCATGTATATTCTCCTTTCCCCACTTGAAAACTATTTAAATAAAATTATACCATATTATCCTTGATTTTTTCCAGCAGAGGCAGGTACATCCTTCTTTTTTCTCCTAAAATTTTACTGCACTGAAGATTGCCCGAGACATACTTCTCCTTTTGCATTTTCCCAGATTCCTAATAATCACGCCATTAAATGGATTTTTGATACTGATTACGAGAGTAGTGATTACTGTTTCCACTTCTGAACGTTCAAAAGACAGATCCGTATCTATCATTTCACAAGCAAGATTTTATTTGAGTCCATATATGTTTGGAGCTAATTCTGTTATCGGAGTAAAGACAGCAACAGGATATCACTTTAGTTTTTTGAACGCCAGTACCAACATTTATTGTTGGCACTGGCAATTTTTACTTATTTTGATTTGTATCAGATAATATTATTGGAACGCAGCCATTTTATAACTATAAAAATCTGAGACTTATTCGTTCCAATCCGTATGGTGTGAGATTACCTATATTCCCTTTACATCCCTCTGTTTTTTCTTTGTATTTTCCTGTCCCGAACCTGCTACCTGTGCTTTTTTCTCAGCCAATCGAGCTTTTAAGGAAACTTTTACCGCAGGTTGTTCCTGCTCCTTTTTGTTTGCTTCCCTCTGTGCTTTCTCTGCACCATT
>JBJENX010000007.1:0-5287 GCA_051880415.1 Lachnospiraceae bacterium | reverse complement strand
AAAATGATAATGAATATCGGCATAATTACATTCGTATATATTTTTTCTTTTTTCATATCAACTAATCCCCTCTATATCATTGAAAAACTGCCTGTTACTTAATACAAAACCGACAAAAATATTATATATATTTAGAAACACTATCTCATAAAAAAGCCAAGAATAAAAACAATAACTGCAATAACTCCACTAATCAACAACATGCTACCAATAAACCGAACCCACAAATTATAATCTTTGTCGGACATATACTTTGATTGATGAAATGGACTAAAAAAATTATTCTTATTTAATTCTTTTACTTTATCAGGATATTTTATCAGATAATAGCCTAGAAACAAACTAATTATCCCAAGCAATAACCACTCTATATTCACTGTATTTTCTCCCCTATGCACAATTCTCATTCAGCAGTGCAATAAACTCTTCCTGCCTTACCGGTTTGGAATAATAATACCCCTGGAAATAATCACATCCCATTTCGCCTAACTGTTCTGCCTGTTCCATGGTCTCCACGCCTTCTGCAACAATATCCATCTCTAAGGACTTAATCATGGCAACAGAATGGGTTAATACCTTCATTGCATTCTCGTTCTCCATTGCAGCCCACACTACCCCTTTATCAATCTTAATGGTCTGATATGGGTATTCAATCAGACTGGTTGCGTTAGAAAAGCCTGTCCCATAATCATCCAGGGCAAACTGTACTCCCTGTTCCACCAGTTTATTCATATTCATGCTCAAACATTCGCTGGAAACCACAGCAGCAGTCTCCGTTACCTCCAGACTGATTCTCTTACAGGGAAGATGATTCTCATCCATAATTGCCAGAAAATTTTGTGCCAGTCGCTCCTGCATGCACTGTACAACAGAAAGATTCACATGAATATGTTCAATTCCTTTTTCCCAGACTTGCTCCCTAACCATAAACTCACACACAGTCCGGAACACAAACTCTCCGATATCCAAAATTAATCCGTTCTTCTCTGCAATTGGAATAAATTCCTCCGGGCTGATAAATCCTATTTCATTCTGTGGCATACGAATCAATGCCTCCGCCGCAGTATAGTGCCCCTCTTTGACACAAAATATTGGTTGATAATATACCTCAAATGATTTTTCACGAAGTGCTTTTTTCATCAACTGAAGAATCTGATTCTCCCGCCGTTTTTTCTTGAGAATCTCCTCATTGGCATGGATTACCCTACGCTCTTTTTCTGCTACCGCTTCATTTAAAGCATATTCCAGCAAGTCAATCATATTATCCAGTGTATCTGCATCCTCCGGATAGTGAATTACTGCCATATATGCAGAAAGAAGCACATCCATATTGCCTGCGGAAAAAGGTGTTTCAAACCGTTTCTGAATCGCCTCTATCAGACATTCCTCAAATGCTTCATTATCTTCGAAGTGAATCACAAACTCCGCATTTGCAATAACATACACATCCTTTTTACCTCCAATATGGCAAAGAAACTCCACAACTTCTTTTAACAGCATGTCTCTGTTTGTTTCCCCAATGGTTTCATTCAGATAATTAAGCCCCTCAATATGAAGTCCAAGCAACCGGAAGTTTTTTTTGCTGCCTAAGGCATTGTTTAACCGCAGTACAAATCCCTCCCGATTAAAAATCTCCAAATTTTTATCTTTATAATCCTCCGGATTCTCCACCGCAAAATAAATCAGCATAATCGAAACCGACATAATAAATTGGGCAATGAGATAATTGAAAGATAACATTTCCACCAGTACAGCGACAACATTTAGCAAGGAATAACAATATACGGTAACACGCTGTTCCTTCCGAAGTCGTGTTCTATAACGATAGGTCTGTACCACAGCCAAAATGAAATACAAAATAGCATTTCCATAAAGTATATAATATCCCGGTCCATGATGATATGCTCCATCCGGATTAAAATAAAATACAAACTTTGTAAAATATGTTGTAATTACACAGAAGATATCCAAAGCAATGGGTCCAAATACCTTAAGATAATCTTTAAAAGACCATTTGTTGGCAAGACCTTTGGTAGTATAGATGAGATATCCCAGATAAAATGGTGTAGTTCCATAGCGCATGATACAGTAAAAACTGTTCCAGAAATAAAGGGTTCCCTCAGATAGATTCTGTCCGACATTTATCATTAACGCAGTTCCAATGTCCAGTATGACAGCACATAAATGTACCCACAACATAATGGCAAACAATTTTGAAGGTCTTGTATCAAGCGTCTTCTTACAATAATAATGAACAAGAATTGTCACTGTTAAAATAATAGCGGCAACATCATAATGAATGATAAACCCCATACAATACAACCTCCCCTCAAAAATCACTTTCTTAAATTATAATATATTAGGATAGTAAACGTCAAAGGCTATTTCGAAAGAATCCGTTATAAAAAACAGAGTCCGGACATATCACCCGAACTCCGTAAAAATACTTTTTATATATTATTATCCAATTAACGCTTCCCAGTCTTCATTTCCCTTCATATACCCGAAGGATTCCTCATCTCGAAATCCTTCCAATATAATCAATTTTTTAACCAATGGTATGATTAAAATGAATCAGAGAAATAATCAAAATTAATATCATATGCATTTTTATGACCTATTTTACTGACTGTCAACATTTCATTACCGATATAATTCATGTAATTTCTAACTGTTGGTACACTCACCTGTAATATCTTAGCGATATCTTCTACTGTCAGACCCTCCTCCCCAAAAAGACTATTTTGCATCAGGATAAACAGAACATCTCTGGTCTTTTCCTCTTTTACAGCTTTAAGGATTCCTTTGTGATAAAATTGCATCTGCTCCAATTTATTGGCTAATACAGTATTCAAATTATCAACTGCCTGCTGTATAAATCCAAGAAATATGATAACAAAAGGTGTTATATCCCCCTTATTTTTTTTATCATTTGTCATCTTAAAAGCTTTGTAATACAAATTAACCTGTTTTTTTATTGTATAAGATAAACTGTAACCTACAAGTGGATGTAATTCCTTCGACAGCAAATAACTGCTAATAAATCGGTCCAGTCTTCCATTTCCATCATAAAATGGATGAATATATCCAATAAAATAGTGTATGGCAGCTATGGTTACCAGCTTATTTATGTTATCATCATGAATCAATTTCAGACATTCATCCATATATGAAATAATCTTTTCCTCTGGATTTACACCATTATGAATGATTCTCAAATCACTCCCCTGCACACTAACACCATTTTTTCTAAAAAAAACTCCGTCCGGCTCGTTTCTCTTGTCCTCCTGCATCACTTCCTGTAAAACCAAATCGTTATAAATATCCCTGATATCCTTACAAGAATCTATACGAATCTCTTCTTCCTGTGATAGCATATAGTATTTTTGTACAAGTCCAAATAACCTTTTCCGGTACCGCTCTTTCGTCTCCGGTTTCAACAACTCACTGATTTCTTTTCTTGTACTATAAACGCCTTCGATATCATTGGATAATTTAATCTCATCAATAAGACATTTCTTGGTAAACTGTTCAAGAGCAATGCCCGGCAACGCATTAATCCTTCTGTTTAACAACTTATCAGCTTTATATATGTTAGTAATTAACTGTATCACTTCCATCGGAAAAGTAATAAATGCCTCATTTCCGTTTACAGAAATAGGAATATGCAAGGTGGATTCTCCTTGATACCTTTCCAGATATAACTTCTCACAATTCTCTTTATCTTTATAAAATTCTTTCGATAACTGTATATACTTCATAAAACACGCTCCTTTTGTGTAAGTATATCATAATTTTATAAAAATATACAGTTATCATTCAGAAAACTTAATAATTTTCTTCATTTTTTATTATGTTTTGTAAATATCATTGTCCTGCATAACGTATTATCATATAATTATTGGTGATAATTCTTCCCCTCTTGTGTCAAGTAGTTGACAGACTCATTTTATTTTTTTATATAAACTATATTAAAAATTCTTCCAACATTTCTCACGTAGAAATGATCCAATAATCTCTAGTGAAGCACCTTCATAATACTCAACCAACAGTTTCTTAAATTCCGGAACTTCCTTTTCCGGTATTACCAGAAATCCGTTACCCTTCGAAATCAGGTAGTGATTTGCAAAAATCACAGATGCCCTCTTATTCCCATCCTTAAATATCTGCGTCTTCATACAGTACATACATAACTCAATTGCTATGTCGATTGCTTCTTTATTCAGCTTTTTTATCTCTTCAATTCGCTCTATAACAACAGATTCAATTGGAAGCGGAGGCACATAACTTGTTCCACCTATCTGAACCGGAATCCCCCTGATACGTCCACCATCATAAAAGAATCCTTCATTTACCAGCTTTGCAATATGGCATAACATATGGTAGTTACTTTCACTTTGTATTACATCCCTATCAAGAATAAACTCCCACGCATGCTTTAAATTAAGAATCTTCTGCACATCGGTTGCTGATACACCATTAACCAGTCCGTTCTCAATAATATCCTCTGTCTGAGGAAATGAAGTTGCCACTCCTTCTAACACAGCCTGGTCATAAATATTGGCTTTCATGTTTGCTCTTGCAAAATCTAAGTTCTGTAATACTCTTGAAGGCAACTCTTTATCTTCATATCCAAGAGAAACTAATTCTTTATTGATTTTACGGATATTTTTATTTAAGTCTTTTCGCTCTTTCGCATTACGCAATAATAGCTGATACAACTCATCAGAATACGCATCAACATACGTAGACGTCAATTTTCCTGCTACTCTCTTGCGAATATATAAATATTTTTTGCCACTTACTTCTTTTATTTCCGGATTACCATCATATGGCATTAAATTAAGTCTTGCCTGTATATCTGCTCTTTGCTGCAATAATTCTTGTATTTCTGCGTAGTTCGCACCCATTTTTTACACTTCCTTTCGTTAGGGAACTTTTATAAGTAATATTATAACCAAAAGTTCCCTAAGTATCAATATAATTTTAGGGAACTTTTTTTGATAAGTACATATCAATAAGTTCCCTAATTATTCATGCTTACACCTTTTTCATAAAATAACTTTTTTCCAATTTCCTGACTCCAAAGTTCTCCTAACTGTCCTGCATAACGTATTATCATATAAGTTCCTTCTGCAATTGTTCTCTTTCCTACTTACCAAACCGAATATCAATATCCCCATAGGACGACTCAACCGAGATTGTTTTTTCAGCAGAACCTGTAGACATATAATGTTCTCCCATGTCTTTTCCATTGATTGTAACAACTCCATCCTTTGCATCAATA
>JBJENX010000006.1:0-5398 GCA_051880415.1 Lachnospiraceae bacterium | reverse complement strand
TATTGTTGTGTAGAAAAAAAATAGCGTAATAGATGACGGATAATCAAATATTATCTTTTAAGAATTGGACAAAATTATCATCGTTGGATTGATTTGGGGTGGCAAAATGTATGATATAGAGTGGAATAAAATAAAGGATGGTGCTGTAGGATTCGAAAAATTAGCCAGAGAATATGTTCAAGATGTGTATGAGTTCCCTTACGGGAAGTGGGAAAAAAGCCCCCAGACTCATGATGGAAACAAAGATGCTTATACAATTATTATTGGATATAATCCTAGACCATTTGATAATGAGGTTTGGTGGATGGAAGCAAAATATTCAAATGACAGGAAATATCTATCCAGATTTCGTCTGGATGCAACTATAGTAAGTTCATTGTTCAATGATAATGTTAAAAAAATCATTTTTGTGACAAATATAGAAATAAAAGCAAAGGTAATCTCCGATGTACGTTCTGCACTTTCCTTAGCAACTAATTGCAAAGAAATATGTTTTTGCACGAAAAAGGTGTTGGAGTATTGGTTATATCACCATACCGCAATATATAATAAATACTTTGACAATCCCTTTCCAGTTGCCAATATCTCAGATGACCTGTTTATTTCAGAGGAAATCTCCATATATACACCTTCTAATAGTATGGGAGTAACAGAAGCCTTATTAAATATTGTTTCCAATAAGGTGTATTTGGCATATTTTAAAATAATATCCAGTTGTACCCAAACAATTAAAATAACATCTGCACAAAAAGGGCTGAAAAGACTTGGACCTATCAGATTTGAGCTTCATCCGGGCGAAAATGTTTTGAGTGTTCCGTTTATTATAGAAGACAATTATTTTAAAAAACGCAAGAAAACATATGATGACATAACAATGCCCAATTTATGTTTTTTTAAAGTAAACAATAAAATAGATGTTATGGAAAGCCATTATATAACAATCTGTCAAAATGAACATTGTCTATTGTGTGTTGAAAGTCAAGAAGACTTTCGGAGTGATTTTTTCTCTGTAAAGACAATGCAGGAAGCAATTTTCTGGTTTATAAGTGGCGTGTCCGGTATGGGGAAAACTACGATAATTGAACGGTGCATAGAGGAAAGCAATCATAAATTCGGAAATAACTATTATTTGAAATTCAATTTAAATAAGCAGAACAATTTAACGGGAATTATCTATGCAATTCTTTTTTTGTTATTTCCTTATATTTATCCCGAGGAAATAACTGTTGAATATCTGGATTCCATACATATAGACATTAGTTTGAAAACTGTTCTTCAGCAACTTATTGCACAGAACAGTAATATTGATAATTTAAAAAATTGTATTTCTAATATAATTGAAAATGAAATTACAATTATACCACGCAATCTTGATATAAATCCGCGTATGCTTTTTTTTGATGACTTACATTTGATAGATGAACTATCATTAAATTTTTTAATGTATACTTTTGATCAAATTCGCAGATTACCTGTTTTTTGTATTCTATGCGGTCAGCCCACTTTTTTTGAAATAACCGCATATAAGACAGCGATTAAAAAAACTACTTTTAAAATATACAGTTTTGAATTATCATCTAAAGATATCATCACAAATTTAAATAATCTTTTTGATTTCTCATTTGATATTGGAGATAGTTTAATAGATTTCTTTTTTCCTAATATGATTGTTTTTAATCTGTATATCAAATACATAAAAGATTGCGGAAGTGCAATTACCGATATTGATTCCTTTATTTTAAATTATATTTATTTTAAAAATAACTATACTTCATCCGAATATATTAACAGTCAGTTTAATGTGATTTTTTCAAAATTTCCAAGTGCAGCCAATCTTTGTAGGGAAATATACACTAGTTCGTCGGGAGTTGCTGTGGCACAAGATAAAAGCAATGATATTGCTATATTGTTAAATCATCAGCTTGTAAAATATGACGAACATAATATGTTAGTACCCTTACACGATATCTATCTAAAGCATTTCAGGCAAATATATAGAATAAATACAAGCCCTGATAATATATTAGAATACCTTCAATATACTCTGGAAAGAACAGATATACTGTCAGTTAACGATGACATTTACCTTCAAGTAAAAGATTTGAGATGTAAAGAGAAATTTTATTCTGTGAATTATATTTTAGAAGGCATTTTTGAATCAGCTGAGAAAAAGAAATATCGTCGTTTATGGGGTGATGAGCTGTACTATTTACTGTATTTTGAATATGCATATGCTGCTATTAATTGTAATCGGCATACAATCGGATATGATTGTCTCGAAAAAATATGTAATGGTTTACAGGGCACTTCATCCGAAAAACTAATCACTTTAAACATCGAAGTGATTTTTGAATTGATCAACAGTTACTATCATAATGGAGAGTATGAAAAGTGTCGCGAATATTTTCAAACATTTGAAAATTGCATAGATGTACTCATAAAAAGAGGAACTATAGGTTCTGATAAAATGAATCAGTTGTTTTATGTTTTGTCCACAAATTATATGATTCTTATTGATTCTGAAAAAAACAGGGACGGCGTTTTGGAAGATGCAGAAAAAAGAAAGAAATTTTTGAAAGAACACTATTATCACCATTATATAGATTTTTTGTTACAGTTTGCACATACAATGTATATCAGAGATTGGACGCTTGCATGCAAATGGATCACCGAAGCATATGAGTCAATCCGGGTTGTTCCAACATCTTATATGAAGCAAACACTAAAAGTGAATTTCTCCTATTACCTTATACAATATTTAAATTCTAAAGAGACAAATTTTCCCCTCAATAAAATAAAAGCTGAAATGGATCAAATGAAGTCTGAATACTATAGTTCCTACAGACACAAGAATTTTATTTATTGTGCGATATTATATATTATTGATAGCGTTGAAGAAGCCGACTCTCTACTATTCAAAGACATATCAAATTCCAGAAAATTGCGCAAGAAAATGCGGGGATATTACTATCAGTTACTCGCACTACATTACCTCAAACATAATTCGTTTGAAATGGCAAAGGGTGCTTTGATTAAATCAAAGTTATATTGTTATTCTCTGGATTCATATGTATCAATTATAGATCATAATATAGCATTATTAGAAAATAATAATGTTAAATTGGAATATGCCATATGTACTTCACCAGTGTTTGACTGTAATACTTTCTATGTTGATCCACGCATGGAATGACTAAAATAAGGTTGTATCTTCAATATAAGGTTGTAGATGTTTACGGATGTCTTCGGCAGTAGAGTATTGAATATATTCGTCGACATCTACGATTCTTTTTAAAATATTGAAAGAATAAACCATCCATTTTTTCTTTTCGTCTTCTGTTTTAGAAAATTCAAAAACCTGACGAATGAGCAGGTTATAAAAACGCTCGAATATTTTGTAGAAATTAAATACATATTCCTGATAGAGTCCATTTTCAATTAGATATTTTTTTACATTTACAAAAACAGTCTCCAAATCATCAAAATGCTTTTGAGAAAGAGATTGAACAATAGAACCCATTCGCTTATAATGATGGTACTTGGTGCCTGGAATAGTAACGATTTTCCCATTGGTCAATAATGTTTGAAACGCAAAAAGAACATCCTCATAATAAACATTTTCAAGGAAGAAAATATGGTTATTTTCGAGATAACTTCTTTTATATATTTTGTTAACAGGGGATGGACTAATGACCACTCCAAAGTCATATTGACCTGACATGATTTTAAAAGCTGTGACACCATTTAACACCTGACAACTTTTGTATTCACATTTAAAATATGGCCGTGTCATAGGCATATCATAATTACGAATTAAACTATACATCCCAATGTCTGAACAATATTTTCCTAAAGTGGCATCTGCTATCTCTAAGCAATCAATATCAATCCAGTCATCACTGTCAATGAATATGATATAATCTCCCTGCGCTTTTTTTAATCCCAAATTTCTAGCACCTCCGGGACCAATCGTTTTACTCAAATATATATATTGAATGGTTTTAATTTGATTACGATAGGAATCAACAATATCATCACTTTTCTGCGTAGAAGCGTCATCAACGAGAATTACTTCATAATCTTTAAAGGATTGATTTGCAATGGAATCTAGACATTTCTGCAAATACTCGCGTGTGTTTTTTATGATTATAATAACACTAAATCTATACATAATTATTCTTTCCTCTTTTCATTAATTCTTTTATCAAACAAATGCGTTCATCGTATTGAATTTCGGTTTCACCCAACAAAGATTTTTTTCTCAAGTCCTCATATAATTGTGGTGAATCCAAGACCTCTTTCAGTCCAAGAAACAGACCCTCTTCTGAATTGTCTACTAACATTCCATATTTCCCGTCGTTTAAAACGTCTATATTTCCCGTGCAACGTGTGCCAATCACAGGAACGCCAAGTGAAAGTGCTTCGCACAACACAAGAGGATATCCCTCAGTGATAGAGGAAGAAATTAATATGTTTGCACTTTTTATATATGGATAGGGGTTCGTTTGAAAACCTACAAAATGCACGTTATCTGATATATTCAGCAAATGTGCTAATTCTCTATATGATCTTTCCTCGCTTCCTTCACCAACTACATAAAGATGGAAATTATAACCTAATTCAATCAAGCGTCCCATGGCAAATAACAAGCGACTCTGTCCTTTTCGATTACACAGACTGCCCACAATCACACAAGAGAAGCCTTCATAGTTTACAGTATAGTTTTCTGCTAACGCCCTTATTTTTGTCTGATTTATCGGATTTTTGATAATTATTGCATTTTCCAATTTTAGATCAAATAATTCTTCAAATCCATTTCGTGCATTTGGAGAAACGAAAACAAGTTCATCCATTCGATCATAACTGAATCGCTCGTCCTGAAGGGAGCTAAAATAAGAATAAGTCCAGTGTGCTTTTTGTAAATCAGTATGAACCCATGCAATTTTCAACGAATTCCTATTTGTACTACAAGACAGCAGTTTTGTAGGAGGACCTTCTAAAAATGCGATTTCAACATCAAATTCATTGCCGATGTGTTTTTCATAATAATGCGTTAACATATTACGATCCTTAGGAAATGGAATATCTCCTTCACTCACATCTAGCATATATTGGACTTTCACATGCTCTGGAACAGAATTTATATATACTCCCTTATTTTTTATTAATAGTAGTGTCACATCATATTGAGGAGGTTTTAGTTCCTCCAATATTGTAAGAAGTACTTTTTCTGCACCGCCTCCCGCAAGATTATTTTCAATAATAAGTATTTTCATAGTAAAGACCTCCACATATTTCCTATGGATAATATATAATTATCCTGTATACATTTTCATTCTGATGGATAATATTTGATTATCCGTCATCTATTACGCTATTTTTTTTCTACACAACAATA
>JBJENX010000005.1:0-27808 GCA_051880415.1 Lachnospiraceae bacterium | reverse complement strand
CACGTTCCTCTTACAGCAATTATTGCACCGGGCGTTCTTCGTATTCATGAAAATGGTGAGGTGAAGGAAGCTGCACTGATGTCCGGTTTTATCCAGATATTAAAGGATAAGATTACGATTTTAGCTGAAAGTGTGGAATGGCCACATGAGATTGATACAAACCGTGCAAAGGAAGCTGAGATTCGTGCGAGACGCAGGATTGAGGAGGGTTCGGGAATTGATATGAACCGTGCGGAATTAGCACTGAAACGTGCAATTATACGTCAGAGTCTGACAAAAGCATAAAAAGGATTATGGAAAAGAAGCGGGATTTGCCTCTTAAATGGGGGAAAGTCCCGTTCTTGTTTTATACTCGTTTATACTTTCTGTCAATGGATAGGTGATATATAAGTTACTATTTCTGGAGAAACATAAGGAATTAGTATTTGTATGTAGAATAATCAAATGTTATAATAAAACCTGTAACCGAAAATGTATGTGGTCAAACATATGATATAGAATTATAAAAAGCAGAATAATTATGAAATAGGAGGACAATTGTATGGCGTGTTTTATCGTACCGGCTGCTGAGGCTGTTGTAACAACAATCATTGGTAAGGCGTTGAAATCAAAGGAAAAGGAGATTTCTTTTCAAAGAGAAGAAAGTGGAGAAGTGAAGGAATTAAAGCTTCCTATGTCTAAAAAGATTTCCTGGTTAAATAATATGTTATGGGGAGGCTCTGCATTGCTTGCCTTTGAACATTTCTGGCATGGAGAGATTACACCATTCTTTCCTTTTTTAACAGCCATGGGAAATAAAGAGGATGCATTTAGAATGCTTCATGAAATGTCTACGGTTGGTGTATCTATGGCGGTTTTGGTAACTGCAGTGTGGGGTGTTATGTGTCTCGTTGCGAAATCCTTTGAAAAGTCTGCAAAGGAAGATTCCGTGTTAACAGGGAAGAATAAGTAAGAAGAGGTGTAACCATGACATTATTGATAACAATTTTAGCGGCATGCGTTGCTACAATTTTTTGGTATAAAAAAGTACCTTACGATGATATGAAGCTTGGTACACTGGCATTGATTTACTGGGGAGCAGCGCTTATGTGGACGGTAGATGCCATTTATGAATATAAGGAATCAGGACCGGCTTATTTTGAGCCTGCCCTGTCGGATATATTAAATGATTCCTTTTTAGGTATATCAGTGGTTACCCTTGGTCTTGTAATATGGATGGTTGTTTTGCTTGTAAAAGACCCAAGAGGAGTTTTGAAGGAAATAATCCGGACCGTGAATTCTAATTCCAAGTAATCCATGAATATTTATGATTTGGCGTAGATTTCTATTGACTATATCCATGAGTTGAATGAAAAAACCTTACTGATTTCCATAGAATTCAGTAAGGTTTAAATATTTTCATGAAAATAAGAAATGAGCATGAGTTCAGCAATTGATTAAATGAAAGAGAAAATGGAAGGAGATAGATAAAATGATACAATATTTGGTGCGTTGGGTATTGACCCTTGCCCTTGCTTTTCTGGCAGGAAAATTGATGACAAAAATTAAGATGCCTGCTATTTTAGGCTGGCTGATTGTGGGAATGCTGCTAGGTCCCCATGCCATTGGATTAATGCCTCAGGAGGTTATGGATGCCTCATGGTATAAGATTATTATTATGTGGATGCAATGTGCCTTTGGTGTAATGCTTGGCACGGAACTAATCTGGAAAAAGCTTAAAAGCTATGGGAAAGCACTGGTGGTTACAACATTGATGCAATCCTTAGGTACTTTTGTGGTTGTCAGTCTCTCTTTTGGATTGATTTTTGCTTTTTTGGATGTCCCTGTGTATCTTGCTTTTGTATTCGGAGGTATTGCTCTTGCAACAGCACCGGCACCGGCGTTATCCATTGTGAATGAATTTCATGCAAAAGGACCGGTCACTGACACTCTTCTTCCTATGACGGTATTGGATGATGTTGTTGGAATAGCGGTTTTCTTTACTGTGAATTCTTTAGTAGCTAGGCAGGTATCAGGAGGAGCAGTTCCTCTTTATATGATTCCTGTAATGATTTTTCTTCCTATTGTCATTGGAGCGGTTGTGGGATTTCCAACAGGTTTGTTGCTGAAAAAAACTACAAAAAAGGCAGCTACTCTTGTTATATTATTATGTGGAATTACAGCAACTATGCTGATTGGCTGGCTTTTAAATACCTTTTTACTTTCCGGAATCACTTTGAATTATATGTTGATGGGTGTTTCTTTTGCAGCAGTATTTTCTAATCTTGTTACCGCGGAACGTCTGGAGGAAATCTCTAATTATTTTTCTCCGATTCTTGGTGTATGCCTTCTTACTGCAATTGTTGATTTGGGTGCACCTTTGGATTATCATTTAATTCTTGGTGCCGGTCTCTATACATTTGTATATATATTGGCACGGGCTTTTGGAAAATATTTTGGAGCCATGTCCGGGGCAAAGCTTATGCGTATGCCGGATACCGTGAAAAAATATCTTGGACTTACACTGCTTCCGCATTCCGGTGTGTCTCTTGTGTTTACGGGAATTATCTGCATGACCCTTTCTTCGGCACCGGATTTGGTTCAGATTGTGCAGGGCACCATTGCTGCAGCCGCCGTTATTAATGAGTTTATTGCAGTGATTGCTGCTAAAAAGGGATTTGAAATGGCGGGAGAAATTCAGACACAATAGTATCGTAGATTGGAAATATTTTATAGGAGGACTATGTATGAACAAAGGAAAAAAACGTATATTAATCATTGCAGGAATGATTGTGGTAATTGGACTTGTTGTGCATATCTGTAAAATTATTTTTTCTTTTATGGAGCCTGATAGTGAGGGTATATTAAGATGCGCGGAATATGAATACAAAAGGGATTTTGAAGTGGTTGAGACATTTACCTATATTAGTCATACAGATGGGGACGTAGAATTCCAGCGGGAGTTAAAGTGTCCGGCGGTAATATTGCGGGATAAGGAAAATGAGGAGATTCGCTTTTTGGCATATGCTTATCCCTTGGAAGGTGGAGACTGGATTTACCAGGATAATTATACAGAAAGGGTTTTGCTGTATTGTATCCGGCAGGAAGAATTGGAGATTAATAATGAAGATGTATGTGAAGATGTGAAATCATCAAGGGCTCCGTGTCTGGTGCTGGAAAATACAGACGAAACAGCACAGAAGCTTCAAAATATGGTGGTTCATTTTAATGAGCTTTGCCAATATGATGATGGTTATGGGGCGTTTCAAGTTGAGGGAAGCATATTTCTCTACCAGATTCAGTGTGGAAATGTTACAGATAGATGGCTGGATGACACAAGTCCATTTTGTTACGATACACCCCTTGAAAAGTATAAGGCGTTTTTAGATAAACTGGAAAAGGATGAAGAATAATGGAAAGGTATAGATAAAGAAAGATTATTCTAAAATAATACAGGGAACAGAATAAAGTTTTTTAGAATATTATGAGGTTCTTGTGGAATTTATAGAGGATGACCGCAATCCGGATTGGGAGCAATTGGAAAAGGTTTTTTGAGATGTTATATGATACATTTTCTAAAGGTGTTTGGAAAAGGACAGAACCGGTGGATTTATAGCGGCAGTGGTTGTTAAAGTAGCTTGGTAATCTGTCATATCATACAGGACTGCCTAGCGGAAAGTTTTATCGTTGACAGATTACCAATATCAAATTTATTCTTTGTTCTGGAACCGGAATACATTATGTTCCATATCTCCCTTATCCAACTTGTCTTGAATATAGTTAGCATAAAGCTGTGAGGCATCATCCTGAGAATCAAATGCTTCTAATTTATGGAAGATTTCTAATGCCTGTTGGAGAGCTCCGGTATGAAATAACCGCACTGCTTCCCGGAATTCTTTTGCAGTTTTCTCCCTTTTCTTTCGTTGAGGGTCCTCAAGACAATCTAAAACTTCGTATAGTGCTACTACTTCATTTACTCCAGCCACCTGTACCATGCCAAGGTATCTTGTTGTCAGCATATCAGGATTTGACATACGGTCTAAGGTATCTTTTGAAATAATCATAGCGGTTCCGTATTGTTTTGTGAGGGCTTCCATACGTGAACTTAGATTTACAGTACTGGATATGACGGTTCCGGACATTCGTTCTTCCTCGCCTACAATACCAATACGAGCCATGCCGGAATGGATTCCTATACCAATTTTAACAGAAGATATACCAAATTCTTTTAAAGGATCAGAATTAAGGGCAATCGCTTGGTACAATTCAATTCCTGTTGCCACCGCATCGTCAGCGGATTCAAATAAAGCCATGACCGCATCGCCGATATATTTGTCGATAAATCCGTTGTGTTTTCGGATGATTGGACCGGCTTTTCCATATATTTTGTTCACAAAATCAAAGCTTTCCTTTGCGGTCATCATTTCCGAGTTTAAAGAAAATGCACGGATGTCACAGAATAAAATGGTCAAATCCTCGCTTTTTGCATCTCCTAAAGTGAGGTCCGTAAATTTCTCTTTATGAAGCAGTTCGCGGAATTTTTCCGGAACAAATTTATAGTAAAACTGCTCATTTCGATTCTTTTCTTCAAAGTATTCCTCCAGCTTATTTGCCATATGGTTTACTCCGGCACATATTTCTCCCACTTCGTCATTGGAATATTTGTCAACCCTTACGGAAAAATCCCCACCTGCAATTTTGGAAACTACTTTTTTTGCTTTTTTTAATGATTTCACGTTGTGGGCTGACATGAGGGTAATAACCAGAATTAATATGGAAACCCATATAATAATGTACAATAACAGTTTTTCCCCTGTTTCCATAATTTTTTGAATTAGTCGGTTTTGTTCAGAGGTTAGTATCATAATTGCATCATATCCGCCATCCTCCTGATAAATGGGGGTAACCAGAACCAATTGAAGATTCTCACTGTCTTCCCCATATATGGCATTTGTGGCATGTGTATGGGAATCCTCATAAAATTCCTCCTCAATTGGTGCAGTTGTAGAAAAACTATTCATTAAAAACTGATTGGCTGCGTCACTTCTTGCAATACATAAGAAATCCTCTCCGGATGTTCTTACAAAAATAGCCAGATTGTAATTTTGACTCCAATAGCTTTGATTTCCTTTGACAAATTTTCGCAGCCTGTGGTTAAGGTCTGCCACATTTCCATTATCCACACTTTCATATCCGGTTATAGTTTCAAGTTTCTCCCCTTCAAAAAGAGATGCGGCAATTTCATTGATTGCAATGGTTTCGTGGAGAATATCTTCTGTGTTTAAATTAATCATGCTAAAAAGCATACTTACCGTTATGACCATTAGCATGATGAGTACAATTGGTATGGTTGAAAGTAGCTGTTTTGATAAGATGGATAAATGCCACCCCATCAGATTACCAATGCCGGAAATGATTCCCGGTATAAAAACAAGCAGGCCAATGAATGGTAAAACTGATTTTAACCACATGAAAAATCTGATAGGAACCGAAAGAGAAAATCCTCCGTTATAGGGCTGCAGCGTATCATCATTTTCTAAAGTATAGATAGATTCATTGATATTAAGGGCCAATTTGTGACCGTAATTTCCCAGACCAAAAGAATAGAGGTCTGTATCTTCAGATACCTGAATATTTTTTTTGATTGGCAGCATCATTTTCCAGTCGTGGTCATCCCATTCATAAAGGGATAAAAAATCTTCACCTGCCAGCATGTAAAGGCTGTTCCCTTCTATAAATACATCATATGGGAATATGCCCTGATGATTACGGGCATTGTATTCTGCTTTATATATGGTGTTGTATTTTCCCTCCGGTGAAATAGAACCGATTTCTCCATTATTTTTCAAAACAACATAGCCGCCCTCCGGGTGTCCGTGACATTGGGTAATTTCGCTAAAACCGTCCTTAGGTAAAAATATTTTTTGATCCGGTTGGGAGGTTTTCAAATTTATCTGAAAAAGGGTGTTGCCGGTTTCTTCTGTATAAAGATAGCATAAATGATTTTCATAAAAATGAAGTCCGCTGATTCGTGCCTGATGGCTTGGGGCATCATCGGTTTCCCTGTAATCATAATACAGAATTTCTCTGCCGATGTTTCCCGTCGGACTAATTTCCACAATTACTTCTCCATCCGTTAAATAAGAGGATTCATTGTATATGGCAACCTGACAGTACAAATTCTGATTTGGACCGAATGCCACATCCAAAATCTCCATATCTTTGTAGGCAAACTGATTTTTATCCACTGCATATACAAGGGTTCCTTTTTCATCAAGGCAGTAAATCCGGTCTTTATCATCTACAACAGCAGTCCATCCATTCTCTGACGTACAAAAGCTTTCCGGATTTTCAAACTGAACCTTTCCTGCCTGCAACCGATAGGAATATTCCGGAAGCAATGCATAGACTGTCAGACAGATTGTGGCAAGAAACAGCATTGTAACAGCAAAGCCGGATTTCTTGAATTTTTGGAAAAGAGTTCTAAGTTCCTTATGTTCTTTTGATTTTTTATCAGATTTTGAAGTTTCGGAGATATTTTTAATTGATATCATATCTAATTATCCTTTTTGTATGAGATATTTCCATTGTCCAAAGCCTGTGAATTGCGTTCATTCAATTAGAATTATAAGGCTTTTATGGAAAAATTACAGGGGTTACATATTCCATAATAGAAGATAATATCTGAAATGTAAAGTGGCGGAAATATAGAAGGATATTCAATATTCTGTATGAAAAAATAAAATCATCCGGAGGCTGCTATTTGGTGTGATTCAGAATACCCAATAAGGATACCCTCATTGTGTTTACAATATAATCTATCGTTTGTTGTCTGTCCCGTTCTTTGCGATTTTTAATCCAGTCAATCAGCATACCGGCCAAGGCCTCTGTATAGAAGGAGCAAAGAAAATTTTTATAATTCGGCTCTAAAGTTTTGCCTACTTGTTTTTCTGCACTGTCAATTATAGATAAAACCAATTCCCGAAAATCAGCAAAGAAAAACATCTTCATTTCGTCCCGTCCAATGGCATCATAGGCACAGCATATGATATGGTCATTTTCTTCAATATAATCCATAATAAATAGAATTGCCTCTTCGTAATCTTCTATTAAATTAAAATGCTTAACTACTTCTATGGCTTCATTTTCCAGTATCCATTTTAGCAATCCGTATTTATCCTCAAAATGATAATAAAAGGTTTTGCGGTTGACCCCGCAATCAGCAATGATTTCGCTGACTGTGATTTTGGAGAAGTTCTTTTTTTTCATAATTTTCTTAAGAGATTCTGCAAGGGCTTTCTTTGTATTCAGTGAAGTAATCTCGTGTTTCATTTTCATCCTCCCTGTAAAGTAAAATGATAGGCATTTCGCAAATACCAAACTTGAATTAGATTTATTATACATCTGTCCGTGAAATACACAATGGATAATATGGGACAATTGACCATCAAATTATACTATTTGACCATTTAAATATGAGTTGCATAGATTTATAGTGTGTTTATCATTTGCTCCTCACCTGTTGAACAAATGCAGATAAGAAAGAGAGGTTGGTGTATAATGGAAACGTTTTATTCAGGCATTGTAAAACATCGGAAGCCGATATTAGCTTCATTTATTCTTTGTTTTTTTATATGCATATTTCTACAAAAGTTCGTGTCTGTTAATTATGACATGAATGATTATTTACCATCAGATGCAAAATCAACTGTTGCACTGGATGTTATGAAGGAAGAATTTGAAGGCGGAATTCCCAATGCCCGTGTCATGATTTCTAATGTTACGATTCCGGAAGCATTGGAATATAAGGAGAAAATTGAAGCTGTGGAAGGTGTTACAGAGGTAACCTGGCTGGATGATTCTGTAAGCATCACAACCCCAATGGCAATGCTGGATACAGATGTAGTGGAAAATTACTACAAGGATGGAAATGCATTATTCAGCGTAACCATCGAGGAGCATCACCGGATAGACGGAGTTGCTGCTATAAGGGAAATTATCGGTGATGATAATGCCATGACGGGAAGTGCGGTTTCTACCGCAGTTGCAACAACCAATACGGTTTCGGAGATTCAAAAAATGTCGGTAATTGCAGTTGCTTTCGTTTTAATAGTACTGCTGTTAACTACATCCTCCTGGGTGGAACCCTTTATTATTTTAATCGGACTTGGTGTGGCAATTATGTTAAATAATGGAAGTAATCTGATGTTTGGGGAAATTTCCTTTGTGACAAATGCTGCAGGTACCATTTTACAATTGGCGGTTTCCCTTGATTATGCAGTATTTTTAATTCATCGTTTCGAGGAATGTCGGAAGGAAACAGAGGACGTGCAAAAGGCAATGGTGGTTGCTCTTTGTAAATCCACAACCTCCATTTTATCCAGTGGTTTAACTACGGTAATTGGTTTTTTTACCCTGATACTGATGCAGTTTCGTATCGGACCGGATTTGGGTCTTGCACTGGCAAAGGGTGTGGCAATCAGCTTAATCTCTGTTTTTACCTTTATGCCTGCCCTTATCCTTTATACATACAAATGGATTGATAAAACCAAGCACAAATCCTTTATGCCAAGCTTTCGGTGCTTAGGCTTATTTGTTCGTAAAATTGCAGTGCCAATGATCTGTATTTTTATCATTTTAATAGTCCCTTCTTATCTGGCGTCCAATGCCAATTCATTTTTCTATGGTTCCTCTCATATTTATGGAGAGGGAACCACCTATGGAAGAGACAAGACAGCAATCGAAGATGTATTTGGAAAAAAGGATACCTATGTGCTTTTGGTGCCAAAGGGAGATAATGCTACAGAAATGCAGATATCGGAGGATATTAAAAGTCTTCCTCAGGTAACGGAAATAGTGTCTTATGTTGATACCGTAGGTGCAGAAATTCCCAGTGAATATTTAGATGAAGAGACTCTTCCCTTACTTCGTTCCGACAGATACAGTCGTTTTGTAATTATGTTGGATGTGGATTATGAAGGAGAAGAAACCTTTCATCTTGTAAAGCAAATTAGGGATATCGGGGAAAAATACTATCCCGGTGAGGTTCATCTGGCAGGAGAGGGTGTCAGCACCTATGACCTTATGGATACTATAACCGCAGATATGAGGAAGGTCAATTTACTGGCAATCGGAGCTGTATTTGTTGTTCTGCTTCTGACAATGAAATCCATTACTGTACCGGTCATTTTGGTGTTGTGTATTGAAACGGCAATATGGTTAAACCTTTCGGTTCCCTACTTTGCTGATTCTCCAATCTATTACATTGCTTATTTGATAATCAGCTCTGTACAGCTTGGTGCTACCGTTGACTATGCAATCTTAATGACAGACCGGTATAAGGAAAATCGGGAAAGTTATAGTAAAAAAGAAGCGGTTGTCCAGACCGTATCCGATGTTGCGGTGTCCATTATGACTTCCGGCAGTGTACTTGCAGTAGTAGGTCTGCTGTTAGGATATATTTCCACCAACAGACTGTTAGCCCAGCTTGGAATTTTTATCGGAAGAGGAGCAATTTTTTCTATGATAATTGTTTTGTTCGTGCTGCCGGGATTACTGGTAACCCTGGACAAATTTATTATAAAAAAATCTAATTTAGTACAGGAGGTAATACAATCATGAAAAATAGAAAAAAGGTTACAGCAGTATTTTTAGCAGGACTTATGGTTGTCGCCGCTCTTCCTGCATCGGCTTTTGCCGCTTCGGAAAACACCCAAAAGGAGGAAGTGGTCTATACAAATCTAAATCCGGATGGCTCTGTAAAAGAAATAAACGTTGTAAATATTTTTGACTTAAAAGAAAAAGGTCAAATCATAGATTATGGAAATTATGAAAGTACCCGTAATATGACTACCACAGCTCCCATTAACTATGAAAATGATACAGTTACTATCGAAGCAGATAAGGGTAAGCTGTATTACGAAGGAAAAATGGAAGAAAATGAGATTCCCTGGAATATTGAAATTCAGTATTTTATGGATGGTAAGGAATATACCGCAGAAGAAATCGCCGGCATGAGTGGTGTGTTGGAAATCAAAATGGGTATTCGCAAAAACCGGCAATGTAACAGTTCATTTTTTAAAGGATATGCTTTGCAGGCAACTTTCGTGTTGGACACCAATCATGCAACGGACATTAAAGCAGAAGGGGCAACCATAGCAAATGTAGGAAGTGATAAGCAGATTACCTTTACCATTCTTCCAAATAATGAAAAGGATATTAATATTTCAGCCAATGTAAATAATTTTGAAATGGATGGCATTTCCATCAATGGTATTCGCATGGATATGGACATGGATATAGATGATTCCACATTAAAGGAAAAAATTGATGAAATGCTACAAGCAGTAAATGATTTAGACAACGGCGCAGGAGAATTAAATGACGGAGCCTCTGATCTTTATGGAGCAACAGGAAAATTAAACACTGCTGCAGGAAATTTATATTCAGGTGTCGGCACACTTTACGATGGCGCAAATCAGTTACAGGGCGGATTAGCAGCATTATCATCAAAAAATAAAGAGCTTACCGGTGGAGCATGGTCTGCCTATGAAGGTTTGTGTACTGCGGCACAGACCCAGTTAAATGCACAGCTTACAGCAAATGGAATGGGAACCGTTACACTAACCCCTTCCACATATTCGGAGGTTCTGATACAAGTATTAGAGGAAATGGGTGCAGCAGATGCTTATAATACCGCTTATACAGCCGCTGAGGCAGAGGTAAGAGGACAGGCAACTGAACAGGTTAATGCCATGACCCGTGATGACATTTATACTCAGGCAGCATTACAGCAACTTGGAATTACAACACAGGAGGAAGCAAATGCACTTCTCCGGACAGAGGAAGGAATAAATTTGTTTAATAATACAAAAACAGCCATAGAAGCATCAATGACAGAAGAACAACTTCGGGCTATGTTTATCAACCAGGCCACGGAACAGACTATGGGAAGCGAGGCGGTATTAAATCAGATTAATGCCGCTGTGGAAAATATAAATGCGGCTGCGTCCCAGGTTTCTACCTTAAAGGGACAGCTGGACAGCTATGGTACATTTTATAACGGCCTGGTGGATTATACCAATGGAGTAAGCACTGCGGCTGATGGGGCAAGCGGGCTTACAAACGGATTATCAACCCTTTATTCGAATACGGATATATTTAAGACTGCCATAGGAGATCTACAAGTTGCAGTGGGTACAATGAAAAACGGTACCAATGAATTAAAAGACGGTACAGGAGAATTTGTGGACGAAACTGCCAATATGAATGAAGAGGTGGATGATGGAATTGATGAAATAACAGCTTCCCTTACGGGTAAAGATGTGGAAACTGTGTCTTTTGTGTCAGAAGAAAATCATAATATTAAGTCTGTTCTTTTTGTAATTAAAACAGAAAATATTAAAACAAATGAGAATCCAGATGAAATAATTAAGGAGGAAACATCATTGTCTTTCTGGCAGAAACTGTTAAATTTATTTCATGGGGAATAAAAAACATGCATACTTGTATTTTTCATGATTTCTTGCTATCATATGTGCATGATATTTCGGATAATTATAGTGATTGCATATTATCAAAGGACGGGATTTTCTCGTCCTTTGGTGATTTGCCCCTTAGGAAGGATAATCTGAAGGATAGGAGTATATATGAGTGCAACTGTAAAATTAAAAAAAGGTGAAGGCCGTGCATTAAAGGCCGGCGGAGCATGGATATTTGATAATGAAATAGATATTGTGGATGGAAGCTTTGAAGACGGAGATATTGTTCTTGTAAAAGATTTTGATGATTATCCAATGGGAAAGGGATTTATAAATCGTAATTCTAAAATTCGGGTTCGAATGATGACAAGGGATATCCATCAGGACATCAATCATGAATTTTTAAAGGAACGGGTGCAGGCAGCATGGGATTATCGTAAAGCGGTAATGGAAACAGAGGATACCGGTTGTTGCCGGATTATTTTTGGAGAGGCGGATTTTCTTCCGGGGCTTGTGATTGACAAATTCTCCGATGTGCTTGTGGTTGAATCTTTGGCACTTGGAATTGATAAATTGAAGGAAGAGATTGTGGATATTTTAATAGAAATTTTAAAGGAAGATGGGATTTTTATTCTGGGTGTCTATGAACGCAGTGATGCCAAGGTTCGAAAGAAAGAAGGCATGTCTCCCTATAAAGGATTTATTGGTAGTGAATTTGATACCAATGTGGAAATAATAGAAAATGGTGTTCATTACATGGTAGATGTGGCAAATGGTCAAAAAACCGGTTTCTTTCTGGACCAGAAATATAATCGCAAAGCAATGCAAAGGATTATTAAGGGATTGCGGCAGGATAGAGATGAGCTTAAGGTTTTGGACTGCTTTACCCATATGGGAACCTTTGCCCTTAATTGTGGATTGGCAGGAGCAACAGATGTAACAGGACTTGATATATCAGAATTTGCTATTGCACAGGCTAAGGAGAATGCAAAACGGAATCATTTGGATCACCGGGTGCATTTTAAGGAAGCAAATGTGTTAGATGAACTTCCTCTTTTATACGAGGCAGGAGAAACCTATGATGTGGTAATTCTTGATCCTCCTGCATTTACCAAGTCAAAAGAGGCGACAAAGAATGCAATGAAAGGTTATAGAGAGATTAATATGAAGGGGCTTAAGCTTGTAAGGGATGGTGGATATTTTGCCACCTGTTCCTGTTCTCATTTTATGACCCAGGAATTATTTACTAAGGTAATCGGCCAGGCGGCAAAGGCTGTGCATAAGCGGTTACGTCAGGTGGAGTTTCGGACCCAGGCACCGGATCATCCAATCCTTTGGGCTGCAGATGAGAGTTATTATTTGAAATTCTATATTTTTCAGGTTTGCAATGAGCAGTGAGTGCAGGCGAGGCGGGAAGAAAGTAAAATGACCCCGCTAAATTACGTATAAAGGTTATACTTGATTTTTTTACCGGAAATATATATAGTTGTAAAACAAAAGGATATAACAGATGATGGAATTTCATTTTAACAATTGGTTAGTATATTTTTATTTTTATTGTATAGCAGGATGGATATTTGAATCGGGAAATGTATCTGTTCGTCAAAAGAAGTGGGTAAACAGAGGATTTATGAAGGGACCGTGGCTGCCTCTATATGGAAGTGGTGCATTGGTTATATTGCTTTCCACACTTCCCTTTGAACAAAATCCGATTGCAGTTTATTTTGTATCTGCCATATCGGCTACCATACTGGAATATATTACCGGTGTTGTAATGTTAAAGCTGTTCAAAGTAAGATATTGGGATTACAGATACCGTAAGATTCAGTTTCAGGGACATATTTGCCTTGTGTCAACCATTGTATGGGGTTTTTTAGGATTATTAATGGTGTACATTATCCACCCACCTGTGGTAAAATTGGTTGGTAGATGGAATCCGGAAGTTGTAAGTATCATAACCTTTCTTATTACCATTTGTATTGTATATGATTTTGCAAATTCATTCCGGGAAGCTATGGATTTGCGTGGATTAATTACCCAGGCACAGGAGCTGAAAGAACGAATAGAGGAATCATTAGCTGAAAAGAGAGATGAGCTTGAGCAACGCATGGATGATATGCGGGAGGAGAGAAAAGAGCAGTTTGAACAACGGTTGGAACTAATTGAGCAAAGAATTGCTGATGCCAGGGAACAACGGCTGGATAATCTGGCAGAGATGGAAGATGCTTTGGAACAGTTAAAGGAGAGATTGGAGCAAAAATCCCAGTCTTTGTTAAGAAGCAATCCATACGCAAGTTTTCATAAATTGGAAATAGAAACAGAAGAAATTCGTAAACATTTACATATTAAATGGAGAAAATAAGACAGATAGTCGGAGGGTAGTGTTTTGGAAGAAAGAGAGATTCTACAAAGGGATATTTTGCAAGAGTTGATTACATATAGTGACAGTTTGATTCCTGCACTTCAACAGGTAATAGAGGAGCTTAAAGACAAAGAAAAAGAGAAGATTGATACGGAAGATTTTTTGGGTGAAGTGATTAATGGAATCAATTGGGAAATAGAAGTATATAACCAGTGTGCTTCCCTGATTAATGCCAAGTGTAACTATATTGACAAGAAAGTAATGATTGCATCGGTAAAAAGTCTGGGAATGGCATTAAATAGCGGAGATATATGGTTAATATCTGACTGTCTGGAGTATGATTTTCTTCCTTTTTTGAATAAATTGGATTTGGCGGCGAAGCTGGTTGTAAGTCAGTCGTAAGAGTAAAGAAAAAGCCTGTATTTGAGTGAATTCATTCAAATACAGGCTTTTATGCATAGTCATTAAACAGTAACCCTGAATATTTTGATGGCTGATAAGGATTCGGATAGGTTCCCTGGGTATTCGGGTAGGTTACAACAACCTTATCAATATAATTCAGTGGGTTTAATGTCATATTCTGGGTTGTTCTTTTGATATCCTTTCGAAAATCAGATAATTCTTCATCAAATAATCTCTGGATTTCGTTGCTGTCAATTTCCTCCGAAATATGCATATAACCATTATCATCAATGGATAATCCGGCTTCCTTGAGGCTTTCTGAATGTCTCTGGGTGATTCCTGCAATATCCCTGAAAAGTTTTGTTGCACCTCTTTGGCTGGTGCTGTTTCTGGCAATATCCACCAGATGATTGTAGGATTCGGTGAAATCTTTAAGTTTATCCGAAATTTTCTCATCATCAGGAATGAGCCGAATATTAATGGGTGACTCGCTGGTTGATAACAAATCCAAATCAATTGCATGATTTAGGGAAATTCGGTTGCTGATAGATGTATGAAAACTATCATTAATATAAAACTCCGCATTGGATGGAGGAGTCTCCACCTGATCCACACCCAATAAAGAAGTAATATCGTTTTCTAAATAGGATTCGTCAAAGTGAAAGAATAATTCTCCTTTGCCGGGAAGACCTACCGCCTCTGAACGAAGTACCAGGGCACTGGTTCCATCTACCCGGTGATTGCGGATATTGGCGTGAACACCAATATTATTTTCGTTAATGGAATTCGCAATGGTACGTTGTATTTCCTGATTGGTGTCTCCCTTTTGTACATTTAGACGGAAAGTGTATTGATTATCTCCTACGGCAATGCCAAATGTGTAGTCTCCGGCAGGGAAAGAACTTTCTCCGGATGGAAGATATGTTCCAACGTTGGTCTGTCCCTTTGCTAAAGAGTTAACCTTAATGGATAAAAGCTCTGGTAAATCTCCCGTTGAGGAGTCACTTAAGCTGGCATAGACAATATTCTCATTTTCCGATATGGCTGTCATTTGTTTAAATATGCCGTCGTCCCGAGTGCTTAATGACTGGCTTTCTGCCTCTAATGACATGGCGGCTTCCTTGATTCCGATTGCATAGGCAGAGGTAGCGTCCGAAAGAGTGAACTTATAAAATGGTGAATTCTTGTTTTGTTTTACCATATTATTATATACTGTTTTTAGATCGTCTTTTTTCTGAGGATTTTGCCGACGATTTGTTAGCGGCTTTACCATTTGCATACTGTAATGGTTATAGATATTATTTAAATTCAGCATATGTGTCCCTCCTTCCTTGGATGATTTCATCTTGCTGTTACAAGATTCATGAATAAATCTTGTAAGAATCATGGGGAAGCTTACATCCATGAAGCTTTTTTTAATCCTAATACCCCACGATTAAGATAGATATAATTAATATCATTATAGTATAGTTATGTCTACTTGTCTAGAGTTAAAATAAGAAAAAATGGCTAAAAATAGAGGTTTTATAAGGTTCTCATAGTTGTTGTGGAGGTGAATTTTTTGAACACAAGATGTAGATATATTTATATGACAGGTGTTTATAATAAAATATGGAATTTCGGATTGCAAACAACATATTTTTTAAAAAAAGTAAAAAATTCTTGACACCGGATAGGTAGTATGATAGATTATGCAATGATGAACTGCCGAAGACAGTAGGTACCGTTTGGTGTAAGTATAACGCCTACCGAGGAAGAATCGTTAAGTTGACGTTTCGCTCTATGTCTTTGACATGGAGCTTTTTTATTGAGATATTTATTTCAATTGAAAAGGATAGATACATCGATTTGAATCGCGCAGTCATTAATAAATAAGGAGGCGCAAAACGATGGCAAAAGTTGAATTAAAGCAACCAATCGTTGAGGAGATTAAGGCTCAGCTTGATGGTGCACAGACAGCAGTAATTGTAGACTATCGTGGACTTACTGTAGAGCAGGATACAAGACTTCGTAAGGAATTAAGAGAAGCCGGAATATCTTACAAGGTATACAAGAACACAATGGTTCGTCGTGCAATTGAAGGAACAGAATTTGAAGCCTTAAAAGATGATTTGGAAGGACCTAATGCATTCGCAATTTCTAAAACTGATGCTACAGCTCCTGCAAGAATTCTTGCTAAGTTTGCTAAGGAAGCAGAGGCATTAGAGATTAAGTGTGGTATTGTTGAAGGTACTTACTATGATCAGGCTGGTATTAAGACAATTTCCAGCATTCCATCAAGAGAGGAATTACTTTCAAAGTTGCTTGGAAGCTTACAGTCACCAATTACAAACTTTGCTCGTGTTCTTAATCAGATCGCAGAGAAGGGTGGTAACGGTGAGACAGCAGAGGCACCTGTAGCAGAGGAAGCTCCTGTAGAAGAGGCTCCTGCAGAGGAAGCACCTGCTGAGACAACAGATGCAGAGTAATATCTGTAGAACTGTAATCTATTATCGATTCACTTAGTGTGAAGAAAGAAGAGGTCGAAGGACCAACCCATTAAGGGAAATATTTTTAGTATGGAGGAATTTAGTTATGACAACTCAGGAATGGATTGAAGAGATCAAGAAGTTAAGCGTATTAGAGTTAAATGATTTAGTAAAAGCTTGTGAGGAAGAGTTTGGTGTTTCTGCAGCAGCAGGTGTTGTAGTTGCAGCAGCAGGTGCAGCAGCAGGCGGTGAAGCAGCAGCTGAGAAGGACGAGTTTGATGTTGAGTTAACAGAAGTTGGCGCAAATAAGGTTAAGGTTATCAAGGTTGTTCGTGAGGTAACCGGTTTAGGTCTTAAGGAAGCTAAGGAAGTAGTAGACGGCGCTCCTAAGGTAATTAAGGAAGGTGCTGCTAAGGCTGAGGCTGAAGACATCAAGACTAAGTTAGAGGCTGAAGGCGCTAAGGTTACATTAAAGTAATTTGGCAAAACTCTTATTTATGAAATGAAAAGCTGATGGTAAGACATTTGTCTTGCTGTCAGCTTTTTTAAGATTTATAACATGATCCGGTAGGGTAAATAGAAGAAAGGAATGCTTATGGAAACAATATATTATGAAGTTGCAACCATTGATGGGGATTATGCAAATCTAAAAAGAACCGATATAGAGGACGGTGATTTGAAACTGGTAGCAAGAGCTTTGCTTCCGGAGGGGATTTGTGAGGGTTCAAGGCTTAAATACGAGTTGCTGCAATACGAATTACTGAGTTAAACTAACGCGCAATTAATATTAAGGCTGGGAGGATAATATGGCTGATTATATTACTACATATACAGGGGAACATTTTTATCCCTTACAACCCGAGGCTCATAAAATTAAAATCGAAGATATTGCCCATGCATTGTCTCTGCTTTGCCGGGGAAATGGCCATGTGACCCATTTCTTTTCTGTAGGCCAGCATTGCATCAATTGTGCCTTAGAGGCAAAAGCAAGAGGCTACGGAAAAAGAATATGTTTGGCATGCCTTTTGCATGATGGATCGGAGGCTTATCTTTCTGATGTACCGCGTCCTTTTAAAAAGACGATGCCCTCATATATTGCTTTGGAGGAACGTATACTTTCAATTATATACGAAAAGTTTTTAGGTAGTGATTTGACAAAAGAGGAATGGGATATAATTAAGAAAATAGACGATGACATGCTGTATTTTGATTTGTCTGTATTACTGAAGGAGACACCGGAGGTCGTAAAACCGGAAATGGCAAGTGTCTTTTCGGAGGAATATATACCTTTTGAAGATGTAGAAGCAAAGTTTTTAGAATTATACTATGAATTTTTAGGTGATTCTTTCCCTTGTGTAGAATAAAGAAAATATATAACCCAATAATTGTAAAATTTTTCTTGACATTGACATTTGCTTTGTGATAACATTGTAAAATGTCATTAGTGTGGGATGGTATCGGTATTACTATGCCATTTTGCAGGATGAATGAGAAAAAACGTAGGAATCACACCATTTGTGGTAGGGGACAATCCTATATACAATATGTGGTTGTGCAACCTTCGAAAAAATAATTTCAAGGGGTGAAAACGTCAATGGAAAAGAGCAGAATTAGTCCTGTGAAAGCGGGAAAAGGAATGCGTATGAGTTATTCCAGACAAAAAGAAGTACTTGAGATGCCTAATTTAATCGAAGTACAGAAAGACTCATACAAGTGGTTCTTAGAAACAGGACTTAAAGAGGTGTTCGAGGACATTTCTCCAATCACAGATTATAGTGGTCAGTTAAGTTTGGAATTTGTTGATTTCACACTTTCTGAGGAGGAAGCAAAGTATTCGATTGAGGAATGTAAGGAAAGAGATGCAACATATGCAGCTCCACTCAAGGTTAATGTACGTCTTATTAATAAGGAAACTGATGAAATTAACCAGCATGACATTTTTATGGGAGATTTGCCTTTGATGACAGAGACAGGTACTTTCGTAATTAATGGTGCTGAACGTGTTATCGTTAGTCAGTTAGTACGTTCTCCCGGTATTTATTATGCTATTGGACATGATAAATTAGGAAAAACCTTATATTCATGTACGGTTATTCCAAACCGTGGTGCATGGTTAGAATACGAAACTGATTCCAATGACGTATTTTACGTTCGTGTAGATAGAACTCGAAAGGTTCCTATTACTGTTTTGATTCGTTCTTTAGGTATTGGAACAAATGAAGAGATTAAAGAGTTATTTGGTGATGAACCAAAGATTTTGGCAAGTATTGAGAAGGATCCTTCTACAAATTATGAAGAAGGTTTATTAGAGTTGTATAAAAAGATTCGTCCGGGTGAGCCTTTGGCAGTAGAGAGTGCAGAGAGTCTTATTAATGCAATGTTCTTTGATCCAAGAAGATATGATCTTGCTAAGGTTGGACGTTACAAATATAATAAGAAGCTTGCCCTTAAAAACCGTATTGCCGGACATATATTAGCAGAGGATGTTGTAAATCCATCTACAGGAGAGATTCTTGCTAAGGCCGGAGATAAGGTTACAAGAGAAAGTGCTACCGTAATTCAGAATGCGGCAGTTCCTTATGTTATGATTCAGACAGAGGAGAGAAATGTTAAGGTTCTTTCCAATATGATGGTTGATATTAAGGAATATGTTGATTTTGACGTAGAAGAATTAGGTATTGAAGAAGATGTATTTTACCCTGTTTTAGCAAATCTTTTAGAAGAATATACAGATGAAGAGGAATTAAAGAGAGCAATTAAGAGAGATGTTCATGATTTGATTCCAAAGCATATTACAAAGGAAGATATTTTGGCATCTATCAACTATAATATGCATTTAGAGTATGGTATTGGTAATGACGATGATATTGACCATTTAGGTAACCGTCGTATTCGTGCGGTTGGTGAACTTCTGCAAAACCAGTATCGTATCGGTATGTCCCGTTTAGAGAGAGTTGTTCGTGAGAGAATGTCAACTCAGGATATTGAGACAATTTCACCACAGTCTCTTATTAATATTAAACCGGTAACTGCAGCAGTTAAGGAATTCTTTGGTAGTTCCCAGTTATCACAGTTTATGGATCAGAATAATCCCCTTTCTGAGCTTACACATAAGAGACGTTTATCTGCATTAGGACCGGGTGGTCTTTCCCGTGACCGTGCAGGATTCGAGGTTCGAGATGTTCACTATACACATTATGGTAGAATGTGTCCGATTGAGACACCTGAAGGTCCGAATATCGGTTTGATTAACTCTCTTGCTTGTTATGCGAGAATTAATGAGTATGGATTTGTAGAGGCTCCGTACCGTAAGATTGATAAGACAGATCCGGAAAATCCTGTTGTAACAGATGAGGTTGTATATCTTACAGCAGATGAAGAGGATAATTATGTTGTTGCACAGGCAAATGAGCAGTTAAATGCAGACGGTACCTTCGTAAGAAACCGTATTGCCGGACGTTTTAGAGAAGAAACAGCAGAATTTGATAAGAACAGAGTAGATTTAATGGATGTATCGCCTAAGATGGTGTTCTCTGTTGCAACATCTATGATTCCGTTCTTGCAGAATGACGATGCGAACCGTGCACTTATGGGTTCCAACATGCAGCGTCAGGCAGTTCCTCTTTTAAAAACTGAGTCACCAATTGTTGGTACCGGTATGGAAGCAAAGGCAGCTGTTGATTCAGGTGTATGTATTGTGGCAAAGCATGACGGTGTTGTTGAGAAATCAACAAGTAAGGAAATCGTTGTAAAATGTGATGATGGAACAAAGGATACTTATCATGTAATTAAATTCGCAAGAAGTAATCAGGCAAACTGTATGAACCAGAGACCGATTGTGGTTAAGGGTGAAAGAGTAAAAGCCGGTGAGGTTATTGCAGATGGTGCGTCTACTGCAAATGGTGAGATTGCTTTAGGTAAGAACCCTCTTATTGGTTTCATGACCTGGGAAGGTTATAACTATGAGGATGCGGTTTTATTAAGTGAAAGATTGGTTCAGGAAGATGTATATACATCTGTTCATATTGAAGAATATGAGTGTGAGGCTCGTGATACAAAGCTTGGTTCTGAGGAAATCACAAGAGATTTGGCAGGACATGGTGCAGAAGTATTAAAAGACTTAGATGAGAATGGTATTATCCGTATTGGTGCAGAGGTTCGTGCCGGTGATATCTTAGTTGGTAAGGTAACACCAAAGGGAGAGACTGAGCTTACAGCTGAAGAAAGACTGCTTCGCGCAATCTTTGGTGAAAAGGCAAGAGAGGTTAGAGATACTTCCCTTCGTGTACCTCATGGAGCATATGGTATTGTAATTGATACAAAGGTATTTACAAGAGAGGCAGGAGATGAATTATCACCCGGAGTAAATAAATCCGTTCGTGTATACATTGCACAGAAGAGAAAGATATCAGTCGGTGATAAGATGGCCGGTCGTCATGGTAATAAGGGTGTTATTTCCCGTATTTTACCGGTTGAAGATATGCCGTTCCTTCCTAACGGACGCCCTCTTGATATCGTACTTAATCCATTGGGTGTACCTTCCCGTATGAACATTGGACAGGTATTAGAGCTTCATTTAGGTCTTGCTGCTAAAGCATTAGGATTTAAGATATCAACCCCTGTATTTGCGGGAGCAAACGAGGAAGATATTATGGAAACTCTTGAAATGGCCAATGATTACGTTAACACTGAATGGGAAGAGTTTGATAAGAAATGGAGAAATCAGGTTTCTGACGAGGTTATGGATTATCTTTATGAAAACCGTGACCATAGAGAAGAGTGGAAGGGTGTTCCGATTGACCGTACCGGTAAGGTAAGACTTCGTGATGGTAGAACAGGTGAGGAATTTGATTCGCCGGTTTCTATTGGATATATGCATTATTTGAAATTACATCATTTGGTTGATGATAAGATTCATGCCCGTTCAACAGGACCATATGCATTGGTTACACAACAGCCACTTGGTGGTAAGGCACAGTTTGGTGGACAGCGTTTTGGTGAGATGGAGGTTTGGGCTCTTGAGGCCTATGGTGCATCTTACACATTGCAGGAAATTTTAACTGTTAAGTCTGATGATGTTGTTGGACGTGTTAAGACATACGAAGCAATCATTAAGGGTGAGAACATTCCAACTCCCGGTATTCCTGAATCCTTTAAGGTATTGTTAAAAGAATTCCAGTCATTGGCATTGGATGTAAGAGTACTGCGTGAGGATAATACGGAAGTAGAAATCGGAGAAAGCGTTGACTATGGCAATGATGATATCCGCAATTTCGGTGATATGGATTACAAAAATGACGAAGCTGAAATGAAAGAGCATGGCTATAGTGGTATCGATGAAAATGATGAAACGTATGAATTAGAGGGTGATTTAAGTGATAACTATGATGATGGTTATGATGAAGACTCTTATGATGACTACGATGAATAATGGAAGGAGAGCAGAATAGATGTCAGCAATGAATAATCAAGAAACAGAAGAACATATGAATTTTGATGCGATTAAGATTGGCCTTGCTTCTCCTGATCGAATTAGAGAGTGGTCTTATGGTGAGGTAAAAAAGCCTGAGACTATAAATTATCGTACCTTAAAACCTGAAAAAGACGGTTTGTACTGTGAGAGAATTTTCGGTCCAAGTAAGGATTGGGAATGTCACTGTGGAAAGTATAAAAAGATTCGTTATAAAGGCGTAATCTGTGACCGTTGTGGAGTTGAGGTTACAAAGTCTAATGTAAGACGTGAAAGAATGGGTCATATTGAGCTTGCAGCTCCGGTATCCCATATCTGGTATTTTAAGGGAATCCCAAGCAGAATGGGATTGTTACTTGATATTTCTCCTAGAATTTTGGAGAGAGTGTTATATTTTGCCTCTTATGTTGTTTTGGATAAGGGTGAAACCAATCTTGCATATAAGCAGATATTGACAGAAAAAGAATACCGTGATGCAGAGGAAGAGTACGGATATGGTTCTTTCCGTGCAGGCATGGGTGCAGAAGCTGTTAAGGAGTTATTACAGGCAATTGATTTAGAGAAAGAGTCTGTTGAGCTTCGTGCTGAATTAAAGGAAGCAACAGGTCAGAAGCGTGCTAAAATAATTAAGCGTTTAGAGGTTGTTGAGGCTTTCCGTAATTCTGATAACAAGCCTGAATGGATGATTTTAGATGCAGTTCCTGTTATCCCACCGGATATCCGTCCAATGGTTCAGTTAGATGGTGGACGTTTTGCAACATCGGATCTTAACGATTTATATAGAAGAATTATTAACCGTAACAACCGTTTAAACCGTTTGCTTGAATTAGGAGCTCCTGATATTATTGTGCGTAATGAGAAACGTATGTTACAGGAGGCAGTGGATGCGTTAATCGATAACGGTCGTCGTGGACGTCCTGTAACAGGTCCGGGTAACAGAGCACTTAAGTCCTTATCTGACATGTTAAAGGGTAAACAGGGACGTTTCCGTCAGAACCTGCTTGGTAAGCGTGTTGACTACTCAGGTCGTTCGGTTATCGTAGTTGGACCGGAACTTAAGATTTATCAGTGTGGTCTTCCAAAGGAAATGGCAATTGAATTATTCAAGCCATTTGTTATGAAAGAATTAGTGTTTAGAAAGCTTGCTCATAACGTTAAGTCAGCCAAGAAGATGGTTGAGAAGTTAGAGACAGAGGTTTGGGATGTATTAGAGGATGTAATTAAAGAACATCCTGTTATGCTTAACCGTGCCCCTACTCTTCATAGATTAGGTATTCAGGCATTTGAACCAATCTTGGTAGAAGGTAAGGCAATTAAGCTTCATCCATTGGTATGTACCGCATTTAATGCCGACTTTGATGGTGACCAGATGGCTGTTCATCTTCCACTTTCCGTTGAAGCTCAGGCTGAGTGTAGATTCCTTTTGTTATCGCCTAACAACTTATTAAAACCTTCAGATGGTGCGCCTGTTGCCGTTCCTTCACAGGATATGGTACTTGGTATTTACTATTTGACAATTGATAAGCCGGGTGATAAGGGAGAAGGTAAATTCTTCAAGTCAAAGAATGAAGCAATTCTTGCTTATGAGAATAAAGTAATTACATTACATTCAAAAATTAAGGTTCGTGTGAAAGGAACTTTACCTGATGGAACAGAAGGCTCTACAATCATTGAGTCAACTCTTGGTAGAATCTTATTTAACGAGATTATTCCACAGGATCTTGGTATTGTAGACCGTACAATTCCGGGAAATGAGCTTGCCCTTGAAATTGATTATCTTGTTGGTAAGAAGCAGTTGAAGGGAATTCTTGATAAGTTATTTAATACACATGGTGCTACAAAAACAGCAGAAGTATTGGATGATATTAAGAGTATTGGTTATAAGTACTCAACAAGAGCAGCCCTTACGGTATCCATTTCCGAAATGACTGTGCCTGCTGCCAAGAAGGAAATTCTTGAGGATGCACAAAATACTGTAGATTTGATTCTTGAAAAGTTCAAATACGGATATATTACAGAGGAAGAGCGTTACGCAGCTACTGTTCGTACATGGGAGGCAGCAGATAAGAAGCTTACAACAGCCCTGTTAGAGGGTCTTGATACCTATAATAATATTAAGATGATGGCTGAGTCCGGTGCCCGTGGTTCTAATCAGCAGATTAAACAGTTGGCAGGTATGCGTGGTTTGATGGCGGATACAACAGGTCGTACAATCGAGTTGCCTATTAAGTCAAACTTCCGTGAGGGACTTGATGTATTGGAGTACTTCATTTCTGCCCATGGTGCACGTAAAGGTCTTTCAGATACTGCTCTTCGTACGGCTGACTCCGGTTATCTGACAAGACGTTTGGTAGATGTATCTCAGGATTTGATTATTCGTGAGGTAGATTGTTGTGCAGGAACAGGTGAGATTCCTGGTGCATATGTGGAAGCAATCATGGAAGGCAAGGAAATGATTGAAAGCTTTGAGGAGCGTATTACCGGTCGTTATGCTGCAGAGTCGGTTTACGACAAGGATGGCAACATGATTGTGAAAGCCAACCATATGATTACACCAAAACGTGCTAAGAATATTTTAGCAAATGGTGTTGATGAGAATGGAAATGAGATTACAAGACTTAAGATTCGTAATATTTTAAATTGTAAGTCACATATTGGTGTATGTTCTAAGTGTTATGGTGCAAACATGGCAACAGGACTTGCTGT
This sequence comes from Lachnospiraceae bacterium, assembly GCA_051880415.1. Classification (GTDB taxonomy): domain Bacteria; phylum Bacillota; class Clostridia; order Lachnospirales; family Lachnospiraceae; genus CAG-590. Next base: position 2,941 of record JBJENX010000005.1, on the reverse strand, counting down.
TCAGGTAGGTGAGGCAATTGGTATCATTGCTGCCCAGTCTATTGGTGAGCCGGGTACACAGCTTACCATGAGAACTTTCCATACCGGTGGTGTTGCGGGTGATGATATTACACAGGGTCTTCCTAGAGTTGAGGAGCTTTTCGAAGCTCGTAAACCTAAGGGTCTTGCTATTATTACAGAGTTTGGCGGTAAGGTTCAGATTCGTGATACAAAGAAGAAACGTGAAGTTGTTGTTACAAATGAAGAGACCGGAGAGTCTAAGGCATATTTGATTCCATATGATTCACGTATTAAGGTATTTGATGATCAGATTGTTGAAGCCGGTGATGAGATTACCATTGGTTCCGTTAATCCACATGATATCTTGAAGATTAAGGGTGTTCGTGCTGTTCAGGATTATATGATCCGTGAGGTACAGAAGGTTTACCGTCTCCAGGGTGTAGATATCAACGATAAGCATATTGAGGTAATTGTACGTCAGATGCTTAAGAAGATTCGTGTTGAAAATAGTGGTGACAGTGACTACTTACCGGGAACAATGGTTGATGTATTGGATTATAATGCAATCAATGAACAGCTTATCAGTGAAGGCAAGGAGCCAATTACAGGTACACAGGTAATGCTTGGTATTACAAAGGCTTCTCTTGCTACCAATTCATTCTTATCAGCTGCATCCTTCCAGGAGACTACCAAGGTTCTTACGGAAGCAGCAATTAAGGGTAAGGTTGATCCACTTATCGGTCTTAAGGAAAATGTATTGATTGGTAAGTTGATTCCGGCAGGTACCGGTATGAAGCGTTATCGTAATGTTAAGCTTGACAGTGAGGATGTAATCATTAATTTCGATGATGAAGATCTTAACTTTGAAGAGCTTGAAGATGAGGCTGAAACTACAGAAGAAATAGTTGGTACAACTGAAGAATAAGATCCTTTGGGACACAATAACAGACGGGTATCTTTCATGTTATGATGGGGAATATCTTAAGTGAATTGTGTCCCTTGTTTTTTGAAACCGTATTATATGTTTTGGAACAGGTAATTGCGAAACTCCTTCTACTTCTATAAAAGTTGTGCATATTAACAATATCCACGCAGGCACACTCTCGCTGCTCTCGCCCCGCAGCGGTACTAAACTCGTGTTTCACACTCGTTAAGTGCCGGCGGTCTCAAAGCACCTGCTTAGGATGCTTGTTAAATCTGCACAACTAAATATACATTTTCAGGAGTTTCGCAATTATCTATATGTTTTGGAATAAAAAGAGGAGACAGAAGTATGAATAAAAAGATAAAAATACTGCTGCTAACAGTTATTATTCTATTAACAATTGTAGCAGTGATTTTGACGATTGTGGCATTTAATATAAAAGGAGAGTCTTCTCAAAGCGAAAAAGAAGATGAAACAACAAAGGAATTGCTAGTTGACGACAATAAAACAGATAAGACAACAGAAACTGAAATGAAAGAGGAAGAGCCGGATGGAGAAGCAGATGATTATCCATCCATAATTGAGGTGCTAAAGGAAAAATCAACAGTGGATGTTGAAAATAAAGATGAATTAATTAGAATGTGTAATACTGTACTTTTGGCAGGTATCTATTCAGATGGTACAAGGATAGAATTTGCAGATTACGGAGAGGATAGCCCTACGCCACTGGATTATATGATTATTAAAGAATATATGGATCAGTTCTCTAAAACCGGAGAGGGTAATAATATATATTCTATAGAAGAATTAGATAAGTTTTTATCGGATTTTTATGGAAGAAAAAAGATTACAAATTGGAGTGATGAATATAATCTCTTCACTGATTTGGGAAATGGAACTGTACAATATACCTTTGGAGATGGGGACCCATGGGTTTTATTAGAAAATCCTTCAATTTGGGAAAACGACGAATACTATCTGGTATCCGGACCATGTTTTTATGGAAATAACGGAGGAGTGGAGAATTTATTCTATTATTATACAGATTTTCTATTAAAAAAGAATGAAAACGCAACATTAGGGGCAACACTTGTGTATTCATCTACATATAAAGAGGACAGTCATACTCCAAAAATTGATAAAGTGGAGGCTTCTTCTGTCTTAGAGGAGGGTAATGGAAAAGCATATGGAGCCGATAATCTCATTGACGGGGATATTTCTACTGCCTGGGTAGAAGGGGTTGAAGGTGACGGTATCGGAGAGTCTATTACCATTTATCTGAAAGAGAAGACATGGGTACATGGAGTGAATATAAGTGGAGGCTATCAGGCCAATAAACATCTGTATGTTGTAAATGGGGAGCCTACAAAATTATTAATGGATTACGATAGTGTCAGCTATGAACAGGAAACATATTTCATAACTGAGATGGATGATGTGGATGAACCATTATATGAATATGAAAGTGTGCCGACACTTAGTTGTCCGGTAAGCCCTGTATACGCCGATCGGATAACTATTACAATTATGGATGTCATGCCGGGCACAAAGTATAATGATACCTGCATTAGTGAGATTGCGGTCTATTGACAAAATATCCGTAAAATGCTATAAATTAACTAGCTTTGAAAAGACAATGATGGAGACAGTAGTTTTCCTGCCAAAACCAAGGGAAAGACCAGTTCCTTTTCTAAAAGCGAGTCCGGGAGGGTGGAAGCCGGATGGGAGTAGGAAGAAGATGAAAATCACTCCTGAGTTTTGAACTGAACAGATTCTTATGAATCTAAGTAGGCTTCAACGGTTGTTTCCCGTTATAGAAACCGTGTATAAAGACAAAGTTGACTATGGTTAATAATATCAATAGTGATGCTATGTTGGAGTACAGTGTATTAGGTGGTATAGCGAATGGTAGCCCTTTTCGTCCTGGTACAGGAGGAGAAGGGCTTTAATTTTTGTTAGTTAGAAAGGAAGAAGAGAATGTACGAAAAGGTTTCGGCAAATTTAAACTTTGTAGAG
>JBJENX010000004.1:0-5471 GCA_051880415.1 Lachnospiraceae bacterium | reverse complement strand
AACATACATTTATCGGGAATTATGGTTCGGATCAATGTATAAATAACTGCCACAATTAATATATCTCCAACATATGGACGGATAAATGCGTCGTGGACATACAGTGCAATCAAAATCTCAATTCCAAGTAAAAGGATGGTAGCAATCCCATAAAAAACTCTTTTTTTCATCATGTTATTTCTATTATCTCCTTAAGGATTCAAACTCGTTATTTTGTAATTAAGGTCTTTTTTATTATAGCAAATGTATAAGCATTGTACATTAAATTTTTGTTACTGTTGATAAGATTATAAAATCACTTTATAATTTTAAAGCAGATGGGAAGGCCTAAAGAGGAGGAGCAGATAATGAAGATTGAACACATTGCAATGTATGTAAATGACTTGGAAAACGCAAAAAGTTTTTTTGAAAAATACTTTGGAGCAAAATCAAATGACGGTTATCATAATACAACAACAGATTTCAAATCTTATTTTTTGTCCTTTGATGACGGAGCCAGATTGGAAATTATGAATAAACCTAATATGGATGATGATAGAAAAGGGCTTGCAAGAACAGGGTACGTACATATTGCCTTTTCTGTTGGAAGTAAAGAACGTGTTGATGAAATGACAAAACAATTAAAGGCTGATGGCTATGAGGTCATAAGCGGTCCCCGTACAACAGGAGATGGATACTACGAGAGTTGTATCATTGGGATGGAAGGCAATCAGATAGAGATTACAATTTAGATATCTGTGTAAATTTATGTCATTATGATTCAAAAAAACACTTACAAAATTTTTTTCTTTGTGTTATTATTGGAAACGATAATGAGCAGCAGGGAAGCGTAAGTCCAATTATGGATTTACGCTTTTTTGTTGCTTTTTTGTATGAAAGAAAAGGAGTGTTTTTATGAAAGAATTGGATTTAGGAACCGGAAATATTGGAAAATTGATAAAAAAATTTTCCATACCTTGCGTAATCAGTATGGTTGTGGCAGCGCTTTATAATATTGTAGACCAGATATTTATAGGCTGGAGTGAAGCGGGGGCCTATGGTAATGCAGCAACCAATATTGTGTATCCATTTACAGTATTTGCCCTTGGTATTGCATTGCTTATCGGGGACGGTGCGGCGGCAGGATTTAGTATTGCCCTTGGAAGTGGAGATAAAAAACAGGCAAATAAGAATGTAGGAAATGGCTTTATCCTATTAATTTGTCTGGCACTTATCTTATGTGTTTTCGGTATGGTGTGTAGAACGAAAATTCTTGCATTGTTTGGCGGAAATCCGGAAGAAGCTGAATGTTATGCTTATGCAGTTGACTATTTTAAAATTATTTGTGCCGGAATTCCATTTTATATGATTGGGCAGGGACTAAATGGGTCCATTCGTGCTGACGGTTCCCCTCGGTTTGCAATGGCATGTACTCTTGCAGGAGCAATCACAAACCTGATTTTGGATCCTGTATTGATATTTGGGTTTCGTTTGGGTGTAAAGGGTGCTGCTTTGGCAACCGTGATTGGGCAAATCTTAACCTTTGGAATGAGTATTTATTATATTACAAAATCAAAGAACTTTAAGATTGATAAGGATGCAGTGAAGATATCGGGAAGTACCATGGGAAAAATTATCTCCGTAGGCATGGCTTCTTTAATTGTTCAGCTGTCTATCGTTGTTATTATTGCTGTTAATAATAATCTGCTTACAAGGTATGGATATCAAACCTATGCAAGTACAGGACAACCTTTTGGGGCAGTAATCCCTCTTGCAGTTGTGGGGATTGTAATGAAAGTATTTGGAATTGTTGTGTCAATGGTGATTGGCATCAGTCTTGGTGGACAGCCCATTATTGGATTTAATATGGGTGCAGGTAATATAGACAGGGTAAAGGAAACCATACAGTTAATAACAAAGCTGGTTCTTATGGTGGGTATGGTTGCGTTTTTGATTTTTGAGATTGCACCGGGAGCTGTCATTTCTCTTTTTGGAAGTCATAATACTGCAGAATATATGGAGTATGCAAGGTTATGTATTAGAATATTTTTAGGGGGAATTATCCTGACCTGTTATATTAAATCTGCAGCAATCATTTTACAATCCATGGGAAACAGTGTGAAGTCAACCATATTGGCACTTCTTAGAGATGTTATTGTATTTGTACCGGTGTCCATTATGATTGCAATGATAACAAAAAATATTGTGACCATGCTTTGGGCTGCCATTATATCCGATGTGGTTTCTGCTATTTTCGGATTTTGGTTTGTTTCCACGGAGATTCATAAGCTTGTAAAAATGTACGATGAAAAGGAAAAATCGGATGTATAAATGAATTATGTTATCTGTGATTTTACATGGAATAAATGGGTCGTTAATGATATAATGTATCAAAATGGTTTTGTATTGGGGAAGGAGGGTTTGAATGTTTGATTTTTTGAAAATGTATCGGGAAAAATTGAGAAGTCCGGAAGAAGCAGTAATGGTAGTAAAGAATGGGGATTGGATTGACTATACTTCTTCTTTGGGAAAGCCTGTATTGCTTGATAAAGCATTGGCGGGGAGAAAAGATGAACTTTTGGATGTGAAAATACGGGGAAACTTATTGGCAGGTCCCATTGAAGTGGCAGAGTGTGATGAGAGCCAGGAACATTTTATATATCATAGCTGGCACTGTTCCCAATATGAAAGAAAATTGTGTGATGAAGGAAAATGTTTTTATATTCCTATGGTGTTTCATAATAATGCGGCTTACTACGAGTATTTTTTACATGTCAATGTGGTGATGGTGTCAGTGGGTCCCATGGATAAACATGGGTATTTCAATTTTTCAGTGAACACTGGTGTTGCTGCACCGATTGTAAGAAGAGCAGACATCGTAATTGTTGAAGTAAATGAGCATATGCCCAAAATACGAGGAGGATATGATGAATGTATTCATATTTCGGAAGTTGATATGATTGTGGAAGGAGAGCATGCCCCCTTTGATGATATGAAGCCTCAAGAACCAAGAGAGGTGGATAAAAAAATTGCGGAGCTTTTAATTCCTTATATTGTGGATGGCTCCACCTTACAGCTTGGTATCGGTGGAATGCCAAATGCAGTGGGAGAAATGCTGGCACAGTCGGATTTGAAGGATCTTGCTATGCATACAGAGCTTTGCTCCGATGCCTATCTTGCCTTGTATAAGGCTGGAAAGCTGACAAATAAATATAAAAATATTGACCGTGGAAAAGGTGTATTTGGATGTGCTATTGGTTCAAATGAATTATATGAGTGGCTTGATGATAATCCGGGGATTGCGGCATATCCTCTGGAGTATGTGAATCGTCCATATGTGATTTCCCAGATTGATAATATGGTTTCCATTAATAGTTGTGTATCGGTGGATTTGTACGGTCAAGTGGCGGCTGAAAGTAGTGGGGCTCGTCAAATAAGCGGAACAGGTGGACAGTTGGATTTCTTGATTGGTGCATCCGGTTCCAGAGGTGGAAAAGCATTTATTTGTATGAGTTCCGTTCATACAGACCGGCATGGTGTGAAGCATTCCAGAATTCGTCCCCAGTTTGATGGTGATATCATTACCTCCCCAAGAAGTCAGGTTTATTTTCTGGCTACGGAATATGGCGTAATCAATTTAGAGGGACGCTCTACATGGGAAAGAGCAGAGGCATTGATTTCTATTGCCCATCCGGAGTTTCGGGATATGCTAATTAAAGAAGCGCAGGAAAGAAAAATCTGGAGAAAATCTAATAAAAGATGAGTTTATTGTTAATTATGGAATAATGCATGAGAAAATGCTATAATAACGACGAAAAAAAGATTTTAGGAGATTATACAAATGAAAGCTGTCTTACAAATTATGATATGCATGTTACTTGGATATTTTATTGGTGGAATTAATCCGGCTTATATTTTTGCAAAAATGAAAGGTTTTGATATACGAAGCAAAGGTTCCGGTAATGCAGGTGCCTCTAATGCAGTCATTACACTTGGAAAAGGGGCAGGGGTTTTTTGCGCATTTTTTGACATTTTTAAGGGCTATATTGCAGTGAAGATTGGTATGTATATATATCCGCTTATTAAGGTTGCAGGAATTGTGACCGGGGTATTTTGTATTATAGGACACATTTTACCGATATTTATGAATTTCCGGGGTGGAAAAGGTCTGGCATCTCTTGGTGGAGTGATATTAGCATATGATGTGAAGCTGTTTGCAATATTTGTAGCACTTGAATTAGTGCTTGTATTATTAGTGGATTATATTTGTATTGTACCAATGAGTGGCTCTTTTCTATTTATGACAGCCCTTGGTTTCCAGGGAGGGATTATATATGCCCTGTTATTTTTACCGGTGGTGTTAATTATATTTAATAAACATATGGAAAACATCAGGCGGATTAAGTATGGAGTTGAGGCAAGATTTAGTTATCTTTGGAATAAAGAAGAGGAAGAAATAAGACTTCAGAATAACTGGGATTTGTTAACGGATGAACAACGGGATTTGTTTGAGGAGAAGGCGTACATATAGACGTTACGAAATTAGAAAATATATAACATAGCAGTAATTTGTAAAAGAAGGGAAATAAATTAATGAATGATTCGGAAAAATTTTTAGTTATGTTTGGTAGTATATTTTTATCAGTAGGCTCTATTGTTGTGCTGGTTGGCCTTGTATTGATTTTTGGGTTTGGAGAATTATTTGGTTCCGCTATCTGTATATTACTTGGGTTTGTATTTGCAGCAGTTGGTGGAGGTATTTTGATATCTCAGTTAAAAGCAATATCAAAACGGAAAAAAGTAGCAAGGACCGGAAAAAAATACACCGGAAAAATATATGGATATGTAGAAGATAAAAGTGCAATGGTGAATAATGATTATCTTGTAAATATTAAGGTTCATTACTTTGATGAAAAGGGGATAGAGCGGGAGGCAGTTATTCCTACGGGATTTACCAAGGGATCCGGTGATTATCCTATTGGAGCTACCATTGATATTGTTGCACTTGGTTCTGCCTATTCATGGGATAAAAACTCCGTAAGATACGAACATATTGATAGGGAAGAGGAGCTTATGGATAATAAGCCTCTTGATCCGAAGTTAATCAATATGGTGGCAGTATCCTGTCCCCACTGTGGCGCAAGTTTTAGTGCTGCAAAAGGATACGTATGTACCTGTGCATATTGTGGAGGAGCAATTGACAATTAGTTTTTGTGGTTTAGTTAACAAAGGAGAAAAAATATGTGGATGGTATTTGCCTTTTTATCAGCGATATTTGCAGCACTGACTTCTATTTTGGCAAAAATTGGTATCGATGGTGTAAATTCCAATCTTGCCACAGCAATCCGTACGGTTGTAGTAGTTATTATGGCGTGGGGAATGGTATTTTTAACCAATACACAAAGTGGAATTGGAGATATTAGTAAGAAAAGCTGGCTATTCCTAATTCTATCGGGCTTAGCAACAGGTGCTTCCTGGCTTTGTTACTATAA
>JBJENX010000003.1:0-5531 GCA_051880415.1 Lachnospiraceae bacterium | reverse complement strand
GCTGCTTGATACCCTGTGACTTTGCACCGGGATTATCATTACCATAGCCCTCCAGGAGATTGATAACTCCCCACACGCCTACACCTGCTCCGATTGCGGTTACTACCGTCTTTAATCCTGTTACTGCTGTTGTAAAAAATGACATTTTAATAATCCTCCTTGTTTTCCGAAGGAAAATGCGAGTCCTCTGACGAGCAGAGGATTTTCCCTCGTTCTTTCTCTTAATTTTTTCAAAAAGAAAGAGTTTTGAGATGTATCAGCATACACAACAAAACTCTTTTTGCTTCTGGACACAATGTCCAGAGGTTAATGGTTCCATATTCAGTTGTAAGTTCTGCACTTTAGGACATTCTGTCCAAAAGTCGCTATTTAGTTGTATCGCCCTCAACTTCTCCACAATCAAAGGCATCATCTACCTCTGTGTCCGGTGTGACTTTCATGTGATGCAGATGCTTCACATAGTCCTCAATGTCAAAGGCATTTTTCGGGTCAAAATCGGACAGCTCTTTGTACCGCTTGTGCTTTGTTATATCAAACTTATCTGAGAAAAAAGGTCTCACGCCCCTAAGCTGCATGATACATTTTCCGCCATCCATGACCGCTATCTCATCCTGACTCATAAGCTCTTTTCCGGTCTTTTGATAATTCAGACCGTAGGACTGGCTCGTACCTCTTGTATCCGAGGTATTATAAAGGTCAATCGTCTCTTTACCCAATACTTCCGCCAACTCTTTTAAAGTGGTCTTTTCCTTTCCTCCAAGGAATAATGTGGTATCACAGTTGCCCTCTATAGTATCTGCATTGTCCTTATAAATCGCCTTGAGCTGGGATTTTGACTGCAAAATAATAGAAGCTGATATTTCACGGCTACGGATTGTAGCGATCAGCTTCTCAAACTGTGGAATCTGCCCGATGTTCGCAAACTCATCAAGGAGCATACGCACATGAACCGGGAGCCTTCCGTTATATACATCATCTGCTTTATCACAAAGCAGGTTAAAGAGCTGTGAATACATGATTGATACCACAAAATTAAATGTGGCATCCGTATCGGAAATAATAACGAATAATGCTGTCTTTTCCTCTCCCAGAGTATCAAGCTCCAGCTCGTCATATTCCATAAGGTCACGCAGCTCCTTAATATCAAATGGTGCTAACCTCGCACCACAGCTAATCAGAATTGATTTCGCTGTCTTTCCGGCAGCAAGTTTATACTTCTTGTACTGTCTTACTGCAAAATGATTGGGTTTATCGGCTTCCAGCTCCTCAAACAATAAGTCCACGGCATTTTTGAAGTTCTCATCGTCCTCTCTGGCTTCGCTGGCATCAATCATATCAATCAGCATTGCGAAATTCTGCTCCTCTTCCGGAGCTTCATACCAGATATAAGCGATAAGTGCCGTGTAATAGAGCTTTTCAGCCTTGACCCAGAAGTCCTCACCGGATTGCTGTCCCTCTCCTTTGGTGTTGACTATAATCGTGTTTACAAGTTTCAAAATATCCTTTTCGCTCCGAATGTAGGCGAAAGGATTGTAATGCATGGATTTAGCAAAGTTTATGGTATTCAAAACTTTTATCTTGTACTTGCCCTTCTTTAACATCTTTCCGCACTCAACCAGTACCGTTCCTTTCGGATCAGTGACAACATAAGACGAGTGCATCTGCATCAGGTTCGGCTTCACAAAAAAGCGAGTCTTACCAGAACCGGAGCCACCGATAACAAGAATGTTCTTGTTTCTTGCATACTTCGGCTCTTTCGGTCTGCCGGACATCATCAGCCGTTCCGTCTGTGTCAGAAGGACATTATTTTCAAACACAGAGTCCATATATGGCTCTATGTCCTTGGCATTTCCCCACCTTGCGGAACCATATTCTACACCCTGCCGGAACTTCTTGGCATTCTTGGCTTTGTAATACACCACAAGTCGGAGTGCTATGCCGCCTGCCACTCCAATCAGTAAATCTCTTGGGTGGAAGCTGGGCAGGGGATTGGCAAACAGCTTATCAAAACGGTTCATGACTGCCATCATCTTATCGGAAGCATTTGTCCCCTCCGATACTCTCCACAGCCATGCCACTTTGTCACAGAAATACCCAGCAAAGATATAGGGCAGATTCAAAAGCACCAGCTTCTTGGTTTCCATACCGCCTGCTTTTGCTTTCAGATTTTTCGGGATAGCTTTCAGGTCTTTGGTTATGCCCTCAATGATGTTACTCAAAGGCTCTGCCCCCTGTCCTTATTCTTTTCCCGGCTCCGTTCTCTGTTCTTATTCTGTGATACTGCATCCCTGAAGCGTTTCAGTTTCTCCCTTACGGAAGTCCTGCCCTTTCGTTTCTCATTACCATAAACAAATTCCTTGAATGCCTGTGCTACTGCATCGGCATCCCTGCCCTTGAAAAATACCACATATTTCGGCGGGTCCGTTGTCTTGTCTTTCTTGACGGCGAAATCAACATTATATTTACGAGCTACCCGCTCAAAGGATTTGATATTGCCATCCGTCACTTCAATAGACGAAACTCCCACGCCTTCGCCAACCAGCTTTTTCACAGAAGTTTTACCATGCGTTTTCTGTGCTTTCTGCCTGCGGTGGTTCAAGTACATCCGCATTGCAACCTTCAAGACGTTGGCATCCAGTTTAGCGGTCTTAATTACAAGAGCGATTGTTTTCTGCGTTACTTCCTCTTGCATAAGTACCTCCGATCTGCATTTCCATGTGCGTATGCTCCGCTAAGGTGGAACATACAGCCGATGTAATAAATACCTCATAATTCTCCTTTCCGCTTCTGGACATCGTGTCCAAAAGCAATAAAAAAAGGGCAGCTACAAATCTCTCGACTTATAACTGCCCTGACGCTGTTGTGTTTTTAATTATATGCTTCATCTCAACAAAACTGAAATTTTGCGTTATACTTTCATTAATTGCGTAATATCCTCTGCCATATCTGTATTATTACTCAATTGCTTCTTCAATAATTTCAATAATTGCTTTTTCAGTTTTCATATATTCATTCTGCTCTAATATGAAATTATCCAACTGCTCAATTATTGAACAGTAATAATAATCGATTTCATCTTCTAAGCCATCCGCCACACCACCGTCCTCATCATACTCAATATATCCCACTGTGAGTTCTACTGTTCCTTTTGCTATTATTTCTTTTTCATCAGATAGACTAATATCAATCCATTCTTTATCACCTGCAGATGGACTAATATTAATTTCATCTATTTTCAAAAATAATTTTTGGTCATCAATCCCCAATATCTCAATATCAGCTCCATATCCTATACTATCTGGAAGATTTGTTATTTCCATTTTTCTTGACGCATCCTGATATTTGAAATCTATCCATTTCTCAATCTCTGCTATTTCTTCTTCAGAAATGTCATCTTCATCAATTATTCCTGGGAAATCTGTAATCTCTTCCAACTTTGAAGAAATAATGCATATTATTTTTTTGATCTTATCTCTATCCGAAAACAATTCCAATAACGAATCATATGTGCTTGATATATCTTCATACTCCCCATGCAATTCATTAATGCAATTAAAGCGCTCGATAATGTCCTCTGACATTTTCGATTCCGCAAGATTTTCCTCAAGATATGTTGCATAATCACCCAATGGATTCAGTCCTACCGATTCACGATCCATATCCTCAAACTCTTGCTCGTAATCATATTCATATTCATATTCCGAATGAGATTCTATCTCATATCTCTCTTTTCTTGAATCTCCGCCTAAAATTATTTTAAATGGTAATATCTCAAAACTATTTTCTGCTCTGTTAATTTCAATTCTACAAGCAAAATTCGCCTTATGCTTTTCTCTAATTCCAATAGTTTCCACATAAACATACTTTTTTTCTTCTGAATCCCATGGCGCATTATCATAGTCCTCGTAAAAACAATCCATAATAAATACACCTTGGCATTTTAAAGTTACAATGGATTTATCGTCATCGATTTCATCAACAGAATGAATTCCAATAGTTATATCTGATAGACTGTTCAAGTAAGTTTCGGTATAATCATATCCCTCAGTTAACCCTTTTCTATCATGTGATAACCCAATTACATTTATCTCCACATTATTCTTTATGTATTGAGCTAAATATGATTCAATATCAGATTTTTGGGCTGTTACAAAATCTTTTGTAGCCGCATAAAATTCTTCCTGTGTATTCATTTCACTGTATAATGCTCCTAAAGAAGAAAAGAACAGATGATTATCCCATGACTGACAGGCTTCTACAAACCCTTTATCATCACTTATTATCGCAACCATTTCTTCACGTCCAAATCTCTCTCTGATTTGATTTGCTATAAATGCATCTGGAAACTCTTTTCTCTTTTTCTCACCAGTTTGAAATGGAGCTCGGATTTCAAAATAATCGTCTATTATTGCATCCAAATCTATTTTACTAGTATCAAGAATCTCCGCATCCAAATCTGCTATATACTTATGTAGCAGATCTATACTCTTCTGACTTATTTCAGCCTTATCAGTACTTAAATCCAGAATATGCCCTAATCCCAATTGTTTTATTTGATAATCAGTTGCTGTCTTCAAAGCATCTGCTCTTAGCTTTCGCATTAGAGAGCATATAGTAACACCTCTTTGAGCAATATGTTTTTCTGCTTCTTTAACTACTATATTACTTAATACAACTTTCACTTTTCCTTTTTTTACATAATTTACTAAAATTTGAAGCGTACTCTTTTCATTGAAATCAAAGTTTGCTGCATCCAAAATATTAGTATCTACTGTCACATAAATAGGATATTTTATCATTTCTCATTATTCCTTTTTCATTTTTACTATTCTCACTATAGTTGTATCTTAATACCACTCTGGTCTTATTAATTTGATGTACTCTACATAACCAAAAAGCAAGTGTAAAATTCTGCATACATCGTTCCATCTTTACACTTTATATCATCAAGTAATAGTGCTTGAAACAAAACATCCCCCACATTCTCAAGCCTGACCATCCCATACTCTTTTTCCGTAAAGCCTTCAATCTGCATCCCCTGTACGGCAGCCTCTTTCCTCTCCACCAGACAATGCGTATACAATGCCATGATATACTTGTCTGACATCAGAAAGGCATATGTTTCATTCCCTTGATATGTATATCGGCACTTTTCCAGATTTTCTTGTGGTATATCGAAATAACATCTGACCGTTTCCAGATATACATCTCCATTATACTGCGGCTTTAGCTTCTTTGCATACCTTCTGATTGCTGCAAATATATTATTTCTTTCTATTGCGGTCTTGGTTCGCTTAAACACAGGCTTTTTCCCTCGCAGGTCCATATAAACATTATTTAGGATAGTCTTTCCGGCATACTGCTTGAAATCACCTATCCGCAACAAATACGATAACACCTCCAGCAGTTTCTCTTTTGATGTTATCTCCTGATACGAATAATCTCCAAATTCAATATGATCCAGCTTCAAAGGACTGCTCCCCTTCGCTATCTCACGCTCCATTACCCTGTTAATATCTCTCATTGATTCC
>JBJENX010000002.1:0-28785 GCA_051880415.1 Lachnospiraceae bacterium | reverse complement strand
AGTTCGGAAAGATTAAATTCCATCCAAAAGTGGAATTTCGGATTACAAACAACATTTATTTCAAATTCATTATCTTCGATATTGACAAAATTTCATAGTTTGATAATATGGTTGTATGTGTGCCTGTGCTATAATATAATGCACAGTTGCTACAAAGGAAATAATAAAAAACCAATAAGAAGAGAGGTAAAAGTAAAATGGCAAACATTGATTTAACTAAGTATGGTATTACCGGAACCACAGAGATTGTTCACAATCCTTCATTTGAGATGTTATTTGAGGAAGAAACAAAGGCTTCTAACGAAGGTTATGAGGTTGGACAGAACACAGAGTTAGATACAGTTAATGTTATGACAGGTATCTATACAGGACGTTCTCCTAAAGATAAGTATATTGTAGTTGATGAGAACTCAGAAAACACAGTATGGTGGGATTCAGCTGAATATCCTAACGATAACCATCGTATGTCTGAGGATGTATGGGCAACAGTTAAGGATATCGCAAAGAATGAGCTTTGCAATAAGAGACTTTTTGTTGTAGATGCTTTCTGTGGTGCTAACAAAGATACACGTATGGCAGTTCGTTTCATCGTTGAGGTTGCTTGGCAGGCTCACTTTGTAAAGAATATGTTCATCATTCCTACAGATGAAGAGCTTGAAACTTTCGAGCCTGATTTCGTAGTATACAATGCTTCAAAGGCAAAAGTAGAAAACTACAAGGAGTTAGGACTTAACTCAGAGACTTGTGTAGCTTTCAATATTACAAGCCGTGAGCAGGTTATTATCAATACATGGTACGGTGGAGAGATGAAGAAGGGTATGTTCTCTATGATGAACTACTACTTACCACTTAAGGGTATTGCTTCAATGCATTGTTCTGCAAATACTGATATGGACGGTAAGAATACAGCAATCTTCTTTGGTTTATCAGGAACAGGTAAGACAACACTTTCTACAGATCCTAAGAGATTATTAATCGGTGATGATGAGCATGGCTGGGATGATAACGGTGTATTCAACTTTGAAGGTGGTTGTTATGCTAAGGTTATCGGTCTTGATAAGGAATCTGAGCCGGATATCTACAATGCAATTAAGAGAAATGCATTGTTAGAGAACGTAACAGTTGCAGCTGATGGAAAGATTGATTTTGATGATAAGAGTGTTACAGAGAATACTCGTGTATCTTACCCAATTGATCATATTGATAACATTGCTTCTAAGGTAAATGGTGTTTCTTCAGGTCCTGCAGCAAAGAATGTAATTTTCTTGTCAGCAGATGCATTTGGAGTACTTCCTCCTGTATCTATCTTAACACCTGAGCAGACACAGTATTACTTCCTTTCAGGATTTACAGCTAAGCTTGCAGGTACAGAGCGTGGAATTACAGAGCCAACACCTACATTCTCAGCATGTTTCGGTCAGGCATTCTTAGAGTTACATCCAACAAAGTATGGTGAAGAGCTTGTTAAGAAGATGGAGAAGAGTGGTGCTAAGGCATATCTTGTAAATACAGGATGGAATGGAACAGGTAAGCGTATCACAATTAAGGATACCCGTGGAATTATTGATGCTATCTTAAATGGTGATATTAACAATGCTCCAACAAAGAAGATTCCTATGTTTGACTTTGAGGTTCCAACTGAGCTTCCTGGAGTAGATCCTGCAATTCTTGATCCTCGTGATACTTATGCTGATCCTACTGAGTGGGAGACAAAGGCTAAGGATCTTGCTGAGAGATTTGTTAAGAACTTCAAGAAGTATGAGACAAATGAAGCAGGTAAGGCTTTAGTTGCAGCCGGACCAAAGCTTTAATCTTATATATACTTTTGAAATAGTATAAAATAAGTGATATGAACAGGAAATCAGTTTTACTGGTTTCCTGTTTTCATATGAAGCATTGGAGAAATGAGTATGGGTGTCTTATATGGAATAGGAGTAGGACCGGGAGATCCGGAATATTTAACCTTAAAAGCGGTTCGTATAATAAGAGAAAGTGATATATTATTGCTGCCAAACAAAAGAAAAGAAGATTGTTATGCATATCAGATTGTAAAATCTGTTATTCCTGATATAGATAAAAAACAAATAGTCTGTTATGAGTTTCCCATGATAAAGGATGCAGAAATACTACATTCTCTTCATGATGAAATATATGAAAGTATCAATGGATATTTACAAAAAGATAATCAGGTTACATTTTTAACAATCGGAGATCCGGCTGTGTATTCTACTTATAATTATATTCATAAAAGGGTATTGGAAAATGGCGGAACAGCCCGGATGATAAGTGGAGTACCTTCCTTTTGTGCTGTTGCTGCAAGACTTGGAATTTCTCTTGGTGAGGGTAAGGAAGAAATACATATTATACCCGGAAATGATGAGGTGGATATATATAAGGGGACATGTATCTATATGAAAACCGGGAGGAAGTTACAGAATCTGATTCATTCTTTGGAAAAACGTTTAAAGGATGAAAATCTGCAGATATATGGTGTGTCTAACTGTGGATTGGAGAATGAGAGAGTATATTTAAGTCTTCAGGAATTAAAAAACAAATGTGAAAAGGATTATCTTACCATAGTAATAGTTAAAAATAATCATTAATTTTTAGTAAAGAAGAAGGCATGAATTATCTATACATTCATGCCTTCCTGTTATTATGTGATTTTTATTTACAGATTGGTGTAATAGATACCGGTTAATCGTTGTACAAGAATGGAAACCAAAGTAATCATAACCCAGCAGCAAAAACCCATGGCAATTGGTTTGCCACCTTTTTTAATTAGCTTCACAATGTTTGTGTTAAGGCCAATTGCACACATTGCCATGGCAATAAAGAATTTTGCAAGCCATTTCATGGATTTCACAAAGGTATCTCCATAGAACAAAGTGAAACCGTTTTCCGGTATGAAACCCACGATTGTAGTAATAATGGATGCACCTACGAAAAACAGAATGAACCATGGGAAAATCTTTTTAAATGAAAAATTGTTTTTGGCATCCCCTTGTTTCTTTGCCTGATGCATTTTCATAAACGCCAATACCAATGTGATTGGAATAATTGCCAAAGTACGGGTTAACTTTACAGTTACGGCTGTTGAAAGAATATTTGGACAATTATAAATTCCTTCGGCAGTAGATGCAGCTGCTGTTACAGAGGATGTATCATTTACTGCAGTTCCGGCAAATACCGCAAAGCCTTCAGAACCCATACCGATAGCGTGACCAAGGGTTGGAAATATTAATGCAGCAAGTACATTAAAGAGGAAAATTACTGAAATTGACTGGGCAATTTCCTCGTCATCCGCTTCAATAACCGGTGCTGTTGCAGCGATTGCAGATCCTCCGCAAATAGAGGAACCAACACCAATCAGGATAGATGTATTACTATCCATATGCAATATTTTTTTCATAATATATGCCACAATTAATGATGTTGAGATTGTGGTAAGAATGACCGGTAAGCTTTGCGTTCCGACTTTTGCAATGGTACCAAGATTTAATGAGAAACCTAAAATAATAACAGCCCATTGCAGAATCTTTTTTGAAGTAAATTTGATTCCGTCTTTCAATAAATTGTTTTCTCCAAGTGTTGGAATACAAAGTGTAATTATCATTCCAATTAGAATGGAAAAGACCGGTGCGCCAATTACTTCCAAAGAAAATCCCGCAACAGATAAACCTCCAAGAAAGGTTGCGATGCCGGCAATCACCATACATAAAAGAATACCGCTTCCATTTTTTTTGATAAAATTCATAGTTTTCACCTCTTTTTTATTTCGGTTTCATATTATAGCATTGTTTTATAAGAAAGAAAATGCCATGTTTTGTTTTTTTTGCAATACAAATAACAAAAAAATAAAAACATTAGGCATAAAGGGTCATATATGGTATAATACATTCTATAGATTATATTTTAAGAAAAATTTAAGCGATTATCATATACTGATAAGAGAAGGGATAATGTGATGGGGAGATTGGTAAGCAAAGAATTTCAGGATTTTTTTAATCATATACCTGACGGAGAACGTAATACAGAAAGTATAACTCAAATTTTTTCTGAATTTGTTCCGGAATTGGCAAAGTCCTGTAATTTATGTTTTTTAAAAACTGTTATTATTTATATAGATGAAATAGGTAATCCGGGATACAGGCATGAGAATGTATTGCTTGATTTACAGGATTATTATCCGGAGGAGAATAAAAAAGAGGTTGTCTATCATTTAGATAATGGTGGAATGGCTCGTATTATAGCGGCGGTTACTGAAGGCAGGGAGTGGGATAAGGAAACAGAGGAAGATTTTTATTTCCTGTCAAAGGTATTGTATTTTGTATATGGACGTGCTAAGGTGATGAGTCAGTTATTTGATATTACCTTCAAGGACAAGATGACAGGGGTATCAAACAATTCCCGCTTGCAGCTTTATATGGGAGAACTGCTGTCAGCAGGACGGCTTCATTTGTTTACGTCAAACTTTGTTAACATTAAGAATATGAAGCTTCTGAATGAAATGTATAATAATGCTATTGGGGACCAGATTATTGTTTCTTTTGCAAAAAAAATGGAAGCCTTTGTGGGCAGAGCCGGTTGTGTGGCACGATTAGGTGGAGATAATTTTTTGGCTCTGGTGGAAACAGACAGAGAAGAGAGCTTTTTGGCTTTTTTGAAGGAAATATGTGTTGAGGTTTCATTACCGGGAGACCGTTTAGAGTTTGTTAAGGTAGACTGCCGGGTGGGTTATTGCAACCTGAAACCGGGAGATACGAATAATGAGGCAATGAATCATAGTTCCATTGCCATGGGATTGGCTAAGAAGCAAAGTAATTCGGATGTTATTATGTTTCGTGATGAGATGAAACGGGAAATGATACGTATGCGTCAATTGGAGGAGAGTATACCGGAAGCAATTGACAATCGGGAATTTGTTGTTTATTATCAGCCGAAAGTAAAACTTACAAAAGAGGGAGAACACATAGTATATGGTGCTGAGGCATTGGTTCGTTGGAACAAAGATGGTCAAATGGTTTATCCGGGAGAATTTGTTCCGATTCTTGAAAAAAATGGATTGATTACCAGAATAGATTATTATGTTTTAGAGTCGGTTTGTCTGCATATTAAGAAATGGGAAACCATGGGAATTAAGCCTGTATGTATATCAACGAATTTTTCCAGACGTCATCTAAGAGACAAGCTTTTTGCAGATAAGATAGAAGAAATTATTACGACTTATCAGGTGGATCCAACATGTATTGAGATAGAGATTACAGAGTCATATGATGTAGAGGATATTGAAGCATTAACCCATTTTGTACAACGTATGCATAAGTTAGGTGTAGGACTTGCAATGGATGATTTTGGTAGTGGATTTTCATCTTTAAAGATGCTGAAGGATATGGCTGCAGATACTATTAAGCTTGATAAGAGCATTATTGATGGTGTTGGGGGTGACAGTAAGGATGATGAGATTATTGTATCCCACATGATTCATATGATTCGTGAACTTGGTAAGGAGGTTATTGCCGAGGGTGTAGAGAAAACAGAACAGGCTGAGTTTTTGCGGAAAAATGGCTGCTATAAGATTCAGGGATTTCTGTTTGGCAAACCTATGGCGGAAATGGATTTCGTTGATATGCTAAAAACACAGTAAATAAGTTTGTTAGCATAGGGGGAGAGAAGGTGAGTTATGCAAAACGAATTAGAAGAAAAACAGGTCTTTGAAAAGTTGTTGTGTGGTCTTAGCGAAAATTATGGGGCAATATATTATGTAGATTTTGATGAAGATAAGATCATACCATATCGTATGAATGAGAATATTGAGGAGATCTTTGGTGACTATTTTCGTACCGGTCCCTCTTTTGAAGATGCGGTAGACAGCTACATTGAAGCAGTTGTATCGGAAAAGGATAAAGAGGAAATGTATGCGGTAACAAGATATGCATTTCTCAAGGAGCAGTTAAAAAATGTCCGTTCCTACTCTCATGAATATCGGTTAGAACGTAATGGAAGAGAGTACGCGTTTCGTTTTAAGATAGCAAATCTGGATGGCATAGGAGAGTTACATAAGGCGGTTGTAGGATTTGCTGACGTAAGTTCAGAAAAAGCATCAGATTATGATTATTTTAAGTCCGGACGTAAGCTTTTGGTTGTGGAGGATAACAAACTGAATCGTGACGTGTTAAGTGATATGCTTATGACGAAATATGAGGTGATATCAGTGAAAAATGGTAAGGAAGCCATGGGGGTTTTAGATTCATCTTATAAAGAAATCGCATTGGTTATGACGGATCTTAACATGCCGGAAATGGACGGATATGAATTAATAAAAAAGATGAAAGGTATTCGCCAGTATTCCAATATCCCTATTATTGTTATAACGGGGCTGGGAACCGATGAATCATCCAAGGATTCCATTGAAGCAAGGTGTTTGAAATTGGGTGCGGCTGATTTTGTATTTAAGCCTTATAAACCGGAAATCATTATGAACCGGATCGACAGAATGATTAAAATGAGGGAATCTATTACGTTTCTTCATTATTTGGAAAAGGATTCTCTTACCGGTTTATATACAAAGGATTTTTTCTTTCATAGAGTGGAACAGCAGTTGCTTGAACATCCGGATGAAAGATATGTAATGTTTGGAACAGATATTATTGGTCTTAAATTAATTAATGACAATTATGGTATTGAAGTAGGGAATGAGGTGCTGAAACGGTTGGCTGATTTTCGCTACAAGCTTGATATGATTATGTTTGCTGGACGTATTGAGGGTGATAAATTTGCTGCCCTATTAAGAGAAAAGGATTTGGATGACTTGCTCAGCCGTCTTAAGGACCCTAAGTACGGTATTGAGTTCCCGATACATAATGTGAATATTAAGTATGGGTATTATCGTATTCGTCAGGGTACCAATTTAGAACCTCAGGGAATGTACGACCGTGTGTTACTTGCTCTGACAAAAATTAAAGATATTTACGGCGTATATTTTTCAGAGTATGATGATGAGCTGCGAAAGGATCTGCTGATACAGAGAAAAATTGCTGAAAGTGCAGAAGATTCCTTACTGAAACAGCAATTTGTAATATATTACCAGCCTAAATTTGATGCAAAAAGTGAGTCTATTATAGGTGGAGAAGCATTGATAAGATGGCATCATCCGGAACTTGGTTTTATGAATCCGGCAACCTTTATTCCGATTTTTGAACGTAATGGGTTTATTAAAAAATTAGATTATTATGTATGGAAAGAGGTTTGTAGAAATCTTAGGGACTGGAAAAAACAGGGAAAGAAAATGATTCCGGTATCTGTTAATGTATCCAGAAGAGATTTTGAAGATGATTTTTTGGCGGAAAGTGTTATTGCTATCGCTGACCATTATGGAATTGATCATTCATTATTACATGTTGAGATTACAGAGTCATCCTATTCCGATAATCCCCAAAGGATATGTGAAACGGTACATAAATTTCACGAGGCGGGATTTGTAGTGGAATTAGACGATTTTGGTTCGGGATATTCTTCCATGGTAGCTCTTAATGAATTGGATATTGATGTTTTAAAGCTTGATATGAGCATTATTCAGAAGGACAATCCTGATTCAGATAAAAGTGTTTTAGGTTTTTCCATGCATCTGGCAAAGCTTTTGAATATCAAAACAGTTGCAGAAGGTGTTGAAACTAAGAAACAGGCTGATAGAATTGTTTCTCTTGGAGGGGATTATATTCAGGGTTATTATTATTCAAAACCCCTTCGAAAGGAAGAATTTGAAAGATTTTTAAGTGAATAAAGATTGAGGATATCTTGAATGTTTATGTCGGATTATATTTTATAATCCGACATTTTTTGTTGACAGAAAAACAAGGATTCACTATAATGTGGAGACAATTACCATTTTGGAGCAGTGCTTTCATTTTAAGTAACAGAAGAAGATAAAAACATACATAAGAAAAATGAGGTGATGTGATGAAATTAGATAAGAGTATATATAAGGAATATGTTCGAAGGTTATTATATATAGCAATACCTATTATATTAAGCAATTTAATATCGGAATTACAGATGATGATAGATCGTATTTTTTTGGGACGGGTAAACAGTCTTTATATGAGCGCAATTGGAAATGTAAATTCTCCAATATGGACAACTATGTCATTTTGTTTTTCCCTTGTGGTTGGTGCCTCTATTATGATTAGTCAGGGTGTTGGTGCCGGTAATACAGAAAAAACAGAAGAATATGCTGCGGCAATGTTAAAATGGAATAATGTGATTCCGATTTTATTGTTTTTCTTTTGGTCATTTTGTGCAGAAAAAGTATATACCATTATGGGTGTATCAGAAAATGTTATGCCTATGTGTTTAGAGTATACAAGGTATTTTGCTCCAATCTTTTTGGTAATTGGTTTAGAAGCATCCAGCACGGTTATCATGCAGACTTCTAATTATACAAAGCCTTTGATATATTACGGAATTGTACGTGCAGGTACAAATATGTTACTGGATTATATATTAATATTTGGTAAATTTGGTTTTCCTGCAATGGGGATTAAGGGCGCGGCAATTGCCACAACCATTGCTGAATATGCCGGATGTTTATACGCATTATATATTTTTGTGACCAGTAAGAAATTACCCACAAGACCTAGATTGTCCTCAGTTTGGAAAGCAAGATTTAAACCTTTTTTTGTATCAGCCAGGCTTGGTGTTAATACTGCATTGGAGGATTTTGCATGGAATTTTGGTAATCTGATGTTGATTAAGATTTTAAATTCAATTAATGAGATGGCGGCAGGTATTTATTCCATAATATTTGGTATTGAAGTGATTGTGGTTGTGGTTGTAGGCGCTATAGGAAATGGTACAATGACCCTTACAGGAGAGGCCACAGGAAAAAAAGATTTGAAACAGTATAAGGGTGTATGTGTGATTGCATATGGATTGTGTGTTATGCTTGCACTTGTTGTTCTTATCATCTGTTTGGTTGTTCCAAGTCAGATTATCGGCTTATTTACAACAGATAAAGGGATTATTGCATCTTCAGGAATCTATCTGATATTGATGTGTATTAATTTATATGCAAAATCCGCAAATATCATTATTGGAAATGGTATTCGGGGAAGCGGAGATACGAAGTGGATGTTCTTTACACAAATATTCGGAACGTTTTTCATTATTGGATGTGCATCTGTTTTTGTATATGTGTTACACTTGGGAATTACCGGAGTATTTTTGGCGATTATTGTAGACGAGATTGTAAGGGCAGGTATTAACTTTGGGAAATTACTTCGTATTACAAAACATTTTGGAGATAACCGGGTAACATTATAAACTGTTTTTTTACGTTTTTCCGCAGGAAAATGGTTGTTTAGATATCTAAAAATGTTGTATAATGTCTGTTGGTTGTTTATGTAATTTTGTGTAATGCGTATTTGATACGTAGTTATGGATGAAGGAGAACATAATGTTTGATTTTAAATTACAATTGGGCTGTTTAATTCTTGTAGTGTATATTATTATGGCATATATTAAGGGCTCATTTGATAAAAAAGTATCCTGTAACAAAATATTTGATTTAATATTGGCTATGGCTCCCTGGGCAATTATAATGGATGGCGTTACGGCATGGACGGTAAATCATATGGATATTGTTCCAAAATCATGGAATCTGGTTTTTCATTGTTTGTTTTTTATATGTATGAATTCGGTTTCTGTTTTGATTTTTATGTATATGATATCCCAGACAATCGGAATCCGTAATAAAAAAAGACTGGTTTTTACGTTATTGCCGGGAATTGTTTCGTTTATCATAATTCTTATGTCTATCTCTGATTTATATTATGTTGAAGGGAAGACTACCCGGTATTCCATGGGGGTTCCGGTTGTTGCATGTTATGCTTCCACATTTGTGCATTTTATTATGATTTTTGCATTGATTATTATGAAACACAGAGAACTGGAAAAACAGAAAATGACGAATATTGTTACCTTTATGTTAATATGTATCTGTATTTTGATTGCCCAGATTATTTGTCCTGAAATATTAATCTCATCATTAGTCCCAACGATTACCATTTTAGGACTTTACCTTAACTTTGAGGATCCTTCTCTTCAGAGATTGAAAGTTTATAATTCTGAAATGGTAACAGGATTTGCGACTTTAGTTGAAAATCGTGATAATAGTACAGGCGGACATATTAAAAGAACAAAAGGATACGTAAAAATTCTTTTAAAAGAGATGAGTTTTCATGAGAAATACAAGGATGTTTTGTCAAGAGATTATAAAGAAAATGTTATTAATGCGGCACCAATGCATGATATTGGAAAGATTTCGACACCTGATTATATTTTACAAAAACCGGGTAAACTTACGGATGAAGAGTATTGTATTATGAAGGAACATGCGGCAATCGGTGGAGATATTATTAATGAGACCTTTGCTGATTTGGACGAACCGGATTATCAAAAGATTACTTATGAGGTTGCAAGATTTCATCATGAAAAATGGAATGGAAAGGGTTATCCTGATAAATTATCAGGAGAGGAGATTCCGTTGCATGCTAGGATTATGGCCATTGCGGATGTTTTTGATGCAGTATCCGCAAAAAGGGTGTATCGTGATGCCATGCCTATCGAAAAATGCTTTAAAATAATAGAGGAAGGTGCCGGAACAGACTTTGATCCTTATCTTGTGGGATTGTTCTTGGAAGCAAAAGATGAAATACTGGAGTATTACAATAAAGAAAAAGATATGGAATAGGAAGAAGGCTTTCATTTGAAATCAGATATAAAATCTACATATTCCTTGGGAATACTATGTATTATAGGGTCAGCATTTTGCTTTGCCCTTATGAATTTGTTTATCAGACTAACCGGTGATGTGCCTACCATGCAAAAATGTTTTTTTCGGAATTTTTTTGCATTGGTCGTCGCTGTTGTTTCCCTTGTTCGAAGTAAAACCCCCTTTGTTATTGGTAAGGGTAATTTAAAATATTTGGTGATTCGTTCTCTGGCTGGTTGCCTTGGCATGATTTGTAATTTTTATGCCATTGACCATATGGCAATTTCTGATGCATCTATGTTAAATAAATTATCGCCCTTTTTTGCCATTATTTTCTCGGTGTTTGTTCTTGGAGAAGTTGCAAATCGGTTTGAATGGTTCTCTGTTATTGTGGCATTTATTGGTGCATTATTTGTGGTAAAACCATCCTTTAGCTTTGATGTTTTACCTGCGGTTGCCGGTGTGACCGGAGGACTTGGGGCAGGTCTTGCCTATACTTATGTTAGAAAGCTTGGTATGCGTGGAGAAAAAAGTATGATTATTGTTGCGTTTTTCTCAGGTTTTACAACCCTTATGCTGCTGCCAAATCTTATAATCAATTATGAACCTATGAACAAAATGCAGTGGCTGTGTCTTTGTGTAACCGGTATTGCGGCGGCAGGAGGTCAGATATTTATTACAAAGGCCTATTCTTATGCAGCTGCCAAAGAAATATCGGTATATGATTTCTCGATTGTAATTTTTGCTGCTGTTTTTGGATTTTTGTTTTTGAATCAGATTCCGGATATATTAAGTGTAATAGGATATGTTATCATTATTGGAATTGCAATTGTTAAGTGGTACTTTACAAGAAGTACTAAAATAAAATAACATTTAAGAGGAGGAGTATGATGTTAGAAAAAGTATTTAAGCTGCAAGAAAATGGAACAGACGTAAAGACAGAAGTTATAGGTGGTGTAACAACATTTATGGCAATGGCTTATATTTTAGCTGTTAATCCGTCTATATTAGCTGCATCGGGTATGGATCCTCAGGCTGTATTAATTGCAACAGCTTTAGCAGCATTTTTAGGAACGCTATGTATGGCGTTGATTGCAAATTATCCCTTTGCCCTGGCTCCGGGTCTTGGATTAAATGCATACTTTGCATATACAGTATGCGGTTCCATGGGATATTCATGGCAGTTTGCATTATTGGCCGTATTTGTTGAGGGTTTGATTTTTTTGGTGCTTTCATTAACGAATGTTCGTGAAGCTATTTTTAATGCAATTCCCCTTCAGCTTAAGAAAGGTGTTTCCGTTGGTATCGGTCTTTTTGTTGCCTTTATCGGTTTGCAGAATGGTTCTGTTGTTGTAAATAGTGATGCAACCCTTG
Organism: Lachnospiraceae bacterium; assembly: GCA_051880415.1. Classification (GTDB taxonomy): domain Bacteria; phylum Bacillota; class Clostridia; order Lachnospirales; family Lachnospiraceae; genus CAG-590. The sequence continues at coordinate 16,640 of JBJENX010000002.1, read as the reverse complement.
TAACAGTTGTTAATTTCCGGGAGGATTTTCATAATGTAGGTATTTGTGCATTACTTACATTAATTGGTCTGGTTATTATTTCGTTGTTACATGTAAGAAAAATAAAGGGTGCAATATTAATTGGAATTGTTGCAACCTGGGTGCTTGGTATCATTGCACAACTGACAGGATTGTACACCGGACCATCTGTTTTGCCGGTATGGAGTGATTTTAATATTGGAGCAATTGGTGAAACTTTTGGAAAATGTTTTTCAAAGGAAGCCATTGGAAATATTAAAGTACTTGATTTTATCATTATTATGTGTTCATTCCTTTTTGTGGATATATTTGATACATTAGGAACCTTGATTGGATGTGCTGACAAGGCAAATATGTTAGACAAAGAAGGCAAGTTACCTAGAATTAAGCAGGCATTATTAGCAGATTCTATTGCAACTTCTGCAGGTGCTATTCTTGGAACCTCTACAACAACAACTTTTGTGGAAAGCTCATCAGGAGTATCTGAGGGAGCAAGAACAGGACTTGCTTCTGTGGTTACGGGATTGTTATTTCTGATTTCCATTATACTTAGTCCTGTATTTATTGCCATTCCGGGATTTGCAACAGCTCCGGCTTTGATTTTCGTTGGATATTTAATGATTATGGCTGTAAAAGATATACATTTCGATGATCCATTGGAATCAATTCCGGCATATCTTGCGTTAATCGCAATGCCGATTCTGTATAGCATATCAGAGGGTATCGCAGTTGGTATTATTTCCTATGTGTTGATTCATTTGTTTACAGGAAAAGGTAAGAAAGTTGCACCGCTTATGTATGTGTTAGCAGTGTTATTCGTTCTGAAATATATTTTCCTATAAGGATTTTTGCGGGGAAATTATATAGATGCATGGAGGATAAATATTTATTCTTAAAAAGGAAATATCTATACAATTTTAAAAAAATGGGTTAAAATATATCGAAAATATTTAAAAATATATTTGCTCCAAAAGGAGAAAAGGTTGTGGAATGGAGTTTTTTATTTGTATTTAACAGTGTGTTATTAGGTGTAGGACTGGCTATGGATGCATTTTCTGTTTCCCTGGCAAATGGATTACATGATAATAAGATGAAAGTAAATCGTATGTGTATAATTGCGGGAGTTTATGCTTTTTTTCAATTCCTGATGCCTATGATTGGATGGATTTGTGTTCATACGATTGTCCGGACTTTTCAGGCCTTTGAGAAGTTTATTCCATGGATTGCCCTGATTTTGCTGGTGTATATAGGTGGAAATATGTTAAAGGAGTCAATTACAGGGAAGCAGGAAGTAGAGCAGGAAGTGAAGCTTGGTATCGGCACATTGATTGTTCAGGGGATTGCTACCTCTATTGATGCGTTATCTGTTGGATTTACGATTTCTGATTATGGCTTATTTATGGCATTTGTTTGTGCAGTTATAATAGGTTTGGTAACATTTGCCATATGCATAGCAGGACTTATTATTGGTAAGAAATTTGGTACGAGATTTGCAAATAAGGCAGGAATTTTAGGAGGATGTATCCTGATACTAATAGGTTTGGAGATTTTTTTGAAGGGGATCTTATATTAACATTTTGTTTTTATAATTTTTTTGACAATTCTTCAAGTCTGTAATTACATATACAGATGAAGAAAATAATATAAATAAGGAGAAAAAACATGGGAAACAACAAATACGCAGGAACAAAAACAGAGCAGAATTTATTAGAGGCATTTGCAGGTGAGTCACAGGCTCGTAATAAGTATACTTATTTTGCTTCTGTTGCAAAGAAGAACGGTTATGAACAGATTGCTGCTTTGTTTTTAAAAACAGCAGATAACGAAAAAGAGCATGCAAAACTATGGTTTAAAGAGTTAGGTGAGCTTGGAACAACTACGGAAAATCTTTTACATGCTGCTGAAGGTGAAAATGCTGAATGGACAGATATGTATGAGAGAATGGCTAAGGATGCGGAAGAGGAAGGATTTGCTGAATTGGCTGCAAAATTTAGAGCTGTTGGTGCTATTGAAAAGATGCATGAGGAGAGATATCGTGCACTTCTTAAAAATATTGAAACAAATGAAGTATTTGAGAAGGCAGGTGTTCAAATCTGGGAGTGTAGAAACTGCGGTCACGTTGTAGTTGGAACAAAGGCGCCTGAAGTATGTCCTGTATGTAATCATCCTCAATCATTCTTTGAGATTCATAGCGAGAATTATTAATGTTTGGATTATTTCCAACAGTCTTTCAATACACGAAGTGTATTTTGTAAACATATTTTTTCAATTTCACTCCGGCTAAAACCTGCTTTTTCCAATGCATCAAACAGGAGAGGCATTTTAGCCGGAGTATCTATTTCAAGATTTCCTTTTATTCCGTCAAAATCCGTTCCGATTGCAATTACATCTAAACCGCCGATTTTATGGATGTGTTTTATGTGTTGTATCATATATTCAATTTTACTGTGATTACTGCTGTTATCATTTTTTAAAAAATGGGGATAAAAATTTAATCCGATGATCCCGTTGTGGTTTGCAATAATTTTAATCATATCATCTGTGAGATTCCGGGGGTGATTGGTAATATAACGGCAATTTGAGTGAGTTGCAATAAATGGTCCCTTACATATTTTGGCAACGTCATAGAATCCTCCATCGGATAAGTGAGAGACATCGATTATGATTCCTAACCGCATCATTTCTTCTATTACCTCAAAACCGAAGGGTTTTAACCCCTGTTTCATGATGTTTGGATTTGTTGAGTTTGGATATCCCAAAGAGTTTTCATAATTCCATGTTAAAGTTGCAATTCGTACGCCATTGTTGTAGGCTTTGTTGACTTTTGCAATATCATTTCCATATATACCGGAATCTTCGATTGTATATATGAAACCTATTTTGTTTTGGGATATACATTGGGCAATATCATTGTAGGAACAGATAGGAGATAAGTAGTCTTTGTGTTTTTCCATAAGCCGGTCTTTTTTATAGGTTATATATTGAAACCGTTTCCAAAGAATTATATTATGACAGATTTTCGGATATATGCCGGTTGGAATAAATGCGGAGAAGCATTGTATAAGAGTATGTCCCTTTTCCATATCGGGAATGGAAACCATACGTTTGTTATTGGCTAAATCTTCCATTGGATAATGAAGTTGTGTAATAGTGTCACTGTGCAAATCCGTATAATAGTACATTGATTTCTTTTCTCTCCCTTTTTCTCGACATATAAACATTTGCGAAATTCAATTATGTGAATATAAGTGTTGTGGGGCCGGATGTCAGGATAACTTACTATCATTTTATTGTATAAAGTCAGCGAATATGATAGAATCATACTATATTGCTGACTAATAATTGTATGTTGTATTGTTTGGAGAATACTATGAATATACGAAAGAGGATTGCTGTTTTAGCAGGACAATTAGAAGAGGATTATCAGGAAAAATTTGTTACCGGTTTTATTGATGCTGCATTTAAGGAAGATTATGATGTATGTATCTTTTCAATGTATCAAAAGTATCAGGAAAGTACCGGTCGTGAGATTGGAGAGTCCAATATCTTTAATTTGATTCCTTATGATACAATGGATGCAGTTGTTGTATTATTGGATACGATTCAGACACCGGGGATTCCGGAAAAGGTTGAAGACCAGATTAAGGCGAACTTTGAGGGGCCGGTCATTTGTATTGATAAGGAAAGCAAGTATTTTCCTATGATTATGACAGATCATTATACACCGGTAAAGAAATTGATTTCTCATTTGATTGAACATCATGGATATACCGATATTGCATACTTAACTGGTAAGGAATGGCATATTCATTCAAAACAGCGTCTGCAGGCATTTAAGGATTGTATGAAGGAGCATAATTTGCCAATTGGTGAGAATCGTATTTTTTATGGTGATTTCTGGTATACCAGTGGAGAGAATATGGTGGATTGGCTGTTTGCGAACCAGAATAAACTGCCTCAGGTAATCGCATGTGCCAACGATTGTATGGCCATTGGTGTTGCTAAGGCATTAACTACACATGGAATACGAGTTCCTGAAGATGTTGCTGTTATTGGTTATGACGCTATTGAAGAAGGTCGGTTAAGTCCTTCACCTTTAACCTCAGCACCGATTCCTGCAAAGGAATGTGGAATGCATGGGGTAACATGTGTAAAAGCTTTATTAAATGGGGAGGACATGCCGGAATTTCATGCAGATGTGGATTTATTTATTGGCGGAAGTTGTGGATGTGAATATCATAAGAAGGAAGTAAAAACGGATTTACGTTCTACGTGGTCTACAGACATTTCAGAATCCGGTTTTTATTCCAGCTATAATCATATGATGGATGATCTGTTATGTCAGATGTCATTTGAAGATATGATTCGAACGATATATTCTTATGTTTATCAGATTCGGCCTTTTCAGAATTTTTATCTGTGTTTAAATGAAGCCTGGAAGCATCCTGAACAGATGGCAATGACAGGTGTGGCTTCTCAACAGTTTAGCGATGAGATGATGCAGGTATTACAATGTGGAACAGAGGGTGAGAGTCAGGATCGGGTTGATTTTACAAAAACTTTTGACCGTCATGATTTGCTGCCGGATTTAAATATGGACAGAAGTCATCCAAAGGCATATATTTTTACACCTTTGTGTTTTGAAGAGCGGTGTTTTGGATATTCTGTTATCAGTTATTCTGAACCAAGAAGTTATGATTCCACCTATCAGTTGTGGCTGCATAATGTAATATATGGATTAGAATGTTTCCGGCGTGTTGAAGTTCTTCAGCATACGAATCAGATGTTGCAGGCAAGCCAGATTCGTGAATCACTTACCGGCTTATATAACTACAGAGGATTTTTAAGTCAAACAGATAAAATACTTGAGGATAATATCCGGTATGCCGGCGTTTTAGCTATTGATATGAAAGGTTTAACCCACATAAATGAAAATTACGGAAGAGATGCAGGTAATCATGCCATTGTTAAAATTGCCCGTATGATGGAAAATGCTTTTCCAAAGGGAATCGGATGTTGTCTTGGAAATGGTGAGTTTTTTATTGCCGTTTGTTTTGAAAAGGATGATAGGGAACAGTTTTTTGACGGTAAAAACAGACTTTTAGATTTGCTTGAAAAAGAGAATAATGATAAAGAAAATGAATATGAGCTGTCTCTTTATATGGGTGAAGAATTTGGAGAGGTGACCAATCAGGCAGCATTAGAAGATATAATTGCCAATGCTGTTTCCCGTAAGAATGGTAATAAGGTAAGTGAACAAAAGATGAACCAGAGAGGGGATTTGTCTGCGGAAGAACGTATGGAAGCACAGATTGTCAACCAATTGCTGGATGAGAATCGGTTTTTATATCATATGCAGCCAATTGTTTGCGGGAAAACCGGAGAGATATATGCATATGAAGCACTTATGAGGGCGGATGTTACACCTTACATATCACCATTAAAGGTTCTAAAATATGCAGAATATTTTGACAGATTGTATGATGTAGAGAAAGCAACCTTCTTTAATGTTTTGGATAAGATTGATAAATCCGCTACTGTCTATGAAGGTAAAAAAGTTTTTATTAACAGTATTCCGGGTAATCGGCTTACCGGTGAAGATGAAAAACGTTTGGAATCTATGATGAGATTTCATGCAGATACCATAGTTGTGGAATTGACGGAACAAACTGAACTTAGTGATGCTGATTTATCAGATATGAAGGAAAATTACGCAAGACTTGGAATCGAGATTGCTGTAGATGATTATGGTACAGGTTATTCTAATGTTACAAATCTTCTTCGGTATATGCCAAACTACGTTAAAATTGACCGCATGTTACTGTCAGACATCCAGGACAGTCCTCAAAAACAGCATTTTGTTAAAGATATCATTAAATTTGCCCATGATAATCATATTATGGCACTTGCTGAAGGCATAGAAACAACGGAAGAATTACGTACGGTTATTGAATTAGGTGTGGATTTGATCCAGGGATATTATACGGCTAAGCCATCACCGGAAGTTGTTGATTCCATTTCTCAGGATGTGCAAAATGAGATTCTCCGTTACAACGAGCAGTTACGTGGAATTGTGAAACGTAAGGTGTATACAGCAGGAAAGGAAAACCGTATCTCTCTTACAAGATTACTATCTGAACATTATGGTACCATAGAGGTTGTGAATGACAAAACCACCTATCGGGATGTAACGGTTGTAGGTATCCCCGGTGATGAAGCAGATTTAAATATTCAAATTCACGATGGATATAAAGGCCGGATAGAACTTGAGAACGTATATCTGATGAAGCACCCTAAACAGCCGTGTATTATTATTGGAAAGAACTGTAATGTTATTATTGTTTTTAAAGGCGTAAATAATATTTTTAAAACGGATATCGTAATTGATGAGAGTTCCAGTGTAATATATGAAACCGCCAGTGTATAATAGAAGGGATGAATAAATGCGTCAGATTTTTAATCCATTTTTACCTTTGAATGAATATATTCCGGATGGAGAGCCCCATGTTTTTGGTAATCGTGTATATCATTACGGCTCCCATGACAGAGAGGGTGGATATACCTTCTGCATGGAGGATTATGTTGTGTATTCGGCCCCTGTAGATAACTTAAGAGATTGGAGATATGAGGGGGTAACTTATAAGGCAAGTCAGGATCCTGAATATCCAAAGAAAAAATATATGTATGCACCGGATGTTGTACAGGGAAATGATGGGCGTTATTATCTGTATTACTGTATGGGTGGAGATTATGGAGAAGGGGGATACAGCGGACCTATTAGTGTTGCAGTATGTGATACACCTGCCGGAAGGTATGAATATTTAGGACATGTGCAGTATAAGGACGGCACGCCTCTGATGAAATATATATGTTTTGATCCGGCGGCTTTAAATGACGATGGAACAATCAGAATATATTATGGAACCCAATACAATTTTGAAGAATGTGAGGATTTTGAATCCAATCCTTTTTATATTCAGGAAGAAGTAAAAATGTTTGGAAGAAGCAGGGAAGAGATTCTTGCATATCGGAAATGTTCTGAAAGCTGTAAGGACGGAGAAATAACAGCCTGTGACAGCATAATGGGAGCGGTTATGGTGGTTGTTGAGGATGATATGCTTACGGTGAAGGAAGAACCCAAACACATTATTCCTTATAAAGTTAAGGGGACAAGCTTTGAAGCTCACCCCTTTTTTGAAGGCTCTTCCATGCGTAAAGTGGGAGATAAGTATTATTTTATATATTCCTCATGGCAGAATCACGAACTATGTTATGCAGTTAGTGATTATCCGGATTGTGGCTTTACTTTTGGAGGAACAATTGTATCCAATGGTGATGTGGGATTAAATGGCCGCTTGCATAGAGATAAACTGAATATGACCGGTACCACTCATGGCAGCATCGTTAATATTAATGGGCAATGGTATGTTTTCTATCATCGGTTAACACATAAATCTGATTATTCAAGACAGGCATGTGCAGAACCAATTTTCATAGAAGAAGATGGAAGCATATTCCAGGTTGAGATTACAAGCTGTGGACTAAATGGTGGTCCTTTGTTTGCAAGAGCCGGTTATGAATATCCGGCAGTCATTTGTTGTAATCTTACCAATGGACATATGCCACATGGTTCTAACAGTATCTATCAAATGGAATTTCCTAATGTAACTAATAATGGAGATGAGAGATTTATTGGTGAAATTGAAAATAATACTTTGATAGGGTATAAATATTTTGAATTTAAAGATGTTTCGGAAATATGGGTGGAAGCCAGAGTTGAATCTGAAAAGAATAAAGTAAAATATGAGGGGCCTCTTCGATTAGATGAGAGATGTAAAGAGAATCCAGTTGTTGAATCGGATTTGGAGACGGAACCAATCGCAGATATTTCCTACATTGAAATCAGACTGGATATGACAGGTGATGAGATAGGAAGAATATTATTGGGTGACAACGAAGATTGGAAATATGCTTCTGCAAAAATCAATGTTACAAACGGTATTTATCCTTTGTATTTTATTTATCACGGAAAAAATAAAATTCAATTAAAATCATTTCTGTTTAAATAATGGTATTTCCGTTGGTGCTGCATATATTAAAGAATATATTTCCAAAAAGGTATTTACATCAGTGGGAAAAAGGTAGTAAAATAGATTTGTATATATGATGATGTAGCAATAGATTTCAAAGTATCAGGAAAGGGGAGTGACAATATGGGAATTAATCCAATTGGAATGAGTAATCGTTATATAATTCCGATTTCTAATGTTGATTTTGTTACTCCGATTAATGCTGATAATACAATTGACAGTGCCTCTAAGGTTAAGCCTGTTGAGTGTCAGACCTGTAAGAATCGTCGGTATCAGGATGCTTCGGATGAGATGGTATCCTTTAAGACTCCGGGAAAAATTACCCCTGGAGAATCCTATGCGAAAGTAATGAGTCATGAGCAAGAACATGTGGCGAATGCAGTTTCTGAAGGAAATGAACCGGGAAAAGATTTGGTGTCATCAACTGTTTCTTTGAAGACTGCCATATGTCCTGAATGTGGAAGGTCTTATATTGCAGGGGGAACAACGAGAACGGTTATGAAAACCTATAAGAGTGACCCATATAGTCAGAATCAAAAATCATTTGAAGCAGATGCAACCAGAGGGAATAAGATAGATGCTATTGCATAGATGTCAATATTATAGTCAGTAGATTTGTCTGCTGGCTATTTTTATGCTATGATTCCGGTGTAGTAATTGTTATAATATGAATTGTATTTTTAAGAGGTTGTCATGGGAGGATATGAGACATGAGTTATGCAGATGACTTATTTATTAAAATGTGTACCGATATTATTGAAAATGGATATAGTACGGAAGGGGAAAAGGTCCGTCCTAAATGGCCGGATGGCTCATATGCATATACCATCAAGCAGTTTGGTGTTGTTAACAGATATGATTTGTCAAAAGAGTTTCCTGCATTGACATTACGAAAAACATATATTAAGTCTGCCGTAGATGAAATGTTATGGATATGGCAGAAAAAGTCGAATAATATTCATGATTTAAAAAGCCATGTATGGGATGAGTGGGCGGATGAAAACGGCTCCATTGGTAAAGCCTATGGTTATCAAATGGGAGTAAAGCATCAGTATAAGGAAGGCATGATGGATCAGGTTGACCGTGTTCTTTATGATTTGAAAAATAATCCATACAGCCGGCGTATTATGACGAATATTTATGTACATCAGGATCTTCATGAGATGAATTTATATCCATGTGCATACAGTGTCACCTTTAATGTTACACAAAAGCCGGGACACGATAAACTGACCTTAAATGCAATCTTAAACCAGCGTTCTCAGGATATATTAGCTGCAAATAACTGGAATGTGGTTCAGTATGCAGTATTGGTTTATATGTTTGCCCAGGTATGTGATATGGAACCCGGTGAATTGGTTCATGTAATTGCCGATGCACATATATATGACAGACATATTGATTTGGTTAAGGAATTGATTACAAGACCGACTTATCCGGCACCGAAGTTTTCCCTTAATCCGGATGTGAAAGATTTTTATCAGTTTACGACGGATGATATTATAATAACCGATTATGAGGCAGGACCTCAGATTAAGGATATTCCAATTGCCATCTGATGATATGATAAATGGCATTGATACATTGATAGATAATAAAAAAATATAGACAAGGAGAAACAGTATGCAGTTAATAGCAGCGGTAGATAATAATTGGGCAATTGGTAATAAAGATAAATTATTGGTTCAGATACCGGAGGACCAGAAATTTTTTAGGACAACAACTATGGGTCATGTGGTAGTTTTAGGAAGAAAAACCTTGGCAGGGTTTCCTAACGGTATGCCATTAAAGGGAAGAACCAATATTATACTTACACATGATGTATCCTTTGAAGCGAAAGATGCAATTATTGTTCATTCCAAGGAGGAACTACTGGAAGAATTAAAAAAATATGAATCGGATGACGTGTTTATTATAGGTGGTCAAAGTGTATATGACATGATGTATGAATATTGTAATATTGCTCATATTACAAAAATTGATTATTCATATCAGGCGGATGCATATTTCCCTAATTTAGATCAGGATGATAATTGGGAAGTTACCGGAGACAGTGATGAGCATACTTATTTTGATTTAGAGTATTATTTCTATAGATATGAAAATAAAAATCCAAAGGCATTGTAATGACATACAATGCCTTTGGATTTTTACGGTGTGTCAATGCCTAACAGCCTTGCTGCGTTATTGTATAATATATCTTCCTTTTCCTTTTCTGATAGGGGGAAGGAACGTACATAGTCTATTGTATCCTTTTGATTCGTCCAGGGATAATCGGTTGCGTATAATATTTTGCCGGACCCATGTTTTTTTATGATTCGTATGAGTTGTTCCTTATTGGCCAGATTTGGACAGTACGCCAAATCAAAATAAACATTTTCTCCTACCAATAGTTTCTCCACCAATTCCCACTGCAGCATGCCCCCCATATGGGCAAGTACAATTTTTGAATCTTTTTTACAGTTTTTTAAAACCTTTTTTAACATAATATATGACCGGTCAGGAGGGCAGTGAATAGGAATTGGTTTTCCTACATCCATACCTGCGTGAATGACGATACATAAATCTAACCGAATACATTCCTTTATGATTTCTATATATTTCGAATCATCAATATATCTAGGTCCCTGAAAATCGGGATGAAGCTTTACACCTTTTAAACCTGCATTTTTTATAAATTCCAATTTTTGGGTTATATTATCATTGTCCGGATGGATTCCTCCCAAAGAGAATATGCCGTCTTTACTGTTAATGGACATTGCATAGGCATTTACATGATCAAATTGTTCCGGTCTGGTTATGACAGGCAGAACAACACTGTAATCTATATGATATTGTTTCATGGATGATTTTAACCCTTCTATTGTGCCGGTTCCAACTGCCTTAAGATTGCTTTCCTGTTCTAAGGAGTTTATTGCAGCTTGTGCCACATGGTCGGGAAAAATATGTGTATGAAAATCTATTATCACTTTTGCTCACTCATTTCTTGAATATTTATTAATAAATCATATAATCATTGTGTTTATTACGCTATTAGTATATCAAAAAAACAGGCATATATATTAACTTGTTTCGTTTTAGTGAAAAATACACAAAAAAAATAGAGAAAAACTACAAAATGTATAAAATATGCTTGTGAATAAAAGATATTGTGGTATAATATTTACGATATGTGTGATTCTATAGATGGAGAAAATATATCATTGGTATTTTCCTTTGTTTGTATGAATTACGAAGACTAATATATTGGGAGGATATGAATATGGCAGATATTATGTTGACATCAGGAGATAGCTTTGAGGGCTATGAGATTACGGAGTATTTAGGTTTTATTAGTGGGCAGATTGCTATGAGTTCAAACTTTATTAAGGATGTATCTTCAAGCATTGCTGAGTGGTCTGCTCAGGATAGTACAGCATTTACCAGTAAGCTGGAAAATGCAAGTGCAACTGCTTTAGAGAATTTAATTAAGGTAGCAAAGAAAACAGGTGCAAATGCAATTATTGGTGTGGAATTAAATTCTACAGGTTTACAAAGTAGTGCAGTTGGTACGGTTGCGTCCGGTACAGCGGTTGTAATACGTAAGAAAGAAGCAATACATAAAATTGTTACATCTAAGATATATGTTTCTAATTATTATAACATGGTAATGCCAAGACCTGTTGAGGTAACATTAGCAGGTGAAGGTAATGTTGTTAAGATTTCTCCTCTTTTCTATAATTATAATCAGGACGAGATTAAGGCTGTTCGTTGTGATATTGAGTTGACTAATTTCTATGAAGAGAGACTGTTATTACAGGGAATTGATTTTGTATTTGAGAGAAATAATGTAACCAAGCTGGTTGCGGATTTCGTTGAATGTAAATTGCCAATGAAGGATATTCCACTTATTAAGGATGTTAAGGTATATGTAAAGAAATATGTTACATCCAAGGGAGTATTTGCTCCGGATGCAGATCCTGTAGATGTATCACTTTCATCAAAACAATTCGAGAATTTAAAACAAAAACGTGGTATTGATGCAGTAGAGAGATATAAGTCTGATGGTAGTACATGGTTATGTAACTGTGGTTATATTAATGCAGGCGGTGATGAAGAATGTGCAATTTGTGGTCGTAAGGAAGAAGTGCTAAAGACAAATATAGGATTTAATTACGAAGCAATGTGTGAGCGTATGAAAGGTCTTCCAAATGTATCTGCAATGAAGGATATATTAATGGAATATATTAAGCAGGGATTAATTGATGCAAAATATCGTATGGAATTGCTTGAGATTATGGAATCCGGTTTACAGTATGAGAAGACTAGAGGAGATATGACAGGTACGGTATTAGAAAAAATATATAAGGTATTTGAGGATTAATTATATCTGCATATAAGCTGTTTATGGAAGGTGGCTGACTTGTATATTATTCAGGCACCTTCCTTATGTAGCAGTTTTTTTACAAGTCTTTTTGGTTGTAAATGGGGGTTCTATATGATAAACTGAAAAGAGTTGATTTTATGAGGTGAAGATTGTGAGTACAGGAATAAGTATATCTAGCATTAATCAAATTAAAGAATTAGCAGAAGAAAAAAGATATGCTGAAGCACTGGAGATTTTAGATACCCAGAATTTGGACAAATCTATTAATCCGCAGTTTTTACGAATTAGTGGAGAGATTTTTCGTAAGAACAAGCGATATTATGACAGTCGTCGTATCTTGCTAAAGGCACATCAGATGTCGCCCCAGGGAACCCGAATTATATATGAATTGATTCAACTTTATCTGGAATTGGGTTATTTTACTTTGGCAAACAAGTATTACGAAGAGTATTTGTTTTATGTTGGACAGGAAGATACTCAGAAAGAGTATGTTGAATACATAATAAAGAAAGCAAATGGTGCCGATGTTAAGGAACTGGCATCTATTCTGATTCCGATTTTGGAACGTATGCCGGAAGATAATTGGAATTATGAAGCAGTTCTTTTGTATGACAAATTGGACCGTAAGGATAAGGCTTTGGACGAAAGCCGGTTTATATTAGAAAACTTTAAAGATTCCATATATGTTGATAGGGTCATTTCATATATTGATGATAAATTAGATGTTGACAGTGAGTTCTTCGTTTATCCAAAAGAAGAACAGGAGGAAGATACAGATACCTTTGGTGATTTGATAGAATTAGAAAAAGACATTCTTGCAAAAGATCATCTTGCTATGTACCCACCTGAGGCAAGGATTATGGTAGAAGCCGATGATCAGGATGGTTTTGATGCGAATGTAGGAAAAGAAAAGAAAAATAAAACGAAAAAATCAAAAAAGGTAAAAACATCTAAAAAGGATATTGAAAAGGATACGTCCAAAGATGAGATATCAGAACAATCTGTTTCTGAGGGAGAAAATACCGGTTCTGATAAAGAATCTGAAGAAAAACGTAATTCTGACAACGGAAAAGAGTCAGAGAGTATAAGTAATTCTGCTGACAAGGAAGGATCAGAAGATAAAAAAGGTTCCTTTGATGAACTATTGTCGTCAGACGAATCCGGTGAGACTATGGATGAGGCTGCAGAACCCCAGATTAGTGATGAGGAACGTATTAAACAGGAAAGAGAAGCTGCTTTAGACAGACTCCTGTCAAAGAAGTTTGATGCAGAAAAAATAAGAGAATCTGCAAAACAAATTGCAGATTCTGTTAAGGGAATTGACACTTCAAAAGCAAAGAAGCAGGTAAAAAATGTTACAGATGCAGTTGTTGATAATGTTAAGAAGGCATCGGATACCCTTGGTGAAGCTGTTGGAACCAAGGCGATTATGGAGGCTTCCGGTTTACAGGAAGCAGAGAATCCGTCGGATGAGATTCTTGACGGTATTATAGAAAGTGTACTTGAACCACCAAAACAAAAAATTGGTCAGGTTGTTATGAATGAAGAACTGGATGCATTGATTCCTGACTCCTTAGAAGCTATGACTGTGGATGAGATTGCCGATATTGAAGCACGGAAAGAGGAACAGGAGCGCGTTGAACTTGAGGCGTTAGAAGCATCCTTGAGAATGGAAGAGGAGAAACGTTCAAAGAAGAAGCGAGCAAAGGATTCTGATTTGACGGATGACTCTGAACCTGAAAATGAATCTGAATATTCCGAATTAAAATTGAAATTTATTCAGGAATTTATGAATGAGGATGTTCCGGCACAATCTTTAGGATTTATAACCGTGGTACACTCAGATGTGGATGGGGATATGGAAGAAGGTATTCCTGATACAGCACAGATGCTACGACAAATGATTGATAATAAAGAGTTTTACAGGGATGAAAATTCTTTGGGCTTTGAATCTGAAGAAAGTTATAAAAATCATGGATTTGAAGTTGAGTCGTATAACGAAAAGAAGACTCTGTCAGCCGGTAATTTTGTTTATGTGCAGCAGGATTATAATTCAGATGTCTATAAGGTAGAAGATATTTTTGCTAAGGAACCTATATTATCTTTTGATGAAATGGTACCGGAGGAAGTAAATCCTATTACAGATTATGAGTTGTCTGACGAATGGGTACATAAACAGGAACCGGAACCTGTTTCGCAGGAAATTTGTGAAGTTGAAGAGATTGATGAAGCTCAGGATACGATGATTGAATCCGTAGACATAGATTTTGACGATTTTGTGTCTGATTATACTGAAGAGTTAACCGGTGAACAGGATAATGAAAAGGTTTTTGATGAATTTCCTGTTTCTGAAGAAACCAAAGCGCATACCCCGGAATATTCTTATGTGGAAGATACTGTAGATAATACAGGAGATTTCATGAATGAAGAAGCTTTGGAAGATGATACGGTAGATTCTTTGGAAGAAGTTATTGAAGATGATACTGCAGATTTCATGAATGAAGAAGCTTTGAAAGATGATACTTCAGATTTCACGTATGAAGAAACTTTGGAAGATAATACTGCAGGTTTCACCCATGAAGAAGCTTTGGAAAATCATACGGTAGATTTTGTGGAAGAAGAGGTTTTAGAAGCTGATACTTCAGATTTCATGGATGAAAATATTTTAGAAGATGATATAGCAGATTCTATAGTGGATAATAGTGTCACAGATTTTATGGAAGAAGAATTGACCATGGAATCTCCCGATACCTTATATGGTGAACAATTATCCTTTGATATGCCATTAGATAATGTAGAATCCCGGATTGACAATGATAGAAAAAAACGAATTGAATTAAGAAGTCGGATTATAATATCTGACCGTATGGAAAAAAAGTTATTGGCATTAAAGGAAACGAAATGATATAATATATATATTCATTTTATTTTATATGGGGTTTGCTTTTAATATAGCTGGTTTTTGTAAGGAGAGTAGAGATGGCATTTTCTAATAATAATTCAAATGCGACATCAGATCGTGAAAAACAGTTCTTAAAATTAAAGGCAGCAGAAGAACAAAGAGCTCGTTTCAGAGCAGAAGAAGAGGCAAAAATTGCAGAAGAAAGGCGGGTGCAGGAAAGAAAGATGGATCAAACAGAAGCATTGATTGCGGCAATAAAAGCTCAGGTTGAGAAGGAGAAGGCGGCAAAAGAAGAAGCGGCCAGAAAAGCTGAACAAAAAAATGCCTCATCAATTAAGCCGGGTTCCAATAGTAGTGCAAAACCTACATTTAGAACAATATCTCCTGAGGAGATGGCGAAACTTGAAGAGAAGAAGAGAATGAAGGCTGCAGGAATTGACCCTGATAGTAAGGTTGCAAAGGATGAGCCTGAAAAGAAGCCTGAAGTGAAACAGGAGACAGTTAAGGTTGAAAAACAAGGTGCTTCTGCAGGTGTTTCAGGTGGTGCGATTGAAGGGATTTCAGGAGGCCTGTCAGGAGGTCCATCCCTATCAAATCTTAATGGTGGAGGTCCTACATTATCAAATCCAAACGCAGGCAAGGAGACTTTAACAGGTGCCGGAAGTGTTAGTGGTGGTTTAGGAATAGATATTACTGCTATTGCTGAAAAAGAAGAAAAGGGTGCTGAGGAAAGTACAATTACTCTCGATACAGCAACTATAAATGCATCTGTAAATAAAGTTCAAGATGTTGAACAGTCTGTGAAGAAACCGCATACACCATTGCAGGTGGTTGATGCCGGAAACACAATTATTGTTGATGATGGATCTGGTTGGAATGATAATGAGTCACAGGAAGATGCTCCAAGCTGGGTAGAATCTGACATTCATGCACAGAAGGTCGGTGCACCTGTTAGTGAGGAGACTGTAACGACAGAAAAGCAGGAGGACGTTATTAATGTAATTCCTGTTCGTAAGGCACCGGTTGATGGGAATGATGTTCATAGTGCTTATAATATTGATTTTGATGATGATGACGATGATGATGACATGATGTCATTTAGTACATCTACATCTAATGAGGCAGAGGAAGAAGCAAGACGTAAGGCAGAAGAGGAAGCAAGACGTAAAGCAGAGGAAGAAGCAAGACGTAAGGCGGAGGAAGAAGCAAGACGTAAAGCGGAAGAAGAAGCAAGACGTAAAGCAGAGGAAGAAGCAAGACGTAA
>JBJENX010000001.1:0-5789 GCA_051880415.1 Lachnospiraceae bacterium | reverse complement strand
ACAGGTTTTTGAGGCATATAAAAGCATACATGTTTTA
This sequence comes from Lachnospiraceae bacterium, assembly GCA_051880415.1. Taxonomy (GTDB): domain Bacteria; phylum Bacillota; class Clostridia; order Lachnospirales; family Lachnospiraceae; genus CAG-590. The sequence goes on along the minus strand of JBJENX010000001.1, from coordinate 5,752 downwards.
TAAAATCAAAGTAGCGGACAGGTGAATAAGATATGCTAAAACGTTATGGGACTTCATTCGAAAGAATGGAGTCCCATTTAAATTAATACAAATATCTTCTGTATTCATCATAATGTGTATTGTAATAGGTTTTATACAGATTATAGGATTGGGCTTCAATAAAATTCAGATGCTTCCAGGATAAAACAGATGCCTGATAATCAGAATCATATATATAAGCATTGGGATCTAAAACAAAATCGGAGTCGTCATAATAATAAAACATGGATGCAAAGTCTCCAAATTCGTCATGGTAGTTTTCAATAAAATATGAATTAATGATATGTTTATTACAATCAGACAGTTGCTTATCATATTTGGTATATAAATCAGACAAAACCTTTGCATAGGATTTTGAAGCGTAATAACCATCCGGTAAATATGTGTCTAAAAATACGATTTCTTTGTCCTGAGACTGGATTAATGCCTCTTCAAATTTTGATACATTATAGGTTGCAATTTGTTTGTCAATGTTAGACAGAGAAAATACAGTATATAACAATGTAAATACAAATAAGGAATAACGGAAGCTGTTCCATTTTTCTATATGAATGGATAAGGTACAGCCGATCATTAAGAGAGTAAGTACCAGTAAAAACCATAAAACAAGGACACGTAAAAAGGTTAAGTGGTATTCATGAATGTATAGCTGCATCCTGTAGGCTGAGGATGCAATCATTACAAATGTACATATGCAGGTAATGGTCATTGCAATTTTTAGAACCACATTTTTATGGAAGTGCCTGTTGCAAAAGAGTACAAGTAAAAAGTTGATGAAGGCAACAAACAACAGCTGGAAGAAACCTTCCCTTGCATATTCCGCATAGGAATGGGCACTTGATGGAAGTCCCCCGAACAAATAGACAAACTGAATGGTGGAAAAAAGAACATACACCACATCAATCATTACAAATATGGTTATGGCAATTGCTGCCTGAAATTGCATTGGTTCCTTTCCTTCTTCTTTAATGCCTCCTTTTGAAAGGGCACCCATGACTAAATACATAAGTATAAAATATATAAAGAAGCAAACAGGAAGAAGGATAAGATATTCCATAAAATGATTGGAGAATTCTGTTATTATGTTATTCAGTCCTGTAAAATTGAAAATGTTATCCAAAAAGTCAGAAAATATCATATCTGCACTTGCCAGCAGGGCAGTAGTAATAAACAAAATTGGCAGGCCGCATAGAATTCCAATTATAATATATTTTGTAGTGGTATTTTCTTTTTTAGGACCTTCCTTTTTCTCCTCTCTTGCAGATGCAAAATCCTCAAAAGGCATAGGAATTGCAGCAAGAACCTGACACCAGTATATCATTAGGGTTCCTGTGTATTTACTAAAATCCCAATGTTTGTCATCATAAAATAGCTTGATACATCCAATAGAAAACAGTAGGAAGCTTCCTATGTGGTTAAAAAATATGAAGAAAAAGTTATCTGTCATACAATTGGAAAATGAGATGAAAACCGCCATAATGAGATAAAATACAGACATAGGGGTTATATGGGGAGTACGTGGTAAGGTTTCATCTTTTTTAAGCATGGACGCAATTAATAAAATGACAGCCATACTTATAAGAGAAAAGATTCCGCTTCCAATACCATCTGCATTCTGATAGGCGAATAATAGATAACAGATACCGTATATAAGACAGATTTTCCATAGAGAAGGATAATGCTCCCTTAATGGATTTTTATTTATATTTTCATTCATGTGTTAAGATCTCCTTTCAGGTTTTTAGAAATCCTCATCCTCGTCCTCTACAAATTCCAATATGTCCCCGGGTTGACAATTTAGAGCTTTACAGATGGATGCCAGAGTTGAGAAACGGACAGCTTTTGCCTTATTATTTTTAAGGATGGAAAGATTTGCCATGGTTATATCCACTTCTTTAGAAAGCTCAGTTAAACCTATTTTTCTCTTTGCCATCATTACATCCAGATTAACGATAATTTTCATGGGTTCCTCCTATAATGGGTAAACATCCTGTGGTTTATATGGTAAAATCATTTTCCTGTTTATAGGAAATTGCCTGTGCAAATACTTGAGCCAGTACAAGACTGAACAGTCCGGCAATAAAGAATACAAGAATGATTACCAAAGTTGCCGGGGTAATTACAAAGAACAATCTGATTATGGTTGCGATGCAGATTAGAAAACTGGCCCAGCCCATTCTTTTTAGTGAAACAACGTTTTCTTCCACAAAACAGTCTTCATTTACCACAGTTTTAAAAATCCTGCGTAAGTAGTAGATAATCCATAATGCCAGACATCCACAAATCATAAAGATAATACACATTGGTATATAGTGATTTCCGATATTTGGATAATATTTTCCAAGGAATCTAAAACTAATGGGAACGGTTGTCGTGACAAGAATGCCGCAGTAAAACATAAAGTCCAGACAATATTTCGTAAATTTTGTTAACATTTTATATGCCTCCTGATATATTTTATGACATTCATCATACTACCATGCAAATTGATTGTCAATATTAATTTATCGAAAAACGATATATTTTGATTGAAAGATAATAAAAGCAGACCAGCGGTTTGAGTTTTGGGTCTGAGTTGAAAACCATGATAACGGATGATACAATGAATGTGGTATTTTTAACAATGTATTTAACAAAAATAAGAGATTGAAAATTATTAAAATATGATAGAAGGGAGCATGAATTATGAAATTCATTGGAATAGAGAAGAAAGAGCCGGGAAAGTTTATTAATCGTTATGACATTACATATGAAACAGAGGATCATAGGAAAAAGATTTATGAAATGATAAGCCGTAACCCGGATTTGCATACACAAAGGGAGCTGGCCCATCATCCGGCTGATTCGGTTGTCCTGATTATTCACAATGAAACAGGAGATAAACTTCTTCTTAATAAAGAATTTCGTATGGCTTGCGGTGATTTTGTCTATAATTTTCCTGCAGGACTAATTGATCCCGGAGAAGAATTTATGGAGAGTGCCAAAAGAGAATTAAAAGAAGAAACAGGACTTGATTTAGTTAGAATTGATGATGTGTTGGCGGAAAGCTTTAGTGCAATAGGCTTTTCCAATGAAAAAAATGTGTGCATAGTGGGTGTTGCTACAGGGGAATTTGCACCAAGCTCATCTACGGTGGAGGAAATTGAAGCAAACTGGTTTACAAAGGAAGAAATCAGGGAATTGCTAAAAAAAGAATATTTTGCGGCAAGAACACAAAGCTACTGTTATTTATGGAGTAAAGAATAAGAAAATATTTTGATAATAAAATATGAAATAGCCTGATTAATAATGTATGGGAATTTTGCGGAAATATTTGCCATATTTGTTGTGATAATGTAAAATGTATAAAGATGTGGCTAAAACATGGAGGATATTATGGGTTATTCATTTAACAGTTTTACAACGGCACAAAAAATTCACAATTATGTGTTTCAAAATAAACCTGCTATTCGTTCGGATGCACTGTTTTGCGATGGGACAGGGGATTACAGGATTCCTGCAGAACCAATGGTGGGGGATGAAGTTACAATTAAGTTTCGGACGGCTACGGGTAACGTAGATACAGTAATGTGCATCTGTGATGGTGAGCGAATTCCTATGTATATTTGCGAACGGGATGGGATGTTTGATTACTATGAGGCTAAGCTGCCTCCAACCTCAAAAGAGAAGGTAGAATATTATTTTGAGATACAGTCAGGAAATGCCAAATGTTATTATAATAAAATTGGTGTTCAGACAGAGGTAAATGCTACTTATAATTTCAGTATTATGCCCGGCTTTACAACACCGGATTGGGCAAAGGGAGCTGTTTTTTATCAGATTTTTGTTGACCGTTTCTGTAATGGAGATATTACCAATGATGTTTTAGATAATGAATATTTTTATATAGGGGACGCGTCCAGAAGAATTACGGATTGGGATAAGTATCCGGACGCTATGGATGTACGTTGTTTTTATGGCGGAGATTTGCAGGGAGTTATGAATAAGCTTGATTATCTGCAGGATTTGGGAGTAGATGTCATATACTTTAATCCATTGTTTGTTTCACCGTCTAATCATAAATATGATATTCAGGATTATGATTATATCGATCCTCATTTTGGGAAAATAGTGGTGGATGAAGGTAACTGTCTGGAAAACGGAGACAGAGTTAATAAAAATTCATCCAGATATATTAGTCGTGTTACCAACAAAGAGAATTTGGAAGCAAGTAATGAGCTGTTTTGCCGTTTGGTAGAAGAGATTCATAAACGCGGTATGAAGGTAATTTTAGATGGAGTATTTAATCATTGTGGTTCCTTTAATAAATGGCTTGACAGAGAACTGATATATGAGGGACAGGAGGGATATGAACCGGGTGCGTATCCTTCAAAGGATAGTCCCTATAACAGTTTTTTCAAGTTTTATGATGAAAATGCATGGCCTAATAATACCAGCTATGACGGATGGTGGGGACATGATACATTACCAAAGCTTAATTACGAAGATTCAGAAGAACTGTATAACTATATTCTGCGAATTGGAAAAAAATGGGTTTCTCCACCATATAATGTGGATGGATGGCGTCTTGATGTGGCAGCTGATTTGGGTCATTCAGAGGAATTTAATCACAAATTTTGGAGAGATTTTCGTAAAGCAGTGAAAGAGGCAAACCCAAATGCCATAATATTAGCAGAGCATTATGGGGATCCATATAACTGGTTACAGGGAGACCAGTGGGATACAGTTATGAATTATGATGCATTTATGGAGCCAATCACCTGGTTTTTAACAGGTGTGGAAAAACACTCTGATGAGTTTAGAGGGGATTTACTGGGAAATCCGGATGCGTTAATTGGTTCTTTGCGACATCATATGAGCCGTTTTCATCAGCAGTCATTGGAGGTTGCCATGAATGAGTTGTCAAACCATGATCATTCAAGGTTTCTTACACGAACCAATCGTAGGGTTGGAAGAACCCATACCTTAGGACCGGAGGCTGCGAATGAGAATGTAAGTACAGGAGTATTTCGTGAGGCAGTTGTTTTTCAGATGACCTGGCCCGGAGCACCAACAATATATTATGGTGATGAAGCCGGTTTGTGTGGCTGGACGGATCCGGATAATCGACGGACCTATCCATGGGGAAAAGAAGACAGGGATTTAATATTATTTCACAGAGATATTATAAAAATTCATAAGGAACATGAGGTTCTAAAAAGAGGTTCTCTCATGTTTATGCATGGTGGACATAAGGTGTTTGCATATGCAAGATTTAATCGCAAAGAAAGAATGATTGTTATATTAAATAATAATTATGAGGAGGTGGAGCTTCGGTTAGATGTGGACCGTATTGGTTTACGGAATGGAGCAACACTTCGCCAGCTTATGCTGACAACGGAAGAGGGGTATTTTATGGACGGTAAAACCTACCAGGTAGAGAATAATCAGTTGTATGTTAATGTACCCCGCATAGCTTCTATTGTTTTAACTGCAGAATAAAAAATAAATATTATGGCTTGCTTTTTTTTAATATGCAAGCTATAATATCTAACTGTGTGAAACAGAAGTATCTGTTTAAAATTATATATATGGATGGATTCCCGAGTGGCCAAAGGGGACAGACTGTAAATCTGCTGCAACTTGCTTCGGTGGTTCGAATCCACCTCCATCCATTTAGCCGGCGTGGCGGAACTGGCAGACGCACAGGACTTAAAATCCTGCGGGACTTATA